>NZ_CP163443.1:2502857-3128571 GCF_041053055.1 Streptomyces sp. R41
CTTGGCGTCGAGACTGCCCACCGGGGCCGCGTTGTGTCCGGGCAGGCCGGGGGTTGGGGAGGAGACGGGCCGTACCTGCCTCCGACCGGTGCCGGCGGGCGGCTGCCCCGCGCGGTCCTCTAACGCGGTTCGTGGGCCGCCGCCCGGCAGGCAGCGGTCGCGGCGCCGCCCGCCACTCCGGCCCCGGTCAGCCCGGTCACACAACTCTGCAGGTCTCCGACCACGCCACGGCTGCAGGCCGCTGTCACGGAGTCGGAAGCGGTGGCACCGGCCAGTTCGGCCATCTGTATGCAGGCGGGGATGTCCGCCCGGACCGCGGGAGCGGCGAGGACCGCACCACCGAGGGTGAGGGTCAGGCCGGTGAGGGCACCGGCGATACGGGTCGACGTGTGCATGGGACGCACCTGCCTTCCGGGGTGGTCGCGCGGTCCTGGTCCCGGGGGGGGCCGGATCCACGCGGTAAGGCCGCCTGGCGACGCTCGGTGAGTGGTGCCCCGGCCGGCGGGCTCACAGACTGACCGCACGATTCTGCGTCGCATCCATTGAGCCGCACCGGGACATGGTCGCCAGGCCGAAGGAGAGGGCCTCGGACCGGATGAGACGCACTCGGACCTCCACTCGCGGGCCCCTCACTCCAGCGTCGCATCCTCTCCCCCGCCCGTCCTGGGCATCCGGGGGGGGCCGCGCTGAGTAACTGCGATTGCGCGAAGCGCGGTAGCCGGCCCGCCGGCCGACCAGCTGGATCGGACGGCCCAGCGTCCCGCCCGGCCTGTCCCCTGCACACCGCCGGGCGCGGCTCGGCCGGGGAGGCGGCCGGCTTTCGCTTCCCCGCGAGGTGCTGGGCCGCCACTGCGGTGGCACTTCACGGCGAGCGCCGATGGGAGGCCAAGGTGTCGCCGGGGAGAGCGGAGCCCGGCAGGGCCGCGAGGGCGGCGCGGCCCATGCCGGTCTCCAGCATGTCGCCACACCGGACCGGGACGCTGTGGGCGCGGGCGATGTCGCGGGTACGGCGGCCCCCGAGGCAGGCGTCGACGGCAGCGCCCCTCCCCAGCGTCCCAAGATCCGGACCGTTTCCGGACCAGCCCCGCCCAAGGAGCCGCACCGACCGCCGTCTTCGCTGGTCAGCGTGGGCGAAGCCGCTGTACAGCCAGCAGACGGCAGACGAAGAACATTCTTTGTTCCTACAGCCCCAAGAAACTTGGGTTCTTCTAGAGTCCGAAGTCGGTTGCCTGGAGGCCTCTTGCGCTTCAGGCAACCCGACACAGGTCACCATCCACGATCAGCGCGACAGCTTCCGTCACTGATTGAGTTGGGAGTGCATCCGCCCCGGACCAGCCGCGGACCAAGCGACGTCCTTGTGAAACGACTACGGACGGGTGTGTCCGAGGCCCGTGTCGCGTTCGGGGTTGACGACACCGGCTTTCCGGACCCGCAGAGAAATTCCCGGCTCGACCCTGACCGGGCAAGCCATGCTCATGGCAGCCCTTGTTATCGCGTACCAGCTGGTGACTTCCTGAGGAACGCCAGCAATCAATGCGGCTGCTTCGAAGGCATGCTGAGCAGAGCGGAGCTGCCCCCACTCCTCTTGTCTGCCTTCAGACCACACCGCTTCTTCCGAGGCGCTCATGGCGCTTCGGGCATCTGCACGAGCTTGGCGACGTTCGGGGCCAGCGCTTACGTACTGCGTGACGAGCCCACCCACGCTGCCGGCACCGAGGATCGCCCGCCGCCGCGGCGTGGGTTCGCGCTCGGGATCCTTGTGCTTGCCGCCGCGTTCGGCCCACTGCCTGCCGGGGTGCGGCTGGAGGTTGAGCGGACCGAACTCATCGACGCACAAGACCACGACCGGCTCACCGACTTCGGGTATGACCTCGCCGTGGGCGATCGCGTAGAGGTGCTCGATACGGGCCTTCTTCGCGGCGTAGTCGGGGTCGCGCGAGGCCTTCCAGGTGTGCTGACAGCAGCACCGTCTGGGCCCGCCGCCACGTCACGACCGAGCCGGTGCCTCTGCGGATGATCCGCAGCAACCTCCGGCCTTCATCGTCATCGATCGCACGAACCCGCACACGTGCTGCCACCCGGACCGACTCATGGTGACGCACCGCTGCGCCAGCACCCGAGCGGCGCGTCACACCACAACAGTGCAGACGCTGCTTGATACGGCGCTAGATGCCCGCCGATGCGGTCTCGATGCCGCTGGCTCTCGGATTGTGGCGGCCGCCGACGGGAGGCAGGGTGGTGTCGAGACCGTTTGGGCGAGGCAGAAGGCACACGGCCTGTCACGGATGCGGGCTGTGGCCTGTCCTCATCGCGAAGCGAGTTGTGTGAGCCGGGAACCGGCGAACTTGGTCACCGCCGAACGAGTGGGTCGGTACACCCGTCCGGAATGCGGTGACCAACGCAAGATCGTCTGGGCAGGCTTACGGAGGTGTGGTACATGTCAGCGAAGGACACAGAGCACGGGAGCGCCCATGAGGTCTCCTTGCCGCCCGAAGTCAAGTTGCTGCAGGAAGTCACTCCGCCCTTCTTTCCCGAAGGTGGTTCGGGAATGACCATCCTCGTCGAGTGGCCTCCCGGTCACCCCGGGCTCCCTCCGCATCGCCACTCGGGCCCGTCGTTCGGCTACGTGATGGAGGGCGCGCTCCGGTTCGAGCTCGAGGGTGAGCCGGAGCGTGTGGTCGAGGCCGGTGGGACGTTCTGGGAGCCAGGCGGTGACGTGATCCACTACCAGGACGGCAACGCCCTGTCGGACGCACCGACCAAGTTCGTGGTGACCATGGTGTGCGCGCCGGGTCAGCCGATGCTCACGCTGGTCGACGAGGAGGAGCTGAAGGAACGGGCGCACCTGCGCGCCCCGCGTCCCTCCGGAGGCTGATCCGCGAGATCGACAGTGCGGAGTCCGGAACACCGATCCAGGTGCCGGGCTTTGCAGCAACCTCCGGCCTTCATCGTCATCGATCTCACGAACCCGCACACGTTCTGCCACCCGGACCGACTCATGGTGACGCACCGCTGCGCCAGCACCCGAGCGGCGCGTCACACCACAACAGGGCAAACGTTGCCTGATACGGCACTAGGACACCGACTGCCGGGATGTGGTCGTGGCCGCTGAGGGTGACGCTGGGAAGGGCAGCCCGAGTGACGGAGGAGAGATCACCATGCGCATCGCCATCGCCGGCGCAACCGGGAACATCGGGGCCCGCACAGTCGCGGCCCTGGAACAGGCCGGCCACGAAGTCGTGCGCATCAGCCGCTCACTCGGCGTGGATCTGACCACCGGGGACGGTCTGGACGCCGCACTGACCGGCGTCGACGCCGTTGTGGACGCCACGAGCCACGAGGCAGACGACCGGGACCAGGCGGTGGCGTACTTCGGCACGACCACCCGGAACCTGCTCACCGCCGAGGAACGGGCCGGTGTCCGTCACCATGTGCTGCTCTCGATCGTCGGTGTCGATCGTATTGAAGGCAATCCGCACTACGCCGGCAAACGCGAGCAGGAGCGTCTCGTGACCGAGGGCCCGGTGCCATGGACGATCGTTCCTTTCACGCAGTTCCACGACTTCGCCGCAACGTTGACAAGTTGGACCGAGCAGGACGGCGTCGCCACGATCGCACCGCTGCTCGTACAGCCGATCGCTCCCACGGACGTGGCCGACATCCTCACCGAGATCGCCACGAGCGCACCGCAGGGGCGTTACCGCGATGTCGCCGGCCCGGAGACGCAGGACCTGGTGGACATGGCCCGGCGCACCCACGACGCGCGCGGACACGCGGTCAAGCTCGTGCCGACGTGGTCATCGCTGCTCGGCCCGGAGTGGGCCGGCGACGTACTCCTGCCCGGCGAGGGCGCCCGCATAGCGCCAACCACCTTCGAGGAGTGGCTCGCAAAGCCGCAATAGCGTCACCCGGCCCAGCACCCTGACTGGCGGAACAGGCAAGCCGCCGACGAACGCCTACGCAAGGTCGTCAACAGGGCGAACGTTGCCTGATGCGGCACTACTATCCGTCGCGGATGGGTTGATCATGCTCACGCAGCCCGCTGCTAGTGTCCGGGTGCGTGGATGGATGCGTGTACGTGGGGAACGCCGGCAAGGACGCAGCGCTCGACCGGGGTTGGCTCCTGGGGCACTTCAAAGGTGCTGGCGACCCTCGGCACAGTTCGGCCGTGGAGATCAAATGGGGCGTTCACCCGTGCGGCGATGAGCGAGCAGCGTGGGTGAAGGGCGAGGAACGAACAGCTCTCCTGGTCCTCATCAGCGGGCGCTTCCGCGTTGAATTCCGCGGCCGCAGTGTTCTCTTGGAACAGCAGGGTGACTACGTCGTGTGGGGGCACGGAATCGATCACTCCTGGTTCGCCGAGGAAGAATCAGTCGTGTTGACGGTTCGGTGGCCCTCCGTGCCCGGTTATGCGGTGCCGCAGACGGATCCGGCACCAGGGCACGGCTGACCTCAAACACTGGGCACAGTCACACGCCAAGCAAGATTCTTTCGACGTTCGCGGATCTACCTGCGATGCGCTTCCTAGTCGAGCGGGTTCGGCTCGATCTCCACTCGATCGGTGTCGAACACCCTGCCCTTCGACGTCGGCGGGCGGACGATCACAGCAGCGAACAGGAACCGATAGATCGCGTTCATGCGCGCGTGTTCCTCGCCTTTCTCCAGCCTCGTCCAGTTGGCTTCGGCCTCTGCGTCCGCGACCACGTCCGCTTCTGCTCGCCCTCGGCGCGCGGCTCGGAACTCCCTGAACCTTTGGACCTCGTCCCACTGGCCACGGTCGATGATGGCGGGCCACGCTCCGACTCCCACCTCTACGCCCCGGTGGATCCGGATGCCGGCCACAAAGACGACAGCACATGGCGAACGTTCTCAGGCGGCCATGGCTTTCCCTTGGCTGTGGGGATTGAACGTGCAGTGAGGTCCTGAGCGATCCCCTCCGGTGATTCACCATCCAGGTAGCGGCGGAAGTCCTCGCGCACGATCTCCGCCTCGTTCTCGATGACCTCGCCCCCGCGCGCCCTGTCCGCCAGAGCGTCTTTGATCCTTCGAGACGCATCGTCAGAGGAGCGTCAGGCGTGTGCCACTTCGATGCGGAGGATGAACCGGTCGTCCGGGTCTGACAGATCGCGTCGGTTCGCTTCTCAGGGCAGGAGGATGCGCTTGTCGTCGGCTATGGAGAGCAACTCTTCGGGATCCCTGGGCTGCCTCATGAGCCGGTCGGGGTGGTAGACGATGACATGGCGGATCTCTCCCTCCCCATCGCCTTGAGCATCTCTTCCCAACCTGGCCGCTTACGGTTGCGCTGCCAGGCGGAACGGTTGTTGTCCACCTAGACATGGGCCGACTCGACACGGAGTTGAAGCCGCTCGGCGATCACCCGGCAGATGCGTTCCTGCCGGTCGACTCCGGTCTGATCCTCGTCTTTGGTGTGCGAGATGCGGCAGTTGATGGCTGCGGACTCGCCTGGTGTGATCGCGGTCCTGCCTAACTTCGGTTGGCTCATGCCGAATACCGTATGAGCCGGGTATGACATCACCGTCCCGCAGCGCCCCCAGGTGTGCCCGGAACCCACGCCGGGGGTCATCCGCGCCCACGACATCGTCGTACGCCACACGCACCGGGCCCGCGTACAGCTCGACGGTCCGTCCGGCGAAGTTCTTGCGCTCCCAGCGCTCGGGACCGCCCGGCGCCTTGGAACGCAGGGCGGCGATTCCCGCTCGGGTGACCGCCGCAGCCGTGCCGAATGCGGCACCCCTACCCACAAATGTGCTGATCCCGGAAACCCTAAGGGCCCGTGGAGCGGGCCGGATACAGGGACCGCGGAGCGGTCGCCACGGGCAGGCGGGCGGGAAACCCCGCCGCGGAGCGGCGGAGACCGGACCCCGGGGCGGTCAAAGCCCCCCCCCGTTATCTTCTTCGCGGTCCTGCAAGAGGGCCGCTGGCCTCCGGGCCCGGCATGACTGTTCCCCCCTGTCGAACGGATGACCTGGGGGGTGGTGTCACCGGGCCCGAGAGGCGCCGTTGGAGACGCTGATGAGAGGTCTGACCACCGCCTGGCCTGGCGCAATGCCCGGCATCCCGCGGGCGGCAGGTCTGCATAACGTGGATGCGCGCATACGACGCCAACGCCCTGGCCAGCACCACACGAACCCCGCTCGGGAGGATGGGTTGTACGACATCGACGACGTGGGCGTCTTCCTCGGCCTGGACGTCGGCAAGAGCGTCCACCACGGGCACGGCCTCACCCCGGCCGGCAAGAAGGTCTTCGACAAACAGCTGCCCAACAGCGAGCCGAAGCTTCGGGCCGTCTTCGACAAGTTGGCCGCGAAGTTCGGCACCGTGCTGGTGATCGTGGACCAGCCCGCCTCGATCGGCGCCCTGCCCCTGACGGTCGCCCGGGACGCCGGCTGCAAGGTCGCCTACCTGCCCGGACTCACGATGCGGCGGATCGCCGATCTGTATCCCGGCGAGGCGAAGACCGACGCGAAGGACGCCGCGGTGATCGCGGACGCAGCCCGGACCTTGCCGCACACCCTGCGCTCGCTGGAGCTGACCGACGAGATCACCGCCGAACTGACCGTGCTGGTGGGCTTCGACCAGGACCTGGCGGCCGAGGCCACCCGCACCTCCAACCGGATACGCGGCCTGCTCACCCAGTTCCACCCCAGCCTGGAGCGCGTTCTCGGGCCGCGCCTGGACCATCAGGCCGTGACCTGGCTTCTGGAACGCTACGGATCCCCGCAAGCTCTGCGCATAGCCGGACGCCGCAAGCTGGTTGAGGTGATCCGGCCCAAGGCCCCGCGCATGGCCCAGCGGTTGATCGACGAGGTCTTCGACGCGCTCGACGAACAAACTGTCGTGGTCCCGGGAACCGGCACTCTCGACGTCGTGATCCCGTCCCTGGCCCGCTCGCTCGCGGCCGTTCACGAACAGCGACGAGCCCTGGAAGCGCAGATCGGGCAGTTGCTGGAGGCTCACCCTCTTTCCGCAGTCCTGACCTCGATGCCGGGGGTCGCGGTCAGGACTGCCGCCACCTTGCTGGCCACCGTCGGCGACGGCACCAGCTTCCCTACCGCCGCCCACCTGGCCTCCTACGCCGGCCTCGCCCCGACTACGAAGTCTTCGGGAACCTCGATCCACGGCGAACACGCGCCCAGAGGCGGCAACCGGCAGCTCAAGCGAGCGATGTTCCTGTCCGCGTTCGCCGCCCTGCACGATCCCGCCTCCCGCACCTACTACGACAAGTGCCGGACCCGCGGAAAGACCCACACGCAGGCTCTTCTCCGCCTGGCCCGCCACCGCATCAGCGTGCTGTTCGCGATGCTCCGCGACGGCACCTTCTACGAAGCCAGAACCCCGCGGCTCGCTTGACGAAAGACATAGAGGCACCCCCCGCGAAGCGGCTGAGACCAGACCGCGGAGCGGCGGAGAAGAAGGCCCTCCGACGGCTACCCGTCGGCCCGAGCCGTGGCCAGCAACTCCTCCGCATGTGCCCGAGCCGTCTCCGAGTCCTCCTGCCCCGCAAGCATCCGGGACAGCTCACGGATCCGGTCCTCGCCCTCCAGAACCTTGACCCCGGACCGGGTCACCGACCCGTCGTTGGTCTTCTCCACCAGCAACTGCCGGTCGGCGAACGCGGCCACCTGCGGCAGATGCGTCACCACGACCACCTGCGCGGTCTTCGCGAGCCGCGCCAACCGCCGCCCGATCTCGACCGCGGCCTTGCCGCCGACCCCCGCGTCGACCTCGTCGAACAAATACGTCGGCACCGGATCCGTACCCGCGAACACGACCTCCACCGCGAGCATCACGCGCGACAGCTCACCGCCCGACGCCCCCTTGGCGATCGGCCGCGGCGGCGCCCCGGGATGCGGGGCGAGCAGCAGCTCGACCTCGTCGACGCCGGCGGGCCCGTACGCGACCGTGCGTCCGCCAACCCCCACACCCTCCGGGTCGTCGGTCTGCCGGATCTCGAACGACACGCGCGCGTGCGGCATCGCGAGCGAGGCCAGCTCGGCGGTCACGGCGGCGGCGAACCGCTCGGCGGCCTCCGTGCGGGCGTCCGTCAACGCCTGGGCGAGCCCGCCCAGTTCGGTCCGCAGCGCGTCCCGCTCGGCGGTCAGCTCGCCGATCCGCTCGTCGTCGCCGTCGAGTTCGAGGAGCCGAGCGGCCCCTTCTTCGGCCCAGGCCAGCACCGCGTTGATGTCCTCGCCGTACTTCCGGGTCAGCTGGGTGAGTGAGGCCCGGCGCTCCTCTACGGCCGCGAGCCGCAGGGGATCGGCGTCGAGGTCGTCGGCGTACCCCGCCAATTCACCCGCCACATCGCCCAGCAGAATCCCGATCTCCCCGATCCGCCCGGACAGCGCGGCAAGGGCTGAGTCGTGGGACCGTACGGCCTCCAGGGCCCGGTGCGCCCCCGCGACGAGCGTGGTGGCGTCGATGCCCTCCGGGTCCTCGGGATTGCCCACGAGCGCGGCGTGCGCGGCCGTGGCGGCCGACGCGAGCGCCTCCGCGTGGCCGAGGCGCTCGGCCTCGGCGGCCAGCTCCACGTCCTCGCCCGCTCGCGGCTCGACCGCCGCGATCTCGTCGAGCCCGAAGCGCAGCATGTCGGCTTCCTGGGCCCGCTCACGCGCGCGCGTGGTGATCTCGTCCAGCTCGGCCGAGATGGCGCGCAGCCGCCGGTAGGCGCCCGCGTACTTGGCGAGCGGCACGGCGACCGCGTCGCCCGCGTACCGGTCGAGGGCCTGTCGTTGCCGGGACAGCTTGAGCAGCCCCTGCTGGTCGGTCTGTCCGTGCACGGCGACGAGCTCGTCGGCGATCTCGGCGAGCACACCCACCGGCACGGAACGCCCACCCAGGTGCGCCCGCGACCGCCCCTCGGCCGAAACGGTACGGCTGATCAGCAGCGCCCCGTCGTCGAGCTCGGCTCCGGCCTCCTCGGCCCGTACGACGGCCGTCCCGCCCGTGGGTACGGCGATCCGCCCCTCCACGACGGCGTTCTTGGCGCCGATCCGTACGAGGGCCGGGTCCGCGCGCCCGCCCAGCAGCAGCCCGAGGCTGGTGACCACCATCGTCTTGCCCGCGCCGGTCTCACCGGTCACGGCGGTGAAGCCTGGCGACAGCTCGACGACCGCGTCGTCGATGACTCCGAGCGACCGTATCCGCATCTCCTCCAACACGGACACGACCTTACGAGGTCGGGGCCCGGGTGTGCGACGGGCCCCGCCCCGCTGCCGCGAAGGCGCAGGTGACAAGGCCCCACAAAGAGGCCGTTGTCACCCGCGGGAGTGGGCTGCCGTACAAGCCGTCGTACGCCTAGTGCGGCGCCCCGCGCCACCCGGACACCGGCAACGCGAACTTGGCCACCAGCCGGTCGGTGAACGAAGCGTGGTGCAGCCGGGCCAAGCGCACCGGCACAGCCCCCCGCCGCACCTCCACCCGCGCCCCCGGCGGCAGCTCCACCGTCCGCCGCCCGTCGCACCACAGCACTCCCGGCGGAATGTGCGGCAGCACCTCCACGGCGAGCACGGAGTCCGGCGAGGTCACCAGCGGTTTGGCGAACAGCGCGTGCGCGCTGATCGGCACCATGAGCAGCGCCTCGACCTCCGGCCACACCACGGGCCCGCCGGCGGAGAACGCGTACGCCGTCGAACCGGTCGGCGTGGACAGCACGATCCCGTCGCAGCCGAACCCGGTCACCGGCCGCCCGTCGATCTCCAGCACGACTTCCAGCAGCTTCTCGGCGCCCGCCTTCTGCACGGCCGCCTCGTTCAGCGCCCAGTCGGTGTGCACGATGTCGCCGTTGCTGTGCACGACGACGTCGACGGTCATCCGCTCCTCGACCTCGTACGCCTTCGTCACCACCCGGTCGACCACCTTGTCGAGGTCGTCGCGCTCGGCCTCCGCGAGGAAGCCGACGCGGCCGAGATTGACGCCGAGCATCGGCACCCCTGAGGCGCGGGCGAACTCGGCGCCGCGCAGCAGCGTGCCGTCACCGCCCAGCACGATCAGCAGTTCGCAGCCGTCGAGGCACTGCGGAGTCGCCTCCTTGACCAGCTCCACCTCGCCCGGCAGCGGCAGGTCGGCCGCCTCCGCCTCCAGGACCCGTACGCCGATCCCGGAGCGCAACAGCCCCTGGACCACCAACTCGGCGCTGCGGATGGCTGCCGGCCGCCCGGTGTGGGCCAGCAGGAAAACAGTACGAGCTCGGGTCTGTGTCAACGCGGCCCCTCCGCCACTGCACGGTCAACGTCGGCCGGGTCGAGTTCGGGTGCCCCGGCACGCAGCCACAGAAAGTACTCGACATTGCCCGAGGGTCCGGGCAACGGGCTTGCGGTCACCCCCTGCACTCCGAGCCCCAGTTCCCGGGCTCGTTCGGCCACTCCGCGCACGGCCTCCGCGCGCAGTTCGGGGCTGCGTACGACACCGCCGCTCCCCAACCGATCCTTCCCCACCTCGAACTGCGGCTTCACCATCATCACCAGGTCGGCATCCGGCGCCGCGCACCGCACGAGGGCGGGCAGCACCAGTCCGAGCGGGATGAAGGACAGATCCCCGACGACAAGATCCACGGGCTCCCCATCGATCGCCTCCAACGTCAACTCGCGTACGTTCGTACGGTCCTTGACGGTGACGCGTTCATCGCTCTGAAGAGACCAGGCGAGTTGTCCGTAGCCGACGTCGACGGCGACGACATGGGCGGCGCCCGCGCGCAGCAGTACGTCGGTGAAGCCTCCGGTGGACGCCCCGGCGTCCAGTGCGCGCCTGCCCTCGACCTTCAGCCCCTGCGGCACGAAGGCCGCCAGGGCGCCCGCGAGCTTGTGCCCGCCGCGCGAGACGTAGTCGGGGTCACTGTCGTCCTGGGTGACCACGATCGCGGCCGCGGTCTCCACCTGCGTGGCGGGCTTGGTCGCGAGGGTCTTGCCGACGGTGACCCGCCCCGCGGCGATCAGCTGGCTGGCATGCTCGCGCGAGCGCGCCAGCTTCCGGCGGACCAGCTCGGCGTCGAGTCGGCGGCGTGCCACTCCTGCCACGTTCGGTTCAGCTCCTAGGGCCGTACGTCGATGGGGGCGCCGGAGGTCCCGGGCGGGCGTCGAGCGCGGTGAGCGCGTCGCGCAGCCCCCGATGTACATCCTCGTACACCTCGACGTGCCCGTCCGTGGCGAGGTGGTCGGCATCGGCCAGCCGGTCGAGCTGGGCGTCGACGTCGGCGTTGCCGGTGGGGGTGCGGTCCACGTTCAGCGGAGCCGGGGCGGCGGGGTCGTACGAGGGTTCGACCGCGAGCCCGGCACCCGGCTCATCGTCGGGTTCGGGTCCGGCCGCAGGGCCGGCCTCGGGTTCGGGTCCGGCCACGGGCCCGGCGTCCGGTTCGAAGGCAGTGCCGGGCTCCGGTGCCCGCACGTCCTGCCGGACCTCGGTCTCCGGCAATGAGTCGCTCATGCCCCGACGCTACCGCGAAGCGCTGCGGTACCGTCGATCACGATGGCGACGATTGAGGAGTGCCGCACCGCACTCGACAAGCTCTCGGACAACCTTGCTGGCGCCGAAGGGGACGTACGCAGCGCTGCGGCCCTGGACCGCTCGCTGAGCTGCCGTATCACCGACCTGGACATCACCTTCGTGGGCCGTCTCAGGGACGGCCGGATCGAGGTGCTCGACACGCTCCAGGGCCCGCCCCGCGAGAAGGCCCAGATCCGGCTCACGATGAAGGGGGACGACCTGGTGTCGATGGTGAACGGCGACCTGCACTTCGCGAAGGCCTGGGGCTCGGGCCGGGTGAAGCTGGAGGCGGGCCTGCGGGACCTGTTCCGCCTCAGGACCCTTCTGTAGCCGATACAGCCGATCCGGACACAGCCGATGCCGACGCGACCGATGCAGCCGATACCGACGCGGCCGTACGTGCCTTGCGTGCCGCCGGCACCACCAGCGGCGTCCCCGTCTCCGGGTCGTCGATGACCTGGCAGCGCAGCCCGAAGACCTGCTCGACCAGCTCGGCCGTGACGATGTCGTTCGGCGCGCCCTCGGCGATGACCTCGCCGTCGCGCAGGGCGATGAGGTGGGTGGCGTACCTGGCGGCGTGATTGAGGTCGTGCAGGACCGCGACCAGCGTCCGCCCCCGTTCCTCGTGAAGCTCCGCGCACAGGTCGAGCACGTCGATCTGGTGCTGGATGTCGAGGTAGGTCGTCGGCTCGTCCAGAAGCAGCAGCGGGGTCTGCTGGGTGAGCGCCATCGCGATCCACACGCGTTGCCGCTGACCGCCCGACAATTCGTCGACAAAGCGATCGGCGAGCTCGGCGACCCCGGTCGAGGCCATCGACTCCTGCACCACCCGCTCGTCCTCCGTCGACCACTGGCGCAGCAGCCCCTGGTGCGGATAGCGACCCCGGCCGACCAGGTCGCCGACCGTGATCCCGTCCGGCGCGATCGACGACTGCGGCAGCAGTCCGAGCGTGCGGGCCACCTTCTTCGCCGGCATCGACTGGATGACCTGTCCGTCGAGCAGCACCCGCCCCTCGGAGGGCTTCAGCATCCGCGAAAGGGCACGCAACAGCGTGGATTTGCCGCAGGCGTTCGGGCCGACGATCACGGTGAAGGAGTTGTCGGGGATCTCCACCGACAGCTTCTCCGCGATGACGCGCTGGTCGTAGCCGAGGGTGACGTTGTCTGCGGACAGGCGGTTCACAGTCGTAGCGCTCCTCTTGATGTTCAAATCCGGCCTGCCTTGCGCTCGGTGACAAGGAGCCACAGCAGATAGACCCCGCCCAGGACTCCGGTCACGACGCCGACGGGCAGCTGGTCGGCGCCGAAGGCCCGCTGGGAGGCCCAGTCCGCGACGATCAGCAGGGTCGCGCCCATGCACATCGACGGCACCAGGTTCGGTCCGGGCGACCGGGTCAGCCGCCGTGCCAGCTGCGGCGCGGTGAGCGCCACGAAGCCGACAGGGCCCGCGGCGGCGGTGGCGCCCGCGGTGAGGAGCACCGCGGCCAGCATCAGCAGCAGCCGCGTCCGCTCGACGCGCACTCCGAGGGCGTACGAGACGTCGTCGCCCATCTCCATCATGCGCAGCCCCCGCGCATTGCCCAGGACGAGCGGTACGAGGACGGCGCACATGACGAGCAGGGGCCAGACCTGGTCCCAGTCACGGCCGTTGAGCGAGCCGGTCATCCAGACGACCGCGCGGGCCGCGTCGACGATGTCGGCCTTGGTGAGCAGATAGCCGTTGACCGCCGTGACGATCGCGGAGACACCGATACCGACCAGGACCAGCCGATAACCGTGCACGCCCCGCTTCCAGGCAAGCAGATAGATGGCGAGTCCGGTCACGAGACCGCCGATGAGCGCCCCGAGGGCGACCTGGTTCGCGCTCCCCGAGAACAGCACGATCATCACGAGCGCGCCGGCCGTCGAACCCTGCCCGAGGCCGAGCACGTCCGGACTGCCCAGCGGATTGCGGGAGATGGACTGGAAGAGCGCCCCGCCGAGCCCGAGCGAAGCCCCCACGAGCAGTCCGACGAGGACCCGCGGCAGCCGCAGGTCGTTGACGATGAACTCCTGGCTCGCACTGCCGTTGCCGACCAGCGTCTTGAGGACGTCGGCGGCCGATATCGGGAAGTCGCCGGTGCCGATCAGCACCACACTCGCGGCGAGCGCGGCCACCAGCAGCAGCACGACGACGGTGAACGCCCTGACGTCGAGCCGGACGGAGAGACCGCCGGGCGTGCGGACCGACCGAATGACGGGAGTCGGCTTGTCTGTGGTCGTCCGAGTGGTCGTCACAGCTGTGCCGTCCTCCGCCGTCGTACGAGATAGATGAAGACCGGGCCGCCCAGGACCGCGGTGACGATGCCGACCTGCAGCTCAGCGGGCCGGGCGACCATCCGCCCGAGCACATCGGCGCCGAGCAGCAGCACGGGCGACAGGACGGTGGCGTACGGCAGGATCCAGCGCAGGTCGGGCCCGGTGAAGGACCGTACGACGTGCGGGACCATCAGCCCGACGAAGACGATCGGCCCGCAGGCGGCGGTCGCGGCACCGCACAGCACGGTCGCGGCGGCCATGGACAGCGCGCGGGTGCGGTTCAGGTTGGCGCCGAGCGCGCGGGCGGTGTCGTCGCCCATGGCCACGGCATTCAGCGGCCGGGCCAGGGCCAGCGCGACGACCGTGCCGACCGCGAGAAACGGCAATACCTGCTTGATGGTCGTGTCGGTGGCCGACGCCAGCGAACCGACGGTCCAGAAGCGCATCTTGCCGAGCGCGGCGTCGTCCATGATCATCACGGCCTGGAGGTAACCGTAGAGGGCGGCGCTGATCGCGGTGCCCGCGAGCGCGAGCCGCACCGGCGTCGCACCCCGGCTGCCGCCCAGGAACCAGACCAGAGCCCCCACCGCCGCCGCCCCGAAGAAGGCGAACCAGACGTAGCCGCTCAGACTCGTGACGCCGAAATACGTGATGGCGGTGACGACCGCGGCGGACGCGCCCGCGTTGATGCCGAGCAGTCCGGGGTCGGCCAGCGGATTGCGGGTGAGCGCCTGGAGGACGGCACCGGACAATCCGAGCGCGGCGCCGACCAGCAGCCCGAGGACGGTACGGGAGACCCGGTCGGCGACCACGACGTCGGCGTATGTCCCCGAGTCGTGGAACAGGCCGTGCCAGACCTGGTCCAGCGGCAGAGCCTTCGCACCGATCGCGATACTCGCGAGGGCGACGAGCACCAGGACCCCCACGGACGCGAGGAGCCCAAAGGCACGTATCGCCCTGCGGGTTGGGGGCGCGGGGGCGGTCTCCGCGCGCTGTTCGGGAGGACTGTCGACCAACACGAGGTTAGGTTAGCCTACCCTCGCATCGCGACTCGATCCCCCCGTCACCGCTGATGAGCCGCCGACTGTCCGGGGTCACTGGTGAGCAGTCGATCGTCGGAGCAGTCGCTGATGAGTCACCCGAATGCCCGAAGAGTCGTCCATGAGTTGACCGAGTACCCGGACAGTCGCTGACGAGCCGTCGACCGCCTCGCTGCCGGATGCCCGGGGTGTACTCAAAGCCCCAGCCGCGCCAGCGCCTTCCCCCCGTCCAGCTCGCAGGTGCCTTCCCCGGCCGCCGTCCACGCCGCCGCGCACAGCGCCCGCAGCCCGTCGAGGGCCTCGCCGTCGCCCTCCAGCTCCAGCCGCCCCCAAGCTCCCGACGTCGCCCCCATGCTGCCGGCCGTCGCCGTCCAGCCGCCGCAGCGGAACCCGTCGCCCGCCTCGACGACCTCGGGCTGCCCGGTGAGCAGACCGCGCAGATCCGAGTCGACGTACGTCGGCCGGTGCTGCGGCGGGGCCGCGAGAAGCTGCGCGCCGTCCGTCACGCCGGTGAGCACGAGCAGCGAGTCCACCTCGCCGTTGAACGCGCCCTCGATGTCCGTGTCCAGCCGGTCGCCGACCACCAGCGGCCGCTTCGCCCCGGTCCGCAGGATCGTCTCGCGGTGCATCGGGGGCAGGGGCTTGCCCGCCACCTGTGGCTCGGCGCCCGTGGCGATGCGCACGACCTCGACCGCCGCGCCGTTGCCCGGAGCGATTCCCCGCGCACTCGGGATCGTCAGATCCGTGTTGGACGCGAACCACGGCACCCCGCGCGCGATGGCGTAGCACGCCTCCGCGAAGCGCCCCCAGGGCAGGTCGGCGCCGCCGAAGCCCTGGACGACCGCCGCTGGATCGTCGTCGGCCGACTCGACCGGTTCGAGCCCGCGCTCGCGCAGCGCGACCCGCAGCCCCTCCCCGCCGATGACCAGCACGCGCGCGCCCGCAGGCACCTGCTCGCTGATGAGCCGGGCGGCAGCCTGCGCCGAAGTGATGACATCGGATGCCTCCGTCGGTATGCCCAGCTCCGTCAGGTGCTCGGCCACCACGTCCGGCGTACGCAGCGCGTTGTTCGTGACGTACGCGAGATGCATCCCGCCCGAACGGGCCGTGGCGAGGGACTCCACGGCGTACGCGATCGCGTTACCACCCGCGTACACCACCCCGTCCAGATCGAGCAGCGCCGTGTCGTACGCCTCGCTCAGGGCCTGGCCAGTGCCCTCGGGCCGCGTCCTGACGGTCTGGCTCATTACACATCGCTCCTCGTTCGATCCCTTTCCCCCGATCATCGCGCATGCCACTGACACACTTACGATGCCTCAATGAACTATGCAGGTCCCGAGGAGGAAACAGCGGCGCGCAGCGGCCTCGAACTGACCCCGTTCCGGGGCCTGCGCTACGACCCGGACCGGGTCGGCAGTCTGGCCGCGGTGACATCCCCGCCGTACGACGTCATCGTGCGGCCCGACGGCCTCCTCGAACTCGAATCCGCCGACCCGCACAACATCGTCCGGCTGATCCTCCCCCAGGACGGCACCCCCACCGCCCGCAACCAGCAGGCGGCCGAAACCCTGAGCCGCTGGCTGTCGGAAGGCGTCCTGACGACCGACCCCGAGCCGGGCCTGTACGTGTACGAGCAGCGCGACGGCGACCTGCTGCAACGCGGCGTCATCGGCGCCCTGCGCCTGTCGGAGCCGTCGGACTCCGTCGTCCTCCCGCACGAGGACGTCATGCCCCACGTCGTCGCGGACCGCGCGGCCCTGATGCGCGCCACCTCCGCCAACCTCGAACCCCTGCTGCTGACTTATCGCGGCAACGGCTCCCGGGTCGGCACGGCCGCCGTCATCGAACGCACCGCCGAACGCACACCGCTGCTGTCGACGACCACGGAGGACGGCTTCAGCCACCGTCTGTGGGCGGTCACCGATCCGGCCGAGCTGGCCGAGATCCAGACAGATCTCCACCACCATCAGGCCCTCATCGCCGACGGCCACCATCGCTGGGCCACATATCTGCGTCTACGCGCGGAGCACCCCTCCCCCAGCCCGTGGGACTACGGCCTGGTCCTCCTGGTGGACACCGTGCGCTTTCCGCTCCGCGTCCGCGCGATCCACCGCCTGCTGCACCGCCTGCCGGTCCCCGACGCCCTGGCCGCCCTCACGGACTCCTTCCGGGTACGCCATCTCGACGTCCCCCTCTCCGAAGCCCTGGAGGCCCTCTCCGTAGCGGCCGCCGAGGGAAACGCCTTCCTCCTTGCCGGCGACGGCGCCTTCCACCTGGTCGATCGCCCGGACCCCGACCTCCTCGCCCGTACGATCCCGGCCGACCACCCGGAAGCCTGGCGCACCCTGGACGCGACGGTCCTGCACGCCACGCTCCTCGACCACATCTGGGGCATCCCGGAGGACTCGCCCGAGCACATCGCGTACATCCACGACACGACCGCCACGGTCGAGAAGGCGGAGCACGACGGCGGCACAGCAGTCCTGATGCACCCGGTCCACGAGGAGGTCGTACGCGACCTCGCCCGCCAAGGCGTCACGATGCCCCGCAAGTCGACGTCGTTCGGCCCCAAGCCGGCGTCAGGGCTGGTGCTGCGGGCTCTCACCCTCTAGAGACGCCGACGGGCGGCGGGACTCCTTCCGGAGTCCCGCCGCCCGTGTGTTGCTCAGTGCGCCTGGATGTCAGCTCCGAGGAGCGTCGTCCTCGGAACCGTCCTCTTCGTCGCCGTCGCCTTCGGCCGGGGCCTGCGCAGCCTTCGGAGCGTCGGCCTCGTCTTCGTCTTCGACCTCGTCCTCGACCTTGGTCTCAAGCTCGGTCTCGGTGTCAAGCTCGGTCTCGGTCTCGGTCTCGTCCTCATCCTCGACGAGCGCGTCGACGAACTCGACGCCGTCCAGCTCCGCGAGCCGGTCGGAGGCGTCCGTGCTGCCGTCCTTGTCGGACTCGACCGCCTTGGCGAACCACTCGCGCGCCTCGCCCTCACGACCGGCCGCGAGAAGCGCGTCGGCGTACGCGTAGCGCAGACGCGCGGTCCAGGGCTGCACGGAGTTCGACGCGAGCTCCGGACTCTGGAGGGTCACGATGGCGGCCTCCAGCTGCCCCATGTCCCGCCGCGCACCGGCGGCCACGAGCCGCATCTCGACCTGACCGGCCTTGTCCAGCTTCTGCACCTCGGGCGCACCCGCCATGTCCAGCGCCTTCTCGGGCCGCCCCAGACCGCGCTCACAGTCCGCCATGACGGGCCACAGCTCCACGCTGCCGGTCATCCGACGCGCCGCCCGGAACTCGGCGAGAGCCTCGCTGAACTTCTGGTTCGCGTACGCGGCGAAACCGGCCGCCTCGCGTACGGCGGCGACGCGCGACGCCAGCCGCAGGGCGATCTTCGAGTACGCGTACGCGCCCTCGGGGTCCTCGTCGATGAGCCGGGCGACCATCACCAGGTTCCGCGAGACATCCTCGGCAAGCCCCTTGGGCAGGCTCTGGAGCTCCTGCCGTACGTCCTTGTCGATCTCCTCGCCCGTGACGTCATCGGGGATCGGCAGCCGCTTGATCGGCTCACGGTCACGATCCCGCTCGTCACGGAAACGGCCACCACCGCGCCGGTCGTCGCCCCCACGGTCGTCACGGCCGCGGAAGCCGCCGGGGCGCCCGCCCCGGTCGTCACGACGGGGACCACCGCGTTCGCGGTCGTCGCGGCCACGGAAGCCGCCGCCCCGGCTGTCGTCACGGCGGTCGTCCCGCCTGTCGTCGCGCCTGTCATCACGACGGACGGCCGGCCGGTCGCCCTCGCGGCGGTCGTCACGCCGGAAGTCGCCGCGGTCACCACGGTCGTCACGCCGGAAGCCACCGCGATCGCCACTGTCACGACGGTCATCACGACGGAAACCACCACGGTCATCGCCCCGACGATCATCACGCCGGTCATCCCTGCGGTCGTCACGGCGGAAGCCACCACGATCACCGCTGTCACGACGGTCGTCGCGGCGGAAGGCCGGACGGTCCCCGTCGCGACGGACGCCTCGGTCGTCGCCCCGACGATCGTCGCGGCGGTCGTCCCGCCTGTCGTCGCGCCTGTCATCACGACGGACGGCCGGCCGGTCGCCCTCGCGACGGTCGTCACGCCGGAAGCCGCCGCGGTCACCACGGTCGTCACGCCGGAACCCACCACGATCGCCACTGTCACGACGGTCATCACGACGGAAACCACCACGGTCATCGCCCCGACGATCATCACGCCGGTCATCACGCCTGTCGTCCCGACGGAAGCCGCCACCACCACGGTTGTCGTCGCGACGGAAACCACCGCGATCACCGCTGTCACGACGGTCATCACGACGGAACCCACCGCGGTCGTCATCGCGGCGCGGGCGACTGGCATCGTCACGACGGACGGCCGGGCGGTCGCCCTCACGGCGGAAGCCACGGTCACTGTCGCGGTCGTCGCGACGCGGCCCGCTGAGACGGTCGTCTCGACGCGGCCCGCTGGGGCGGTCGTCGCGGCGGAACGGCGGACGACCGCCGCGATCGCCCTCGCGCCGATCATCACGGCCACGGAAGCCACCGCCACCACGGTTGTCATCACGACGGCTGTCATCACGACGGCTGTCATCACGACGGAAGCCGCCGCGGTCGCCGCCTCGATCACCGTCGCGGCGGTCATCACGCCGGCCAAAGCCGCCCCGGTCAGACCCGCCCCGGTCGTTGTCGCGGCGGGGGCCCCCGCGGTAGCCGCCGCGGTCACCACTGTCCCGGCGGCGCTGGTCGCGCTCGGGTCGCTCATCGGGAGAGTTGGTGGACATGGGTGACTCCTGTCTTCGGTACCGCAAGTCATTCTCGCGCAGCCGGGTACCCGGCGCGCTTCGGAAAAACAAAAAAGGACCTCTGGCCCCAGCGAGTCGCTGGGACCAGAGGTCCTCCAAAGATTGTTCGGCGGCGTCCTACTCTCCCACAGGGTCCCCCCTGCAGTACCATCGGCGCTGTAAGGCTTAGCTTCCGGGTTCGAAATGTAACCGGGCGTTTCCCTCACGCTATGACCACCGAAACCCTAATGGTTTCGAGCGAACAAGCACACTCTTCAATTGAATGTTCTGCTCAAAGCCGACAACGGTCGTTGTCTCAGAACTAACACAGTGGACGCGAGCAACTGAGGACAAGCCCTCGGCCTATTAGTACCAGTCACCTCCAGCGGTTGCCCGCCTTCCAGATCTGGCCTATCAACCCAGTCGTCTACTGGGAGCCTTAACCCCTCAAGGGGGTGGGAGTCCTCATCTCGAAGCAGGCTTCCCGCTTAGATGCTTTCAGCGGTTATCCTTTCCGAACGTAGCCAACCAGCCATGCCCTTGGCAGGACAACTGGCACACCAGAGGTTCGTCCGTCCCGGTCCTCTCGTACTAGGGACAGCCCTTCTCAAGACTCCTACGCGCACAGCGGATAGGGACCGAACTGTCTCACGACGTTCTAAACCCAGCTCGCGTACCGCTTTAATGGGCGAACAGCCCAACCCTTGGGACCGACTCCAGCCCCAGGATGCGACGAGCCGACATCGAGGTGCCAAACCATCCCGTCGATATGGACTCTTGGGGAAGATCAGCCTGTTATCCCCGGGGTACCTTTTATCCGTTGAGCGACGGCGCTTCCACAAGCCACCGCCGGATCACTAGTCCCGACTTTCGTCCCTGCTCGACCCGTCGGTCTCACAGTCAAGCTCCCTTGTGCACTTACACTCAACACCTGATTGCCAACCAGGCTGAGGGAACCTTTGGGCGCCTCCGTTACTCTTTGGGAGGCAACCGCCCCAGTTAAACTACCCATCAGACACTGTCCCTGATCCGGATCACGGACCCAGGTTAGACATCCAGCACGACCAGACTGGTATTTCAACGACGACTCCACACTGGCTGGCGCCAATGCTTCACAGTCTCCCAGCTATCCTACACAAGCCGAACCGAACACCAATATCAAACTGTAGTAAAGGTCCCGGGGTCTTTCCGTCCTGCTGCGCGAAACGAGCATCTTTACTCGTAGTGCAATTTCACCGGGCCTATGGTTGAGACAGTCGAGAAGTCGTTACGCCATTCGTGCAGGTCGGAACTTACCCGACAAGGAATTTCGCTACCTTAGGATGGTTATAGTTACCACCGCCGTTTACTGGCGCTTAAGTTCTCAGCTTCGCCACCCCGAAGAGTGACTAACCGGTCCCCTTAACGTTCCAGCACCGGGCAGGCGTCAGTCCGTATACATCGCCTTACGGCTTCGCACGGACCTGTGTTTTTAGTAAACAGTCGCTTCTCGCTGGTCTCTGCGGCCACCCCCAGCTCAAGGAGCAAGTCCTCTCACCAGTGATGGCCCCCCTTCTCCCGAAGTTACGGGGGCATTTTGCCGAGTTCCTTAACCATAGTTCACCCGAACGCCTCGGTATTCTCTACCTGACCACCTGAGTCGGTTTAGGGTACGGGCCGCCATGAAACTCGCTAGAGGCTTTTCTCGACAGCATAGGATCATCCACTTCACCACAATCGGCTCGGCATCAGGTCTCAGCCTTGATGTGCGACGGATTTGCCTGCCGCACGGCCTACACCCTTACCCCGGGACAACCACCGCCCGGGATGGACTACCTTCCTGCGTCACCCCATCACTCACCTACTACCACCTTGGGCCGACGGCTCCACCACTTCCCTTTCCCCGAAGGGTCCGGGACGGCTTCACGGTCTTAGCATTAATGGGCTCGATGTTTGACGCTTCACAGCGGGTACCGGAATATCAACCGGTTATCCATCGACTACGCCTGTCGGCCTCGCCTTAGGTCCCGACTTACCCTGGGCAGATCAGCTTGACCCAGGAACCCTTAGTCAATCGGCGCACACGTTTCTCACGTGTGTATCGCTACTCATGCCTGCATTCTCACTCGTGAACCGTCCACCACTGCCTTCCGGCGCGGCTTCACCCGGCACACGACGCTCCCCTACCCATCACAGCCTCCGTTGGGAGTATTGCTGCAATGACACGACTTCGGCGGTACGCTTGAGCCCCGCTACATTGTCGGCGCGGAATCACTAGACCAGTGAGCTATTACGCACTCTTTCAAGGGTGGCTGCTTCTAAGCCAACCTCCTGGTTGTCTGTGCGACTCCACATCCTTTCCCACTTAGCGTACGCTTAGGGGCCTTAGTCGATGCTCTGGGCTGTTTCCCTCTCGACCATGGAGCTTATCCCCCACAGTCTCACTGCCGCGCTCTCACTTACCGGCATTCGGAGTTTGGCTAAGGTCAGTAACCCGGTAGGGCCCATCGCCTATCCAGTGCTCTACCTCCGGCAAGAAACACACGACGCTGCACCTAAATGCATTTCGGGGAGAACCAGCTATCACGGAGTTTGATTGGCCTTTCACCCCTAACCACAGGTCATCCCCCAGGTTTTCAACCCTGGTGGGTTCGGTCCTCCACGACCTCTTACAGCCGCTTCAACCTGCCCATGGCTAGATCACTCCGCTTCGGGTCTTGAGCGCGCTACTATACCGCCCTATTCGGACTCGCTTTCGCTACGGCTTCCCCACACGGGTTAACCTCGCAACACACCGCAAACTCGCAGGCTCATTCTTCAAAAGGCACGCAGTCACGACGCACTGAGTAAACTCAATGCGCGACGCTCCCACGGCTTGTAGGCACACGGTTTCAGGTACTATTTCACTCCGCTCCCGCGGTACTTTTCACCATTCCCTCACGGTACTATCCGCTATCGGTCACCAGGGAATATTTAGGCTTAGCGGGTGGTCCCGCCAGATTCACACGGGATTTCTCGGGCCCCGTGCTACTTGGGTGTCTCTCAAACGAGCCGTTGACGTTTCGACTACGGGGGTCTTACCCTCTACGCCGGACCTTTCGCATGTCCTTCGCCTACATCAACGGTTTCTGACTCGTCCTGTCGCCGGCAGACGACAGAAGAGAGATCCCACAACCCCCCAAGCGCAACCCCTGCCGGGTCTCACACGCTTGAGGTTTGGCCTCATCCGGTTTCGCTCGCCACTACTCCCGGAATCACGGTTGTTTTCTCTTCCTGCGGGTACTGAGATGTTTCACTTCCCCGCGTTCCCTCCACATGCCCTATGTGTTCAGGCATGGGTGACAGCCCATGACGACTGCCGGGTTTCCCCATTCGGAAACCCCCGGATCAAAGCCTGGTTGACGACTCCCCGGGGACTATCGTGGCCTCCCACGTCCTTCATCGGTTCCTGGTGCCAAGGCATCCACCGTGCGCCCTTAAAAACTTGGCCACAGATGCTCGCGTCCACTGTGCAGTTCTCAAACAACGACCAACCACCCATCACCCCCGGTACAACCCGGAGTTCACTGGGGCCGGCACTGAAGGCAGCCGCATTCGGCCGTACCCTCAGACACCCAACAGCGTGCCCGACCGGATCCCGTCCGGAGATCATGCGTTCCACGCCCCGAGGGGCAGTACTTGCAGCCTCCGACCCGTTGAACCCGGTCGAATAATCAACGTTCCACCCATGAGCAACCACCGTCGAACGTGTGCCGACGTAATGGCCCTGGACCACCGAGCAAGCTCGGCGGCCTAGATGCTCCTTAGAAAGGAGGTGATCCAGCCGCACCTTCCGGTACGGCTACCTTGTTACGACTTCGTCCCAATCGCCAGTCCCACCTTCGACAGCTCCCTCCCACAAGGGGTTGGGCCACCGGCTTCGGGTGTTACCGACTTTCGTGACGTGACGGGCGGTGTGTACAAGGCCCGGGAACGTATTCACCGCAGCAATGCTGATCTGCGATTACTAGCAACTCCGACTTCATGGGGTCGAGTTGCAGACCCCAATCCGAACTGAGACAGGCTTTTTGAGATTCGCTCCGCCTCGCGGCTTCGCAGCTCTTTGTACCTGCCATTGTAGCACGTGTGCAGCCCAAGACATAAGGGGCATGATGACTTGACGTCGTCCCCACCTTCCTCCGAGTTGACCCCGGCAGTCTCCTGTGAGTCCCCATCACCCCGAAGGGCATGCTGGCAACACAGAACAAGGGTTGCGCTCGTTGCGGGACTTAACCCAACATCTCACGACACGAGCTGACGACAGCCATGCACCACCTGTCACCCGACCACAAGGGGGGCACCATCTCTGATGCTTTCCGGGTGATGTCAAGCCTTGGTAAGGTTCTTCGCGTTGCGTCGAATTAAGCCACATGCTCCGCTGCTTGTGCGGGCCCCCGTCAATTCCTTTGAGTTTTAGCCTTGCGGCCGTACTCCCCAGGCGGGGCACTTAATGCGTTAGCTGCGGCACCGACGACGTGGAATGTCGCCAACACCTAGTGCCCACCGTTTACGGCGTGGACTACCAGGGTATCTAATCCTGTTCGCTCCCCACGCTTTCGCTCCTCAGCGTCAGTAATGGCCCAGAGATCCGCCTTCGCCACCGGTGTTCCTCCTGATATCTGCGCATTTCACCGCTACACCAGGAATTCCGATCTCCCCTACCACACTCTAGCCTGCCCGTATCGACTGCAGACCCGGGGTTAAGCCCCGGGCTTTCACAACCGACGCGACAAGCCGCCTACGAGCTCTTTACGCCCAATAATTCCGGACAACGCTTGCGCCCTACGTATTACCGCGGCTGCTGGCACGTAGTTAGCCGGCGCTTCTTCTGCAGGTACCGTCACTTTCGCTTCTTCCCTGCTGAAAGAGGTTTACAACCCGAAGGCCGTCATCCCTCACGCGGCGTCGCTGCATCAGGCTTTCGCCCATTGTGCAATATTCCCCACTGCTGCCTCCCGTAGGAGTCTGGGCCGTGTCTCAGTCCCAGTGTGGCCGGTCGCCCTCTCAGGCCGGCTACCCGTCGTCGCCTTGGTGAGCCACTACCTCACCAACAAGCTGATAGGCCGCGGGCTCATCCTTCACCGCCGGAGCTTTCAACCGCAGACCATGCGGTCCGCAGTGTCATCCGGTATTAGACCCCGTTTCCAGGGCTTGTCCCAGAGTGAAGGGCAGATTGCCCACGTGTTACTCACCCGTTCGCCACTAATCCACCCCGAAGGGCTTCATCGTTCGACTTGCATGTGTTAAGCACGCCGCCAGCGTTCGTCCTGAGCCAGGATCAAACTCTCCGTGAATGTTTTCCCGTAATCGGGACGACACCACGAGAGCGGAACCGTCCGAGGAATAATCGAAACGGTTCACAGCGTCCTCGCTGTGCGCCTGCCAGGCATCGCCCGGCAGGACTTTTTCAAAGGAACCTCGCCACCGGAAGTTTCCGGCAGACGGGGTATCAACATATCTGGCGTTGATTTTTGGCACGCTGTTGAGTTCTCAAGGAACGGACGCTTCCTTTGTACTCACCCTCTCGGGCTTTCCTCCGGGCGCTTCCCTTCGGTCTTGCGTTTCCGACTCTATCAGACTCTTTCGTGTCCGATTCCCGGTCGGCGGGCTGTCATTCGGGCTTTGAGTGCTTTCGCCTCGCGGCCTTTCGACATTCACTACGTTAACCGATTCCCTCCGCAACTCATAATCGAGTTCCGCGAGATTGAATTCAGGCATGCAGGCACGCCGAACTCGCCCCCGCCGAGGGGAAGTCGTAGGTAGTGGGTTGGCCACTCTCGGCTGCTGGCTGAACGCCGTAACCGGTTCAAGCGGCTCGGGCTACATTACGGATCCCCCAGGGACGCGTCAAGTTGAGCGACGGCGTGGCGTATGGGCCCGATAAGGGCTCACCGTCGGGTCGTTGGCGATCCAGAAGCGCCACGGGTGGACGCCCCCGTCGCCGGCCACGCCGGTGCGAGGACCACTGCGTACCTGGTCGGAGTGGACGGGGGTGCCCGTGAGGAGGGTCAGTGGGGAGCCCTCGGGGGCGCAGGCGTCCGTGCCGTCGAGCGATCGGTCCACCCCGAGTGCCGTGGCGAGGCGTGCGGACCCTTTGGCCAGTTCCTTGTCATTTCGGGCTGAGAGTCGACGTTTGCGGGCGCGTTCGGCGCCTGCGATGACCTCGCCGGCCCGTAGCAGCACCGCACTGGCTCTGCCCTCCGGACCGCACACCAGGTTCATGCAGTGCCACATGCCGTAGGTAACGCACTGAACATGTATGTCGTTGCATCATCGGCAGGGCGACGACGAGCAGGAGAGACAGGCAGTGCGAGCGATTATCTACGCCAGGCTCAGCCCGACCCCGAGGGGCGAGGAGTCCAAGGGTGGGAACCTCACGCAACAGGTCGAACTGAGCCAGGCACTGTGCGACCGGAACGGCTGGACGGTTGTAGAGGTCATCACAGAGAAGGACTCTTCGGCGTCGAAGTTCCGCGTCGTTGAGGGCCGCAAGGTGTCGGCTCGCGGTGAAGGCTGGAGGCGCGTGGTCGAGCTGGTTCGTACAGGTACGGCTGATGTCGTCGTAGCCAGGCACTACGACCGCCTCTACCGCACGACACGAGACTTGGTCGAGTTGGTGGACCTGGCCGAGGAGACCGGCGTTCATCTGGCCGCCGCACAGGCCCAGGGAGTCCTGGACTTGGCAACTCCTTCGGGTCGTCTGGCTGCGCGCATCGGCGCTGCGGTGGCCGAGAACGAGACCGAGAACCGAGATGCGAGTAGAGCGTCAGGTGCTCGGTCATCAGCGCCGCAGGGAGTCGGGCAGGCCCTTCTGGAGCACTCGCCCCTTCGGCTTCGAGCGGGACGGCACGCATCGCGAGGAGGAGGCGGAAGCCCTGAGGCAGGCGTACCGGGATGTCCTGGCCGGAGTCTCCCTGTGGTCCATCGCGAAGGACTGGAACGCTCGCGAGCTGCTCTCGCCGCACGGCAAGGAGTGGCGTAGCTCGAACCTCCGGGGCGTCCTCTTGAAGCCGAGGAACGCGGGCATCCAGACGTACTCCCAGTGGGTCGAGAAGCCGGATGGGAGACGCGTACGGGAGACCGAGGAAACCGGCACAGGCAACTGGGAGCCGATCGTCTCCGAGGGCATGTTCCGGGCCCTGGCGCGCTACCTGAGCGACCCTGAGCGCAACACGGGCGGCGGAGGGAAGCGCAAGGCTCTGTTGTCCGGCGTGGTCCGCTGCTCGAAGTGTCAGGCCGTCGTTACGCAGGGTTGGAGCCGGAAGGACGCGGCAGGCGAGCGATACCGCATCTACACCTGTTCGGGTGGCCGGTGCATCACATGCCCAGCAGACCCGCTTGACGCCTACGTGGTCCGGCAGGTCATCTCCCGAGCCGAGGAATGGAACCAGGCTCCGGCCACGGATGCCGCAGACGAGGAGCGCGAGGCCGAGCTACTGGCCGAGGAGGTGGCCACATCCGAGAGGCGTACCGCCCTGGCGGAGATGTTCGCCGTAGGGGACATCGACGCATCGACCATGCGTGCAGGCATCGGCAGGTGTGATGCCGACTTGGGGAAGATCAGGACCGAGCTGGCCGACCTGGCGGCGAAGCGGGTGCGGGTAGATCTGGGGGACGTCGAGTACCTGTGGGAGGAGTTGGACTATGAAGACCCCGACCGGATCGACTACGTGCGAACGGTGGTCATGCAGGTCTGCGAGCGGGTGGAGCTCCTGCCGAGGGGGCGAGGAGTCCGAGGGTTCAAGTCGGATCACTGCCGGATCACTTTCCGGAACCCGTGAGCGATGCGTGACAGCCGAGCGGACGATAGCCAACGACAGGGGCGCCCTACGAGGCGCCCCGTCGTGTCATCACTGCAAGTGGACGACCGTTCCCTCGACGGGCGGCGCGGCGGTTGACGTGGGTGCTCGCCTGCCAGCCGCCATGTCTTAGCAGCCGAGATTCCGCCACGGTTCCAGGGTCCGTCTGCTGTGCCGCAGGTCGCCACGGCGAACCCTATGACCTGGTCACAGGCTTGGCCTGCCTTGTTCGCAGCGGCGGAAGGCGGCAAGGAACTGCGTCTTGCGACGCTTCCTGTGGGGTGATGGGGATTCCTGGAAACGACCGGTGTTGCTCCTCGCCTCACTTGATCCACTTCTCAACGACTGGGGAGGGTTGGCAGGCATCACGCCGGCGACAAGCCGGTGCCGCGAGGCTGGTCAGGTGCAGCCCGTGCTCGCGGCCCTGCTCAAGGCTGTACGAGGCTCTCCCGGGCGCACTTACGCCTCTTCCGCGGGAATGGCCGGCCGTGCCGCGTAGCGGCTGCGCATCGCGTTGCTGGCTGCGGGGCCCGCGGTGAAGACGTAGGCGGTGCTGTCGTCGAGTCGGCGGCCGGTTTTGGCGTCGACGACGACGGGCTCGACTTCCTCGCCGCTGTGCGCGTCGACAAGGATCATGCTGCGCTCCGTCGGCGTGAGGCGGGCATTGCCCCACGCGGCCAGGGCGACGATCACCGGGCGCAGCGAGCGCCCGAGTTCGGTGAGTACGTACTCGTGCCGGACGGGGCTGGTCTGGTAGGGCCGGCGCTCCAGCAGACCGTCCGCGACCAGGGTCTTCAGCCGGGTGGTGAGCATGCTGGAGGAGATGCCCAGGCTCTCCTGGAACTGGTCGAAGCGGGTGTAGCCGTCGAAGGCGTCGTGGAGGATCAGCAGTGTCCACCACTCGCCGACGTGTTCCACCGTCGTGGACAGCGGGCACTCCCGGTCCTCCAGCCTGATCCGGCTTGCCACGGCGACCATCCCCTCAGTTACTGCTAAAGTCGAAGTTATTGGCTTCTATTTTAGCAGTCGAGACGGGACGGCGCATCGTATACCCGCGCCCGGGAACGGAGCACACCGTGAGCACATCCATCAGCGAATCCCTCGAAGGCCGACGCGCTCTGGTCACCGGCGGCACCAAAGGCACCGGAGCCGCGATCGCCCGACGGCTCGCCGAGGCCGGCGCGACCGTGCTGGTCACCGCCCGCAGCCGCCCCGACGACGTCGAGGAGAAGACGTTCATCACCGCCGACCTGTCCACCGCCCAGGGCGCCGCCCACGTCGCCTCCGAGGTGGACGCCCGCGTGGGAGGCGTCGACATCCTGGTCAACACCCTCGGCGGCTCCGAGGCACCGGCAGGAGGATTCGCCGCGCTCAGCGAGGACGACTGGGCCAGGGAGCTGAACACGAACCTGCTGGCCGCCGTCCGCCTGGACCGCGCACTCCTACCGCACATGATCGCCACGGGCAAGGGCGCGGTCGTGCACGTCACCTCGATCCAGCGCCGCATGCCGCTGTGGAACGGCACCCTGGCCTACGCCGCCGCCAAGGCCGCCCTGACCACGTACAGCAAGGGCCTGGCCAACCAGGTCGCCCCGCACGGCGTCCGCGTCAACACCGTCTCACCCGGCTTCGTCCAGACCTCGGCCGCCGACAACCTCGTCGCCCGGATCGCCCACGACGCCGGCATCAGCCAGGAAGCGGCGCTGGGCCGGCTCATGGACTCCCTGGGAGGCATCCCGCTCGGCCGTCCCAACCGGCCCGAGGAGGTCGCCGAGCTCGTCGCCTTCCTCGTTTCCGACCGCGCCTCGGCCATCGTCGGCGCCGAACACGTCATCGACGGCGGCACCACCCCCACCGTCTGAACCCGCCACCACCATCAGGAGCGTCATGCACGACAACCAGCCCCGGACCATCACCCCGGCCGACCTGCCCGAGGTGATCACCCGCTACCTCACAGCGCACCGCGCCCACGACACCGCCACCGCGGTCACGACGTTCACCGACGACGCCACAGTGATCGACGACGGCAACACCTACCAGGGCAGCGCCGCGATTGAGCGGTGGCTGGACCGATCCGCCACCGAATTCACCTACACCATCCACCTCACGAACGCTCAGGAGACCGACACGGCCCACTACATCGCCACACACCACCTCGAAGGGAACTTCCCCGGCGGCACCATCGATCTCCGCTATCGGTTCACGCTGCGCGACGACCTCATCGAACACCTCGCCATCGAACCCTGAGCCCGCTCCCGCACCACCTGTTCCCGCCCACGAGAGAGACCCCACCCACCCCAGACCGTCCCGTCCCAGCCCTCGTGCCCACCCAGCCACCCGACCCAGAGCCAGCCCTCAAGTTGGGCATCCACCCGCAGATCAGCACTTGCACGCCTGAGGAATCAAGGCGAGCAACTCCGGTGCCATCCTCAGCACAGGGTGAGGAGATTCAAAGATCCCCGTCAGGGGCGCGGTAGCGCCCCCCTCGGTCTTACTGGCTTGCTCCTGCCGGCCCCATCCGGGGCCGCATTGTCATTGGCTACTGCGACCGTGGCGGCCGGTAGGCCGCCCCTTCCGCTCCCTCCTTTGTCGCTGTCCCGCCCGCCCTAAGGAAGTCGTTGCTCTTGGTGGGCGGGTGCCGGGCATCATGGTCGTCGTAAGGGGCCGTACACGAGAGAGTGAGTGCAGCAGGTGCCTGAAGGCGGACAGCCGGCTTTGACGGAGCTCTGGCGGCAGAGATGGCCCGACTGCCCCCCCGGTTGGGTACAAGCTTCGTGACCCGTATCGAGATGTCTGGGTCCGCTTTCACAGCCTGCCGGAGTCAAAGCGGTACGCAGTGGACGAGAGCGAGCACGCCGTCGTTCTGGAGCGTTTCAACACCGTCCTCGACGAGTTGTTCGCTGGCACAGAGGTGTACGTGATCACTCCCTTCTGGGCGACCGAACCCGAGGTCCCGCTGCTCGAACCAGACGCAGGCTATTGGCAGAGCCTGCTGGTGGAGGACGATCCAGAGCCAGAGTTCCGCACGTACTGTCACCTCTTCGCCGCCCAGTTGCCTTGGCAACGCGGCTGCATCGACAAGCTGCTCCGAGACACTGCCGACGACAAGGTGGCAGGGGTCCTCGTCACCGACAGCCTGATGCAGCGCATCTACCACCCCTACGACGGTGGCGCCGACGTCTTCCTCACCACGCCCGAGGAACGGGACCGAATACGCGATCGGCATACCGACTGGCTCTCCAGCCATCCGTCAGGTCTCTGACCGGCAGTTCACCCCGCCCACCCACGCTGCACTGTCGTTGAGCGCTGCAACCATGGCGGCCGGGGCGCTGCCGCTCCCCTACTTCCCTTGCTGTTAATCCAAGCTGCTCTCCTCAGTCGGCCCCTTGAGGGCCGCACTGCACTGGAGGCTAAATAGATAAGAAAGGATGCGAACGTTTCCGCAGGTCAAAGCCTATGCCGATGCATGCCAGACGTGCTCTGGCTACACGCCTGGCGTGTAGTCACCGGTCCTGATGCAGACGGCAGGGGGCTGGCGCACCCTTGCCCTTCTGGTCTGGAACAGGTAAGGCGGAAGCAAGAGGCAGGCGGCCCCGGACCGGGGCGACACAAGGCCCAGCGCCTTGGCGCGGGCTACCGCGTTACGCGTGCTCTGTTCGGACAGCGGTTTGCCGTCCTTGCCCAGCAGTACGGCCAACCGGCCGGGACCGAAGCCTGCGTGTCCGTGCCGGTCGGCCCATCCGATGGAAACGCGGTAGGTGAGCGGGTGTCAGGGGTCTTGCGTCAAGCGCAGGAACTCGTGCTGGGAGACAGCGCCCCACGGGCGGTCATGGCCGAAGCTGATAGCCACCGGGAGTGGCTCCTTCCTGTGAGGCGCACACGGGTGCGCCAGTGACCCCCGCCGGATGGCGGGACATGTGCCTCCCTTTCTTCGCGGGGATGGACCGGCCATGGCTGGCACGGTCTCTTCACAGGTGACGCCCAAGGCTTTGTGCTTGGACTCGGTCTCGTGCAGTCGGGAGCGACGGCGGCGACCTGGCCGAGTGACCTTACACGAAGGAGGGGGCCCCGTTAGGGAGCCCTCCCGTGTGGTGCAGCCCTGTTCAGCCATCCGACTATGTACCCCTTCGCTGCTCGTCGTTGTGCACAGTGACCGAGATCCTGGCGGTGCGGACGAACGCACCAAGGGGTCATCCACCCACCTCTCCGGCCCGGGTCGGCGCACGTCGACAATCACCCGACCGGCCAGGAACGCGTCACGCGCCACGCTCGCGAGCGGTCACGCGTCTTCGGACCCAACTCCGCGCCGACCCACCGGCGAGCCGCGAGCAAGGCGCACAGCGGCTCAGGCTCCGGCGGACGGCTTGGCTCTCGGGCTCAGTCGGTACGCCGAGACCGTTGGATCACCGGCGAGGTAGAAGCGGTGCTGCCAGTCATGGGCTTTGCTCACGCCTACCCGAGGACCGACCCGGATGAGTGCGGCGGGTACCGGCTCACCCTCGGACAGCGCGACCGAGGCGCCTGTCAGCAGGTCTGTGCCGTTGTGCTCTGCCGTGATGCCGAGCGCTTGGCAGAAGTTCCCCGGACCCCGCGCGAGACGTGGACTCTCAACCTTTCCCCCTCGCCGCTCGCGGGCCAGGTCTTCCCCTTCGATGACCCTGCCTGCCCGGATGAGGACAGCTGTAGCGATGCCGTCTGCCCCGGTGACGACGTTTGCGCACCAGTGGAGTCCGTGAGACCGGTAGACGTACAGGTGTCCCGCACGTCCGAACATGACGGCATTTCGGGGTGTCCTGCCTCGGTACGCGTGGGAGGCGGGGTCGGCCGAACCGGAGTACGCCTCGGTCTCCGTGATCGTGATGCTCACGGTTCCCTCAGGTGTCTCGTGGGTGAGGATGGCACCGAGCAGCTTGGGGGCGACTTCTTCAGCGGGGTGAGCAAGATCCATGACGTTCATGCTGACCGCCTTGACATGCCGTAGGTGAAGTAGACGTACACGTGGCCTGGCGGACCGAACATCACGTCCTTGCGGGCTGTGGGGCCGCGATAGGCGTGGGAGCCGGGGTCGTTCGGGCCGTCGTACGCCTCGACCTCTGTGATGCGGAGTTCGATCGGACCGTCCGGGGTGGTGCGTACGAGGATGCGCCCCAGGAGGTCGGGGGCGACGTCCAGTACGGGGCGGTCGAAGAACTCGCGTGTGAGGGGCGTACGGTCAGGGGCCGCGATCATGGCGTCCGAGCGTAGTCCACCAGTCCGGCGTAGTACTGAGTAGTCCGGACGGATGCTTGTCGATGGGGTGGCCAGGGGTCCTCTCTCTTGGAAGGGTGAGGGCGTGGAACCGGCCGCGGTCGGATCGCGTTTGTAGGGATCAAGGAATACAGACGGACACGGCAGATGGAACAGGCGTTGCCTGGGGAGGAAGTGACATGGGGTTCAAGCGGCTGCTTGCGAGCCTGGGGGCCGGTGGGGCTTCGGTCGAGACGGTGCTGACGGAGGTCAACACCGTTCCGGGCGGCGTCGTCCAGGGTGAGGTGCGGATCCAGGGCGGGTCGGTGAATCAGGCGATCGAGGGTCTGTCGGTCGGTCTGCAGGCCAAGGTCGAGGTCGAGGGCCACGACGACCAGGAGTACAAGCAGGACATCGAGTTCACCAAGCTGCGGCTCGGTGGGGCCTTCGAGCTCCAGGCGGGCGCGGTGCACGCGGTGCCGTTCGGTCTGGAGATCCCCTGGGAGACGCCGATCACCATGATCGACCGGCAGAGCCTGCGCGGGATGCACATCGGTGTGACGACGGAGCTGGAGATCGCGCGCGCCTTGGACTCCGGTGACCTGGACCCGATCAATGTGCATCCGCTGCCGGCGCAGAAGGCGCTCCTGGACGCCTTCATCCAGCTGGGCTTCCGCTTCAAGAACGCGGACATGGAGCGCGGCCACATCCGGGGTACGCGGCAGAAGCTGCCGTTCTACCAGGAGATCGAGTTCTTCCCGCCGTCGCAGTACCGCGGACTGAACCAGGTGGAGCTGAGCTTCGTCGCGGACGACCGTGCGATGGACGTCGTCCTGGAGATGGACAAGAAGCCGGGCCTCTTCTCTGAGGGCAGCGACTCGTACCGGTCCTTCCAGGTGGGTCTGCACGACTACCAGGGCACGGACTGGGCCGCGTACCTGAATCAGTGGCTGTCGGAAGTCGGTAGCAAGCGCAGCTGGTTCTAGGCTGAAGACGCAGTCAGTCGGCCGAATCGGAGGTTGAGACGTGACCGAGGCGAAGAGAGCCCCGCTTCCCCATGACTTCCATCCGCCGGTGCCGTCGTTCACGGTGGTGAGCGACGACATCGCGCCGGGTGCGGTACTTGCGGACGCCCAGGTGTACTCGGCGGGCAATACGTCGCCGCATCTGCGCTGGGAGGGCTTCCCGGCCGGCACGAAGAGCTTCGCCGTGACGTGCTTCGATCCGGATGCTCCGACGGGCAGCGGGTTCTGGCACTGGGTGCTCTTCGACATCCCGGCGTCGGTGACGGAACTGCCCCCGGGCGCGGGCAGCGGCAAGTTCGAGGGGCTCCCCGAGGGCGCCGTGCACGTCCGCAACGACTACGGGTCGAAGGACTTCGGCGGGGCGGCGCCGCCGCCCGGGGACGGACCGCACCGGTACGTCTTGACGGTGTATGCCGTCGACAGCGAGAAGCTGGGGCCGGACTCCGAGGTGTCGCCCGCCGTCGTGGGCTTCAACCTGCGGTTCCACACACTGGCGCGTGCCCAGTTGATCGGCGAGTACGAGAATCGGTCGGCAAGCTGAGCCAGCCAAGCGTTCACTGAACGTTTGCCCGCCTCTGGTCTTGGAAGTGATCAGAGGCGGGCATTTTTTATTGCGTTGTCCATCTCGGCGCGCCCGGCCAGAGTTGATCCAAGCCCGTCCGCCAGGGGGTGGGCCGGTGCACACGGGAGGTGGGCTGGATGCGGGACACGCTGGTACTGAACGCGAGCTTTGAGCCGCTGTCGACGGTGACGTTGAACCGAGCCGTCGTTCTGGTGCTGCAGGACAAGGCGGTCGTGGAGCAGGCCCACCCCGAACTCCGTATGCGCGGAGCGGCGCTCGACATACCCGTGCCCCGGGTGATCAGGCTCTGCCGCTATGTCCGGGTGCCGTTCCGAAGACAAGCGCCGTGGTCGCGGCGCGGTGTGCTGGTACGTGACCGGCACAGGTGCGCGTACTGCGGTCGGCGCGCCACGACCGTGGACCACGTGGTGCCGCGGGCGCAGGGCGGCCGGGACTCCTGGCTGAACACGGTCGCCTCGTGCGCGCAGGACAACCACCGCAAGGCGGACCGTACACCGGAGCAGGCGGGTATGCCGCTGCTGCGGCAGCCCTTCGAGCCGACGCCCGCGGACGCGATGCTGCTGGCGCTCGGCCAGGACGACTTCGACGCGCTGCCGGAGTGGCTGGGACAGCCCGCGGCCTAGCTCGTACGACGATGGGGCCCACCTCCCGTGAGAGGTGGGCCCCATCGTCGTACACGGTCAGTCGGTGACGGACGGCTTCTCGCGGCGCTCTGTGCCGCCGTTGCCCGAACCGCCGCCCATGGGGCCGAAGTTGCCCATGGCGCCGCTCAGCCCCTTGAGCGCGTCGCCGATCTCGCTGGGCACGATCCAGAGCTTGTTGGCGTCGCCCTCGGCGATCTTGGGGAGCATCTGGAGGTACTGGTAGGCGAGGAGCTTCTGGTCCGCATCGCCGGCGTGGATGGACTCGAAGACCGTACGGATGGCCTGGGCCTCGCCCTCGGCGCGCAGGGCGGCCGCCTTGGCCTCACCTTCGGCGCGCAGGATCGCGGACTGCTTCTCACCTTCGGCGGTGAGGATCTGCGACTGGCGGATACCTTCGGCGGTGAGGATCGCGGCGCGCTTGTCACGGTCGGCGCGCATCTGCTTCTCCATCGAGTCCTGGATGGAGGTGGGCGGCTCGATCGCCTTGAGCTCGACGCGGTTGACGCGGATGCCCCACTTGCCGGTGGCCTCGTCGAGGACGCCGCGCAGGGCCGCGTTGATCTCCTCGCGGGAGGTCAGGGTTCGCTCCAGGTCCATGCCGCCGATGATGTTGCGCAGCGTGGTGACGGTGAGCTGCTCGATCGCCTGGATGTAGCTGGCCACTTCGTACGTGGCCGCGCGGGCGTCGGTCACCTGGTAGTAGATGACCGTGTCGATGTTGACGACCAGGTTGTCCTGGGTGATCACCGGCTGCGGCGGGAACGGCACGACCTGTTCGCGCAGGTCGATGCGGTTGCGGATGGAGTCGATGAACGGGACGACGATGTTCAGGCCGGCGTTCAGGGTGCGCGTGTAGCGGCCGAAGCGCTCGACGATGGCGGCGCTGGCCTGTGGGATGACCTGGATGGTCTTGATCAGGGCGATGAAGACCAACACCACCAGAATGATCAGGACGATGATGATCGGTTCCATCGTTGCTCCCCGTACCCTTCTCCGCTCGGTAACTCCGGAAGATCTTATGGTTGTTGAAGATCTTGCTGGACGAGTCTGACAGACCGTCGTCTGCCACGTGGGGCGTTCGGTTCACTTGCGTCGTACGAGGTCACATGACGATCGCCGTGGCCCCGTCGATGTCGACGACGTCCACTTCTTGGCCTACCTCGTAGGCCTGTCCGGCGTCGAGGGCACGTGCCGACCAGATCTCTCCGCCGAGTTTGATCCGGCCACCGCCCGAACCGTCCACCCGCTCCAGGACGATGGCCTGCTTGCCCTTCAACGCCTCCACGCCTGTGGCGAGTTGGGGCCGCTGGGCGCGGTGCCGGGCAGCGATGGGCCGTACGACGGCGATGAGGGCTACCGAGACGACGGCGAAGACGAGTACTTGGAGGACGACACCACCGCCGAGCCCCGCAGAGACCGCGGCGGCGACAGCGCCCACGGCGAGCATGCCGAACTCCGGCATCGCGGTCACGACGAGCGGGATGCCGAGCCCGGCCGCCGCAACGAGCCACCACACCCACGCGTTGATGTCGTTCACATGGTCATGGTAGGACCGCGCTGCTCTGGCGGACAGGGCGCGCGATCAACTGGGACACGCCCGGTCCGCAGATCGGGTGCGGGCGCTCCGGAGTTCAATCGGGTCCGGGCTCTGCGGTGTTCAGGCCATCGGCAGACCCTGCGCGGTCCAGCGCTCGCCGATCTGCTCGACGACGAGCGGGAGGCCGAAGCAGAGGGAGAGGTTGCGCGAGGTGAGTTCGAGCTCCAGCGGGCCGGCGGCGAGCACCTTGCCCTGACGAATCATCAGGACATGGGTGAAGCCGGGGGCGATCTCCTCGACGTGGTGCGTGACCATAATCATGGAGGGTGCAATCGGGTCGCGGGCGAGGCGGCCGAGGCGACGGACGAGGTCCTCGCGGCCGCCGAGGTCGAGGCCCGCGGCGGGCTCGTCGAGCAGGAGCAGCTCGGGGTCGGTCATCAGGGCGCGGGCGATCAGGGTCCGCTTGCGCTCGCCCTCGGAGAGCGTGCCGAACTTGCGGTCCAGGTACTCGCTCATGCCGAGGCGGTCAAGGAAGGCGCGGGCGCGCTGCTCGTCGACGTCCTCGTAGTCCTCGTGCCAGCCGGCGGTCATGCCGTACGCGGCGGTGAGCACGGTCTGCAGGACGGTCTGGCGCTTGGGAAGCTTCTCGGCCATGGCGATGCCGGCGACGCCGATGCGCGGGCGCAGCTCGAAGACGTCGACCTTGCCGAGCGTCTCGCCGAGGATGGTGGCGGTGCCCTGGCTGGGGAAGAGGTAGCTGGAGGCGACGTTCAGAAGGGTCGTTTTTCCGGCGCCGTTCGGGCCGAGGATGACCCAGCGCTCCCCCTCCTTGACCGACCAGGAGACCTGGTCCACCAGAGCCCGGCCCTCGCGGACCACGGATACGTCCTCCAGCTCCAGTACATCGCTCATGAGCGCGTTGTCTCCCATTGCAGTCTCGGCCGTCGCTTACGTCTGTGGACGCAGCCCCCAGGGAAAACCTACGCCACCGGTCGGTCGCTCCATTCCATCGGTCGGTCCTTAGGGTGGGGGGATGCTCTCGGAACCACGCTCTGGACGGCTGGCCGCATGGGGAAATGCCCTTTTGGCCGGACTTATTTCACCGGATGACGCGGTGCTCGCCATCGTCGGCGAGGACGCGGTGCACCGGGTCGAGGGGCTGCCGGGCGAGTCGGGGCCCGTGGGGCTCACGCTCGCCCTCGGCCGGCTGCGCACGCTCGGGGTGACCGGGCTGCGGGTCGCGCTGCCCGCGCCGGGGCATCCGCTCGGGCTGAGCGGCCCGCCGGACTTCAACGCGCGCGCCCTCGATGCCGAGGAGGCCGTCGTCTGCCATGGCGCTGCGCTGGGGCTGGTGCCGGAGGTGTACGAGGCGGGGCCTGATGGCGATGTGCACGTGGAGGTCGTCTGGCACTGTCTGCCGGTACGGCAGGCGCCGCCTGCCGATGTGCCGTCGCTCGGGGAGGCCGAGCGGGAGCTGGCGGAGGCGCTGCGCGAGGCGACGGAGGTGTTGTCGCGGCTGGATGTGGCGGGGTCGGGGCCGGTTGCCGAGGCTGCGATCGATGCGTATCGGGCTCGGGCGGAGCGGGGGCGGGAGGTTCTTGCTCCCGGGTATCCGCCGCGGGCGGTGCGGGTGCTGGAGCTTGCTCAGCGGGTGGGGCTGCTGATCTCGGTCGCGTACGAGAACGGGCACGGTGGGGCGATGAGTGCCTCGGAGATCGCGGCACGGGCGGAGGCCTTGCGGCCGGTGGAGCGGACGGCTCGGCGGGCGCAGGTGGCCGCGTACAACGCGTTTGTGGAGGAGCGGGAGCGGGGGGTTCGCTGAGCGGGGGTGCCTGTTGCCCCGAGTGGGGGCTGAACTCGGGGTGGGTGCGCGTACCGGCGCTTGAGGGTGCCGCTCTCTCTGGGACGGGTACCACCCTGGCGGCACGATTGCCCACAGCTGAGACGGGCGGGCCGGCCGCTTCCAGCACGCATGCCCGCAGCGCGGGCAACGTGGAAAGACCCCGCGAGGCGTCTTCCTTCGCGGGGCACCTACAGCTGCGGGTCAGTCGCTTACGACCTTGTTGCCGAAGGCCAGGTTCAGGCCGACGATGAGGCGACAACCTGACCGGCCTCCCAAGGGATCCCTGGAAGGCCGGTGGTCATGATGGTTCCGCTACGGAACTCAGCGGTTGACGCCGAGGTTGCCGAAGGCCGGGTTCAGAACGCCGATGACGTTCACGCTGTTGCCGACCGCGTTCACGGGGACGTGCACCGGGGCCTGGATGAGGTTGCCCGAGACGACGCCCGGGGAGCCCTCGGCGTTGCCGCTCGCGCACGCACCGTCGGTGGCGGAGGCCATACCGGCACCGGCGGCGACCAGGCCGCCGGCCACCATCGCGACAGCAGTGGCCTTCTTCAGGTTCTTCACTTCGAAACCCCTCCTTGCGATCACTGCGGCAAGTCGCCGCAGCACGCATTGGAGAACGGGTGAGATCCACAGAGGATGCGCCATCCGGGGGACATACACCCGACGGTATGAATCTCATCCCGGAGTGGAACCCTCCGAATTGCCGCGCGCCGACCGGTCCCCAGGAGCGCTGCGGAGCGCGCATCCGCCGCGTATCAGCTGGTGATCAGCCCGCCACCCCATGCCGTACGGCCCAGAGCGCGGCCTGGGTCCGGTCGGCGAGGTCGAGTTTCATCAGGATGTTCGAGACATGCGTCTTGACGGTCTTCTCGGAGAGGACGAGGGCGCGGGCGATTTCGCGGTTGGAGCGGCCGTCCGCGATGAGACCGAGCACCTCGCGCTCCCGCTCGGTGAGGGAACCGCCTCTCCCCTGGCCCGAGTTGGCCTCCTCCTGGGACAGCAGCGCGCCCGCGACCTCGGGCTGCAGCAGGATGTGCCCGGCGTGCACGGAGCGGATGGCGCCGGCCAGGGCGTCCGGGTCCACGTCCTTGTACACATACCCGGCGGCGCCCGCGCGCAGGGCCGGGACGACCGTGCGCTGCTCGGTGAAGCTGGTGACGATCAGCACGCGCGCGGGGTTGGCGAGTTCGCGGAGCTTGCGCAGCGCATCGATGCCGTCCATGCCCGGCATCTTGACGTCCATGAGGACGACGTCGGGCTTCAACTCCTCGGCGCGGGCGACTCCTTCGGCGCCGTCGGACGCCTCTCCCACGACCTCGATGTCGTCCTGAACTTCGAGGAAGGTGCGCAGGCCCCGGCGGACCACTTGGTGGTCGTCGACGAGCAGCACCTTGATTGCGTCAGCCACCAGGGACCTCCATCTCGATCGTGGTGCCCTTGTCGGGCGCCGATTCCACGGTGAGTGTGCCGCCGACTCCGCTCGCCCGGTCGCGCATCGACACAAGCCCGAGATGGCGGCCCGCGCTGCGTATCGCGGTGGGTTCGAAGCCGCTGCCGTCGTCGGTGACGCGCAGCACGGCGCCCGGTCCGCGCTTTTCCAGGGTCACGTCGACCTGGGCGGCGCCGGAGTGCCGCAGCGCGTTGTGCAGGGCCTCCTGGGCAACGCGCAGCATGGCCTCCTCCTGGGCGGCGGGCAGCGCCCGTACCCCACGGCCGGCGAAGGTGACGCGCGCGGAGTGGGCGCGGTCGAGGACCTGTATGTGGGTGCGCAGGGTGGCGACCAGGCCGTCCTCGTCGAGCGCGGCGGGGCGCAACTCGACGACGGCGGCGCGCAGTTCGTCGGCGGCCTCCGCCGCGAGCACGGCCACCTGCTGGAGTTCGCCCTTGGCGCGCGACGGGTCGCGGTCGACGAGGGCGGCGGCGGCCTGCGCGGTCAGGCGCAGGGAGAACAGCTTCTGGCTGACCGCGTCGTGGAGCTCATGGGCGAGCCTGGAGCGCTCTTCGGCGATGGTGAGCTCACGGCTGCGCTCGTACAGGCGGGCATTCGTCAGGGCGATCGCGGCGTGCTGGGCGAGGATCGTGAGCAGTTCCTCGTCGTCCTCGGTGAAGCCGCAACTGCCTTCCTCTTTGGGGCAGTTCTTGTTCGCGAGGAACAGTGCGCCGATGATCTCGTCGCCGTCGCGGATCGGCAGGCCCAGGAAGTCGGACATGTCGGGGTGAGCCGAGGGCCAGCCTTCGAAGCGGGGGTCCTTGCGCACGTCGGCCAGGCGCTCGGGGCGGGCCTCGTGCAGCATCGCGGCGAGGATGCCGTGCTGGCGCGGGAGCGGGCCGATGGCCTTCCACTGGGCGTCACTGACGCCGTCGACGACGAACTGGGCGAAGCCGCCGTGGTCGTCGGGCACGCCGAGGGCCGCGTACTGCGCGTCGAGCAGCTCTCGGGCCGAGGCGACGATCGTCTTGAGGACGTCGCGTACTTCGAGATGCCTGCTCATGGCCAGTAGCGCGGAACTCACCGCGTACAGGCCCGACCGGGGTACTTGGCTCATGACCCCAAAGTACCGGCGGGGTGTGACAACGCGTATCGGACCTGTGATGGCGGTCGCCTGGGCCGGGAGGACTAGGACGAAGGGCCCTGGATCATTGCGGCCCGCGCACGAGGCGGTGGCGCGGCCGGGTTCCTACGTTGAAGACACCCGCCGGCAGCGGCGGTCACGGGACGAGGGGACGGATGTCATGCCGGTAGCGATCATCACGGGGGCTTCGAAGGGGCTGGGGCGGGCGCTCGGTGCGGCCCTGGCGGAGCGCGGCTGGGATCTGGTGCTCGACGCCAGAACCGCCGGAGTACTGGAGGACACGGCGGTGGCACTGTCCGGGTACGGGACGCGCGTGGAGGCGCTCCCAGGGGATGTCATGGACGCCGGGCACCGCGCCGAGCTGGTCGCGGCGGCCCGGAAGCTCGGTGGTGTCGACCTTCTGGTGAACAACGCGAGCGCGCTGGGCGCCGAGCCGCTGGTGCGTCTGGAGGAGCTGCCCCTGGACGGGCTGCGGCAGGCCCTCGAGGTGAACGTGGTCGCCGCTCTGGGCCTGATCCAGGAGGCGCTGCCGCTGCTGCGGGCCGCGAAGGCGGGCACGGTCATCGACATCAGCTCGGACGCCGCCGCCGAGGCGTACGAGACGTGGGGCGGCTACGGGGCGTCGAAGGCGGCCCTCGACCACCTCTCCGCGGTCCTCGGCGAGGAGGAGCCAGGCCTGCGGGTCTGGGCGGTCGACCCCGGGGACATGGGCACGGACCTGTACGCGGCGGCCGTACCGGACGACGACGATCCACGGCCGACGCCGGACAGTGTGGTTCCGGCATTTCTGCGGCTGCTCGACGAGCGGCCGGTCAGTGGTCGTTACGGCGCCCCGGCCCTGCTGGAGGAGCGATGACGACCGCGACGGGTGTCCCCCCGCTCGACGAGCGGGGTTCAGAGTGGAGGGTTCCGGAGGAGCTGTCGGCGCGGGTGCCGGCCGAGCAGCGGGGGCCCGGGCTCGACCGGGACTCGGTACGGCTGCTGGTTTCGCGTGGCACCGAGGTGTCGCATCACGAGTTCGTGGAGCTGCCCCTGCAGCTGAAGGCGGGAGATCTGCTCGTCGTCAACACCTCCACCACCCTGGCGGCCGCCATCGACGCAAGCGTCGGGCACGCGCGCGTGGTGGTGCATTTCTCCACGCTCGGCGACGACGGGCGGTGGGCGGTCGAGCTGCGGGATCCCGACGGAAGGGGAACCACGCGTGCGCGTGCGGGCGGGCCCGCGGGGACAGAGGTGCGCCTCCCCGGGGACGTACGACTCGTACTGGAGGAGCCGCTGGCCGCGCGGAGCCCACGGTTGTGGTGGGGGCGGGTGTCGGACGCGGACGTCCTGGGGCTGCTGCGGCGGCACGGGCGGCCCATTCGCTACTCCTATACACAGAGGGATCAGCCGCTGTCCGTGTACCAGACGGTGTTCGCGCTGCCGTCCGCCGACGGCACGGGCAGCGCGGAGATGCCGAGTGCGGCGCGCCCCTTCACCGCGCGCATGGTGGCGGAGCTGGTGAGCCGGGGTGTGCAGTTCGCGCCGATCACGCTGCACACGGGAGTCGCGTCGGCTCAGGCCCATGAGCCGCCGTATCCGGAGCGGTACGAGGTGCCTCAGGCGTCGGCGCGGCTGATCAACGCGGCGAGGGCCGGTGACGGGCGGATCATCGCGGTCGGTACGACGGCGGTACGCGCCGTCGAGTCCGCTACGGGCCCCGACGGGGTGGTCCGGGCGGCGCAGGGCTGGACCGACCTCGTGGTGACCCCGGAGCGCGGGGTGCGGGTCGTCGACGGGCTGCTGACCGGGCTGCACGAGCCGGAGGCCTCGCATCTGCTGATGCTGGAGGCGATCGCGGGACGGGCGGCGATCGACCGCGGCTACGACGAGGCGCTGCGCGAGTTCTACCTCTGGCACGAGTTCGGGGACGTGCACCTCATCCTTCCGGAAGAGGGTCCTCACTCTGAGCATTGCTCCAGCAACTGCTGGTGAGATTGATACACGACCGATGTGAGCCCGCACATAGGGGGCACATCACATACGAAGGGACATAGGAGATAAAGGTAGCCCGCATGAGCGGGGCAGACGTGACAGTCTGCCCCGTTTTGCCCTTTCTAGGTCCACTACCCGGCTTCGTACGTCACACCTTTGCCACAGGATTTTGCGACCGCTAAGAATTGCCTCCGTCGCTCAGCGCCGCGAGGTTCCGCCCCACGGCGCTTGTTCCGGAAACACTCTGTCCCCCACCGGACCGAGAGCGACCTCCGCGCTATTCGAACGAGGTCCATCAGTGATGCGCAAGAACATCAACACTCCTGGTCATAGTCCGAAGCTGAGCAAGGCTCACAAGCTTTCCGTCGCGGGTGTCGCCACCCTCGGTGCCGCCGCTCTCGCCTTCTCCCTGGTCCCGGGCAACTCCCAGACCACCACGACCGACGCCGTCTCCACGGCCCAGGTCGCCTACAGCGAGCAGCCGATCAAGGACGTGAAGGCCCGCATCACGGACCAGCTGGCCGGCGCCGATCTGAAGGCCCAGGCCGTCGCGGCGAAGAAGAAGGCCGCTGACGACGCCGCTGCCGCCGCGAAGAAGAAGGCGGCCGACGCCGCCGCCGCGAAGAAGGCTGCCGCCGCCGCGAAGAAGGCCGCCGCCGAGGCCGCCGCGAAGAAGAAGGCCGAGGAGGACCGCGCCAAGGTGCAGGCCGCGAGCCGCTCCGCGCAGCGCCCCACGGTCCAGACCGTCGCCCTGAAGAGCTACACCAACAACCTCGACGGCTGGATCCGCCAGTCCCTCGACATCATGGCGAAGCACGGCATCCCGGGTTCGTACAACGGCCTGTACCGCAACATCATGCGCGAGTCCTCGGGCAACCCGAACGCCATCAACAACTGGGACATCAACGCCATCAACGGCATCCCGTCGAAGGGCCTGCTCCAGGTCATCCCGCCGACGTTCAACGCGTACCACGTGCCCGGCACCTCGTGGAACATCTACGACCCGGTCGCCAACATCACGGCCGCTGCCAACTACGCGGCCGACAAGTACGGCTCGATGGACAACGTCAACAGCGCGTACTGAGGCCGAGCGCGGAGCTCCGACACGTACGCGGAAGGGCGGCACCCCAGCTGGGGTGCCGCCCTTCCGCCATGGCTGAGCGATTACTTCCGCATGACCTCGGGCTCGTGGCGGCGCAGGAAGCGGGCCACGAAGAAGCCGCAGAGTACGCCGAGGACGATCAGGGCGACCATGTCCAGGGTCCAGGCCCCGGCCGTGTGGTCCCACAGCGGATCCGTGCTGCTCGGGTCGTCCTGGTTCGGGAAGATGTTGTTGAAGTCCAGCGTGGTACCGGAGGCGGCGACCGCCCAGCGGGCCGGCATCAGGTACGAGAACTGGTTGACGCCAGGTGTGCCGTTCAGGATGAACAGGCAGCCGGTGAAGACGACCTGGACGATCGCGAACATGACCAGCAGCGGCATGGTCTTCTCGGCGGTCTTCACCAGCGAGGAGATGACCAGGCCGAACATCATCGACGCGAAGCCGAGGACCATGATCGGGATGGTGAGCTCGACCTTGGGCAGGCTGGTCAGGATCAGACCCTCGTCCGGGACCGTGCGGCTGCCGAAGCCGATGGCGCCGACCAGGGCACCCTGCAGCAGGGTGACCACACCGAGGACGATCACCTTGGACATCAGATACGCGGACCGGGACAGGCCCGTCGCGCGCTCCCGCTCGTAGATCACCCGTTCCTTGATCAGCTCACGGACCGAGTTGGCGGCGCCCGCGAAGCACGCGCCGACCGCGAGGATCAGGAGCACCGTCGTGGCCGTGCCGTTCGCGACGTGTACGCCGGCCTGCGTCACTTGCTTGTTGACCAGGAGCGTCTTGTCCGAGTCGATGAGCAGGCTCACCGAGCCCAGCACCGCCGGCAGGATCACCGTCAGCGCCAGGAAGCCCTTGTCGGAGGCGATCACCGAGACATAGCGGCGGATCAGGGTCATCAGCTGGGAGCCCCAGCTCTGCGGCTTGGGCGGCTTCATCGCCTGCGGCGGCGGCATCTGCGTCGACTGCGGGGCGACCGCGTCGATGTCCGCGGCGTACATCTGGTAGTGCTGCGAGCCCTTCCAGCGGCCCGCCCAGTCGTAGTCGCGGTAGTTCTCGAAGGCGGAGAAGACGTCGGCCCAGGTCTCGTAGCCGAAGAAGTTCAGCGCCTCCTCCGGAGGGCCGAAGTAGGCGACGGAGCCGCCGGGCGCCATCACCAGGAGCTTGTCGCAGATCGCCAGCTCGGCCACGGAGTGCGTGACGACGAGGACCGTACGGCCGTCGTCGGCGAGGCCGCGCAGCAGCTGCATGACGTCGCGGTCCATGCCCGGGTCGAGGCCGGACGTCGGCTCGTCCAGGAAGATCAGCGACGGCTTGGTGAGCAGCTCCAGGGCCACGGAGACGCGCTTGCGCTGGCCACCGGAGAGGGAGGTGACCTTCTTCTCCTTGTGGATGTCCAGCTTCAGCTCGCGCAGCACCTCGTCTATGCGGGCTTCGCGCTCCTCGCCCGTGGTGTCCGCGGGGAAGCGCAGCTTGGCCGCGTACTTGAGGGCCTTCTTGACGGTCAGTTCCTTGTGCAGGATGTCGTCCTGCGGGACCAGACCGATGCGCTGGCGCAGCTCGGCGAACTGCTTGTACAGGTTCCGGTTGTCGTAGAGGACGTCACCCTGGTTGGCGGGGCGGTAGCCCGTGAGCGCCTTCAGGAGTGTCGACTTGCCGGAACCGGACGGGCCGATGACCGCGATGAGCGACTTCTCGGGCACGCCGAAGGAGACGTCCTTGAGGATCTGCTTGCCGCCGTCGACCGTGACGGTCAGATGGCGGGCCGAGAAGGAGACCTCACCGGTGTCGACGAACTCCTCGAGGCGGTCGCCGACCAGACGGAACGTCGAGTGGCCGACGCCGACGATGTCGTTCGGGCCGAGCAGCGCCGAGCCGCCCTTGGCGATCGGCATACCGTTGACGTACGTGCCGTTGTGCGAGCCGAGGTCGCGGATCTCGAAGCGGCCGTCGGGTGTCGCGTGGAACTCGGCGTGGTGGCGCGAGACCTGGAGGTCGGAGACGACCAGCTCGTTCTCCAGCGCACGGCCGATGCGCATCACGCGGCCCAGTGAGAACTGGTGGAACGTGGTGGGGCTGCGGTCGCCGTAGACCGGCGGCGCCCCCGCGCCACCACCGGGTCCCTGCTGCGGCGGGATCTTCGCCGCCTGTTGCGGCTGCTGCCAGCCCTGCTCCGGCGCCTGCTGCTGCGGCGCCTGTTGGGCCCAGCCGGGGCTCGCGCCCTGCGCCGCGTACGGCTGCTGCTGGGGCTGTGCGACCGAGGCCGCGGCGCCGGACAGGTTCAGGCGCGGTCCGTCGGTCGCGTTGCCGAGGTGCACGGCCGAGCCGGGGCCGATCTCCATCTGGTGGATCCGCTGCCCCTGCACGAACGTGCCGTTGGTGCTGCCGTGGTCCTCGATGACCCAACTGCGGCCGCCCCAGCTGATCGTGGCGTGACGCCAGGAGACCCTGGCGTCGTCGAGCACGATGTCTCCCTGCGGATCACGTCCGAGGGTGTATGGCCTGGACGCATCGAGCGTCCAGGTCCGTCCATTCAATTCCAGTACGAGTTCCGGCACTCCATGCCCCACTGAGTTGTCCCCCGAGTTACCCCCATCACAGGGAGTCTAGGGATGTCGAACATCGTGGGGAACTATTTCAGTAGGAGCCCCCTGACCGAAAGTCGGGCCTTGTGAAGGATGCGTACGGGCGGGTTGCCCGTTTCCGTTGACGGGGTTGAAACCGGACCGGAGAGTGGTAATCCCACGCGAGGGGGACATCCGCGGTGGATCGCCGCGGCGCGGATCGGGGGGTCTGACGATGAGTATCGAGACCGCGGACCACGGCGGGAGTGTCAGGAGTGTGCCCTGGGGGGACGTACTGCTGTCCGCGATCGCCTCTGTGAGCTGGGCGTTGATCGGAATGGCGGGCACGGCCGCGCTCGGGCTGCATCTGCTCGGGGCCGACTCGGCGGGCTCGCTCGGGCCGATGACCGCGGCGGTGGTGGCACTTGGGGCCAATGGTGCGGTCAAGCCGTCCGGCGATGTGTCGGCCTTCGGCCTGAAAGGAGCGGAGGCGCACACGGCCATTCAGATCACGCCACTGGGTGTGGGGCTGGTCGGCGCGCTTCTGATGTCCTGGTTCTTCTTACGGTCCCTGCGCGGGGCGGGAGTTGTGATCGCGCCCTCCGAACTCCTCGCGCGGGCGGGCGCGGTGGTTCTTCTCTTCGTGGCGACGCTGGGCGGGCTCGCCTGGGCCGGTCACGACGTCATCACGATCGACGGGAGCAAGCTCGGACTCGACAAGGTCACGGGCGGCGGCGGGCTCGGTGACATCACGGACAAGCTCCCCGGCGGGCTCGGAGACCTCGGCGGGCTGCTGCCCGACAAGATCGGCGATCTTGTGAACGCCAAGGCCGCCGTGGGGTTCACGGTCGACACCGCGCCCACGCTGCTCGGCGGCGCGGCCTGGGCCGCCGGCATCCTGGTGATCGCCCTGCTGGCCTCCCGGCGTACGCCGCTGCCGCGCGGCTGGGAGGCCGTGCACCGGGTGGTGCGCCCCGCCGCCTCCGCGCTCGTCACCGTGTTGCTGGTGGCGGTCCTGGCCGGGCTCGCGGCGGCTGCGTACGCGGCGATCGGCGACGCCCATCCCAAGCGGATCGCGGGCGCGGCCCTGCTCGGCGCGCCCAACGGTGTGTGGCTCGGCATCCCCATCGGCCTCTTCGTCCCTTGGGACGGAAAGGCCACCGGCGAGCTCGCCAAGCTGCTCCCCGACCCCCTGGACAAGTTGCTGAGCGTCAACTCCGACCAGCCCGTCACGCTGGGCCGGCTCGCGGAACTCGACGGACGCGTGTGGCTGTTGGGGGTCGCGACCGCGGTCATGATGCTGTTCGCGGGTGTCCTGGCCGCCTCGCGTACGCCTTTTGTACGGGTGCCGGGTGCCGCCGTCGCGGGAGCCGCGGGTGCCACAGATGTACGGGGCGGGGGTGCCCTCGGCTTCGCGGGGCGCTGCGCTCTTCGGCTGGGGGTCGTGACGGCGCTGGCACTGCCGCTGCTCGCGTGGCTGACGGACGTGTCGGCGGACGCCTCGCTGTCGGTGCTGGGCTTCGACGCGTTCGGTGCCGGGATCGTGTTGCACGGGCACCTTGGCATGGCGCTGCTGCTCGGCGCCGCGTGGGGGGCGGGCGCCGGGGCGGCGGGGGCGCTGCTGGCTTACGCGAGCGGGGCCGCGGGGCGGCGGGCGGCGCCACTGGCTCTGGGTGACGCGGGGGGCTCGGTGCCCGCGACCGAGTACTCCGTGCTCGCCGGGGAGTCCGGACCGTACAGGCCCCAGGCCTCGTACCGTCCGCCGAATCCCGACACCAATCCGTATCTGCGCCTGCCCGACGAGCTGCGGGAGCCGGAGGACGGACGGCCGCCAGGAGGTGTGCGGCCGCCGGGGGCTTCGCGGCCGCGCGACGACGTGTACGGCGCGCCGACGGTGGTGGGGCCGATCGGGCCTCAGCCCAAGCGGCGGCAACGGGCGCGGCCGCAGGAGGGGCCGCCGCCTCCGCCGCCCCCGGACGAGGGGTCACCGCCGCCGCCGCGGGGGCCTCGGGGACGGGGCTGAGGCGTTCGCCCGCCGGTCGGCGGGACTGAGGCGTTCGCCTGCCGGTCGGTGGGGGTCGGGGCGTTCGCCTGCCGGTCGGTGGGGGTCGGGGCCGTGCCGGTACATCCGCCCGTCGCCGGTGGATCAGACGTTGGGTTGTGGGGAGCCGTTTCCAGATCCGGGCGTAAGCGACGGGCATTCGATGTACCGGCACGGCCCCTTCCGTGCGTTCGCGGCTGCGGGTGCGTCGAGCTTGCGGCACGGGCCCTTCCGTGCGTTTGCGGCTGCGGGTGCGTGGGGTCTGCGGCACGGGCCCTTCCGTGCGTTTGCGGCTGCGGGTGGGTGGGGCCTGCGGCACGGGCCCTTTCGTACGTCGACGGACGCGGGGGCGCTTTTTCAGCCCGTCCGGCGTTTGAGGACGAGGCCGTTCAGGCCGATGCGGGGGTCTGGGGGCGGCAGCCCCCAGGGACGGGACGGGTAGGGGCGGAGGGGGCGAAAAACCCGGGGCTGCGGACCGTCGGGCAGCGCCACCCGTCGGCGTACGGTGGCGGCGAAGGCGGGCGTCACCCAGAGTTCACTGTCCGCAAGGCGGACCGCGCGGGCGTAGGGCACTGGGTGCCGGATACGGTGGGAGGCACCATGAGCGCTTCGCAGACCTCTGACGTCCCCACTCTCCTCGTCAAGATCTTCGGCAAGGACCGGCCCGGCATCACGGCCGGACTCTTCGACACCCTCGCCGCCTACTCCGTCGACGTGGTCGACATCGAGCAGGTCGTCACCCGTGGCCGGATCGTGCTGTGCGCGCTCGTGACCGAGCCGCCCGCCGGGTTGGAGGGTGATCTGCGGGCCACCGTCCACAGCTGGGCGGAGTCGATGAAGATGCAGGCGGAGATCATCTCCGGCCTGGGCGACAACCGGCCGCGGGGACTCGGACGTTCGCTCGTCACCGTGCTCGGCCACCCGCTCACCGCGGAGTCGACAGCGGCGATCGCCGCGCGGATCACGAAGACCGGCGGCAACATCGACCGTATCTTCCGGCTCGCCAAGTACCCGGTGACGGCGGTCGAGTTCGCCGTGTCCGGTACGGGGACCGAGGCGCTGCGCACCGCGCTGGTGACCGAGGCCTCGGCACTCGGTGTCGACATCGCGGTGGTCGCGGCGGGGCTGCACCGGCGGGCCCAGCGTCTCGTGGTGATGGATGTGGACTCGACGCTCATCCAGGACGAGGTGATCGAGCTCTTCGCCGCGCACGCCGGCTGCGAGGCCGAGGTCGCCGAGGTGACGGCGGCCGCGATGCGCGGGGACCTGGACTTCGAGCAGTCGCTGCACGCGCGCGTGGCGCTCCTGAAGGGGCTGGACGCCTCGGTGGTGAACAAGGTGCGCGCGGAGGTGCGGCTCACGCCGGGGGCGCGCACGCTGATCCGTACGCTGAAGCGTCTCGGCTTCCAAGTCGGTGTCGTCTCGGGCGGGTTCACTCAGGTCACCGATGACCTCAAGGAGCGGCTCGGGCTCGACTTCGCGCAGGCCAACACGCTGGAGATCGTCGACGGGAAGCTGACCGGCAGAGTCACCGGCGAGATCGTGGACCGCGCGGGCAAGGCGCGGCTGCTGCGCCGCTTCGCCGCCGAGGCGGGTGTGCCGCTCGCCCAGACCGTGGCGATCGGCGACGGCGCCAATGACCTCGACATGCTCAACGCGGCCGGCCTCGGCGTCGCGTTCAACGCCAAGCCGGTCGTGCGCCAGGCCGCGCACACCGCGGTGAACTTCCCCTTCCTGGACACGGTCCTGTATCTGCTGGGCGTCACCCGCGAAGAGGTCGAGGCGGCGGACATGCACCTGGGCGACCACTGAGCGCACATACGCAGATGGGGCCCGGCACCGCCTCGGTGCCGGGCCCCAATGCGTAGACGTGGGTTACTCGGTCGGCGCCCAGTAGTCGATCATCGTGGCCACTCCGGGCTCCAGGGACTTCCAGGAGCCGTCGAAGGAGAGCACCGCGAAGGCGGCGGTGGGGAATCCTCGGCTGTTCATCCGGGTGCGGGTGTCGCCCTCGGCCTGGCCGGCCAGGATCTCGGCGAGGCCGTGCACGCCCGGGTTGTGGCCGATCAGGACCACGTTCTGCGCGTCGTCGGGGGTTTCGTTGAGCACGGTGATCAGCTCGCCGGGGGAGGCTTCGTAGAGCCGCTCCTCATAGACCGTTTTCGGCCGGTGCGGGAGCTCATGGACGGCGAGCTTCCAGGTCTCGCGGGTCCGGGTCGCGGTGGAGCAGAGGGCCAGATCGACGGGGATGCCGGTGTCGGCCAGCTTGCGTCCGGCGACGGCGGCGTCCGTGCGGCCCCGGTCGGCGAGCGGCCGCTCGTGGTCGGACATCTGTGGCCAGTCGGCTTTCGCATGCCGGAAGAGAACAATCCTGCGGGGTTCTGCGACGCTCATGCGTCCCAGCTTCGCATGAAACAGGCCATGTGGCGCAGGGAGTTGACGCGCTCCCCCGGCAGGGGTGACGAGGCGGTCCGGCACGGCCGGACGAGGCTGGTCAGGGCCCCTGGTGCAGCACCGTGTGCTGGACGTGCTCGAAGACCTGGGTGATCGCCGCGTCGCCGCCCGCCGCGTGCGCGTCCACCGGGTTGAGTATCAGGAGCAGAAGGGTGACGAAGGCCAGCGTCGGCAGCGCGAGGGCCCACCAGGGCAGCCGGATGTCGACGCGGCCCGACGTCGCCGGGTATGGCCGGGTGTACGTACGGGCCGACATGACGCCTCCGTGGCTTCGAGTGCTCCGTGGTCCGCGTCCTCGCGGCCACATCTCGAAACTACGGAATCCGCAGCCCTCAACCCATCCGGTGATCCACCCACTTGACCCTGACACTCACCCCCTAGGGGATGGGGGGTTAGCCCCACCATCGGTGGCGGGCGGGCACCTCAGGGCGAGGCGATCGTCGCGATGATGCCGATGATCACGGTGATGGCGAGGAACGTGCCGAAGACGAGCAGCATCTTCTTCTGGCCGTTCTGGGGGTTCGGTTCGAGCACGGGCATACAGCCAGTCTCGCACCCTTCGTCCGCCCCCTCAGGGGTGGGGTCGGCGTGCGGCCTCGTCCTCCACCGTGCGGTTGCGGCCCGCCAGGATGCCCACCCCGATCTGCGGGACCATGAGCCCGGCCATGAGCGCGAGCGGCAGGCCCCAGCCGCCGCTGTGCTGGTAGAGCACGCCCACCAGCAGGGGGCCCGGGATCGAGAGCAGATAGCCGGTGCTCTGGGCGAACGCCGAGAGCTTGGCGACGCCCGCGCCGGTCCTGGCCCGCATGCCGACCATGGTGAGGGCCAGCGGGAAGGCGCAATTGGAGACGCCGAGCAGCAGGGCCCAGGCCCAGGCGCCGCCCGCCGGGGCGAAGTAGAGGCCCGCGTATCCGGCGAGTCCGCAGGCGCCGAGCGCGACCACGATCGGCCCCTGGTGGGGCAGCCGCGTGGCGAGGCGCGGGATGACGAAGGCCAGCGGCACGCCCATCACCATCGTGACCGCGAGAAGCAGTCCCGCGGTGCCTGCTGCGACGCCCGCGTCGCGGAAGATCTGCGCCATCCAGCCCATCGTGATGTACGCGGCGGTGGCCTGGAGCCCGAAGAAGACGGCGAGCGCCCAGGCGGTACGACTGCGGGTGATGCGCAGCCCGTCGGGCTCCTGTCGAGCGGGCGTACCGGTGCCGGTCTCGGCGCGCCGATCGGCGACACCGGTCTCGCCATCGGTACGCCGATCGGCGGTACCCCGCGCCGATTCGGCACCCCGCGCGCGTACGAGCAGAATCCACGGCACGACGGCCGCCGCCGCGAGCCCCGCCCACACCGCGAGCCCGGACTTCCAACTGCCGCCCAAGGCGTCGGTCATGGGCACGGTCACCGCGGCGGCGGCCGAGGTGCCGAGTGCGAGGGCCATCGAGTACAGGCCGGTCATGGAGCCGACCCGGTCCGGGAACCAGCGCTTGACGATCACCGGCATCAGGACGTTGCTGACGGCGATGCCCATGAGGGCGAGGGCGCTGGCGGCCAGGAAGCCGGCCGTGTTCCCGGCATACGGCCGGATGGCCAGGCCCGCCGTGATGGCGACCATGCCCGCGCAGACGACCACGCCGGGGCCGAAGCGACGGGCGAGCCGCGGCGCCATGACGCCGAAGACGGCGAAGCAGAGCGGCGGTACGGAGGTGAGCAGTCCGGCGACGCTGCCGCTCATGCCGAGCCCGTCGCGCACCTCTTCGAGGAGGGCGCCGAGGCTGGTGATGGCCGGGCGCAGATTGAGTGCGGTGAGGACGATGCCGACGACCACGAGCCGCGTCGTCCACGCGCGCGTGGACGACGACGGGGACTCCACGCTCTCGGCGGAGCTGCGTATCGGTGTGGACGTCATCGTCCGGGTCTCCTCGCCAGTCATGTCGCCCATCATAGAATCATGGGATGATTGGCTGTCCAATCCCCTTGCGTTAATCTCCGGAGCCTCCGGCCCCGCGCGACCGACCACCCCGGGCCGCCCGTACGAAGGACCGCCATGCCGCTGAGCCACCCCCGCCGTTCGGCGCTGTCCGAGCAGGTCATCGCCGAGCTGCGGAACCAGATCACCTCGAGCGAGTGGCCGGTGGGCTCCCGCATCCCCACCGAGCCGGAGCTGGTCGAGCAACTCGGCGTCGCGCGCAACACGGTCCGCGAGGCCGTCCGCGCCCTCGCCCACAACGGCCTGCTCGACATCCGCCAGGGGTCCGGTACTTACGTCGTGGCGACCAGCGAGCTGGCGGGCGTGATGCACCGCCGCTTCGCGGACGCCGATCCGCGGCACATCGCCGAGCTGCGCTCCACCTTGGAGTCGAGTGCCGCGAAGCTGGCCGCGGAGCGGCGCACCGAGCGCGATCTGAAGCAGCTGGACGCGCTCCTCGTACGCCGGGAGGAAGCGTGGGAGTCGGGCGACGCGGAGGCCTTCGTGACCGCCGACGCGACCTTCCACCTGGCGGTGGTGGCCGCGTCCCACAACGACGTCATGACGGCGATGTACGCGGACCTGGGCGAGGTGCTGCGCGACTGGCTGCGCGAGGACGTCGGCAAGGAGCTGACGCCCGAGACGTACATGGATCACACCCGGCTCGTCGACGCGATCCGCGCGGGCGACGCGCAGGTGGCGGCTACGGAGGCCGCGGGCTATCCGTTCCTGTGCCGTCCGGGACGGCTCGGCGGGCAGGGTCCTGACCTCACCTCTGGTGGCTGATCCAGACCGAGCGGACCTCCTCCCAGCACCGGCCGGTGAGCCGCACCGTGGCGGCGGGCGCGGTGTCGACGAGGGCGCTGTCGGTGTCGAGGTCCCACCAGCGGGCGCACTCGATGTGCAGGCTGACCCGGTCGGTCTCCGGGTACGGGTTGTGGCAGTAGGCGACCACGTGGGAGCCGGTGACGCTGGTGCGGCAATCGGCACCGAAGAGCTGCGGGCCAACGGGTTTTCCGGCCCCCACGCGCGCGTGGGGCGTGGCGTCGTACGGCAGAGCCATCACCAGAGCGAGAGCGGCGAACACCGGGGCGAAGCGGCGGGACAGGCGCACAAGGGGGACCTCCTCGGCCGTACGGCTGCGGGGCGGTGCGTACTCCCAGCGTGCGCGGTATGGCGCCCGCGCCGCCCGACCGGATGGGCCGAATGGGCGACGCCCCGGTCCCCGTGCACTGCGGGAAACGGGGCGTCGGCCTGGCAGAGGAAATCAGGCGCCGATGGCGTGCAGACCGCCGTCCACGTGGATGATCTCGCCCGTGGTCTTCGGGAACCAGTCGCTCAGCAGTGCGACGACACCGCGCCCGGCCGGCTCCGGGTCCTTGAGGTCCCACTCCAGGGGCGCGCGGGAGTCCCACACGGCGGCGAGCTCGCTGAAGCCCGGAATCGACTTCGCGGCCATCGAGCCGATCGGGCCCGCCGAGATGAGGTTAGAGCGCACGTTCTGCTTGCCCAGGTCGCGGGCGAGGTAGCGGTTGGTGGCCTCCAGGGCGGCCTTGGCCGGGCCCATCCAGTCGTACTGCGGCCAGGCGTACTGCGCGTCGAAGGTGAGGCCGACGACCGAGCCGCCGTTCTGCATCAGCGGCAGGCAGGCCATGGTCAGCGACTTCAGGGAGAACGCCGAGACGTGCATGGCCGTGGCGACCGACTCGAAGGGCGTGTTCAGGAAGTTGCCGCCGAGGGCGTCCTGCGGCGCGAAGCCGATGGAGTGGACGACGCCGTCGAGGCCGCCCAGCTCCTCGCCGACGAGGTCGGCCAGACGGGCGAGGTGCTCGTCGTTGGTGACGTCGAGCTCGATGACCTTGGTGGGCTTCGGGAGCTTCTTGGCGATGCGCTCGGTCAGCGTGGGCCGCGGGAACGCGGTCAGGATGATCTCGGCGCCCTGCTCCTGGGCCAGCTTGGCGGTGTGGAAGGCGATGGAGGACTCCATCAGCACACCGGTGATCAGGACGCGCTTGCCCTCGAGAATTCCGCTCATGGTGTTCAGTGACCCATTCCCAGTCCGCCGTCAACGGGGATGACGGCTCCAGTGATGTACGAGGCGTCGTCCGAGGCGAGGAACCGCACCGTCGCGGCGATCTCCTCGGGCTGCGCGTACCGGCCCAGCGGCACCTGCGACACGATGTTCGCACGCTGGTCGTCGGTGAGCGCCTGGGTCATGTCCGTGTCGACGAAACCGGGCGCGACGACGTTGAAGGTGATGTTGCGCGAGCCGAGCTCTCGGGCGAGCGAGCGCGCGAAACCGACCAAAGCCGCCTTGGAGGCGGCGTAGTTCGCCTGCCCCGCCGAGCCGAGCAGCCCGACGACCGACGAGATGAGGACGACGCGGCCCTTCTTGGCGCGCAGCATGCCGCGGTTGGCGCGCTTGACGACGCGGAAGGCGCCGGTGAGGTTGGTGTCGATGACCGAGGTGAAGTCCTCCTCGGACATGCGCATCAGCAGCTGGTCCTTGGTGACGCCGGCGTTGGCGACGAGGACCTCGACCGGGCCGTGCTCGGCCTCGATCTCCTTGTAGGCCTGCTCCACCTGCTCGGTGTCGGTGATGTCGCACTTGACGGCGAGGAAGCCGGCGGGCGGCTCACCGGAGCGGTATGTGATCGCGACCTTGTCGCCGGCATCGGCGAACGCGCGGGCGATGGCGAGGCCGATGCCCCGGTTGCCTCCGGTGACGAGAACCGAGCGGCTCAACGGATCACCCTTTCGTTAGCGGAATGGAACCCCTGCAGGACAGGCGCCTTCATCGAAAACCTATCGGTCTCGTCCGCCGTGCGGAGAATCGGGCACCGACAGTGGGATCGGGGCCTCGCTGTCGGATCCCTACAGAAAGCAGTGGTCGGCCGACCGAAAGTTGCGGCCTGCCCGGGAAAGACGTGGCCGCCGGGCCCGCCCGCGCGACATGATCGGACCCGACAGGCCACGACAGCAGGGAGACCTCGGTGCCTCATTCCATCGACGAAGCCTTCACGGCGCTACCGCTGCGCGCCCTGGCCGACGCCGCGCTCGCGCGGGCGCGGGCGCTCGGCGCCGACCACGCGGACTTCCGGTTCGAGCGGGTGCGCAGCGCGGCCTGGCGGCTGCGGGACGCCAAACCCGCCGGGTCGTCGGACACCACGGATCTGGGGTACGCGGTCCGGGTGGTGCACGGCGGGACCTGGGGGTTCGCCTCGGGCGTGGATCTGACGATGGACGCCGCGGCGAAGGTGGCGTCGCAGGCCGTGGCGATGGCGAAGCTGTCCGCCCAGGTGATCAAGGCGGCCGGGTCCGACGAGCGCGTGGAGCTGGCGGGCGAGCCGGTGCACTCCGAGAAGACGTGGATCTCCTCGTACGACATCGACCCGTTCTCCGTACCCGACGAGGAGAAGGCGGGGCTGCTCTCGGACTGGAGCGCGCGGCTGCTGGCGGCCGACGGCGTCAATCACGTCGACGCCTCGCTGCTGACCGTGCACGAGAACAAGTTCTACGCCGACACCGCCGGAACCGTGACCACACAGCAGCGTGTGCGGCTGCACCCGCAGCTCACCGCCGTCTCCGTCGACGAGTCCAGCGGCGAGTTCGACTCGATGCGGACCCTCGCGCCGCCGGTCGGGCGCGGCTGGGAGTACCTGACGGGCACCGGCTGGGACTGGGAGTCCGAACTCGGGCAGATCCCGGAGCTGCTGGCCGAGAAGATGCGGGCGCCGAGCGTCGAGGCGGGCGTGTACGACCTCGTCGTCGACCCCTCCAACCTGTGGCTGACCATCCACGAGTCCATCGGCCACGCCACCGAGCTGGACCGGGCGCTCGGCTACGAGGCCGCGTACGCCGGGACCTCCTTCGCCACCTTCGACCAGCTGGGCAAGCTGAGGTACGGCTCCGAGCTGATGAATGTCACCGGTGACCGGACCGCCGAATACGGCCTCGCGACCATCGGGTACGACGACGAGGGGGTGGCGGGGCAGTCCTGGGACCTCGTCAAGGACGGGACGCTCGTCGGGTACCAGCTGGACCGGCGCATCGCGAAGCTCACCGGCTTCGAGCGGTCCAACGGCTGCGCGTACGCCGACTCCCCCGGGCATGTGCCCGTGCAGCGCATGGCCAACGTGTCACTCCAGCCGGATCCCGCCGGGATGTCGACGGAGGATCTGATCGGGGGCGTGGAGCGCGGCATCTATGTCGTCGGCGACCGGTCCTGGTCCATCGACATGCAGCGCTACAACTTCCAGTTCACCGGGCAGCGCTTCTTCCGGATCGAGAACGGCCGGATCACGGGCCAGCTGCGCGATGTCGCGTACCAGGCGACGACCACCGACTTCTGGGGTTCGATGGCCGCGGTGGGCGGCCCGCAGACGTATGTCCTGGGCGGTGCCTTCAACTGCGGCAAGGCCCAGCCGGGCCAGGTCGCGGCGGTCTCGCACGGCTGCCCGTCCGCCCTCTTCAAGGGTGTCAACATCCTCAACACCACGCAGGAGGCCGGTCGATGAGCGCCCGTACGAACAAGCCGCACGAGGTCGTCGAGCGCGCCCTCGAACTCTCCCGCGCCGACGGCTGTGTGGTGATCGCCGACGAGGAGTCGACCGCCAACCTGCGCTGGGCCGGCAACGCGCTGACCACGAACGGGGTCACGCGCGGACGCACGCTGACCGTGATCGCCACCGTCGACGGCCGCGAGGGCACGGCGTCCGGGGTCGTCTCGCGCTCGGCGGTGACCGCCGACGAGCTGGAGCCGCTGGTGCGGGCCGCCGAGGCCGCCGCGCGTGGCGCCGGTCCCGCCGAGGACGCCCAGCCCCTGGTCACCGGCGTGCCGGAGTCCCCCGACTTCACGGACGCGCCCGCCGAGACCTCGTCCGCCGTGTTCGCGGACTTCGCGCCGGCGCTGGGCGAATCGTTCGCACGCGCGCGTGCGGGTGGCCGCGAGCTCTACGGGTTCGCCAACCACGAACTCGTCTCCAGCTATCTCGGCACGTCGACGGGCCTGCGCCTGCGGCACGACCAGCCCAAGGGCACGCTGGAGCTCAACGCCAAGTCGCCGGACCGTACCCGGTCGGCGTGGGCGGGGCGGTCGACGCGGGACTTCAAGGACGTCGACCCGGCGGCGCTGGACGCGGAGCTGGCCGTACGGCTCGGCTGGGCCGAGCGGCGCGTCGACCTGCCCGCGGGGCGCTACGAGACACTGCTGCCGCCGACCGCCGTCGCGGACCTGCTGATCTACCAGATGTGGTCGGCGGCGGCCCGGGACGCGGCCGAGGGCCGGACGGTCTTCAGCAAGCCCGGTGGCGGCACCCGTGTCGGCGAGAAGCTCACCGAGCTGCCGCTGACGCTGCGCAGCGACCCGAACGAGCCGGGTCTGGAGACCGCCCCGTTCGTCCTCGCGCACTCCTCTGGCGACGACGCGTCCGTGTTCGACAACGGGCTGCCTCTCACGTCCACCGAGTGGATCCGCGAGGGCGAGCTGAAGCACCTGTCGACCACCCGGCACAGCGCGGGCCTGACCGGGCTTCCGGTGACGCCGTCGATCGGCAACCTCGTCCTGGACGGTGGCGAGGACCGCTCCCTGGAGGAGATGGTCGCCGCCACCGAGCGCGGTCTGCTGCTGACCTGCCTCTGGTACATCCGCGAGGTCGACCCGGCGACGCTGCTGCTGACCGGGCTGACCCGGGACGGCGTCTACCTCGTCGAGAACGGCCAGGTCGTCGGCGAGGTGAACAACTTCCGGTTCAACGAGTCGCCGGTGGACCTGCTGGGGCGGGCGACGGAGGCGGGGCGGACGGAAAAGACGCTGCCCCGGGAGTGGAGCGACTGGTTCACTAGGGCTGCGATGCCCGCCCTGCGGGTGCCGGACTTCAATATGAGCTCTGTCAGTCAGGGCGTATAACCTCGTACCTGATTACGAGACCACCGAAGGAGATACGAGAACCGTGACGGACATCGTCGACGAGCTGAAGTGGCGGGGGCTGTTCGCCCTGTCCACTGACGAAGATGCTTTGCGCAAGGCGCTCGCGGACGGTCCCGTCACGTTCTATTGCGGCTTCGACCCGACCGCGGCCAGCCTGCACGTCGGCCACCTGGTGCAGGTCCTGACCATGCGCCGCCTTCAGCAGGCGGGCCTGCGCCCGCTCGCCCTGGTCGGCGGCGCGACGGGCCAGATCGGTGACCCGCGCCCGACGGCGGAGCGCACGCTGAACGACCCGGAGACGGTCGCGAACTGGGTGACCCGGCTGCGCTCACAGATCGAGCCGTTCCTGTCCTTCGAGGGCGAGAACGCCGCGGTCATGGTGAACAACCTCGACTGGACCGCCGGCCTGTCGGCCATCGAGTTCCTGCGGGACATCGGCAAGCACTTCCGCGTCAACAAGATGCTGACGAAGGACTCCGTGGCCCGGCGCCTGGAGTCCGAGGAAGGCATCAGCTACACGGAGTTCAGCTACCAGCTGCTGCAGGGCATGGACTACCTGGAGCTGTACCGGCGCTACGGCTGCACGCTGCAGCAGGGCGGCAGCGACCAGTGGGGCAACCTCACCGCGGGCCTCGATCTGATCCATCGCCTGGAGCCGCACGCCAATGTGCACGCGCTGGCGACGCCGCTGATGACCAAGGCGGACGGCACCAAGTTCGGCAAGACCGAGGGCGGCGCCATCTGGCTCGACCCCGAGATGACGACGCCGTACGCGTTCTACCAGTTCTGGCTGAACGTGGACGACCGGGACGTCTCGACGTACATGCGGATCCTGTCCTTCAAGTCCCGCGAGGAACTCGAAGAGCTGGAGAAGCAGACCGAGGAGCGCCCCCAGGCCCGCGCAGCGCAGCGCGCGCTGGCCGAGGAGCTGACGACGCTGGTGCACGGCGCCGACCAGACGGCCGCCGTGATCGCCGCGTCCAAGGCCCTCTTCGGCCAGGGCGAGCTGGCTGAGCTCGACGAGAGGACGCTGGCCGCGGCCCTCTCCGAGGTGCCGCACGTCCAGGTCGCCGAGCTCGGCCTCGTCGTGGACCTCTTCGCGGAGGTCGGCCTGGTGGCGAGCAAGTCGGCCGCGCGCCGCACGGTCAAGGAGGGCGGGGCGTACGTGAACAACGTGAAGGTCGCCGCCGAGGACGCGACCCCCGCCAAGGAGGAACTGCTGCACGGGCGCTGGCTGGTCCTGCGCCGGGGCAAGAAGAACCTGGCCGCGGTGGAGGTCACGGGCGCCTGAGCCCGAGCACATACGTAGGGGGCGGCTCCGTCACGGGCCGCCCCCTACGTCGTACCGCCGAGCCTTCCCTTCGCACCGCCCGAACCTTCCGGCCACGCCGCCGAACCTTCCGGCGCACCGCCGAACCTTCCGGCAGCGCCGTCAGGCCTTCACCTTGTTGCCCCGCACCGCCATGTAGAGCATGTCGCCCAGGAACACGATGATGATCGCGGCCACGAGCTGGAACAGATGCCGCATCCAGTCGATGCCGGGGGTGGCGTCCACGCCGACCGCGCGCGCGATCGCGTTGCCGACGATGGCTCCAAGGATGCCGAAGATGGTGGTCAGCCAGAGCGGGCTGTGCTGCTTTCCCGGAATGATCGCCTTGGCGATCAGGCCCAGCACGAACCCGACGATGATCGCCCACAACCAGCCCATGTCTGCCTCCTCATACGGCTCTATGTGAGCAGTACGCCCAGTCTCGGGCTGCCCGCCATACGGCGCATGTCGGGCAGAGCCATACGCGGTACGACGCATCATGTCCGCCCAGTCAGGACATGACCCGGTCTCGAAGGCGACGCAGCCGCGGCGTAACGTGGAACGTGTTCGGGCCTGCTTCCTTGACCGGGTTCGGACCGGGTACGGACCGGGGAGCGTCCGATACAGGCGGGTGGTGGAACGTGATGCGGAAGCAGAGCAACGTCCAGGTCTTCCGGATCACCGGGGCCAGGCAGGGGCTCGAGGAGGACGTACGGGGCAGGCAGCGCCGCTATGTCATCTCGATGTCCGTCCGCACGGTCTCCGTGATCCTCGCCGCGACACTGTGGAACGTCGAGCGGCATGTCGCCATCGTCGCGCTGGTGCTCGGGCTGCTTCTCCCCTACATCGCCGTGGTGATCGCCAACGCGGGCCGGGAGAACGCACCGTCGCTTCCCTCGACGTTCGTCGCCGCCCCCACCCGTCCGATGATCGCTCCGCCGCGTGAGGACGGCTTCGCGGAATCCGTCCCGGAGGACGTCCCGGAAGATGTCGCGGCCGACCCCGGGGACACACCTGCGGGGCACGGCGCACGACCTGACGTGACCCCGACCTGACCACGGAGGATCCTCCGAAAACGGAATCCCGCCGCGCACCAAGCTCAAGAAAAGCTCAGATCAATCATGTTGTTCCAGTGCCGGGCGACGGGTTACCCGTGACATACTTCGTACGCGCTCCGCATCCCCCGTCGGAGCGACGGACCGACGCCGGGCAGCTCCCCCCGTGGCTGCTCGGCGTCGCCTTTTCGGAGCCGTCTAGGGTTGAGCCGTGACTTTCCCGCTCCCCGATACCTCCCCCGCAACTCCGCAGTGCTCGGCCAAGGGCTGCCGTGCCGATGCCGAGTGGGTGCTCGCCTGGAACAACCCGAAGCTGCACACGCCGGAGCGTCGCAAGACGTGGCTCGCGTGCGAGGAGCACCGCGAGCATCTGTCCAAGTTCCTTGGTGTGCGCGGGTTCCTGAAGGACGTCGTGAAGCTCGACGAGTGGGAGGAGCCCCAGCCGCCGGAGACCCGCTAGGGGCAGCTCAGCCGCCGGAGACTCGCGAGGGCTGGCTCACGAGGGCCGGCTCAGCCGCCGATCGCCGACATCGGGCGCTCCGGCTGCAGGAACGAGGGGTCGTCCAGCCCCGAGCCCGCCTTCTTGCCCCACATCGCGAGCCGCCATATGCGGGCGATCTCCTCGTCGGGGGCGTCCGAGCGCAGCGCGGCCCGCAGGTCGGTCTCCTCGGTGGCGAACAGGCAGGTGCGGACCTGGCCGTCGGCCGTCAGGCGCGTACGGTCGCAGGCCGAGCAGAACGGGCGGGTGACCGAGGCGATCACGCCGACGCGGTGCGGGCCGCCGTCGACGATCCAGCGCTCGGCGGGGGCGGAGCCGCGCTCGTCGGCGCCCTCCTCGGTGAGCTCGAACCGCGTGCGCAGTGCGGCGAGAATGTCACCGGCGGTGACCATGCCCTCGCGCTTCCAGCCGTGCTGGGCGTCCAGGGGCATCTGCTCGATGAAGCGGAGCTCGTAGTCGTGCTCCACGGCCCAGGCGAGCAGGTCCGGGGCCTCGTCCTCGTTCAGCCCCGGCATCAGTACCGAGTTGACCTTGACCGGGGTCAGGCCGGCGTCGCGGGCGGCTTCGAGGCCCTCGATCACGTCCTTGTGGCGGTCACGGCGGGTGAGGGTCTTGAAGACGTCGGGGCGCAGGGTGTCCAGCGATACGTTCACCCGGTCCAGGCCCGCCGCCTTCAGGGCGGTCGCGGTGCGCTTGAGGCCGATGCCGTTGGTCGTCAGGGACATCTGGGGGCGCGGCTCCAGGGCGGCGACCCGCTCGACGATGCCGACGATGCCGGGGCGCAGCAGGGGCTCGCCGCCGGTGAAGCGGACCTCGGTGATGCCGAGGCTGGTGACGGCTATGTCGATGAGACGGACGATCTCGTCGTCCGTGAGGAGATCGGGCTTGGCCAGCCACTGCAGCCCTTCTTCGGGCATGCAGTACGTACACCGCAGATTGCAGCGGTCGGTCAGCGAGACGCGCAGGTCGGTGGCCACTCGGCCGTAGGTGTCGATGAGCACGTGGGCCCCCTCCCTCGATCCGGATCACATCTTTCAGACACCTGCGAGCCTACGTGACGCAACCGACATCGACAGCGGCCGGATCCCACGAGGTACCGCTCGGCCCCGTCGTAGGGACCTACTAGTAGTGATCTACCAGCGTCTACGACGGGGCCGTCGGCGGTGCGGACTCAGTGCGCTCCCGTGCCCGTGAGGGACCGAACCTCCAGCTCGGCGTACTTGCCGGCGTCCGGCTCCTCCTTGGACAGGATCGTGCCCAGCCAGCCCAGCAGGAAGCCGACCGGGATCGAGATGATGCCCGGGTTCTCCAGCGCGAACCAGTGGAAGTCGACGTCCGGGAACATCGACGTGGGCTTGCCCGAGACCACCGGCGAGAACAGCACCAGGCCGACCGCGGTGACCAGACCGCCGTAGATCGACCAGAGTGCGCCCTGCGTGGTGAACCGCTTCCAGAAGAGGCTGTAGAGGATCGTCGGCAGGTTGGCGGACGCGGCGACCGCGAAGGCGAGCGCGACCAGTCCTGCGACGTTCAGGTCGCGGGCGAGGGCGCCCAGGCCGATGGAGACGGCGCCGATGGCGATCGTCGCGTAGCGCGCGGCGCTGACCTCTTGTTTCTCGGTGGCCTGCCCCTTCTTGATGACGTTCGCGTAGATGTCGTGCGCGAACGAGGAGGACGAGGCCAGTGTCAGACCCGCGACGACGGCGAGGATCGTGGCGAAGGCGACGGCCGAGATGGAGGCGAGCAGGATGGCGCCCCAGTTGGAGTCGACGCCTCCCAGGTGCAGCGCCAGGAGTGGTGCCGCCGTATTGCCCGCCTTGTTGGAGGCGACGATCTCATCCGGTTTGATCAGCGCGGCGGCGCCGAAGCCCAGCGCGAGGGTCATCAGGTAGAAGCCGCCGATGAGGCCGATCGCCCAGTTCACGGACTTCCGGGCGGTCTTGGCCGTGGGCACGGTGTAGAAGCGGATCAGGATGTGCGGCAGGCCCGCGGTGCCCAGGACCAGCGCCATGCCCAGGGAGATGAAGTCCAGCTTGGTCGTGGACGTGGCGCCGTACTTGAGGCCGGGCTCCAGGAAGGGCGTGCCCTTGCCGCTGTTGTCGGCCGCCTTGCCGAGCAGGTCGGAGATGTTGAAGTTGAACTTCAACATCACCAGGAAGGTGAGCAGCAGGGCGCCGACGATCAGCAGCACCGCCTTGACCATCTGGACCCAGGTGGTGCCCTTCATGCCGCCGATGGTGACGTACACGATCATCAGAACGCCGACCAGGGCGACGATGCCGATCTTGCCGCCGTCGCTGGTGATGCCGAGGAGCAGCGAGACCAGGACGCCCGCACCCGCCATCTGGGCCAGCAGATAGAAGATCGACACGACGATCGTGGCCGTGCCCGCGGCCGTACGGACGGGGCGCTGGCGCATGCGGTACGCGAGGACGTCGCCCATCGTGTACCGGCCGGAGTTGCGCAACGGCTCGGCGACCAGGAGCAGGGCCACCAGCCAGGCGACCAGGAAGCCGATGGAGTACAGGAAGCCGTCGTACCCGAAGAGGGCGATCGCGCCCGCGATGCCGAGGAAGGACGCGGCGGACATGTAGTCGCCGGAGACGGCGAGGCCGTTCTGGAAGGCGGTGAACTGGCGGCCGCCCGCGTAGAAGTCGGCGGCGCTCTTGGTCTGGCGGCCGGCCCAGACGGTGATGACGAGGGTCGCGGCGACGAACACCGCGAACAGGGTGATGATCAGTGGCCGGTGCTCACTGGCCTCACCGGCGGCCAGGGTGATCGCGGGGCTCATGCGCCGCCCTCCATCCGGGACTTGATGGCCTCGGCCTTGGGGTCGAGCTTCGCGGCGGCGTGCCGCGAGTACCACCAGGCGATGAGGAACGTGGTGAGGAACTGGCCGAGGCCCAGCACCAGGGCGACGTTGATGTTGCCGAACAGCTTGGTGCCCATGAAGTCGCCCGCGTAGTTGGAGAGCAGGACGTACAGCAGGTACCAGGCGATGAAGGCGACGGTGAGCGGGAAGGCGAAGGAGCGGTAGGAGCGGCGCAGTTCACCGAACTCGGCGCTCTCCTGCTCCTCGACGAACTCCTCGGTGGAGGGGAGTGGGGATCCGGCTTTCGAGGGTGGCGGTGCGTCGGTGGCCACGGTGTCTCCTCGCGTTACGGGTGCGGTTGCGACGGTGGACGGGGGCGAGTCGGAGCTCGCGGACGGGGACGGCTCGGGTACGGACATGCGGTTCTGACCTCACAGTGATGCGGATCACGTAACCAAAGGCGACGGTTCGACTCCTGTACGTAATCCAGTAGGGGGCTCGATCGTCCTCGGGCTCCCTGCTCAAGGTCACGGCGCCACGCGTGGACCGGTTCAACTCCCCCGACTTCTTTCGGAAGTCATCGACGGAAGTCATTGCTGGCCAGGTCGGACCGGGGATAGCTTCGGCCTGCACCACTCCGTCATGTACCTGCCCGAGCACCACCTGTGTTCGGGCAGCTCCGTTTTCCGGATGATGTGGAGATCCCATGGCTCATCTGCGATCCAGACGTCGCCTCGCCCTGGCCGTTCCGGTCGTTCTGTCGCTCACCGCCTCGCTCGGCTTCCTGCCGGGCGTCGCATCGGCCGCCCCGCTCACGGCGCCCGCCGCGACGAGCGCCGACGGCCCGAACCTGGCGTACGTGGTCAACACCAAGACCGACCACCACACGATCGAGTCGGTGAAGAAGGCGATCGCGGCGGCCGACGGCACCGTCGTCATCGCGTACGAGAAGATCGGTGTGATCGTCGTCCATTCCGCCAACCCGGACTTCGGGAAGCAGATCCGGGCGGTACGCGGAGTGCAGTCGGCAGGCGCGACGCGAACGGCGCCGCTGACGCCCGCGGGAACCACGGAGGAGGGCGCGGCGCAGGTGCTGTCGGCCGCGCAGGCCGCCAAGGTCTCGCAGAGCGCCACCACGGGCGAGGAGCCCCTCGAGGCCGACCAGTGGGACCTGCGCGCGATAGGCGCCGACAAGGCCGCGAAGATCAACCCGGGCAGCAAGAACGTGACGGTCGCCGTGATCGACGTCGGCGTCGACGACACCCACCCGGACATCGCCCCGAACTTCTCCGCCTCGCAGTCCGCGAACTGCGTGGGCGGCAAGCCGGACACCACGTACGGCGCCTGGCGTCCCGTGGACGCCGACCACTACCACGGCACCCATGTCGCGGGTGAGATCGCCGCGGCCCGCAATGGCATCGGCGTGGCCGGCGTCGCGCCCGGCGTGAAGGTCGCGGGCATCACGGTGGCCGAGCCGGACTCCACCCAGCTCTTCTTCCCGGAGAGCGTCGTCTGCGCCTTCGTCTTCGCCGCCGATCACGGTGTGGAGATCACCAACAACAGCTATTACGTGGACCCGTGGCTCTACAACTGCCTGGACGACCCCGACCAGCGGGCCATCGTCGACGCGGTGAACCGGGCCCAGCTGTACGCCCAGAAGAAGGGCACCCTGAACGTCGCCGCGGCGGGCAACTCCAACGACGACCTCGACTCGGACGCGCTCGTCGACGACTCCAGCCCCGACGACTCGACCCCGGTCACCCGCACGGTCGACCCGCACAAGTGCTTCGACGTGCCGACCCAGCTGCCGGGCGTCGTCACGGTGAGCTCGACCGGCGTCAAGGGCGCCAAGTCGTACTTCTCCAGCTACGGCGACGGCGTGATCGACGTCGCGGCTCCGGGCGGCGACAAGTACCAGATCCCGGACACGCCGTCGATGAACGGCCGCATCCTCTCCACGATGCCGAACAACCAGTACGGCTTCCTGCAGGGCACCTCCATGGCGACGCCGCACGTCGCCGGTGTCGCGGCGCTGCTGAAGTCCAAGTACCCCTGGGCCACCCCCGCCCAGCTCCAGGCGCTGCTCAAGGCTGAGGCGGACAACCCGGGTTGCCCGGCCGACCCGTACGACGGGGACGGCGACGGTGTCGTGGACGCCACCTGCGTGGGCGGCAAGCGCGTGAACGGCTTCTACGGATCCGGGATCGTGAACGCGCTGCGAGCGGTCAGGTAACCCGTTGCCGATCGTTGGATCAAGTAACCGCCGCTGACCGCCGGTTGAGCTTCCGCACGGCTCGTACAGCTCGTCCCGCGAATTGAACTGGAGACTAAATGACAGCGCCCTACCAGCGCTCCCGTCGCGCCATAGCGATCCCGCTCGGGATGGCCACGGCGACGGCCCTCGCCTTCCTGCCGAACGTCACCGCGTCGGCCGCGGAGGCGCCCCAGCAGGTTGCCGCCGCCGACGCGACCTCGCTCAGCTATGTCGTCAACGTCCGCCCCGGGCATGGCACTTCCGCCTCCGTGAAGAAGGCCATCGCCGAGGCGGGCGGCACCATCGTGACGTCGTACGACCAGATCGGCGTGATCGTCGTGCACTCGTCGAACGCCGACTTCGCCAAGACGATCCGTGGCGTGCGCGGCGTGGAATCGGCCGGGAACACGCGCAACGCTCCGCTGCCCGCCCAGTCGACCACCGACGTGGGCACGCCGAAGGCGCTCACCGCCCAGCAGGAGGAGGTGGCGAGCGCCGAAGCCGTCGACGGACAGGACCCGTTGGAGCCGCTGCAGTGGGATCTGCCCGCCATCAAGGCGGACAAGGCGCACGAGAAGACGCTCGGCAGCAGCAAGGTCACCGTCGCCGTGATCGACACCGGTGTCGACGACACGCACCCCGACATCGCGCCGAACTTCGACCGGGACGCGTCGGTCAACTGCGTGTCGGGCAAGCCGGACACGGCCGACGGGGCCTGGCGGCCCACGGCCGCGGAGAGCCCGCACGGCACGCATGTGGCGGGTGAGATCGCAGGCGCCAAGAACGGCGTCGGCATCACCGGTGTCGCGCCGGGCGTGAAGGTCGCCGGCATCAAGGTGGCCACCACGGCCGGCTACTTCTACACGGAGGCCGTGGTCTGCGGCTTCGTGTGGGCGGCCGAGCACGGTGTCGACGTCACCAACAACAGCTATTACACCGACCCCTGGTACTTCAACTGCAAGGACGACCCGGACCAGAAGGCCCTGGTCGACGCGATCACCCGCGCCTCGCAGTACGCGGAGAAGAAGGGCGCGGTCAACGTCGCGGCGGCGGGCAACGAGAGCTACGACCTGGCGGCCGACACGATCACCGACCCGGTCTCCCCGAACGACGGGACCCCGTCGGACCGGGTGATCGACCCGTCCAAGTGCTTTGACATCCCCACCCAGTTGCCGGGCGTCGTCACGGTCGCGGCGACCGGCGCGAAGGGCATCAAGTCGTCCTTCTCCAACTACGGCCTGGGCGTCATCGACATCGCCGCACCCGGCGGCGACTCGACGCGCTACCAGACGCCGGCCCCGCCCGCCACGAGCGGTCTGATCCTGGGCCCGCTGCCGGGTGGCAAGTGGGGCTACATGGCCGGTACGTCGATGGCGACCCCGCATGTCGCGGGCGTGGCCGCCCTCATCAAGTCGACGCATCCGCACGCCCCCGCCGCCCTGGTGAAGGCGCTGCTGTACGCCGAGGCCGACGCCACACCGTGCACCGACCCGTACGACATCGACAGCGACGGCAAGGTCGACGCGGTGTGCGAGGGGCCGAAGAACTACAACGGCTTCTACGGCTGGGGCACGGCGGACGCATTGGACGCGGTGACCAAGTAGGGCTTGTGTGCAGATGGGCCGGGCCGGGCGGACGATCCGCCCGGCCCGGCCGTCTCGTACGGCAGGATCTCCGGCATGCATGTGTACGAAGATCCCGCGACCTGGACTCCTGAACCGGTCCGGCCCACGTGGCAGTTGGTGCTCCGTTTCATCGCGACCGTGGTGTACGTCCCGGTGCTGTGCGTGGTGTGGGCGGCGACGGCGCTCGCCTTCATCGCCATCGGTCTCCTGGTGGAGGTGGTCGCCGCGTTCAGTGAACGTGTCGAGCACGACTTCGGAGAGTTCATGGGACGGACGCTGGACCGGCTCGGTGACCTGGCCTCCTGGTGCGTGTGGTGGCCCGAGGTGCGGCACGAGGGCGACACCGAGTACTACAGGGCGCGGGTCGACAAGGCGGTCGCCCGGTGGACCGCGGCGGCCTCGGCGCCGCGCAAGCCGAAGAAGGCGAAGCCGCCGGTCGAGTGCGCGATACCACTGCACGTCTACCGGGGCGTCGGCGGCAGTTACGTCGCCGAGGTCGCCCTCGCCCAGGGCTGGGAGCTGCGCCCGACGGACGTACGCAAGGAGGTGCGTCTGTGGTGGGCGGCCGCCTCTCATGTTGATCGAGTCCACCCGGCATAGTGCCTGTATGACGCATTCACCGATGGTTGCTGTGTGGGAGGAGCTGGGCGGAGATCCCGCGCTGCTCCCCCGGGTTTCGACCGTTGCGCGGGAGGGCGCGCTCAAGGCCCGGCTGCCTGTGCGGGAGTTGGCACGGGGCTGTGTGGGGGCGTGTGCGCTGGCGGCCGCCGAGTTGGCGGCGCGGCGGGCCGGGCTCGCGGAGGTGCCCCGGGTGCGGGTGGACGACGGGGCCGTCGCCACGGCGTTCGTCAGTGAGCGGCATCTGCTGATCGACGGGCGGGCGCCGGTCAGTTTCGCACCGTTGTCGCGGTTCTGGCGGACGGCGGACGGGTCGGTGCGGACGCACGCGAACTATCCGCATCACCGGGCAAGGCTGCTGGGCGCGTTGGGGCTTGCGGACGACGCGACGGTGGAGGACGTCGCCGGCCTGCTCGCCGAGCGGTCCGCGGCGGAGGTGGAGGAGACGGTGTACGGCGCCGGGGGCCTCGCCGTCGCGCTGCGCACGGCCAAGGAGTGGGCCGCGCACGAGCAGGGGATCGCGGTGGCCGGGCGGCCGTTGATCGAGCACGACCACGTGGACACCGCACGCGCGCGTGTGCTCCCCCCTCTCGACGGCGATCCGCTGCTGCCCGCCACCGGGGTGCGTGTCCTGGACCTGACCCGGGTCATCGCGGGCCCGGTCGCCACCCGCACACTCGCCCTGCTGGGCGCGGACGTGCTGCGCGTGGACGCGCCGCGGCTTCCCGAAGACCCCGACGCTCACGCGGACACCGGCTTCGGGAAGCGGTCGACGACGCTGGACCTGGCGACCGACCGGAGCACCTTCGACGAGCTGCTCGCTGCGGCGGACGTCGTCGTCACCGGGTACCGGCCCGGCGCGCTGGACCGGTTCGGGCTCTCCCCCGAGGCGCTGGCCGAGCGCAAACCCGGGCTGATCGTGTCGCAGTTGTCGGCGTGGGGAGCGTACGGGCCATGGGGTGAGCGGCGGGGCTTCGACAGCCTGGTGCAGGTGGCCACCGGGATCGCCGCGACCGAGGGCTCGCCCGAGCAACCGGGTGCGCTGCCCGCGCAGGCCCTCGACCACGGCACGGGCTATCTGCTGGCGGCGGCCGTACTGCGCGCGCTGACCGAGCAGTCGGAGCAGGGGTACGGCCGGGTCGTACGGCTGGCGCTGGCGCGGACGGCGGCCTGGCTCACGGACGGGATCGAGCGGGGTGAGGCGGGGCCTGCCAAGATTGGTGAGGCGAGGCCCGTCGAGCGGCGCGAGGGGCAGGACCTGGCGTACGACCGGCCGGACGCCTGGCTCGCCGAGCGGGACAGCGGGATCGGACGGCTGCGGTACGCCCTGCCGCCGGTCTCCTTCATGGGCGGACCGGCCGACTGGGCGCGACCGCCGGGGGCTTGGGGGACGGACCCGGCTCGGTGGGCCTGAGCCGGACGGAACCGGACCGAGTGCGGTCGGCCGCCCCGGACGGACACGGCCTTCGATCGGCCTGAGTCTCGGAGCAGCCGGGAACGTACCTATGAGCGGAATGCCGTCCCATCAGTTGTTTCGATCCACTTGCCCAGATCTGTAACGCATGTTGAAGATCGTGAGGTGACGTTGACAAGACCCTCGGCCGACGTGGCGGACGCGAGCGGGCCGACGCGGGGCCGTGTCACCGGCCGGGCCGTCGCCGTACTCGCCCTGGTGGCCGTCGCGGCCTTGATACCACTGCTCGGCCCGCGCACCGCGCTGCAGGGTACGGGCGAGGCCGCGGCGCCCGGCGTCGGCGGCATCGCCGTGCTGCGTACGGTGCTGTTCGCGGCGCTGTGCGTCCCCGCGGGCGAACTGTTCGCGGCCCGGCTGGCCCGCCGCGTGCCCGGGGCGCCGCTGGAGGACGCGCCCCGCAGCTGGGCGCCGTACACCGCTGCCGCCGGGTTCGTCGCAGCGTTGGGGCTCGCCTCCGTCGTGGCGACCGGCAATCTGCTGCCGCACCACCTCTCCGACATGGACGTCGGCGGGCTCTACCGGACCCGGGACGGAAAGCTGGCGCTCCTGGAGGTCAACGCGTTCGCGGTGGCATGGCTGTGCGCCCGCTCACGCCGACCGGGCGCCCAAGTGTGGCCACTGGCCGCACTGGTGGTCGCGGAGGCGCTGCGCGCCCACCCCGCGACGGAACACGGCACGCTGGTCGGCTCCGGTCTGACACTCATTCATGTCACCTGCGCCGCGCTGTGGGCGGGCGGTCTGCTGCACGTCCTGCGGATGCTGCGGAAGTGGCGTGTCACGGCTTCGGAGGCGGGTGCCGCGCTGCTCGGCCTCTACGCGCGCGTGGCGGCCGTCCTGTTCGCGGCGATCACCGCGACAGGCATCTGGAGCGCGCTGCGCCGCATGCCGCCCGGCACGGTCCTGGACCAGCTGACGTCGACGGCGTACGGCCGCACCCTGCTCGCCAAGGTGCTCGTGGTGGCCGCCGTCGCCGTCCTGGCCGTGTGGGCGCGACTGCGGCTGCGCCGGGCGGCGGACCCGCTCAGTGCCTACTCCCCCGCGCGTGCGGAGGTCGTGGCACTGGGCGTGGTCGTCGCCGTCTCGGGTGTGCTGACGGCACTGCCGGTGCCGATCAGGTGGTGACCGTCAGTTGGTGACAAGCACCTTGAGGGCGGTCCGCTCGTCCATCGCCTTGTAGCCGTCGGGCACGCCCTCCATGTCGACCGTCATGTCGAAGACGGGCGACGGATCGATGGTCCCGTCGAGGACGTCGGGCAGCAGCTCCGGAATGTACGCGCGCACAGGCGCGACACCGCCGCGCAGGGCGATGTTCCGGTCGAACATGACGCCCAGGTCCAGGCCCGTACCGCTGCCGTGCGGGACGCCGACGAAGCCGATGGCGCCGCCGTCGCGAGTGATGTTCACGGCCGTCTTCATGGACTGCTCGGTCCCGACCGCCTCGACGACACAGTGCGCGCCCTGTCCCCGCGTCAGCTCTCGCACGGCCTCGACGGCCGCGTCGCCGCGCTCGGCGACGACATCGGTGGCGCCGAAGCGACGCGCGATGTCCGTACGCGCCTGGTGGCGTCCGAGCGCGATGATCCGCTCGGCCCCGAGCCGCTTGGCGGCCAGCACGGCGCACAGTCCGACGGCCCCGTCGCCGACGACGGCGACGGTGGCGCCCTTCCGGGCCCCGGCGCCGAGGGCCGCGTGATGGCCGGTGCCCATGACGTCGGACAGCGTCAGCAGGGCCGACAGCAGATGGTCGTCGGAGGCCGCGTCCTTGGGCAGCTGTACGAGGGTGCCGTCGGCGAACGGCACGCGCACGGCCTCGCCCTGCCCGCCGTCGTACCCCACGGCACCCCAGAAGCCGCCGTGCTCGCACGACGTGGTGAGCCCCTCGCGGCAGTAGTCGCACACGCCGTCGGACCACATGAAGGGCGCGACGACCAGGTCACCGCGCCGGACACCGGTCACCTCGGAGCCGGTGTCCTCCACGATGCCGAGGAACTCGTGCCCGATCCGCTGACCCGGCTGCCGGGCCGCCTCGCCGCGGTACGCCCACAGGTCGCTGCCGCAGATGCAGGCGCGCAGCACCCGTACGACCGCGTCGGTGGGCAGCTGTGCCACGGGCTCGGGCACGTCCTCCACGCGCATGTCGTACGGGGCGTGGATGGTGGTGGCGCGCATGGCGAGGATCCTTCTCGTGCGGGGCGTCGGTGGATGCGCTCAGGGGGTGGTTGAGCGCATCTCACCGTACGCCGCCGTCGGCGCGGGGCGCGCGCCGAGGGTGCCCAGCACTCCGCGGACCAGCAGATACTGTGCCGCGGCGTAGGTGAGCATGATCCAGAAGTCCGGCCTCGGGAGCTGCGGCCAGTCGGCGACCCCGGTGGCGATGAGCGTGTCCGAGAGCATGAAGAGAGCGCCCCCAAGACCCGCGACGAGCCCGAGCCGGCCGGCCCCGTACGCCATCGCGGTCAGCAGGAGGCTGTAGCCCGCGACGGGGATACGAAGACCGGCGGGCAGGTCGGGCCACAGGAGGATGACGGTGGCCACGAGGGCGATGACGTATCCCCCCGCGAGCCAGGTTCCACGCGCGCGTGGAGTGCCTTTTGCGAAATGAGGCTTGAAGAGCACGAGGTAGCACACGTGCCCCGCCGCGAAAGAGGCCATCCCGACGAGGAAGGCCGGGTCGGCGTCGGACAGGAGCATGACGTCGCCGCCCCAGCCGCAGAGCAGCGCGGCGACCAGGAGCCGCGGGCCGCCGCGTACACCCGCGTGGGCGGCGAGCAGTGGCATCAGGAGCGGCTTGGCGATCCGGTGCCCGAGGTCGTACCCGGCGGCCAGGGAGACGAGGTCGACGACCACCGCGAGAGCGAAGGCGACGAGCAGCACGCGCGCGTGGCGTGGGTTCACGCGACGGGCTCCGTGACCGGCTTCTTCGCAGTGACCGCTCCGGCCGGCTGCCAGCCGGGCCCGCGGAAGACCCGCCCCGCGCGCTCGCGCCAACTCGCCGCCGCCTTCAGGTCCCTGGCGATGGCGGCGTACTCATGGGTGGCCACCCGCAGGGGGTTGTACGTGGCGATGTTCTTGGTGAGCCCGTAGACGGGCCGCTCGGTCTCGGCGACGAAGGATCCGAAGAGCCGGTCCCAGACGATGAGGATCCCGCCGAAGTTGCGGTCCAGGTAGCCGCCTTGGGAGGCGTGGTGCACCCGGTGGTGCGACGGGGTGTTGAAGACGAACTCGAAGGCCCGGGGCAGCTTGTCGATGCGCTCGGTGTGGATCCAGAACTGGTAGACGAGGTTCGCCGACGAGCAGAACGCGAGCGCCGCCGGGTGCACGCCCAGGGCGATCAGCGGGACGTAGAAGGGCCACACGGTGAGGGACGTCCACGGCTGGCGCAGGGCGGTGGTGAGGTTGAACTTGCGGCTGGAGTGGTGGACTACATGGCAGGCCCAGAGGATGCGGATGACGTGATGCCCGCGGTGGGACCAGTAGTAGAAGAAGTCCTGGGCGAGCAGCATCAGCGGCACGGTCCACCACAGGACGGGCACGCGGAGGGGTGTGAGCTCGTAGATCGCCGTGTAGACCGCGACGATCGGGATCTTCCACAGGAAGTCGAAGACGAGGCTCCCGAGCCCCATGCCGACACTCGTCGCGGCGTCCTTCGCCTCGTACCCCGCGGCGTCCTCGTCCGGATGGATCCGGACGCTCACCATCTCGATCACGGTGAGCAGCACAAAGGCGGGTATCGACCACAGCACGACATCGGGCAGGTTCGGCATGGGTGCACCGTAGAACCGCTGGTCGGCTGCGGCTAGAGGTTGTTACCCACAAGTATTACCGGCGGTACGCGCTTGCTTCTTGGTGATCTCCGCCAATGGCCGTGCGGCACCGGACAGCGCGTTCACACGCCGGCCGCCCCGAGCAGGGCCCCCGCCGCGTACGTCACGGCCATCGCCAGGGCGCCCCCGGCCACGTTCCGCAGCACCGCCCGCCCCGCGTCCGCCGAGCCCAGCCGCGCGCTGCTCCAGCCGGTGAGGACGAGCGCGGCCAGCACGGACACGACCGTGACACCGAGCCGCCAGTCCGCCGGCGGGAGCACGATCGCCAGGAGCGGCAGCAACGCGCCCACGGTGAACGAGAGGAAGCTCGCCCAGGCCGCATGCCACGGATCGGTGAGCTGGTCGGGGTCGATGCCGAGCTCCACGCGCGCGTGGGCCTTCAACGCGTCCCGTTCGGTCAGCTGGACCGCCGCCTCCCGGGCCACGTCCCGTGACAGGCCCCGCTCCTGCAGCAGGTCCGTCAGCTCAGCGAGCTCGGCCTCCGGCTGCTCCTTGAGCTCGCGTTTCTCCATGGCCAGGGCGGCCAACTCCGAGTCCCGCTGGGTGGAGACGGACACGTACTCGCCCGCCGCCATCGACATCGATCCGGCCAGCAGTCCCGCGAGACCCGCCGTGAGCAGCGCGGAGCGGTCGGCGGTGGCACCCGCCACGCCGACGACAAGGCCAGCGGTGGAGACGATGCCGTCGTTGGCGCCCAGGACCGCGGCCCGCAGCCAGTTCAGCCGCGAGCCGAGCGCGCCTGCGTGGGCTTCGTCGTGCGTTGGTTCGGTCACAGGGGGAGGATCGCACTCCGGGCGCCCACAGCCGCGTACCGACCCCTTGGGGTGTCACCACACCCGTACCGACCCTCCCTTCGCGAACACCGGGCTCGTCGCGTCCGCCGGCGGAGCGCCGAGCGGCTCGGCGATCTCCGCCACCGTGGGACCGACTTTCGCCGCGATCCCGTCCAGGTACGCCAGGTCGAAGCCGTACACGCGGGCCGCGTTGCCGCCGACCATCGCGGCGATCTCCTCCCGGGGCAGGCCCGCGTAGGCGATGCGCAGGCCCTCCCGGGAGTAGGGGTGGGTGCCCTCGTCGTGCGGGTAGTCGCTGCCCCACATGATCTTGTCGAGGCCGATGCGGTCGCGCAGCGGCACCTCGTGCGGGCGCATGAAGCTGGCGCCGACGAAGCAGTTGTCCCGCCAGACTTCCGAAGGGCCCTTGCCCATCGCCGCGGCCAGTCCCGCGCCGAACTTCGACTCCGCCGTCGACGCCTTCGTGGCGGCCGCCACCAGCCGCCCGTGGTAGTAGTCCAGCATGTCGAGCACCCCGGGGATCCACCCCGAGCCCTGCTCGGTCAGCACCAGTTTCAGGTCCGGGTGGCGGCGGAACGCACCGCCGAAGATCAGGTGCCACAGCGCGCGGTGCGAGAACCAGGTCGTCTCCACCATGAACACCGCCCGGGCGGCAGGTTCGTCGCCCAGGGGCGGCGACGCCGAGCCCGCGTGGTGGTTCACCGGGACGCCCAGCTCCGCGCAGACCGCCCAGATCGGGTCGTACGCCGAGGAGTACAGCTCGGGCAGACCCGAACCCGGCGGGGTGCCGGGCAGCAGGAGGCCGCCCCTGAGGCCCGCACCCGCCGCCCGGCGGATCTCCTTCACCGCCTCGTCCACGTCGTTCAGGAGGATCTGGAACACGCCCGCGCGGCGGCCAGGAGCTGCCGCGCAGAAGTCCGCGAGCCAGCGGTTGTGGGCGCGCAGCCCGGCCCACCGCTGCTCGAACTCCTCCGCCGTCGGGGCGGGCGCCATCAGGGAGGCCGACGGGAAGAACGGCGGGATGGTGTTGGGGAAGACCACCTCCGCGACGATCCCGTCCTCCTCCAGCTCCGCGAGGCGCCGCTCGGAGTTCCAGTTCTTGTCGGCCGTGTCGGCGAGCAGGTCCTCGTACGGATTGACGTATGTGGCCGCCCACGCGTCGAACGCTTCGTGGTGCCGCCTCTCCAAGTACGGCTTGTAGTCGAGAAGATCGGCGCCCGCGTGACAGTCCGCGGAGATCACCGTGTACCGATCGCTCATGACGTGGCTCCCAGGACCGGGAAGTCGTGGTCGGTCAGCCAGTGGCGGCCCACCTCGCGCGAGCGCGCCCAGGACGCCTCCACGGCCGTCTGGTCGTCGCTCTGGCCGAGGTCGGCCGGCGTCGGGCCGATGCGCCGGGCGAGCGGTGCCAGCGTCTCGACGTCGAAGCCGAAGATCTCCGCGGCCGCCAGGCCCAGCATCCGGCGCGTCTCCTCGACCGGGATGTCATGGAAGGTCTTCGCCAGCCACGCGCGCGTGTCGGGCCAGGTGCCCTCGGGGTGCGGGAAGTCGCTGCCCCAGAGGATGTTGTCGACGCCGATCTCGTACCGCTGGGCCAGTTCTCGGCGCTTGGTGTTCGTCGCGCAGATGAAGAGCTGCCGGTCCAGGTACTCGTGCGGAGGCCGCTTGAGCTCCGCGAAGGGCGACAGCTTCTTGCCGCCGTGCGCGCCCAGGTAGAGGCGGTCCATGAACCAGAGGAGGTTCGGCAGCCACCAGCAACCGGACTCCGCGACCCCGAACTTGAGGCCCGGGTGCCGCTCGAAGACTCCCGACCACAGCAGGAACCAGAGGGGACGGGCGGGCCACCACGTCACCTCGCTGACGTAAATACCGAGGTGGTCGCCGTACTCGTGGCGCGGCGCCGCCCCGGAGTGGGTCACCACCGGCATCCCGCACTCGGCGGCCGCCGCCCACACGGGGTCGTAACGCCGGTCGTGGTACGGCTCCTTGTCGACCCACATGGAGGGGATCATCAGGGCGCCGAGCCCCGACTCCTTCGCCCGGTACACCTCCTCCACCACGCGCGACACCTCCGCCGTGATGGGCAGCAGGGCGACTCCGCAGTGCCGTTCCGGGTTCTCGGAGACGAAGTCCGCAAGCCAGCGGTTGTGCGCCTGCGCGCCCGCCATGCCGAGCTCGGGGTCCTGGTCGCCGGAGAGGCCGAGGCCCACGCCGAAGGGGGCGGCCGTCTGGCTGTCCACGGCGTCCGCGTCCGGGAAGACGACCTCCGCGGCCACGCCGTCGCCGTCCAGCTCCTTGAGGCGCTGCGCGGTGTCCCAGCCGCCGCGCAGGCCTTCCTCGTTGTCCTGGAACCACTTGTTCGCGAACGCCTCGTTGCGGATGCCGAGCCGCGTCATCTCCTCGCGGCGCCGGTCGCGGCCCGCGAGGAACTCGTCGAAGTCCCGGTGGAAACGGGGGTCCAGATAGGGCCGGTACTCCTCGGTGGGGAGTCCGGCGTGGCAGTCGGAGGAGATGATCAGGTAGGGGTCCTGGCCGGCCATCGCCCGCCTCCTCAGTCCAGAATGAAGTTCTCCAGGTACGACGGTTCGGAACGGTCGAGCATCGACTGCGACCGCGCCCGGATCTGCCGGTCGCTGTGCTCGCTCTCCGGCAGCAGCCAGAAGCGGTCCTGTCGGATCCCCTCGGCGACGAGGTCGGCGACCTCCTCGACGGGTGTGAACCGCACCTCGTGGCCCGCCTCCTTCATCGCGGCCTCCCACTGGTCGAGACTGCGGTACGGGGTCTTCCTGGGCCTCTGCTTCGCGTACCGCGACGGCCGGTTGCGGTGCGACTCCCACAGGCCCGTACGGAGCATGTGGGGCCCGGGGAAGAGCACGGACGCGCCCACGCGCGCGTGCTCCGCCTTCAGGTGGGCGTACAGCGACTCGGTCATCGTCACGACGGCCGCCTTGGTGACGGCGTACACGGAGGCGGTGGGCAGCGGGGCGATGCCGCCGTCCCCGGAGGAGGTGTTGACGACGTGGCCCGGCTCGCCCTGGGCGATCATCCGGGGGACGAACGCCTGGACGCCGTGGAAGACGCCCCAGACGTTGACGGCGAACGCCCACTTCCAGTCGTTCGGGTCGTGCTCCCACATGCGGCCCTCGGCACCGGATCCGACCCCGGCGTTGTTGCACAGCACGTGCACGGCGCCGTACTTCTCGTACGCGGCCTCGGCCAGCTCGACGACCTCCGAGCGCTCCCCGACGTCCACCACGCGCGCGTGCACGTCGGCGCCGTCCTCCCGCAGCTCGGCCGCGGCCTTCTCCAGGGCGCCCTCCTCGACGTCCGCGAGGACGACCTTCAGACCGTCCGCCGCGAACCGCCGTGCCATCGCGAGCCCGATCCCGCTCGCCGCGCCGGTGACGACGGCGACCTGACCTTCCCGGAGATCCATCAGGCACTCCCCTCCGGCGGCCCGTCGAGGATCTGCTGGGGATCGTCGTAGCGCTGGTGGATGTACGGCAACAGGGCCTGGGCGCTGACCCGTTCGACGACCTTGCCCTTCTGGTCGGTGGTCTTCTCGCCGATGGTGATCTCGACGAGTTCGCGTACGGGGAGATCGGCGACGGGGTCGTACATCGACTCGCGCAGGACGACGTCCCCGGTGACGCGCTCCAGCTTGCGCACCTTCTCGTTGCGCACGCAGTGCACGAGGACGGGGTCGGCGTCGAAGCCGGAACCGTCCACCGCGGGAAGGAACTTGAAGTAGAAGTCGGTCTTCTGTGCGGGCTCGGGCAACGGCAGGTCGCCGCTGACGGCGCCGCGCACCTCGACGAACGCGATGCCGTGCCGGGCGAGTGCGGCGCGGACGACGAGACCGTCGCGCTCGACCGTCACCTCGCCGAGCCTCTTGGGCTCCCCGAAGACCTCGCGACCGCCGATGAGAGCCCGCTCGTGGGTCATCGGCATGACGAGCGGGTACCAGCCCTCGACGCCGTCGTGCGCTGCGGCGACGGCGAACGAGCCCGCGCCCAGCGGGTATCCGGGCAGGTCGACCTTGCTGATGTTCACCCGCACCAGCGGCCGCCCGGTGGGTTTCAACGGGGGCGGCAGGACCGCCGCGACCGCGTCCGGATCGCTCTCCCAGACGGCCACCACGCCGGTGGACCAGATGTCGGGGAGTCTGGAGCTCGCGGCGCGCGCGGCGGCGATCTCCGCCTCGGTCCGTGCCCCGTACCTCACTCGTGCCATGTCGTACCGCCCTTCACCGAAGGCATCGAAAGTTCCTGATGGTCCGTCACTGGCGCCTGTAACACAGTTACAGCAGACTCCGCGAAGGGTAAATACTTGTGCGGACACGGACTTGGGAGCACCATGGGAAGACCGGCACTCACGCGCGACGAGGTCCTGGAGACCGCCGCCGGACTCGTGAAGCAGCACGGCCCGGACGCCCTGACGATGCGCAAGCTCGCCGCCGAGCTGGGCACCGCGGTGACCTCGATCTACTGGCACGTCGGCAATCGCGAGTCCCTGCTCGACGCACTCGTGGAGCGGACCGTCGCGGATCTCGGCGTGATCCGCCCCACCGGGCGCACGCCGGCGCAGCGCATCGTGTCGGTGGCCCGCGCCCTGCGCCGACAGCTGCGCGACCACCCGCACCTCGTCGCGATGGTGCACGAACGCGGCCTGACCGAGCGGATGTTCCTGCCCGCGCAGCGCGCCCTGGTGCACGAGGTGCACGCCACGGGGCTGCGGGGCGCCCGCGCGGCCGAGGTCGTACGGGCCGTGCAGTTCCTGGTCGTCGGCTTCGTCCTGGTCGAGCGCAATCGGGAGCGCGCGCCGGTGCAGCGGCCCGCCGAGGAGGAGTTGTGGGGCTCCGAGACCGCGGAGGACGATCCGGGCCTGGCCCGTGCGCTGGCCGGGCCGGTCGACCAGGAGCGGCTGTTCGTCACCTCCGTACGGGCGTTGGTGGAAGCGCTGCTCGCCCGCTGATCCGGACCTCGAAAATATTCGGTGGCAGTGCGGACCGCCGACTCCCTAGACTCCGTGATCGCGGGGGCGGCTCCGCAAGCGTGCTTCCTTCTCACTCTTTCTATGACACCCGTAGCGCGCTCACTCCCCGCCCCCGCCTCACACACACTTTCCGGGGGGAATCCGTTTGTCCGTGCTGTCGTCCGTGCTGCTCCGCCGCCTCCGTACCGTCTACGTCGACCAGGCCGGACCACGCCCGGGCGACCCGTCGACGACCGAGGGCCTGACCGCCCTGGAGGCCGAGCTGCTCGACCGGGGATTCGCCCCGACGGCACCGCTGCGCGCCGCGCTCGCCTGGCTCGGCCCCGCCGGACTCGCCGACGCCGGCGGCTCCCTGATCCGGCGGATCGACGCGGAGCTGGGCGCCGACCGCACACACATGCCGTTGTTCCGCAGCTTCCCGGCATCGGTGCCCGACGACACCTTCGAGCTCTACGTCGACCGCGTCTTCACGCTGCTGCTGCAGTGGCCGGCGCAGCCGTGCGTGCTGTGCGGCACCGTCGGCAGCGTGCACCCCGTGTCGCCGTGCGCCCACCTGGTGTGCCGCACGTGCTGGGACGGCGCCGACTATTCCGGCTGCCCGATCTGCCATCGCCGTATCGACGGCGGCGACCCGTTCCTGAAGCCGGCCGAGCCCCGCCGTCGGCTCGAAGTGCCCACCGGCCCACTGAAGTTGCTCGCCCTCGGCACCGACCGGAAGGCCGACGCCACGAAGGCGCTGCTCCGGCTGCTGGCCCGGCGTACGCCGCTGCCGCCGCAGGACCGCGCCGACGTGAAGCTGCTGCTTGCGCACGCCTCCGCCTCGCTGAGCTGGATGCCCGAGGACATCCCGGTCCGCGAGACGAAGGCGCTGGTCCTGGGCAGCCTCCTGCTGGACCGGCGTACGCGCGAGGCCGTGCGCCCGCTGCTCGCCGCACACCTGACCACCGCGACCGACGTCCTGCGTCTGCTGCAGGTCTGGTCGGGCGGCGAGGCCGATCTGATCGAACTGCGGCGCCTGCGCTCGCTTCCGCGCGCGCTGCGCCGCGAACTCCTCGCCGTGCTCGACGGGTTCGAGGCGTCGTCGCTGGTCGAGGACGTTCTGCGGCATCCGGTCGCCTGGAAGCGCGCCGCCGAGATCCTGCACCCGTACGAGCAGCACGCGCGCCGCCCGAAGGCCGCCCTCGCCTTCGCCGTACTGCGCGCCACGGACACCTCCGCCACACCGCTGGGCGAGGCCCTGCTGCGTACGGCGGCCGCGCACCCTGACGCGGTACGCGTCGACGGCACGCGCCTCAAGGCCGACACCTGGGGAGCGCGCACCGAACAGGCCCTGCGGGAAGGCGATTTCACCGCAGCGCTCGCCCTGCTGGCCCAGCGCCCGGGCGAGCTGCTGCGCAGGATGGACCACTTGCTGCGACTGCACGACCTGACGGGGCTGCCGGACGGGTTCGCCGACACCCTGCGGCGGGTCCTGCCCAAGGCCGGTCCCGGCCCGCTGCTCGCGGCGCTCGGCCGGCTGCGTGTCCGGCATCTCCCGGGCGAACGGCGGGTGTTCTTCCCGCGCGGCCAGGTGACGCACTCCTTCACCCTCGACGACACCCGGGCCCCACTGGCCGAGGCGGTCGCCGAGGGCGTGTGCGCGCTCCTGGAGGAGGAGGCCCTGCGCCGTCTGGCCGACGCCTCGCGCTTCGACCTCGCGGTCCTCGACTCGGGTCTCGCGGGCCTGGCCGTCCCCTCCGCCGAACGCGCGTCCGCGAAGGCGCTCGTCTCCGTGCCGCGCGGCAGCAGCCAGCCGCTGCCCCAGGGCGAGGTCCTTCGGCTCTTCCTGCACTGGACGCAGCCCGACAAGACGCGCGTGGACCTCGATCTGTCCGTCGCGCTGTACGACGAGGACTGGACGTTCGTGGGCGTGTGCGACTACACGAACCTCGTGTACGGGGACCGGGCCGCGGTGCACTCCGGGGACCTCACCTCGGCTCCGGCACCCGACGGCGCGACCGAGTACGCGGACCTGGACCTCGCGGCGCTCGCCGACGGCCGGGTGCGGTTCGCCGTGCCCATCGTCTTCAGCTACAACAACGTCCCCTTCGAGCGGCTCCTCGACGCCTTCGCCGGGTTCATGGCGCTGCCCTCGAAGGACAGCCGCGATGCCTCGTACGATCCTCGGACGGTGCGCCAGCGCTACGACCTGGAGGGCGAGTCGCGCATCCACGTCCCGATGCTGGTCGATCTGGAGCGCCGCACGTTCCTGTGGACGGACCTGCATCTGCCGCCGTCCGAGGGCTTCCACAGCGTGCACCGGCACAGCGCCGACCTCGGCCGTGTCGGCAAGGACCTCTTCCAGTACTTCACCTCGGGCCGTACGACGCTGTGGGACCTCGCGGTCTGGCACGCCGCGGCCCGTACGGATGAGGTCGCGGTGGTCCGCCGCGCGCCCTCGACCGATGAGCTGTGGCACTACCACCGCCGGGAGGGTGAGACCGACTTGGCCTTCGCGGCACGCGTGCGTGCCCTGGAGCCGCCGGAGTGGCGGCGCCCCTCGGAGGACGCGAAAGCGCTCGCCGCCGAGACGGCCGCCAAGAAGCACGCGCTGCTCGCCCTCGTGCACGGCGGTGTCGCCCCGGAGGGCGCGACCGGGTCCGTGTACCGGCTGCTGCCCGGCCCGGTCGACGGCTGCGGTCTGGAGCCGCTGACGGCGGGGGACCTCGTGGCGGCACTGGGCTGAGAGCCCGCGGCGACGCCGGGCCGGCAGGCGGGCGCGGCGTCAACTCGGGGCCGGCGCGGCGCCCTTGCGGGGTCCACGCGCGGGTGGCCATGTCCGGGGCCCTGGGAGCCCCGCGTTCCGGGAAGGCGACGGCCTGACTGTCAGTCGCGGCCCGTATCCTCAATGACCATGCTCGAAGACCTCACGACCGCAGCGTCCCCAGCCTCCTGGCCGGCCGCGTATCCGCAGGGGTACGCGGTCGTTGACGTGGAGACCACAGGCCTGGCCCGCGACGACCGGATAATCTCGGCCGCCGTCTACCGGCTGGACGCGCGCGGTGAGGTCCAGGACCACTGGTACACGATGGTCAACCCGGAGCGGGACCCGGGCCCGGTGTGGATCCACGGCTTGACGAGCGAGATGCTCGAAGGGGCGCCGCTCTTCCAGGAGATCGCCGAGGAGTTCGCCGACCGGCTCGCCGACCGCGTGCTGGTCGCGCACAACGCGGTCTTCGACTGGTCGATGATCGCGCGCGAGTACGCGCGCGCGGAGCGCGAGGCGCCGGTGCGCCAGCGGCTGTGCACCATCGCCCTCTCCAAGGAGCTGGGGCTGCCGCTGCCCAACCACAAGCTGGAGTCGCTGGCCGCGCACTTCGGGGTCGTGCAGCAGCGGGCGCACCACGCGCTGGACGACGCGCGCGTGCTGGCCGAGGCATTCCGGCCGAGCCTTCGCGCGGCCGCGCGCGACGGGGTGCGGCTGCCGCTGCTGGAGTGCCGGCCGCTCAAGGAGTGGTCCGACAGCCCCGCGACGCCGCGGATCGGGCGCCAGTCGGGCGGTTACCCGTCCGGGAGCGGCTACCCGTCCGGTAGTTGGCGCCCTTCCCGTAAGCGTCCCGCATGCCCCTATCCCAACCCAGGCCGTTATGAAGAGGGCAAACCGCTCAAGCAGGGCATGCGGGTCGCCTTCTCCGGGGACACCTCCGTCGACCGCGAACTGCTGGAGGACCGCGCCGTCGAGGCCGGGCTGCATGTCGCGACGAGCCTGTCCCGGCTCACCAGCCTGCTCGTCACCAACGACCCGGACTCCAGTACGTCGAAAGTGGTCAAGGCCAAGCAGTTCGGGACACCGGTGATCGACGAGGCGGCGTTCGGCCAGCTGCTGGGGGACGTGGAGCCGGCGACGGAGAGGTGACCGACGACCGCCGACGTCCACCGAGGGCCACTGACGAACGCCCGGCGGGCACCGCCTGACGGCCGAGGGCCACTCACGAACGGGCGGCGGCCACCGACGGAGGACCGAGGGCCACCGACGGAAGACCGCCGCTGAGGGACCCCCGGGGCCCCTGACGGACGTACGAGGGCTGACGGACGTACGGGTGATTGGCGGGCGACTCGCCCGGCGCCCGCTCGCCCGCACCGCGTCGGCCCCTCACCCTGTGGCGCATGGCGAGATGTGAAGTATGTGGCAATGACTACGGCATGACGTTCGAGGTGCACGCGCAGGGCGCGGTGCACGTCTTCGACTGCTTCTCCTGCGCGATCCACCGGATGGCCCCCATCTGCGAGCACTGTCGCGTCCAGATCATCGGCCAAGGAGTCGAGGTCGAGGGCCACTGGTTCTGCGGCGCGCACTGCGCCCGCGCGGAGGGGAAGGTGGGGATCATCGACAAGGTCTGAGCCTCGCTCCCCGGCCCGGCACGGGGCAGCGTCCCGAGCCCGTCACAGGGCCGCGTCCCGAGCCCGGCACGCGGCATCCGCACGGCCCTCGGCGGGACCCTCCCGTCGGGGGCCGAATCGTGCCGAGTAACGTCAATGGGGTGTACCGCTTCCTGTTGACCCGGCAGTGGGTGATTCTCACCCTCGTGACCCTCGCGCTCATCCCGACGATGATCCGACTGGGCTACTGGCAGCTGCACCGCCATGAACACAAGGTCGCGCTGAACACGGTGATCTCCGACTCACTGGCCGCCGAGCCGGTGCCCGCCGAGTCGCTCACCGCGCCGGGGCAGCACATCAAGCACGACGACCTGTACCGCCGGGTGACGGCGAAGGGGCACTTCGACACCGCGCACGAAGAGGTCGTACGCCGCCGCACCAACTCCGACGGCGAGGTCGGCTACCACGTCCTGACCCCGTTCGTCCTGGACGACGGCCGGGTCCTCGTCGTCAACCGGGGCTGGATCCCGGCGAACGGCGCGCAGACCGCGTTCCCGAAGATCCCGGCGCCCGCGCAGGGCGAGATCACCGTCACCGGCCGGCTCATGGCCGACGAGACGACCGCCGACAGCGGCATCAAGAACGTCGAGGGCCTGCCCGACCGCCAGGTCATGCTGATCAGCAGCGAGCAGCAGGCGCAGCGGCTCGGCAAGCAGGTCCTCGGCGGCTACATCGAGCAGACCGCGCCGGAGCCCAAGGGCGACTCCCCCGAGCTGATCCCCGACCCCGAGCACAGCGACATCGGTCCGCACATGGCGTACGCGATCCAGTGGTGGCTGTTCTCGGCGGGCGTTCCCGTGGGCTGGGTGATCCTGGTCCGCCGCGAACGCCGTGACCGGGCGGAGGCCGCGACGGCGCAGGCCACGCCGGAAACGGCAGCGGCGGCCGTCTAGCGCCAGGGCCGCCACCCCGGCGCGGACGGTTCGCGCCACTCTGGCGGCCCGATTGGCCACCGCTCCCCTCGGGAACCCGTCCACCGTGCACCAACGCATCGAGGACTACGCGCTCATCGGGGACGAGCAGACCGCCGCTCTGGTGGGCCGCGACGGCTCCGTCGACTGGCTGTGTCTGCCCCGCTTCGATTCCGCGGCTTGTTTCGCCGCGCTTCTTGGCGACGAGAACAACGGGCACTGGCGCATCGCACCCAAGGGCGCCGGCCCCTGCACCCGGCGCGCGTACCGTCCGGACACACTCGTGCTCGACACCGAGTGGGACACGGACGAGGGCTCGGTCCGGGTGACGGACCTGATGCCGCAGCGCGAGCACGCCCCCGATCTCGTACGCGTCATCGAAGGGCTGAGCGGCCGGGTCACCATGCGCAGCCTGCTCCGGCTGCGCTTCGACTACGGCTCGATCGTGCCGTGGATGCGCCGGGCGGACGGCCACCGTGTGGCGGTCGCGGGCCCGGACTCGGTCTGGCTGCGCAGTGAGCCGCCCGTGCGCACCTGGGGCAAGGACTTCTGCACGTACTCGGAGTTCACGGTCGAAAAGGGGGAGAAAGTCGCCTTCGTTCTGACCTGGCACCCCTCGCACCAGCCGCGTCCACCCCTCTGCGACCCCTTCGAGGCGCTGCGCACCAGCGTCGAGGACTGGCAGGCGTGGGCGGCGCGCTGCCGTTATGACGGCCCGCACCGGGACATCGTCGTGCGCTCCCTGATCACTCTCAAGGCACTCACCTACGCGCCGACCGGCGGCATCGTGGCCGCCCCCACCACCTCGCTGCCCGAAGAGCTGGGCGGCGTCCGCAACTGGGACTACCGCTACTGCTGGCTGCGCGACTCCACGCTCACCCTCGGCGCGCTCCTGGAGGCCGGCTACCTCGAGGAGGCCGAGGCCTGGCGCGACTGGCTGCTGCGCGCGGTCGCGGGCGACCCGGCGGACCTGCAGATCATGTACGGCCTCGCGGGCGAACGCCGCCTGTCCGAGTACGAACTGCCGTGGCTGAACGGCCACGCGGGCTCGTACCCGGTGCGGGTCGGCAACGACGCCGTGCAGCAGTTGCAGCTCGACGTGTACGGCGAGGTGATCGACTCACTGTCGCTGGCCCGGCGTTCGGGCCTGCCGTCCAAGCCGCACATGTGGCGGGTGCAGGTCGCCCTGATGGAGTTCCTGCGGACGGCGTGGCGACAGCCGGACGAGGGGATCTGGGAGGTGCGCGGCCCGCGTCGGCACTTCGTGTACTCGAAGGTCATGGCCTGGGTGGCCGCAGACCGCGCCGTACGCACCCTGGAGGGCGACCCGGACCTCGAAGGCGACCTGGAGGGCTGGCGCGCGATGCGCGACGAGGTGCACCGGGAGGTGTGCGAACGCGGCTACGACCCCGAGCGGAACACCTTCACGCAGTCCTACGGCTCGCGCGAGCTGGACGCCTCGCTGCTGCTCATCCCCCACGTCGGCTTCCTGCCGCACGACGATCCGCGGGTTCTCGGCACGATCGCCGCGGTCCGCGAGGAGCTCGACCACAACGGCTTCCTGCGCAGATACAGCATCGAGGAGACCCGGATCAGCTTCGAGCAGACCCGGGTCAGCATCGAACAGACCGGCACCGAGTCGACCGCCATCAGCACCGAGCAGATGGGCGTCGGCACCGAGCAGTCCGCCCTCGACGGGCTGCCGGGCGGTGAGGGCACCTTCCTCGTCTGCTCGTTCTGGCTCGCGGAGGCACTGCATCTGACGGGTCGTACGGAGGAGGCCCGTGAACTGTTCGAACGGCTGGTGGGACTCGCCAACGATGTGGGCCTGCTCTCCGAGGAGTACGACCCCGTCTCCGGCCGCCAGCTCGGCAACTTCCCTCAGGCGTTCAGCCATATCGGCCTGGTGGGTACCGCCCTCGCCCTGTTCGGGGGCGAGCAGGCAGGATAGGGGCCATGGATCTTGGACTGAAGGACCGTGTGTACGTCGTCACGGGAGCCACCCGTGGCCTGGGCAACGCCGCCGCGCGTGAACTCGTCGCCGACGGTGCGAAGGTGATCGTGACGGGGCGCGACGAGAAGCGCGTCGCCGACGCCGCCTCCGCGCTCGGCCCGAACGCGGTCGGGGGCGCCGCCGACAACGCCGACCCGGGGACCGCGGCCCGGCTGATCGCCGCCGCCCGTGACCACTTCGGCGGCTTCGACGGCATCCTGATCAGCGTCGGCGGCCCGCCGCCCGGGTTCGTCGCCGACAACACGGACGAGCAGTGGACGGCCGCGTTCGAGTCGGTCTTCCTGGGCGCGGTGCGGCTGGCCCGCGCGGCCGCCGCGGAGCTCGGCGAAGGCGGTGTCATCGGTTTCGTGCTGTCCGCCTCGGTGCACGAGCCGATCCCCGGGCTGACCATCTCCAACGGTCTGCGCCCCGGTCTGGCGGGCTTCGCCAAGTCCCTCGCGGACGAGCTGGGCCCGCGCGGCATCCGCGTCGTCGGCCTGCTCCCGTCCCGCATCGACACCGACCGCGTCCGCGAACTCGACGGCTACTCCGCCGATCCGGAGGCCACCCGCGCGGCCAACGAGGCCCGCATTCCGCTGCGCCGCTACGGCACCCCGGAGGAGTTCGGCCGCACCGCCGCGTTCCTGCTCTCACCGGCGGCGTCGTACCTCACGGGCATCATGCTGCCGGTGGACGGCGGAATGCGGCACGGCTTCTAGGTTCCTCGCCGACAGATTCCTGGCCGACAGGTTCTGGCCGACAGATTCCTGGCCGACAGATTCTGGCCGACAGGTTCCCGGCAAGGATCAACTGACCCGCTGGGCACGGTGCTTGACCCCGCGGAGGCGTACCTCCGCGGGGAGCGCGGCGAGGCCCGCCGAGTCCCGCGCGTGCGCCAGCGCCTCCGCCGTCAGCAGGTGCAGGGCCTGCCCGGGGTCCACATGCGGTTCCAGCAGAAGCTGCACCCGCGCCTCGGGTGCGCTGCGCCGCCCGGTCAGCAGGATCTGTGCCTGCTCGACGCCGTCCAACTGCGTCGCCTCGGTGGCCAGTACGCCTTCCAGGGCCCGCCCGCGCAGCAGCGCGCCCTCGCCGTCGCCGGTGTCGACGAGCACCTCGGCGAGCCGGCGCCGCCGCAGCACGGCCGCCAGCCACCACAGGGACAGCAGCACCAGAATCGCGAGGACGGCGATGACGGTGGGCCACCACCAGCCGTTGTCCCGCCACCGGGTCCGCTCGGCCTGGCTGAGCAGCACGTCGTGCTGCCCGTCGTGGATCCACCACGAGGGCGGCTTCGCGCCGAGCCCGACGGCGAGCACGGAGCCGCCGATGACGACCAGCGCGAGGCCGACGATCCCGAGCAGTACGCGGTTGACCATCCGGAGCATGGGCCTCACCCCTTCCGTCCGGGGCGCCGGACGTGCACCGACAGCGCGGGCGGCCGGGCGAGTCCGAGCCCCCTGATGCCGTCGGCGAGCGTGGCGTCCAAGTCGGCACGTACGTCGTCGAGTTCACGGAAGTGCGAGACCGCACGGACGTCGGCCTTCGTACGGCCCATGCGCACCCGGACCGACTGCACCCCGGCGACCTCCATGGCCCGGTCGCGCAGCGCCATCGCGGCGGCGCCCCGGTGCAGCCCGGCCCGGACGTCGGCATGGGTGCGCCGCATCGGCAGCACGTCGCGCAGTCCGGGCGTGACGGCGAGGACGATCAGCCAGATCCCGAGGGCGGCCGCGACTCCCGCGCCGACGAGCACCCAGGTGTCGTCGAGGGACCGTTCGGCGAGCTGCCGGGCCAGCGACTTGCGCCAGTGCATGGCGGACCGGTGGGCTCGTACGGCTGCGATGTCGTAGAGGAAGACGGCAGCCACGACGAGGATCACCACCGCGAGGATGCCCGCGGGGACGCGGCGCGCGGACCAGAAACGGCCCTGACCGCCGTCCTCGTCGTCCACGGTGTGCAGCGGTTCGTACGCCGCCGCGGAGGCGGACTGACCGAGTGCGCTCTCACCCGCTTTCTCCAGTACAGGCATGCGCTGGGTGCTGTCGGAGCCCTGGGACTCGCTCATCGCGTCCTCCCCTGTGCCACGCCGGGCGCCTGCGCCAGGTGCAGCCGCTCCACCTGGACGGCCACCTCCGGCACTTCCATCCCCGCCAACGCCCTTACCCGCTCAGCGACATGGCGACGCACCGCGTTGCACCGGCCGCCGATGTCGGAGGGGTAGTCGAGTTCGAGGCTGACACGCAAGCGGGCGCTCTCGTGGTGCACGACGACGCTCGCGTGCGGGGGCACGGCGTCCGGGGGCAGCGCGGGCAGCACCTCGCGCGCCGCCTGGGCGGCGATCTTCGCGACGACCCGGTCGGCGATCCGGGTCGCGCCCCGGTCGGCCGCCGCGACGACCGTCGCGGGCCGCCGCGTCTCACCGAGCCGGTCGACATGACCTGGCACGCGTCACCGCCGTCGGTTGTCGCGGGTGCGGAAGAAGTCGCCGACGTCCAGGTCCCCCTCCAGGAACCGCCCGACGACGAACCCGATGGCCCCCAGGGCGGCCACCAGCAAGAAGGCCCCGAATCCGCCGAAGTACCCGGCGAAGCCCAGCGCCATTCCGGCGATCATGCCGATCACGGCCAAGCTCATGGTGTGCTCCTCAGCAGTTCGGTGGCCGAGTGATCACTAGCGGTACGGTGACCGGGCGGTCACTGGAGCCGTGTCTCCGGCTCCTCCTCTTCTTCCTCGGGAAGCTTCACATCACTCACCGCGATGTTGACCTCGACGACCTCAAGGCCCGTCATGCGCTCGACGGCCGCGATGACGTTCTCGCGCACGGCACGGGCCACGTCGCCGATCGACACGCCGTAGTCGACGACGATCTCCAGGTCGAGCGCGGTCTGCAGCTCGCCGACCTCGGCCTTCACACCTCGCGAGACGGACTTCGTACCGCCGGGCACACGATCGCGCACCGCCCCGAAAGTCCGGCTCAGTCCGCTGCCCATCGCATGCACACCGAGCACGTCGCGGGCCGCGAGCCCGGCGATCTTCTCCACGACGCCGTCGGCGATCGTGGTCCGTCCCCGGGTGGCGGGGTCACCGCCGCCTCGCTTGGTGACTCCGGGCTTACGGGTCTGGGGCGACCCCTTCTCGCCGGCGGGGGTCTCCGTCCGGTCCGGCTCTGTCATGTCAGTCATCGCCGTACGTCCCTTTCGGTCGTCCTCCTGCACCCACAGTAAGTGGGGTTGCGCGGTCGCGCGCCGGGGATGCGGCAGGCTGGAGCAATGACGGCGGACCGGTGGGCGCAGGTAGTACGACACCAGCTCGGGCTCGGCAGACTGCCGGCCCTCGGCCTCCCGCGCGACGGCGCGTGGATCACGGAGGAGGCGGCCGACTCGGTACTGCGGCGTGCGGCCGATCCCGTGCGCGGTGTGCGCCTGGGCACGCTCCGGATCTCACTCGCCGACCCGGAGGAGACGTACGACCCCGCCGTACCGCCCCCGCCCGGCGCGCTGCCGCCCGGTCCGCTCCGCATCACCGCGGAGTTCGCGGCGAGGACGGACCCCACCGCCCCGGGCGTCGAGCCGCTCCAGACGACAGCGGCCCGCCTGCGCCTGGCCCTGGCCACGGCGGCGACGGAACGCCTCGGTCTGACGGTCAGGGAAGTGGATCTACGGGTGACGGGACTGCTCGACGAGGACGAGCCCCCCGCCGCCGTACGCCCTGACGAGGTCCGAGAGGCCGCCGAACCGACGGACCCCGAGGAGGCCCGGGTAGCGGCAGCCGCCCTGTCGGTGCTGGGTGTGACCCACCTGACGGACCTCCTGGGCCGCCCGGTGCACATCGAGGACGTGCGCGGCGACGACTCAGCCCTGCCGCGCCGCCACGTCCGCGTCGAGCTGGCGGTCGCGGCGGACGAACGGACCGTGGAGGTGGCAAGGGCCGTCAGGACGGCGGTCACGCAGACCCTGACGGACACGCCATCAGTGGCCGTACTGGTAACCGCCGTGCGCTGATTCAGGGGCGCGGGGAACTGCGCGACCCACCCCCGGCGGCCCGCAGCCCCAAGCCGGTCTCAGTCACCCACCCCGGCGAGGTCCCGAAGCCGCCGGGCCTGAGCCGCACGCTCGGCAAGCCGCTGCTCCTCGTACGACCGCTCCTGCGCCCCGCGCAGGAGCGCCTTGGTCTCGATGACGGCATCCCGCGGCGCGGCGAGCACCGCGGCGGCAAGGTCACGCACCGCGTCGTCGAGCTGCCCGCCGGGCACCGCGAGGTTGGCGAGCCCCGTGCGCTCGGCCTCCTCGGCCAGCACAAAACGCCCCGTCGCGCAGATTTCGAGCGCGCGGGCGTACCCCACCAGGCTCACCAGCGGATGCGTCCCCGTGAGGTCGGGCACGAGCCCCAGGCTGGTCTCGCGCATGGCGAATTGCACGTCGTCCGCGACGACGCGCAGATCACAGGCGAGCGCGAGCTGGAACCCCGCGCCGATGGCATGCCCCTGCACAGCGGCGATGGACACGATGTCGCTGCGCCGCCACCAGGTGAAAGCCTCCTGGTACTCCGCGATGGTCGCGTCGAGCTCGGCATCGGAACCACGCGCGAGGTCGATGAACGACGGTTCCCCGTCGAAGCCCTCGGGCGTGAACGCCTGCCGGTCGAGCCCGGCGGAGAAGGACTTGCCCTCGGCGCGCAGGACGACCACGCGCACAGAGCCCGGCAGTGACCGGCCGGCCTGCGTCAACGCCCGCCACAGAGCAGGACTTTGGGCGTTGCGCTTGGTCGGGTTGGTCAGCGTCACCGTGGCGATCGCGTCGTCGACGGTGAGCCGTACGCCGTCCTTGTCGAGTACCGGGTCGAGCGAAGCCATGGGGCGCCTCCGATGGGTGCGGTCGGATCAGGTGCGTACCCCACGAGGGACACACCTAAGTGACTGCACAGTAACCACCCGGTCGATCACCCGACCGACCGGGTGGCCACCACCGAAGCCGATGGGGACGCCCGGCCTCAGGCCGAGGCGGCCTTCTTGCCCCGCGTCGCTCCGCCACGCCCTCGGAGCGTGACGCCCGACTCGCTGAGCATCCGGTGCACGAAGCCATACGAGCGGCCGGTCTCTTCGGCCAGCGCCCGGATGCTCGCACCGGAGTCGTACTTCTTCTTCAGGTCTGCCGCGAGCTTGTCGCGCGCGGCGCCGGTCACCCGGCTGCCCTTCTTCAGAGTCTCGGCCACCCGTGCCTCCTCATGGGAAGTGCGCTCTGGACTCTCATGATCACCCCTCACGGGCCTCATGGCCACCCATTCGGCAAGGTCCGTAAGACAAGGTTTTGACGACAGGAGCCCGTCCCCACGAGTGGAATTCCAGGTTCCGGCCGCCGTCGTCCGTACGGCCGAACGGGTTCTTCCGCGAAGTACCTGGTCAGCGACGCGAGACGGCCGAGCCCTTGGGAACAAAGGGCTCGGCCGCGAAATCGATGTACGACACACCTCGGTACGAGGAGATCTCACACAGATGATGGATCACGGATCGGCCGAATGATCCATACGCAGTGGATCAGTCATTCGATCACGCGGGGCTGACCCCCGCCCGAGGGGTGCGCAAGGGCTAGGCGAGAGCCACCAGGTCCGCGTAGTCGGCGCCCCACAGGTCCTCGACACCGTCCGGCAGCAGGATGATCCGCTCCGGCTGGAGCGCCTCGACGGCGCCCTCGTCGTGGGTGACGAGGACGACGGCGCCCTTGTACGTGCGCAGCGCGCCGAGGATCTCCTCGCGGCTGGCCGGGTCGAGGTTGTTCGTCGGCTCGTCGAGCAGGAGGACGTTCGCGGAGGAGACCACGAGGGTCGCGAGCGCGAGGCGGGTCTTCTCGCCGCCGGAGAGGACGCCGGCGGGCTTGTCGACGTCGTCGCCGGAGAACAGGAACGAGCCGAGCGTCTTGCGGACCTCGACCAGGTCGAGGTCGGGGGCGGCGGAGCGCATGTTCTCCAGCACCGTGCGCTCGGGGTCGAGGGTCTCGTGCTCCTGCGCGTAGTAGCCGAGCTTGAGGCCGTGGCCCTGCACGACCTCGCCGGTGTCGGGCGTCTCGACGCCGCCGAGGAGCCTGAGGAGGGTCGTCTTTCCGGCACCGTTCAGACCGAGGATGACGACGCGGGAGCCCTTGTCGATGGCCAGATCGACGTCGGTGAAGATCTCCAGGGAGCCGTACGACTTCGACAGGCCCTCGGCGGTGAGCGGCGTCTTGCCGCAGGGCGCGGGCTCCGGGAAGCGCAGCTTGGCGACCTTGTCGGAGGCCCGGACCGCTTCGAGTCCGGCGAGCAGCCGGTCGGCGCGCTTGGCCATGTTCTGCGCGGCGACCGTCTTGGTGGCCTTGGCGCGCATCTTGTCGGCCTGCGAGTGGAGCGCGGAGGCCTTCTTCTCGGCGTTCTGACGCTCGCGCTTGCGGCGCTTCTCGTCGGCCTCGCGCTGCTGCTGGTAGAGCTTCCAGCCCATGTTGTAGACATCGATCTGGGCGCGGTTGGCGTCCAGATAGAAGACCTTGTTGACGACCGTCTCGACGAGGTCGACGTCGTGGGAGATCACGATGAAGCCGCCGCGATAAGTCTTCAGGTAGTCGCGCAGCCAGACGATCGAGTCGGCGTCGAGGTGGTTGGTCGGCTCGTCGAGCAGAAGCGTGTCGGCGTCCGAGAAGAGGATGCGGGCCAGCTCGATACGGCGGCGCTGACCGCCGGAGAGCGTGTGCAGGGGCTGGCCGAGCACACGGTCGGGCAGGTTGAGCGCGGCGGCGATGGTGGCGGCCTCTGCCTCTGCGGAGTACCCGCCCTTGGTGAGGAACTCCGTCTCCTGGCGCTCGTACTGCCGCATCGCCTTCTCGCGGGTGGCACCCGATCCGTTGGCGATGCGCTGCTCGTTCTCCCGCATCTTGCGGATCAGGGTGTCCAGGCCGCGTGCGGAGAGGATGCGGTCACCGGCGAGTATGTCGAGGTCGCCGGTGCGGGGGTCCTGCGGCAGATAGCCGACCTCGCCGGAGCAGGTGACGGTGCCCGCGGCGGGAATGCCCTGGCCTGCGAGGACCTTGGTGAGGGTCGTCTTGCCCGCGCCATTGCGGCCGACCAGACCGATGCGGTCGCCCTTGGCGATACGGAAGGTGGCGGACTCGATGAGAATGCGGGCGCCGGCGCGCAGCTCGATACCGGAGGCGGAGATCACGGACAGACTCCAGGGCGGGGTTGTTGGCGGGGTGGACGGCTGAGGGCGTTCCCGCCGTCTAATGCGCGAGGAGAATGGCCATGGGCCAAGTCTAACGGGGCCGTGCAACCACTTTTTCTGTGTGCGGGTGTTCGACGCTGTGACGCTCGCCCCTCCGCTCGTTGCCCAGCGGCGTCCGGTCCGGGGTGATCCTGCCCAGGTCGTCCACCGCGACGATCTCGTCGGTCCAGATGTCGGTGGCCGCGCAGGGCTGGGCGATCAGCAGCGCCGTACGGTCACGCACCGCGCGCGCGGGCGCGAAGGCGCAGCCCGGGCGGGCGGGCAGCACCCAGCGCAGGTCGCCGTCGGCGATGCGGTACGCGGCGATGCGCTGCGGGGTGACGACGGCGAGCATGCGGGCGCCGAGGGTACGCAGCACGCCGTTGCCCCGGTGGGCCGCCAGCCAGGGCGCGGCCCCGGGAAGGGCCCGGTGCCAGCGGACCGCGCTGCCGTCGCCCCGCACGGTGGCGGTGACCAGCCCGTCGTCCCAGAGTGCGATCGCGTCCCCGCGCGCGGGGACGACGGCGAGCGGACGGCGGTCCTCCCGCGTGTACGTCCACCGAGGGCGCCCGGTTCCTTCGTCGTACGCCTCGACGGTGGTCCCTGTCGTCCGCAGCGACGGCCGGCTCCCGTGCTCCACGCGCGCGTGGACGGTGACGTGGTCTCCGTAGGGGGCGGTGCGGGCCTGGTGGGCCGCCGCGAGGAGGGGGGCTGCCAGGAGCAGGGCGAGGGTGGTGGGGAGGACGCGACGAAGGGCGCGGCCCGCGGGAGCGGGGGGAAGGGGTGGCTCGGCCTTCGCGGGGCGCGGAGCGGTGGGGCCGGTCCGCGGGACGGGTTCTGTGACAGTCGGTCGCGGCGACGAGGCGGACTCCGCGTGAACCAGTCGCGGCGACGAGGACTCCGCACACGCCGGTCGCGGCGACGAGGAGTCCGCATACGCCGGTCGCGGCGACGAGGTCTCCGCACGCGCCGGTCGCGGCAGCGGTACGGGTACCGCCTGGGCCGGTAGCGGCGGCAGTGCGGGCTCCACTCGGGTCGCTCGCGGCGGTGGGACGGTGCTGGGGGTGGGCTCGGTCGGGGTGTCCTGTGGATGCCGGGCGGGTGAGTCCGGATCCGTCACCTCGATCGGCAGAACGACCACCTTGCCCCCTCGCCACCACAACCCACGGATCCGGCGCAGAGCGTAGACGCGGGTGGCTCGGAGAGCCGCCGGGACACGGCGGACCGGCGAGAGCGCGTCCCCCGTTCGGACCTCCGCCCGGGGCCGGGGACCTGGGGGCGTACGAGGATGGCGCCACAGAGCGACGTACGGCGGAGGGTGGTGCGCCCATGCAGTTCGACGACGACGCCGACCTGGACACCTCCGAGGTCCAGGATGTGCGCGGCAGTCGAATCCCCGGCGGCAGAGCGACCATCGGGGGTGGCATCGCCGGCCTGCTCGCCCTGCTCGTCGGACTGTTCTTCGGAATCGGTCCCGACGAGCTAGGGCTCTCCTCCGGGAACGACCAGCCCGCGTCGACCTCCTCCTCCCTCGCGCAGGTCCAGCAGACCTGCAAGAAGGGAAGCGACGCGAACGCCAAGGAGGACTGCCGGATGGTGGCGGTGGTCAACAGCGTGCAGGACTACTGGGCGCAGGAGTTCGCGCGCCGCAGGGGCACGTACACACGCTCCCCGACGGTCTTCTTCAGCAACCGGATCGGTACGGCCTGCGGCACCGCCACGTCCGCCGTCGGGCCCTTCTACTGTCCCGGCGACCGCAAGGTCTATCTGGACCTGGGCTTCTTCGACGAGCTGCGCACCAAGTTCGGCTCCAGCGGCGGGCCGTTCGCGCAGGCGTACGTGGTGGCGCACGAGTACGGGCACCACGTGCAGGACCTGATGGGGACGCTGGGCAAGTCGCAGAACGGACTGACCGGCGCGAACAGCAACTCGGTGAAGGTGGAGCTGCAGGCCGACTGCTACGCCGGGGTGTGGGCGCACCACGCGACGACGACGAAGGACCCGTCGACGGGCCGGCCGCTGATCACCAGCCTCACGGACGCCGACATCCGCGACGGCCTGGACGCGGCGGCGGCCGTCGGCGACGACCGGATCCAGGAGAGGTTCCAGGGCCGGGTGACCCCGGAGACCTGGACGCACGGCTCGTCCAAGCAGCGGCAGCAGTGGTTCTACGAGGGCTACAGCACAGGCGACATGGCGCGGTGCAACACCTTCCGCTGAGGCCGGACGGCAGCGGCTTCCGCTCGGCGGGGCGTTGTCAGTGCCCGGTGCGAGACTGGGCAACAGGTCGGATTCCGGCGGCGGTTCCGGCGGCGCGACGAGAGGGAGTGATCGGCATGGCAGGCATGGACGGCGGGCGCCCGAGCATCTACCCGACACTGCTGTACGCGGACGCGAAGGCGGCGATCAGGCAGCTCACGGAAGCCTTCGGCTTCAGCGAGGCATCGGTGTACGAGAGCGACGAGGGCGGGGTCACCACGGTGATGCACGCCGAACTGGTGCAGGGCAATGGCGTGGTGATGCTCGGCTCCAAGGGCCGCGGCGGCATCTTCGACACCGCGATGAAGGACGCGGGCCCGACCGCGGTGTACGTGGTCGTGGACGACGTCGACTCGCACCACCAGCGGGCCGTGGACCACGGCGCGGAGATCCTGATGCCCCCGACGGACCAGGACTACGGCTCGCGGGACTACATGGCCCGGGACCTCGAGGGCAATATCTGGAGCTTCGGCACGTACGCCCCTGAGATAGGGGCGTAGGACTCCGCCGGCTCCCTCGCCGGCTCCTTTCCTCGGCTCCCCCGTCAGCTTCCTCCGGTGTGCACCTGGAAGGCGGCCCGGCGTACGGCCTTGGCGAGCGCCGGGTCCGGGTGCGCGGCGGCGAGCGCGACCAGGACCTGCACGGTGCGGGGGTGCCCGACCGCGCGTACCTCGTCGAGGAGTGCGGGCACGGTGGGCTGCACCGCGGACTCCAAGTGCCGTACGAGGAGCGGGGCTTCACCGTGGTCGGCGACAGCGGCCGCGGTGTCGACCCACAGCCAGGTGGCCTCCTCGCGGGTGAGCACCTCGTGGGCGTCCTCGGGGTCGTGACCGTCGTGCTCGGCGAGCCACAGCAGGGCGTAGGGACGCAGCGAGGTCTCCTCGGCCACGGTGCGCACGTCGGGCTCGGCGGGGGCGCCGACCACGCGCAGCGCCTCGAAGGCGAGACCGCGGGTGAGGGCGTCCTCGCCGCGGGCGGCGTCGAGGAGTTCGGTGACGGCGCTGCCGACGGGGCGGGCGGCCAGCCAGGCGCGGTATTCGGCGCGGGCCGCGTTGGGGCGCAGCTGAGCGCAGCCGCGGAGCATGTCCTCGGCGGACTGCTCGATGTTCCCGGCCGGGCTCTGCGCGGCGACGCAGATCTGCTCCAGCTTGACCCAGACCGCCCAGCTGCCGAGCGGGGTGAGGGTGGCCTGGCCGTCGGCGCAGGTGAGCGCGCCCACGGAGGCGAGGGCGTGCAGGGCCCAGTCGAGGAGGGGGGCGAGCGGGGTGTCCGCGACCTCGGCGTTGGCCTCCGGCTGGGGGCCGTAGGGGATTTCGCAGCGCTCGGTGCGCAGTTCCGTGACCCGCTGCTCGAGGAGGTCGAGGAGTTGTTCCACGGGGACGGGCCCCGCGGAGAGCTGGAGGAAGGAGAGCACCTGAGGCATCGCGGAGACGACCTCGGCGACGGCGGCGGGTTCGCGGTCCGCGGGCTCCGCATACGCGAGCGACCAGGCGTCGAAGAGGGCGACCCAGCCGCGCAGTACGGCGCTGTCGTCGCGGTTCCAGGCGCGCAGCCGCCAGCCCGGGCGGGCGCTGCCGCCGTGCACCTCGACAAGGCCCGCCAGGCGTGCGGTGTCCCAGTCCGCGCGGACCTGAGCCGGGCTCAGCCCCAGTTCGGCGGCGGCCCGTTCGGCGGTGGCGTCGGAGAGGGTGCCCTTGCTGTCGGGGGTCGCACCGTCGCGCCCCGGGCGCAGGGCGGCATCGGCCCAGCGGGCGACACGGGCCGCGCCGGCCAGGCCGGTGCGCGCCATACGGGCCAGTTCCGCGGGCGGCGGTGTGCCCTCGGGCGGCCGCGGTGCGGGGCGGCGCGTGCGGCGCTGGGTCACCGCTCGGGGGGCGGCGGCCAGGGGCCGCGGGCTGACGAGTCGGAGCCTGGAGTCGCGCGGATTACGGGACGTCACGGGTGCAGTCTTCCGGTTGACGGTCCGAAAACCCAAACGGAATGTCACGGCAGGCGACGGGGGTGGTGAGCGCGGGGGTTTCTGGGGGCGCTCGACACGCGGGAACGAGCCCTCACGAGAGTTGTCCAGGACCGAAGCGGAAGGGCGCCGTCGGGTTCGCCGGGGTGCTTCGTGGAGGCCCGCGATCCGGCTCGGTCGCGGGCGTGCCGAGGCTTACATCAGGGGGGTGAGGAAGCGGCGCAGGGCCTCTTCGTAGCCTTCCGGGTCGGCGTTCCACATGGCGCCGTGCGGGGCCTGCGGGACCGTGTGCAGGGTGACCAGGTCCGGGCGGCGCTCGGCGAGGCGGCGTGAGGTGCCCCAAGGGGCGATGGTGTCGTCCGGGCCGTGCACCACCAGGGTCGGCACTTTGAGGTGGTCGGGGTGCGCGGCGTTCTCGATGCGGTCGCCGTGCAGGCCCGTGCGGCCCTGGGCGGCGCGCACCGCGAGGGGCAGCAGGGCGCTGGGGGTGCGGCGGGCCGTGGCGAGGGCGCGCAGCGTGGTCTCCCAGCTGAGGACGGGCGAGTCGAGGACCAGGCCGGAGATCCGCTCGCGCAGGGCGGAGTGCGCGGCGGCGCGCAGAGCCATGGTGGCACCGATGGACCAGCCGTACAGGACGACCTGCTCGGCGCCGTACCGCACGGCGTACCGGATGGCCGCGTCGAGGTCGCGCCACTCGGTCTCGCCGAGGTGGTTCAGGCCGTCCTGGGAGCGGGGTGCGCCGAGGTCGCCGCGGTAGGCGAGGTCGAGTACCGGGAAGTGGTGGCGGTTCAGGAACTCCATCACGTTCATCGGATGTTCGCGGGTGGCGCCCAGGCCGTGCACGGTGATCACCCAGGTGTCGCGGACGGCGGGCACGAACCAGGCGGGCAGGGCGCCGAGTTCGCCGGGTATGTCGACGTCGGCGTGGGCGAGGCCGAGGGCGGCGCTCGGGTCGCCGATGTGCAGGTTCGGGGTGAGCCAGACCTTGTCGCCGGGTTCCAGGGAGCCGTGGGTGACGCGTTCCAGGCGGCGTACGACCGTGTCGACGGGGTGGGGAGTGGCCTTCATGACCGGGCCGACGACCGCGTGGGAGCCGTCCCCGGCGAGGCCGTAGGTGCCCGGGCGCTGGGAGGCCAGGTCCCGGGTGAGCGTGATGCCGCCCGCCGTCGTGCCGTGCACGGTGAGCCGGGGCTCGGTGGGCAGGGGTCTGCCGGGCGACGTCTTCAGCGCGGCGTCACTCGCGAACCGGCCCGCCGCCACGGAGGCCGCGCACGCGGCTATGGCTGCGGTGACGGCTGCGGCCGCGGCTCTGATGGTGCGCACGCGTCCAGTCTCCCGGGGGACCCAGCTCTCGGCCAGCGGGAGCGGGGCTCGGATGACGTCTTTCGCCCCGGGTCGGGGCCTGTGCGCTCTCGTGGTGCGGGTGGTGCGGCACGGCCGGATCCGTACGTCTCGTCCGAGCGCCGTCGCGGCGGGGAGGAGGCCCCGCCCCCGGTGCGGCGGGGCTGCTTGTCCGCCGCGCTTCAGTGCGGCGGACAAAGACAACCCGGCGGACAAGGCAAGCCGGCGGGCGGAGCACACGGGCTAGTCCCGCTGTCCGTACCCCCGTAGCCGCTCCCCCGCCTCCTGGGTCTGCTGGGGTGACAGCAGCGTGGGGGTCAGGCCCGGGACGGAGGAGGCCAGGAGCCAGACGCGGGACATCCACTCCAGCTGGGCTGTGCGGTCGTACGCCTGGTTCAAGGAGTCTCCGTAGGCGATGGTGCCGTGGTTCTGGAGGAGGCAGGCGGTGCGGTGGTCGAGGGCCTGGAGCATGTTCTCGGCCAACTCCGGAGTGCCGTATGTCGCATAGGGGGCAACACGGACCGGCCCGCCGAGGGCGCCCGCCATGTAGTGGATCAGCGGGAGCTCGGGGACGAGCGTGGAAACCGCCGTCGCGTGCGCGGCATGGGTGTGGACGACGGCGCGCGCGTCGGTCGCACGGTAGATCGCGAGATGCATCGGCAGTTCGCTCGTCGGAAGAAGCGAACCGAGCACCTGCCGGCCGTCGAGATCGACGCCGACGAGGTCGTCGGGCGTCAGCCGGTCGTACGGCACTCCCGTGGGCGTGACCAGGACGGTGCCGCCGACCCGTACCGACACATTGCCCGACGTACCGACGACCAGTCCGTCGGCCACCGTCCGGCGGGCTGTCAGGACGAGCTCGTCCCACGCCCGTTCCATCGCGTCCCGGGCGCCACTCGCGCCCAACTCGCCCCGCCCAGGCGCATCCTGTGCGTCCTCCCGCACGTCCCGTGCGTCCCGCCGCTGCTCAGCCATGCCGCGATCCTGCCAGGCACGGACGTCAACACGCCGCAGGCGAGGGCACTTTAGGGCGGAATCCGTGCGTCCGTAAGGGCGCATATGGGCATACATCACCCTCTGTTGGCGATTGGCTGGCGATCGACGGGCATTCACCGATCTTCAAGTAATCTCTGGGGGATTTGTCGTGCACGTCGCCATTCCGGGGGGAAATATGGCCCGTGATCACAAACCATTCCGTCGCCGTGCCCGCGTCGTCGCGGCAACGGCCATCGTGGGGGCACTCACCGCCGGTGGGACCGCCCTCGTCGCGGTTCCGGCCTCCGCGGCGAGCAGGCCCAAAGGGCACGACGTCTCCTCGCACCAGAAGAACGTCGACTGGCAGAGCGCGAAAGCAAAGGGCGCCCGGTTCGTCTACGTCAAGGCGACTGAGTCCCACACCTACCGCAATCCGTACTTCAGCCGGCAGTACAACGGCGCACGCAACGCGGGCATCCTTCACGGCGCCTATCACTTCGCGGTGCCGAACAAGTCGTCCGGCACCGCCCAGGCCACATACTTCGTGCGCAACGGCGGCGCCTGGCGCTCGGACGGCTGGACGCTGCCGCCCGCGCTGGACATCGAGTACAACCCGTACAGCAGCCACAAGTGCTACGGCCTGAGCAAGGCCAAGATGGTGAGCTGGATCAAGGCGTTCAGCGACGAGGTCAAGCGGGAGACCGGCCGTCGTCCGGTGATCTACACGACCACGCACTGGTGGAACACCTGCACCGGCGGCAGTCGCGCCTTCGCCGCGAACCACGCCCTGTGGCTCGCCCGCTACGACTCGGCGGACGCGGGTGCGCTGCCGGCCGGCTGGTCGTACTGGACGTTCTGGCAGTACGACAACAGCGGCAGCCTGCCGGGTGACCAGAATCTCTTCAACGGATCCATGACCGCGCTCAAGAGGCTCGCGCGAGGCTAGAGACCGGTACCGGAGCCCGATATTCCGCCTCTGTTCGAGATGCCGGGCCGCTCCTTCGTCGTAAACGGAGGGGCGGTCCGTCGATTGAGACACCCCACCGCCTGCCCTAGTTCATCTTCCGTTCACTCAGGTTGCCTACGGTCCACCTGCCACTGACGTCAAACAGAAGCCTGGGTAAATGGAACACATCACGCTCCTCCTCGGAATCGTGATCGTTACCGCTCTCGTGTTCGATTTCACGAACGGTTTCCACGACACTGCCAACGCGATGGCGACGACCATCTCGACCGGCGCTCTGAAGCCCAAGACGGCGGTGGCCATGTCCGCCGTGCTCAACCTCGTCGGTGCGTTCCTCTCCGTGGAGGTCGCCAAGACGATCTCCGGCGGGATCATCAACGAAGAGGGCATCCGCACCGAAGTGATCTTCGCGGCGCTCGTCGGCGCCATCCTCTGGAATCTGCTGACCTGGCTCCTGGGTCTGCCCTCCAGCTCCTCCCACGCACTCTTCGGCGGCCTGATCGGCGCCGCGGTCATGTCGGCCGGCTGGTCGTCGGTGAACGGCTCGACCGTCGTCACCAAGGTGCTGATCCCCGCGGTCGCCGCGCCCGTCGTGGCCGGACTCGCCGCGATGCTGGCCACCCGGCTGACGTACAGGATCGGCAACCGCGCCGAGGAGAAGGCGACCGCCAAGGGCTACCGCGCGGGCCAGATAGCCTCCGCCGGCCTGGTCTCACTGGCCCACGGCACGAACGACGCCCAGAAGACGATGGGCATCATCACCCTGGCCCTGGTCACCGGCGGCGTCCTCGCCCCGGGCTCGAACCCTCCCACCTGGGTCATCGTCTCGGCTGGTACGGCCATCGCGCTCGGCACCTACCTGGGCGGCTGGCGCATCATCCGCACCATGGGCAAGGGCCTGACGGACCTCGCGCCGCAGCAGGGCTTCGCCGCCCAGACCAGCGCCGCGACCGCCATCCTGGCCTCCTCGCACATCGGCTTCTCCCTCTCCACCACCCAGGTCTGCTCCGGCGCCGTGATGGGCTCCGGCCTCGGCCGCAAGGGCGGTGTCGTCCGCTGGTCGACCGCGACCCGGATGTTCATCGCGTGGGGCCTGACGCTTCCGGCCGCCGGTCTGGCCGGTGCCTCCGCCGAGTTCCTCACCAAGCAGGGCACGTGGGGCATCGTCGCCACGGGCGTGCTGCTCGTCGCGGGCGCCGGCGCCATCTGGAACCTCTCCCGTCGCCAGCCGGTCACCGTCGACAACGTGAACGATGTCGCCGCCGAGCCCGCGGGCGTCGTCACCACGGCGATCGCCGCGGTCACCCCGCCGCCGGCCGGCTCGATCGCCACGGCCGACACCGATCTGAAGACCACCATCCCGGCCCCGGACGCGGAGCCCACCCGCCCGGCCACGGTGTAAGGAACGAACAGCATGCACATCGACTGGGCGGCCCTCGCCTCCGTCTTCGGAGTCAGCCTCCTCACCACCGTGGCCCTCGTCGGCCTCTTCACCCTCGGCATCGTCGGCCTCTCCAAGCGCGAGTCGGCGTCGGCCCAGGGCGGCTCCGCCACCCTCGCGGTCACCGGCGCCTACGCCTGCTTCGCGGCGTGCGCGGCGGCGGTGGCGTACGGGATCTTCATCATCGTGGCCTGACCGACCGCCGGAACCTCGGCCTTCCGCCGGGTGGGGCGCACTTCTCCAGTGCGCCCCACCCGGCTTTTTCATGCCCACCGCTCACTCCCCGCTCACTCGATCGAGCGCATGCGATGCAGCGAAGTGACATATGGCATACTGACATCAAGCTGTCTGCTAGCGTCGACCGCACATACGGCTCCTTGCCATATGCCAAGCATGGAACCGTCACGACGACAGCGAGGAGCCACCCATGCCGAGGGATGTCGACCCCAGCCTGAATCGCCGGAGACTGCGCATCGCGCTCCGCAAGGCCCGCGAGGCCACCGGGCAGTCACAGGGGCAGGCCGCCCACGCCCTCGACTGGTCGCTTTCCAAGATCATGAGAATCGAGCAGGGCGTCGTCAGCCTCTCGGTCACCGATCTGCGCGCCCTGCTCCAGCAGTACGAAGTGACGGACCCTCAGCTCAGCGCCGAGCTGGAGGAGGCCGCCCGTGGCTCGAAGGGCGCCAGCTGGTGGGCCGAGTACAACGACATCATGGGGCCCGGGTTCAGTCAGTACCTGGGGTACGAGAGCGCGGCCGCCTCCATCCGCACGTACAACCCGATCGTGGTGCCGGGCTTCCTGCAGACCGATGAATACGCGATGGCCCTGCTCGCCCCGCGCGTCGACGAGGCACGGGCCCGGCGCATCGTCGAGCTGCGCACCGCGCGCCAGGAGCGCGCGCTGGAGGGCGACGAGCCGCCGTGGACCTTCTTCGTCGTCGACGAGGCCGCGCTGCACCGGCAGATCGGTGGACCCCGCGTGCAGCGGGCGCAGTTGCAGCACCTCATCGACCTGTCGGAGCGCCCCAAGGTCTCTCTTCAAGTACTCCCGTTCACCGCGGGCGCCCACTACTCCACCCCGAACAGCTTCATCCTGCTGGGCTTCACCGATGACGAGGACCTGCTGTATCTGGAGGTCCAGGGAAACCAGTCGATGCGTGACGACCACGAGCTGATCGTGCGCCACCAGGAATGCTTCGAATACCTCCGCGAGATCGCCCTGCGCGGAGACCAGGCCATCGACCTGATCAGCCGCATCAGGGAAGGCATCGACAGCAGCTGACCTCCCCGGCCCAGGAGCCCGGAGAAGCAAGGAGGCCTCACATGCTGCCAGCCGCGTGGAAAGAGTGGTGGCGGGAGGTCCTCACTGCCATCAGGCGAACGCCCTGGCGCACTGGCGGTACGGATGGTGCTCAGGGGGCCGCCGGGCCTTCCGGCAGGGGGCTCCCCACCGGCTCGGCCTCCGCCACCCCGGCCTCCGCCGGTACGGCCCGCCCGGGCTCCACCGATGGCTCCGGCTCCACCGCGTCCGACACGGTCGATACGACCGCCGCCGACACGGCGGCCCATACGGCTGCCGGTTCGGGTCTCTGGCAGACTCCCGTCGCCGACCTCTCCTACAACCAACTCGTCCGTGACGCGATGGCCGACGCCGGTCGCGCCCAGCGGATGGACGACCTGGATCGCCACCGCACCGACGACCACGTCCGGATGTTCACCACCAAGATCGTCTACTGCACCGGCTGCATCCTGGTCCTCGTCGCGGGTCTGGCCGGGCTTCTGGCCGTCATGGGTGCCTTCCACATGAACAACCCATGGCTGATGGGCACCGTGACCACCGTGGTCCTGTCTCCGGTGGTCGCGGTGAGCCGTCAGCTGGCCAAGGTGATATCGCAGGCCGGTGCCGACGTTCCCACCCTCAGCAACGACCGCCGGGCCGTGGTCCCGGCTCAGCGACCCGAGCAGTCGGCAGACGATCCCTCCTGACCTCCGAGAAGCCCCACCGCAGTCCCACGGTCACCGCGACCGCGGCGGCCACCAGCACCCAGGTGGCCAGCCGTGCGGGCGGACCGTCCACGAACAGTGCGGCGGCCGCGCCGACCAGAGTGGCCGCCGCGCCGAGCAGCACGCACGTCAGCGCGATCGCCAGGGCCACGGACCCCCTTCGCGCGCCCCCACGCACGCCGTTCACCGAGGCCCGTACCTCGGCGAGATGATGGTCAGTCATCCTTCTCCCCTCCCCCCGAACCGGCGAAAGCCGTCAGAAACGTCCGCCACCGCTCGGCGGAGAGGACGACATACGGCCCCGACGGATGTTGCGAGTCACGGACGATCACCCCGTCTTCGACGAAGGCCACCTCGACGCATTCGTAATCGGCCCCGCTGAAGCTGCTCTTGCGCCAGGTTCGCCCGAACGAGTTCTCATTGGACACGCCGACCTCCTGCTGCCCGAGAGCCGGCGTCCCCCGACGCGTGTCCGTCGTTTCCCGCCCATGCCGATGCACGATAGCGCCGTGATCTTGGTCGGCCCAGAGGGCCGCCACGAACCACCCCACCACGCCACGACCCGGAACCAACCACTCTCGGACCGCTCTCCGATTGTCGTATTCCAGTCTATGAAGGCTCAATTTGTCGGCCTAGGGGAAAACCGGCCCCGTGTGGGCCTCAGCACACTCTTCCGCCCCAGGTCAACAGCAAGTTGACGGCTGTTCTAACCCCGTGGTGGACTGCCGGAGCCAAGTACGGCGACATGAGAGGAAGCCGGTGTGAGTCCGGCGCGGTCCCGCCACTGTCACCGGGGAAGGAAGCCCCCGGGAGCCAGGAACTCTCACCGCCGGTCTCGTCGAACCAGGGCGTGGACACCCTGAGTGAGGACATATCGCCATGCGCGGCTGCCCAAGTTCTGTGCGAACGACGCGAACTACGCGAACTACAGTTGTGCCCGACCTGACGGTCGGCTGAACCGGTGCGTGCCGATCGCGTCTTCGCGTACGGCGCCGCCGCCGGCCTTCTCGCTGACCTGCTGCTCGGCGACCCTCGCCGGGGGCATCCGGTCGCCGCGTTCGGGCGGGCCGCGGGAGCCGTGGAGCGGGTGCTGTGGCGGGACCACCGCGGGTGGGGCGCGCTGCACACCGCCGTGTGCGTGGGCGGTGCCACCGGCCTCGCGGCGCTGGCCCGCCATTCCGTACGCCGATCCCGTACCGCCTCCATCGCACTGACCGCCGCGGCCACTTGGGCCGTCGTCGCAGGGACCTCCCTCGGGCGCGAGGCCCGCGCGATCGGCGACGCGCTCGCGGTCGGCGACGTCGAAGTGGCCCGGGAGCGACTGCCGCATCTGTGCGGGCGGGATCCCCAGGCGCTCGACTCCGACGGCATCGCGCGAGCCGTCGTCGAGTCCGTCGCCGAGAACACCTCCGATGCCGTGGTGGGGGCCCTGGTGTGGGGGGCTGTCGGCGGCGTGCCCGGGCTTGTCGCCTTTCGTGCCGTGAACACGCTCGACGCCATGGTCGGGCACAAGTCCCCCAAGTACCGGCGGTTCGGGTGGGCTTCCGCGCGGCTCGACGATGTCGCGGGCTGGCCGGGCGCGCGGTTGACCGCCGTGCTCGCCGCCGTCGCGGGACGCGACCGGCGCGGGGCCGTGCGCGCCTGGCGTGCGGACGCGCACAAGCATCCGAGTCCCAACGCGGGGCCCGTGGAGGCCTCGTTCGCGGGGGCGCTGGGGGTGCGGCTGGGCGGGACGCTCTCGTACGGGGGGCGGGTCGAGCACCGGCCCGTACTCAATGGGGAGGGCCGCGCTGTCGTGGTCGACGACATCGAACGGGCCGTGCGGTTGTCGCGGCGCGTCGGCTGGCTGGCGTTGGGGGTCAGTGCCGGGGCCGCGCTGTTGCGGGGCCGGGTCATGAGGCGCCCGGCGCTGGTCGCTGTGTCCACCCTCCCGCAAGCTCTCGGCCTGGCCCGAGCAGGGGGAACCCCCATCGCCCTGCGGAACGATTGCCCACAGCACTTGGGAAGGACGTCATGACGGGCGGCGGGCTGCTCATCGCCGGGACCACCTCCGACGCCGGCAAGAGTGTCGTGACCGCCGGGGTCTGCCGGTGGCTGGTGCGGCAGGGCGTCAAGGTCGCGCCCTTCAAGGCGCAGAACATGTCGCTGAATTCGTTCGTGACGCGCGAGGGCGCCGAGATCGGGCGCGCGCAGGCCATGCAGGCGCAGGCCGCGCGCGTGGAGCCCACCGCGCTCATGAATCCCGTACTGCTCAAGCCGGGGAGCGACCGGAGCAGTCAGGTCGTCCTCATGGGCAAGCCCGTTGGGGAGCTCTCGGCGCGCGGCTACCACGGAGGGCGGCAGGAGCAGCTCCTCGGGACGGTGCTGGACTGCCTCGCCGAGTTGCGGGGCACGTATGACGCGGTGATCTGCGAGGGGGCCGGCAGTCCTGCCGAGATCAATCTGCGGCGTACCGACATCGTGAACATGGGGATCGCCAGGAATGCCCGGCTCCCCGTGCTCGTCGTCGGCGACATCGACCGTGGCGGCGTGTTCGCCTCGTTCTTCGGGACGGTCGCGTTGCTGTCGCGCGAGGACCAGGAGCTCGTCGCCGGGTTCCTCGTCAACAAGTTCCGCGGGGACGTCTCCCTGCTGGAGCCCGGGCTCGAGATGCTGCACGGCCTCACCGGCCGGCGCTCGTACGGCGTCCTGCCCTTCCAGCACGGCCTCGGCATCGACGAGGAGGACGGGCTTCGGGTCTCTCTGCGCGGGGCGGTCCGGGAGTCGGAGGTCACCTCCCCCGTCGGCGAGGACATCCTCCGGGTCGCGGTCTGCGCGATCCCGCTCATGTCCAACTTCACGGACGTGGACGCGCTGGCCGCCGAACCGGGTGTCGTCGTGCGGTTCGTGGACCGGGCCGAGGAGGTCGCCGATGCCGACCTCGTCGTCATTCCCGGTACGCGCGGGACCGTGCGTGCCCTGGAGTGGCTGCGGGAGCGCGGCCTCGCGGACGCCGTCGCGCGCAGAGCCGCCGAGGGACGGCCCGTGCTGGGCATCTGCGGTGGCTTCCAGGTACTCGGCGAGCACATCGAGGACGAGGTCGAGAGCCGCCGAGGTCATGTCGAGGGCCTCGGGCTCCTGCCCGTCCGCGTGCGGTTCGCGCGGGAGAAGACCCTCACGCGGCCCGTCGGTGAGGCGCTCGGCGAGCGCGTCGAGGGGTACGAGATCCACCACGGAGTCGCCGACGTCACCGGCGGAGAGACCTTCTTGGACGGGTGCCGGGTCGGCGCCGTCTGGGGCACGCACTGGCACGGCTCGCTGGAGTCGGACGGATTCCGGCGTGCCTTCCTGCGCGAGGTGGCGGCCGCCGCGGGCCGTCGTTTCGTGCCGGCCGCCGGCACGTCGTTCGCGGCGCTGCGCGAGGAGCAGCTGGACCGGCTCGGCGATCTGATCGAGGAACACGCGGACACGGACGCGCTGTGGCGGCTCATCGAGTCGGGCGCGCCGTCAGGACTGCCTTTCATTCCACCGGGAGCGCCCGCATGAGCACAGTGTTGTTGTTGTCGACCGCCGACACGGATCTGCTGGCGGCGCGTGCCTCCGGCGCCCCGTACCGGATCGGGAATCCGACCCGGGTGGATGTCACGGAGGAGCTCCCGGGGCTCATCGAGGGCGCCGACATCGCCGTCGTACGGCTCCTGGGGGGCAAGCGTGCCTGGGAAGAGGGCCTGAGCAAGCTGAAGGCCTCGGGCATCCCGACCGTCCTGCTCGGCGGGGAGTCCGTCCCGGACGCCGAGTTGATGGCCGAGTCGTCGGTGCCGGCCGGTGTCGTGGCCGAAGCGCTGCGCTACCTCGTGGAGGGCGGCCCGGCGAACCTCACCGAACTGGCTCGCTTCCTCTCCGACACCGTGCTGCTCACGGGTGAGGGCTTCGAAGAGCCGCGGAAGATGGCCGAGTACGGCGTCCACGGCGAGCGTGCCTTCGTCGAGGGGCGCCCGACGGTCGGCGTGCTCTTCTACCGGGCGCACCAGTTGTCCGGCAACACCGCCTTCGTCGACACGCTGTGCGACGCGATCGAGGCGCGGGGCGCCAACGCCCTTGCCGTCTACTGCGGTTCGCTGCGCGGCGCGGACGCGGGCCTGTACGAGATCCTCGGCAAGGCCGACGCGCTGGTCGCCACCGTGCTCGCGGCGGGCGGCGCGCACGCCTCACAGGCGTCCGCGGGCGGTGACGAGGAGGCCTGGGACATCGGCGCGCTCGCCGACCTCGACATCCCCGTGCTGCAAGGGCTCTGCCTGACCTCGTCGAAGCAGGCCTGGGACGAGTCGGACGCCGCCCTCTCCCCCATGGACGCGGCGATGCAGGTCGCGATCCCGGAGTTCGACGGACGCCTCATCACCGTGCCGTTCTCCTTCAAGGAGCAGGGCCCCGACGATGTGCCGGTGTACGTCGCCGACCCCGAGCGGGCCGCGCGCGTCGCCGGGATCGCCCTGCGCCACGCGCGGTTGAAGCACAAGCCGAACGCGGAGAAGAAGCTCGCGCTCGTCTTCACCGCCTACCCGACCAAGCACTCGCGGGTCGGCAACGCGGTGGGGCTCGACACGCCCGCTTCGGCCGTACGGGTCCTGGACGCGCTGCGGGGTGCCGGGTACAGCCTCACCGAATACCCTGCGGGCGGCGACGAGTTGATCCACCGGCTCATCGCGGCCGGCGGTCACGACGTCGAGTGGCTCACCGAGGACCAGCTCGCCGCGGCCCCCGCACGGGTACCGCTCGCCGACTACCGGGCGTGGTTCGACAAGCTCGACCCCGAGCTGCGGGACGGGATGCTGGAAGCGTGGGGCGAGCCGCCGGGCTCCCTCTACGTCGACGGCGACGACATCGTGCTGGCCTGTCTCCAGTTCGGGAACGTCGTCGTGATGATCCAGCCGCCGCGCGGCTTCGGCGAGAACCCCATCGCGATCTACCACGACCCGGACATGCCGCCGTCGCACCACTACATGGCGGCCTATCGGTGGCTGGAAAACTCGTTCGGCGCGGACGCAGTCGTGCACATGGGCAAGCACGGCACGATGGAGTGGCTGCCGGGCAAGGGACTCGGTCTCAGCGGCGGTTGCGCGCCCGACGCCGTCCTCGGTGAACTCCCCCTCGTCTACCCGTTCATCGTCAACGACCCGGGCGAGGGCACCCAGGCCAAGCGCCGCGGCCACGCCACCGTCGTCGACCACCTCGTACCGCCGATGGCGCGCGCGGACACGTACGGCGATCTGGCGAAGCTGGAGCAACTCCTCGACGAGTACGCCCTCGTGTCCGACCTGGACCCGACCAAGGCCCCGGCGGTCCGCGCCCAGATCTGGACCCTCGTCAAGGCCGCGGAACTCCACCACGACCTGCATGTCGACGAGCAGCCGGACGACGCGGCGTTCGACGAGTTCGTCATGCACATCGACGGCTATCTGTGCGAGATCAAGGACGTCCAGATCAGGGATGGCCTGCACATTCTCGGCGGTGGGCCGGAGGCCGAGCCGCGGGTGAACCTCGTGCTGGCGGTGCTGCGCGCCTCGCAGGTGTGGGGTGGCGCGGCGAACGCGCTGCCCGGTCTGCGGGCCTGCCTCGCCGAGCACTTCGGCCTGGTCGAGAAGGAGTTGCTCGCGGAGCCGGGCGCGCCGGTGAAGGTGCCGGTCGAACTGACGGATCTCGTCGAGGGCCCGTCCCGTTCCGCTGCCGACGCGATCGATCTGCTGGAGCAGCTGTGCCGCCGGTTCGCCGAGGGCATGGAGGAACGCGGCTGGGTGACTGCCGAGAGCGCCGCGCTCGTACGGGAAGTCCTCGGCGTCGAACTCCCGGACGCCGTCGCGGTGTTGGAGTTCGCCTGCCGTGAGGTCGTGCCGCGGCTCGCCCGGACGACGGACGAGATCGACCACATCCTCCTGGCCCTCGACGGCGGTTACGTCCCGGCGGGTCCGTCGGGTTCGCCGACCCGTGGGCTCGTGAACGTCCTGCCGACCGGCCGCAACTTCTACTCCGTCGACCCCAAGGCGATCCCGTCCAGGCTGAGCTGGGAGGTCGGGCAGTCGCTCGCCGACTCGCTCGTGGCCCGCTATCTCCAGGACACCGGCGAGTACCCCACATCGGTCGGTCTGACCGTCTGGGGTACGTCCGCGATGCGCACCCAGGGCGACGACATCGCCGAGATCCTCGCCCTGCTCGGCTGCCGCCCGGTGTGGGACGACGCGTCGCGCCGTGTGACCGGCTTCGAGGTCGTGCCCCTGGAGGAGCTGGGCCGGCCGCGCATCGACGTCACGGTCCGCATCTCCGGCTTCTTCCGGGACGCGTTCCCGCACGTCGTCGGTCTCATCGACGACGCGGTGCGGGCGGTCGCAGAACTGGACGAGCCCGCCGACCTCAACTACGTGCGCAGGCACGCCGACGAGGACACCGCCGAGCACGGCGACCGGCGGCGCGCGACGGCCCGTATCTTCGGCTCCAAGCCGGGCGCGTACGGGGCCGGCCTGCTTCCCTTGATCGACGCGCGCAACTGGCGCTCCGACGCGGACCTCGCCGAGGTGTACGCGGTGTGGGGCGGCTACGCGTACGGGCGCGGGCTCGACGGACGGGCGGCGCGCGGCGACATGGAGACCGCGTTCAAGCGCATCGCCGTCGCCGCCAAGAACGTCGACACCCGCGAGCACGACCTGGTCGACGCGGACGACTACTTCCAGTACCACGGCGGCATGGTCGCCATGGTGCGCCATCTGACGGGCGCGAGCCCCGAGGCGTACGTCGGTGACAGCGCCGTACCGGACCAGGTGAAGACCCGGACCCTCGGCGAGGAGACGCACCGCGTGTTCCGCGCCCGGGTCGTCAACCCGCGCTGGATGGCGGCGATGCGGCGGCACGGCTACAAGGGCGCCTTCGAGATGGCGGCGACCGTCGACTACCTCTTCGGGTACGACGCCACGGCCGGGGTCGTGGACGACTGGATGTACGAGAAGCTCAGCGCGGAGTACGTCTTCGATCCGGAGAACCAGGACTTCATGAAGAAGTCCAACCCCTGGGCGCTGCGCGGCATCACGGAGCGCCTGCTGGAGGCCGCCGACCGCGGGCTGTGGGCCGAGCCGGACGCGGACACCCTGGAGCGGCTGCGCGCCACCTATCTGGAGCTCGAAGGCGACTTGGAGGGCGACGACCAGTGAGTACTCCGTTCCCGTTCACGGCCGTGGTCGGCCAGGACGACCTGCGGCTCGCGCTGCTGCTGAACGCCGTCTCGCCGGCCGTGGGCGGCGTGCTCGTCCGAGGCGAGAAGGGCACCGCCAAGTCCACTGCGGTACGGGCCCTCTCGGCCCTCATGCCGCAGGTGGACGTCGTCGCCGGGTGCCGCTTCTCGTGTGCTCCCGCGTCGCCCGATCCGGCCTGCCCGGACGGGCCGCACGAGCCCGGGACGGGCACTCAACGGCCCGCCCGCATGGTGGAGTTGCCGGTCGGCGCCTCCGAGGACCGGCTCGTCGGCGCGCTGGACATCGAGCGGGCGCTCGCGGAGGGCGTGAAGGCCTTCGAGCCGGGGCTGCTGGCCGACGCGCATCGCGGGATTCTCTATGTCGACGAAGTGAATCTGTTGCACGACCACCTCGTCGACCTGCTGCTCGACGCCGCCGCGATGGGCGCCTCGTACGTCGAACGCGAGGGCGTCTCCGTACGGCATGCCGCCCGCTTCCTGCTCGTCGGCACGATGAACCCCGAAGAGGGCGAGCTGCGGCCGCAGTTGCTGGACCGGTTCGGGCTGACGGTCGAGGTCGCGGCCTCCCGGGAGCCCGATCAGCGGGTCGAGGTCGTCCGGCGCAGGCTGGCGTACGACGACGATCCGGACGGGTTCGCTCAACGGTGGGCCGACGAGGAGTCCGCCGTACGGGCGCGGATCGTGGCGGCGCGGGAGCTGTTGCCGTCCGTACGGCTCGGGGACGGGGCGCTGCGGCAGATCGCGGCGACCTGCGCGGCCTTCGAGGTGGACGGCATGCGGGCCGACATCGTGATGGCCCGGACCGCGACCGCGCTGGCCGCCTGGGCGGGGCGGACCGAGGTGCTCGCCGAGGACGTACGCCAGGCGGCGCTGCTCGCGCTGCCGCACCGCCGGCGGCGCAACCCCTTCGACGCCCCGGGCCTCGACGAGGACAAGCTCGACGAGACGCTGGAGGAGTTCGGCGGGCAGGACGGGGACGGCGACGACGAACCGGATCCGGACGGGCCTGGTGGCGGCGGGCAGCCGCCTCAGGACGGGCCTGACGACGGCTGCGCATCTCAGGCGCCGGGGGACGCTCCCGCGCAGCCCGAAGCCGGCGAGGGCGGGCAGCCTCGGGCAGGCGGCGAGCAGTCCCCCGTACGGGCCGCCGAACCCTTTCGTACGAAGGTGCTGAGCGTGCCCGGTCTCGGTGAGGGCGCGGCCGGCCGGCGTTCGCGGGCGCGGACCGAGCACGGGCGGACGACCGGGTCGCGGCGGCCCCAAGGGGCGCTCACCAAGCTGCACCTGGCGGCGACAGTGCAGGCGGCGGCGCCGCATCAGCGGGCGCGCGGGCGGTCGGGGCGCGGTCTCGTCGTACGGCGGGACGATCTGCGCCAGGCGACGCGGGAGGGGCGTGAGGGGAACCTCGTGCTCTTCGTCGTGGACGCCTCCGGGTCGATGGCGGCGCGGCAGCGGATGAGTGCCGTGAAGGGTGCGGTGCTGTCGCTGCTGCTCGACGCGTATCAGCGGCGGGACAAGGTGGGGCTCGTGACCTTCCGGGGGTCCGCGGCCGAGGTCGCGCTGCCGCCCACCTCTTCGGTGGACGCGGCCGCGGCTCGGCTCGAGTCGCTGCCCACGGGTGGGCGTACGCCGCTCGCGGCCGGGTTGCTCCGGGCGCACGACGTGCTGCGGGTCGAGCGGCTGCGGGACGCGGCCCGACGGCCGCTGGTTGTTGTCGTGACGGACGGGCGGGCCACGGGCGGCCCTGAGCCGGTCGCGCTCGCGGGGCGGGCGGCGCGGCTGTTCGCGGCCGACGGGGTCGCCTCCGTGGTCGTCGACTGCGAGGCCGGGCCCGTGCGGCTCGGGCTCGCGGGGCAGCTCGCGGGTGAACTGGGCGGCACCGCGGTGACGTTGGACGAGTTGCGGGCCGATTCCATCGCCGGGCTCGTGCGTGATGTGCAGGGGACTTCGAGGAGGGCCGCGTAATGCCGCAGGGGCAGCCGAGTGTGGTGCCGGACGACGGTCTGACGACGCGTCAGCGCCGGAATCGGCCACTTGTCGTCGTGCACACGGGGATCGGGAAGGGCAAGTCGACCGCCGCCTTCGGGCTCGCGCTGCGCGCCTGGAATCAGGGGTGGCCCATCGGGGTCTTCCAGTTCGTCAAGTCGGCGAAGTGGAAGGTCGGGGAGGAGAACGCGCTGCGTGTGCTGGGCGCGTCCGGTGAGGGCGGGTCCGTCGACTGGCACAAGATGGGCGAGGGCTGGTCCTGGGTCCAGCGCGACTCCCAGATGGACAACGAGGAGAAGGCCCGCGAGGGGTGGGAGCAGGTCAAGCGGGACCTCGCCGCCGAGACGTATCGGTTGTACGTCCTCGACGAGTTCGCGTACCCGATGCACTGGGGGTGGGTGGATGTCGACGAGGTGGTGGCCGTGCTGCGGGATCGGCCGGGGACTCAGCATGTGATCATCACCGGGCGCAATGCCCCCGAGAAGCTCATCGAGTTCGCCGATCTTGTGACGGACATGTCCAAGGTCAAGCACCCGATGGACGCCGGCCAGAAGGGCCAGAGGGGTATCGAGTGGTGATGTCCGTCCCTCGGTTGGTCATTGCCGCGCCCTCGTCGGGCAGCGGCAAGACCACCGTTGCCACGGGGCTGATGGCGGCGTTCGCCTCGCGGGGGCTTGCCGTGTCCCCGCACAAGGTGGGGCCCGACTACATCGATCCCGGGTATCACGCGCTCGCGACCGGGCGTGTGGGGCGGAATCTTGACGCGTATCTGTGCGGGGCGGAGCTCATCGCGCCGTTGTTCGCGCATGGGGCGCGTGGGTGTGATCTTGCGGTTGTCGAGGGTGTCATGGGGCTGTTCGACGGGGCCGCGGGACAGGGGGAGTTGGCCTCCACGGCTCATGTCGCGAAGTTGCTTCGGGCGCCGGTGGTACTGGTCGTCGACGCGTCGTCGCAGTCGCGGTCCGTTGCCGCGCTGGTGCACGGGTTCGCTTCCTGGGATCCCGAAGTGCGGGTTGCGGGGGTGGTCCTCAACAAGGTGGGGTCCGAGCGGCATGAGGCCATGCTGCGGGAGGCGTTGGACGAGTCAGGGGTGCCTGTTCTTGGGGTGCTTCGACGGGTTCAGCAGGTGGACACGCCTGCTCGGCATCTTGGGCTGGTGCCTGTTGCCGAGCGGCGTTCGGAGGCTGTTGAGGCGGTTGCCGCCATGGGCTCGCAGGTGCGGGAGGGGTGTGATCTCGACGCGCTCCTTGCGCTGGCGCGGAGTGCGCCTGAGTTGTCGGGTGCGGCTTGGGATGCGGCTGAGGTGGTTGTTTCTTCGCCCCCGCCGCCCCTTCCCGTTCCCGTCTCTGGGGGCTCCGCCCCCAGACCCCCGTGTCGGCCTGAACGGCCTCGTCCTCAAACGCCGGACGGGCTTAAAGTGGTCGCCCTTGCCGGGGGGCCCGCCTTCACCTTTTCCTACGCCGAGCATGCCGAGTTGCTCACCGCCGCCGGGGCCGAAGTCGTCACGTTCGACCCCCTTCGGGACGAGCAACTGCCCGAGGGGACGGGCGGGTTGGTCATCGGGGGCGGGTTCCCCGAGGTGTACGCGCCGGAGCTGTCGGCCAATGAGGCGCTCCGTAAGTCCGTTGCCGAGCTGGCGCTCAGTGGCGCGCCCGTCGCCGCCGAGTGCGCCGGGCTGCTCTACCTGTGCCGGGAGCTCGACGGGCAGCCCATGTGCGGAGTGCTCGATGCCACGGCCCGGATGAGCGAGCGGCTCACCCTGGGCTACCGGGACGCCGTCGCCGTGTCGGAGAGTGTGCTCGCGCAGGCGGGAGCCAGGATGCGCGGGCACGAGTTCCACCGGACCGTCGTCGAGCCCGGCGCCGGGGCGGCTCCCGCCTGGGGGGTGCGCGCCCCTCAAAAGCGCGTCGAAGGTTTCGTACAACAAGGTGTGCACGCGAGTTATCTGCACACGCACTGGGCGTCCGAGCCCGGTGTCGCCCGTCGGTTCGTGGAGAGGTGCCTGACGTCATGAGCAGCAAGCTGATCGGAGTCGGGGTCGGACCCGGTGATCCGGAGCTGGTGACCGTCAAGGGCGTCAACGCTCTGCGGACCGCCGAGGTCGTCGTCGTACCGGTGATGGCTGCACCCGATGGAAAGGATGGCGGGGAGCGGGGGCGGGCTGAAGCGACCGTTCTTCACTACGTGCCCGAGGAGAAGGTCGTACGCGTCGTCTTCGCGCTCAACGAGCGCAGTGACCGGGAGCGGCGCGAGGCCGCCTGGGATGCCGCCGGTGCGCGGGTCGCCGAGCTGCTCACCAGGCACGCCGCCGTCGCCTTCGCCACCATCGGCGACCCCAACGTGTACTCGACCTTCACCTATCTCGCGCAGACCATCGGGGAGCTCGTTCCCGGCACGGTCGTCGAGACCGTGCCGGGGATCACCGCCATGCAGGACCTCGCCGCGCGGTCGGGGGCCGTGCTCACGGAGGGGACCGAGCCGCTCACCCTGGTGCCGGTGACTGCGGGGGCCGCTGTACTCAAGGACGCCCTGAACGGGCCCGGCACGGTCGTCGCGTACAAGTTCGGGCGGCAGGCGCGGGAGGTCGCCGAGGCGCTGCGCGAGACCGGGCGCATCGACGACGCCGTGTGGGGCTCCGCGCTCGGGCTCGAGGACGAGTCGATCCGGCCGGCGGGCGAACTCGACGGTGGGCCGCTGCCGTACCTCTCCACGCTCATCGCGCCCGCTCGGCGCGACGGCGGACGCGGCGGAAAGCTGTGAGCGGTCCAGGGTGCGGCTCACGCCGCGATGCCCACCACCAGCCAGATGAAGCCCACGCCCGCGACCGTGCACAGCAGGGTCGAACGGGCCGGGTGCTCGTGGTGTGCCTCGGGGAGGATCTCGGCGGCGGCGAGGTACAGCAGTACGCCGCCGAAGAGGCCGAGATAGCCGCCGAGCAGCTCCTCCGGGATCGTGACGAAGAGGGTGGACGCCGCGCCGACCACCGGGGCCGCCGCGTCCGCGATCAGCATCGTGATCGCCTTGCGGCGGGCGTTCCCGTACAGGCTCGTGATCGTGTACGTGTTGAAGCCGTCCGCGAAGTCGTGGGCGATCACCGCGAGGGCGACCGCCAGGCCCATACCGCCGCCGACCTGGAAGGCGGCGCCGATCGCGACGCCGTCCATCGCGCTGTGGCCGACCATGGCCGCGGCCGCCGTCAGACCCACCTCGGGCGCGCGTCCGCCGTTCTCCTCGCCGCCGTGCGCTGCCTGACGGTGGGCCAACAGGCGTTCCACCAGATGGGCCAGCAGGAATCCGGCCACGAAGAGGAGGAGCGCGGCGGGTACGCCGAAGACCTCGTCACCCGCCGCGTGCAGCGCCTCCGGCAGCAGGTCCATGCCGACCACGCCGAGCATCAGGCCGCCGGCCAGGCCCAGCACCAAGTGGCGGCGGTCGGTCACGCGCTGTGCCGTCCAGCCGCCGGCCAGCGTCATCAGGAACGCGCCGAGCGCGACGAGGACCGCCATACGCCCTTGCTATCCGATCGACCCCCGTTCGCGCACGTCCGACGACGGCCGCGCGCGCACTGACTTTTCGCAGCACCCGAGTTTTTCGTAGGAGAGGACCGATTCCCATGGCCGATGCCCCCACCGGCAAGGTGACCTTCGTCGGGGCAGGGCCCGGCGCCGCCGACCTGCTGACGTTCCGCGCCGCGCGCGCCATCGCCGAGGCCGACGTCGTGATCTGGGCGGCCAGCCTGGTGCAGGCCGAGGTCCTCGACCACGCGCGCGAGGGCGCGGAGATCCTCGATTCGGCGACCATGTCGCTGGAGGACGTGGTCGCCGTGTACGAGCGGGCCCATGCGGAGGGTCTGCGGGTGGCTCGGATCCACTCCGGCGACCCGGCCCTGTGGGGCGGCACGCAGGAGCAGGTCGACCGGTGTGCGGAGATCGGCATCGAGACCGAGATCGTCCCGGGCGTCTCCTCCTTCTCCGCCGTCGCCGCGCTCGCGCAGCGCGAACTGACGATTCCCGAGGTCGCGCAGTCCGTGATCCTCACCCGGCTCGGCGGCGGCAAGACGCCGATGCCGCCCGGTGAGGAGGTCCGCGAGTTCGCCCGGCACGGGACGACCATGGCGCTGTTCCTGTCGGCCGCCCGCAGCGGCCAGCTCGTACGGGAGCTGCTGGAGGGGGGCTACCCCACCTCTACACCGGTCGTGGTCGCGTATCAGGCGACCTGGCCGGAGGAGCTGATCGTGAAGTGCACGATCGAGACGCTCGAGGAGACCGTCAAGGAGCACAAGCTCTGGAAGCACACCCTCTTCCTGGTCGGCCCGGCCCTCGACGCCAGCGGCACCCGCTCGCACCTCTACCACCCCGGTCACTTCCACGGGTTCCGCAAGGCCGACCCGCGGGCGCGCGCGGAGCTGCGCGCGGCGCGGAAGGGCGGTCCGTCGTGATCAGTGTCTTCGGTACGGGGACGGGGGCGCCGCTGTCCCCGGATGCCATGTCCGCTCTCGCCGAGGCCGGACTGGTCGTGGGTGCCCGGCGGCATCTGGCGGCCACGCGGCTGCCGGAGGAGGCCGAGCAGGTCGTCCTCGGGCCGCTCGCACCCGCCCTCGACGCCATCGAGCGGTACGTGGAGAAGCAGGAGGGCCGGGTCGTCGTACTCGCCTCCGGCGACCCCGGGTTCTTCGGAATCGTGCGGGCGCTGGCCGAGCGGTTCGGGGCGGAGCGGTTGGACGTCAGACCCGGCGTCTCGTCCGTCGCCACCGCTTTCGCACGGCTCGGGCTGCCCTGGGACGACGCGGTGGTGGTCAGCGCGCACGGGCGTGACCTGCGCACGGCCGTCCAGGTCTGCCGGTCCCGGCCCAAGGTGGCCGTGCTGACCGGACCCGGCTCCGGACCCGCCGAGTTGGGCGCCGCGCTCGCGTACCGCAGCGCCGAACGCGTCCTCGTCGTGGCGAGCGCCCTGGGCGACCCCGACCACGAGCGCGTGGAGCGGGTCACGCCCGCCGAGGCCGCCGCCCGTGACTGGGGTACGGCGGTGAGCGTCGTCCTGTGCCTGGACGAGTCACGTGCCCTCGCCCCCGTACGGACCGTCGCCGGGCCGCCGCCCGGTCCCGCCCAATGGGCCCTGGACGAGAGCGAGTTCGCCCACCGCGACTCGATGATCAGCAAGTTCGAGGTACGGGCGCTCGCGCTGGCCCGGCTCGGGCCGCGCCTCGGCGAGCTGATCTGGGACGTCGGCGCGGGCTCCGGGTCCGTCGCCGTCGAGTGCGCGCGGTTCGGCGCCGCCGTCACCGCGATCGAGAAGACGCGGGACGGCTGCGACCGGATCCGCGCCAACGCCGGGGCGCACGGCGTGGACGTACGGGTCGTGCACGGGGCCGCGCCCACGGTGCTGTCCGATCTGGACGATCCGGACGCGGTCTTCATCGGCGGCGGTGGGCGCGAACTGCCCGCCATCGTCACGGTCTGCGCGCGGCGGGCACGGCGTGCCGTCGTGGTCGCCATGGCCGCGCTGGACCGCGTGTCGGCGGCCCGGGACGCGCTCACCGGCGCCGGGTTCGACTGCGACGGCGTGCTGTTGCAGTCGTCGCGGCTGGCGCCGCTGCCGGGTGGCGTCACCCGGCTCGCGGCCACCAATCCCGTCTTTCTGCTGTGGGGCGTCCGCCCTCCGGCCCGTACCGAAGGAGTCCCCCAGTGATCGGCCTGATTTCCGCCACGGCGGCGGGGGCGGTGGCCCGTGACCGGCTTGCCACCGCCTGGCCCACCCGTACGCGGGTGTACGACGGGTCCGTGGGGGACGCCGTGCGGGCCGCGTTCGCGGAGTGCGAGCAGGTGGTGTGCTTCCTTGCCACGGGGGCCACTGTGCGACTGGTTGCCCCGCTGCTGGGTGACAAGACGTCCGACCCGGGGGTCGTCTGCGTCGACGAGGGCGGGCGGTTTGCCGTGGCCCTCGTGGGGGGCCACGGGGGTGGCGCCAATGAACTCGCCCGGGAGGTCGGCGAGTTGCTCGGGGCCGAGCCGGTGGTGACTACCGCGACCGACTCCGTCGGGGTGCCTGGGCTGGATACGCTCGGGTTCCCCGTGGAGGGGGATGTCGCCGGGGTCTCCAGGGCCATGTTGGACGGGGAACCCGTTGCGCTGGAGGCGGAGGTGAGCTGGCCCCTGCCTGCGTTGCCGTCGAATGTGGGGCGCCCGGCGGTGGGGGCTGTGCCCACCCTCCCCCAAGCTCTCGGCTCCGCTCGAGCAGGGGGGACCCCCATCGCCCTGCGGGACGATTGCCCACAGCCAGGTACACCCGTCATCCGCGTCACCGACCGTGCCGTTGAGCCCGTGAGGCGCGAAGTCGTCCTCCGGCCGCCCTCCCTCGTCGTCGGCGTCGGCGCTTCCAAGGGCGCGCCCGTCGATGAGGTGCTCGGGCTGGTCGAGGACGCGCTCCGGGAGGCCGGGCTGTCGGCGAAGTCCGTCGCCGAGCTCGCCACCGTCGACGCCAAGGCCGACGAGCCCGGCATCGTCGCGGGCGCCGAGCGGCTCGGGGTGCCCGTAGTCACGTACACCGCAGAGGAGTTGGCGAAGGTCGAGGTGCCGAACCCCTCGGACGCGCCGCTCGCCGCTGTCGGTACCCCTTCCGTGGCAGAGGCCGCCGCCCTCGTACGCGGCGGTGAACTCCTGGTCCCCAAGCGGAAATCGGAGCGCGCGGACGGGCAGCCGGCGATGGCGACCTGTGCCGTCGTGCGTCGGCCGGCGCGCGGGCGGCTCGCTGTCGTCGGGCTCGGGCCCGGCGCGCGTGATCTCCTCACCCCGCGGGCCAAGGACGAACTCCGCCGCGCCTCGGTGCTCGTCGGGCTCGATCAGTACGTCGACCAGATCCGCGATCTGCTGCGGCCCGGGACCCGGGTGCTGGAGTCGGGTCTCGGTGCCGAGGAGGAGCGGGCGCGTACGGCGGTGGCGGAGGCCCGGCGCGGGCAGGCCGTCGCGCTGATCGGCAGTGGCGACGCGGGCGTGTACGCGATGGCGTCGCCCGCGCTGGCCGAGGCGTCCGACGACATCGACGTGGTCGGGGTGCCGGGCGTGACCGCCGCGCTCGCGGCCGGAGCGATCCTGGGCGCGCCCCTCGGGCACGACCATGTGTCGATCAGTCTCTCCGACCTCCACACTCCGTGGGAGGTCATCGAGCGGCGGGTGCGCGCGGCGGCCGAGGCGGACATCGTGGTCACCTTCTACAACCCCCGCAGCCGGGGCCGGGACTGGCAGCTGCCGAAGGCGCTCGCCATTCTCGCCGAGCACCGGGAGCCGACGACGCCGGTGGGTGTCGTACGCAATGCCTCCCGTGCCGACGAGTCGAGCCGGGTGACGACGCTGGGGTCCCTGGATCCGGCGATCGTGGACATGATGACCGTGGTGACCGTGGGCAATACGGCGACCCGTGAGATCGCCGGGCGCATGGTGACGCCGCGCGGCTACCGCTGGCAGGAGGAGCCCAAGTGAGCCGAGTGAGCCAGGTGTTCCCCGAGACCCGGGTCGTGCACCCCATCGAGCAGGAGTCCTTCCGGCGGCTGCGCGCCCGCCTGGACACCTCGCACTTCGCGCCGCTGACCCGAGCGGTGGTGGAGCGGGTCATCCACTCCGCCGCCGACCTGGAGTACGCGAGGGACCTCGTCACCGACGAAGTCGCCCTCGAGAAGGCGCACGCGGCGCTGCACGCCGGGGCCCCCGTCGTGGTGGACGTCGAGATGGTCGCGGCGGGCATCACGCGCCGCGACACCGTCTGCCGCCTCAAGGACGCCAAGTCGGGCCCCGGCCTGACCCGTTCGGCCCATGCGATCCGGCTCGCGTACGAGGATGTCGGGCCCGGCGCGCTGTGGGTGATCGGCTGTGCGCCCACCGCCCTGGAGGAGTTGCTGAGGCTGGACGCCGATCCGGCGCTCGTCATCGGTCTGCCCGTCGGTTTCGTCGGCGCGGCCGAGTCCAAGGCCGCGTTGCGCGAGAGCGGGCTGCCCGCCGTCAGCAACGTGTCCGAGAAGGGCGGCTCGGCGGTCGCCGCCGCCGCGCTCAACGCCCTGCTGTACCACCCCGTGACCAAGGCCTTCGAGCCTTCTAAGGAGAAATCGTGACCACCCCGCCCCCCGCCCTGCTCATCGCCGGACACGGCACCCGGGACGAGGCCGGAGCCGAGGCCTTCCGCGACTTCGTACGGGAGCTGGGGCACCGTCATCCCGAACTGCCCGTCGCGGGCGGGTTCATCGAGCTGTCCCCGCCGCCGCTGGGTGACGCCGTGAGCGAACTGGTCGAGCAGGGGGTACGGCGTTTCGCCGCCGTACCCCTGATGCTGGTGTCCGCCGGGCACGCCAAGGGGGACATCCCGGCGGCGCTGGCCCGTGAGAAGGAGCGGCACCCCGGGATCTCGTACACGTACGGACGTCCGCTGGGCCCGCACCCGTCGCTGCTCGCCGTTCTGGAGCGGCGGCTCGACGAGGCCCTGGGAGGCAGGGCCCGTACGCCCGAGGACCGGGCCGATGTGACCGTGCTGCTCGTCGGACGCGGCTCCACCGACCCGGACGCCAACGCCGAGGTGCACAAGGCGGCGCGGCTGCTGTGGGAGGGCCGGGGGTACGCGGGCGTCGAGACGGCGTTCGTGTCGCTGGCGGCGCCGGACGTGCCGTCCGGGCTCGACCGCTGCGTGAAGCTGGGCGCGCGCCGGATCGTCGTGCTCCCCTACTTCCTCTTCACGGGCATCCTCCCCGACCGGGTGCGGCAGCAGACCGAGGGCTGGGCCGCCGCGCACCCCGACGTCGAGGTGCGGTCCGCCGATGTGATCGGCCCCGAGCCGGAGCTGCTCGACCTCGTCATGGAGCGCTACCGGGAGGCCGTCCAGGGCGACCTGCGGATGAACTGCGACTCGTGCGTGTACCGCATCGCCCTGCCCGGCTTCGAGGACAAGGTGGGGCTCCCCCAGCAGCCGCACTTCCACCCGGACGATGACGGTCAGCACCATCACGGGCACCACCACGGTGGTCACGCGCACTCGCACTCCCATGCGCACTGAGGCGGCGGGCGAGGGCGAGGCGCACGAGGCCGACGTGCACGAGGGCGGTGCGCACGATCTGCGTCACCACGGTGACGCCGAGGTGCGCGACGACGGTTCGACGCTCACCGATCTCGCCGTGAACGTCCGCGCGGACACGCCTCCGTCGTGGCTGCGCGAGCGGATCGCCGCGTCGCTGAGCGGGCTCGCGGCCTACCCGGACGGGCGGGCCGCGCGGGCCGCGGTGGCGGCGCGGCACGGGCTGCCGGTGGAGCGGGTGCTGCTCACGGCGGGCGCGGCGGAGGCGTTCGTGCTGCTCGCGCGTGCCCTGAAAGTCCGCCAACCAGTCGTCGTGCACCCGCAGTTCACGGAACCCGAGGCCGCCCTGCGGGACGCGGGCCATACGGTCGACCGTGTCCTGCTCCGCCCGGAGGACGGCTTTCGTCTCGACCCCGCGGCCGTTCCCGAAGACGCCGACCTCGTCGTGATCGGCAATCCGACCAATCCGACGTCGGTGCTGCACCCGGCCGCCTCGATTGCCGGACTCGCCCGGCCCGGGCGGGTGTTGGTGGTCGACGAGGCATTCATGGATGCGGTGCCGGGTGAGCGGGAGGCGCTTGCCGGCCGGACGGACGTGCCCGGGCTCGTGGTGCTGCGCAGCCTCACGAAGACGTGGGGGCTGGCCGGACTGCGCATCGGCTACGTCCTCGCCGCTCCCGAGACGATCGCTTCGCTGGAGCGTGCCCAGCCGCTCTGGCCCGTCTCCACGCCCGCCCTCGCCGCGGCGGAGGCCTGTGTGTCCTCCCAGGCGCTGGCGGAGGCCGCGCACGCGGCGCACCGGGTCGCGGCGGATCGGGCCCATCTTGTGGCTGGGCTCAAGGAGTTCGAGGCCGATGGGCTGCGGGTCGTGGAGCCCGCGGAGGGGCCGTTCGTCCTGATCCGTCTCCCGCGTGCGGCTTCCGTGCGGCGGCGCCTTCGCGGGCTTGGCTTCGCCGTGCGGCGCGGGGACACCTTCCCCGGGCTCGACGAGGAGTGGTTGCGGCTGGCGGTACGGGACCGGGGGACGGTGAACCAGTTCCTGCAGGCCTTGGATCGGGCGGTGACGGTGGGCGGGGACTGAGGCAGGGGTTCTTCGCCCCCTCCGCCCCTACCCGTCCCGACCAGCCTTTCGGCTGCGGCTGCGTGGGGGCTGGTCGCGCAGTTCCCCGCGCCCCTTTTAGGGGCGCGGGGAACTGGGTAATCTTTTAAGCGGGGGTCGGGGGGCGCAGCCCCCAGGGACGGGACGGGTAGGGGCGGAGGGGGCGAAAACCCTCCCCCGTCAGCCCCGCCGGCGGCGCGTCAAAGCCACCGCTCCCCCGCCCGCCGCGAGCAACGCGACCGCGCCACCCGCGATGTACGGCGTCACGGAGCTGCCCCCGGTCTCGGCGAGGTCCGCCTCCGCGGGAGCCCCTTGGGGCTTCACGTCGGACGCCGGACCGGCGGGCTCGGTCTGCGGGGCGGGTGGCGCCGCGGGCGACGAACAGGTCGCCCCGGCCAGGGTCACGGTGCCCTCGACCTCGGCCACGTTCAGCTTCAACGGATTGATGGACACCGTGAGTTCGAGCGCGGACGCGGCGGCCGTACGGGACGTGGTCTCGGTCTTGGAGAGGTCGAGCCGGACCTCACCGACCCCGGGCACCTTCACCTCCGTCGGCCCGCCCACCGACAGCGTCACCTTCTTGCCGAGGACGGTGACCCCGCCGAGAAGGTTCGCGGTGGCCACGGGCTTCTTCCCGGCCTCGCACGTCGCCTTGGAGGTCACCTGCTCGACCTCGATGAGCGACAGCAGCGGCAGCCCGGGAACATGGACCACCGCGTGCGCGAGATGCGTGGAGCCCTCCGCCTTCCCGGCGGACACGGTGGCCTTCGCGGTGGCGACGTCCGCGCGCAGCACGCTGAACGCACGCCCGCCGTCGACACCGTCCAACCGCGCGGTGAGCGCGGTCTTCTGGGCGCTCTGCGGCGCCCGCACCTCGTTGAGGGAGACCGAAAGCGGAACGTTCACGGTCTTGTTGAGCAGGGACACGTCGAGCCCGGTACGGAGCACGACGGCGCTCGCGCGACCGTGGTCGGTGGTCGCGTGAGCGGAGCCCGCGCCGGCCAGCGCCGCGGGACCGGCGGCGAGGACACCGGCGGCCGCGGTGGCGGCGAAACGACGTGCGGGCATGCGGAAGTTGTTGCTGTTCAAGGGTGGGACCCCCATGGGAGAAAAGCTTGGGACCCGGCAAGAATTACGCACTGAGAGTGAACAGTCAGCAACCTGACGTGACTTCACTCCAACGTGGGGTTTCCGTAAATCAATTCGATTCTCCCGGCACGGATGTTCTCTGCCGTCACCCACTCAACTACCCCTGCGCGAATACGCCGGTTGACGCTCCGGCGCATGGGCGAAGGTGTTCAACGAGCCGGTCCGGCCAATCGTCACGCTCCGTCAACAGGCCAAAGGCAGCCTGTAGTGGCCGGACTTCCCGTCCACCCGACAGGCGGCGGGGCACAGGCGCTCCTATGCTGTTCATGCGGGGCCTTGGGGCCCGAGGGTGGGGCGGGGCATCCATGCTTGGAGTCAGCCATGACGCACTCATCCGGACGCTTGCGCAGGGGTGCCGTCACCGCCACGGCGGTGGGAACGCTCGTGGTGCCCCTCGCGGGCGGGACCGCCTTCGGGGCGCCCACTCCCGGTCATACGGCTGCCACCACCGTCACCGCGACCGAACCACCTTCGCCGTCCGCCTCGTCCTCGGGCGATGTCCGCGCGCTCACCCCTGATGTGACGCACCAGCTCGACGTGGCCGTGCAGCAGGTCATGCGGCAGGCGAACATACCCGGCGTGACCGTGGGCATCTGGACACCCGACAAGGGAAATTACGTGCGGTCGTTCGGGGTCGCCGACAAGAGCAACGGCCAGAGGATGTCACCGGATCTGTACATGCGGATCGGCAGCGAGACCAAGACCTTCACCGTGACCGCGCTGTTGAAGCTGGTGGACGAGGGCAAGGTGGGACTGGACGATCCGATCGGCAAGTACATCTCCGGCGTGCCCAACGGCGACAAGATCACTCTGCGTCAGCTGGCCGGGATGCGCAGCGGGCTCTTCAACTACTCCGAGGATCCGGACTTCTTCAAGGCGCTGACCACCGATCCTGAGCGGCCGTTCACGCCGCAGGAGCTGCTCAACTACTCCTTCAAGCACCCCGTGCTGTTCCCGCCGGGCGAGAAGTTCTCCTACTGCAACACCAACCTCATCCTGCTCGGCCTGGTCGTCGAGAAGGTGGGCGGTCAGCCGATTCAGGACTTCATCAGGAAGAACGTCCTCATACCGGCCGGAATGAATCACACGGTCTTCCCGACCGACGCGGCGTTCCCGAGCCCGCACGCCCAGGGGTACACGAACCAGACCGCGGACGGGAAGGTCGCGAACTCGACCAACTGGAACCCCTCCTGGGGCTGGGCGGCCGGCGCGATGATCTCCAACCTGAACGATCTGCGCACCTGGGCGCCCACGGTGGCCACGGGCGTGTTTCCCGACGGCTCCTACATGATCAGCCCCGCCACACAGAAGGAGCGGCTCACCACGCCCCCGACCACGATCCCCGGCGCCGGGTACGGCCTCGGTATCTTCAACGTCCAGGGCTGGATCGGACACAACGGCTCACTGCCGGGCTACGAGTCCCTGACGATCTACCTCCCGTCGGCGAAGACGACCCTCGTCGTGGTGCTCAACACCGACATCAACTACCAGGGCTCGGAGCCCAGCACCGTCGTCGGCGAGGCGGTCACGAAGATCGTCAGTCCGCAGCACGTCTTCAACCTGCCGGCACAGCCGGCCGCGCATTGACCGTCGCGCCGCGCAGGGTGCGCAGGCGCCGGACCCGCGGCACGGGCCGGGGACACCCGCTCCTCGACGCACGTCGGCCCTGGGGCCTGTCTTTCGGATCACGCCCGGGCCGCGGGGGTTGGCGCGCACATGAGCAGCTGTGAGGCGCCGTCGTCCGAAGTCGGCGTGATCCGAAAGGCAGGCTCTAGCCGACCACCCGCCCGTTCAGCACCACCCGGCGCGGAGCCACGAGCACCCGTACGTCCGCCCGCGGATCCGCCTCGTACACCACGAGGTCCGCGGGCGCCCCCTCGTCGAGGCCGGGCCGGCCGAGCCACTGCCGCGCGCCCCACGTGGTGGCGGACAGCGCCTCGACGGGCGGGATGCCGGCGGTGACGAGTTCGGCGACCTCGGCACCGGCCAGCCCGTGCGCGAGTGAGCCGCCGGCGTCCGTGCCGACGTAGACGGGGATTCCGGCGTCGTACGCGGCGCGCACGGTGTCGTAGCGCCGCTCGTGCAGTCGTCGCATGTGCGCCGACCAGCGCGGGAACTTCGCCTCGCCACCGGCCGCGAGCTGCGGGAAGATCGCGATGTTCACGAGCGTGGGGACGATCGCGACTCCGCGCTCGGCGAACAGCGGGATGGTGTCCTCCGTCAGGCCCGTCGCGTGCTCGATGCAGTCGATGCCCGCCTCGACCAGGTCCCGGAGCGAATCCTCCGCGAAACAGTGCGCGGTCACCCGCGCGCCCAGGCGGTGCGCTTCGGCGATCGCCGCCTCCACGGCGCCGCGCGGCCAGCAGGCACCCAGGTCACCCGTGCCGCGGTCGAGCCAGTCGCCCACCAGCTTGACCCAGCCGTCGCCGCGCCGGGCCTCCTGGGCGACGTACGCGACCAGGTCCTCCGGCTCGATCTCCCACGCGTAGTTACGGATGTAGCGGCGCGTGCGCGCGATGTGCCGGCCCGCGCGGACGATCTTCGGGAGGTCGTCGCGGTCGTCGATCCAGCGGGTGTCGGAGGGCGAGCCGGCGTCCCGGATCAGCAGGGTGCCCGCGTCGCGGTCGGTCAGCGCCTGCTTCTCGGAGACGCCCTCGGGGACGGGGCCGTGGGTGTCGAGCCCGACGTGGCAGTGCGCGTCGACGAGGCCGGGCAGCGCCCAGCCCTCGACGGTACGGACGTCACGGGCGCCGGCGGGACGCTCGTACGAGATCCTCCCGCCGACGACCCAGAGTTCGTCACGGACGTCGTCGGGCCCGACGAGGACCCGCCCCTTCACGTGCAGCACCGCGCGATCGCTCATGACGGCACCCTAATTCCTGCGGAACGGCGAGGCGCTAGGACCCCTTTTCGGCCTCTTCCTCGACATCCGCCATCGCCGGGTCGAGGAGCCGGGACAGGAAGTGGCGGGTGCGCTCGTGGCTCGGGTTGCCGATGACCTGCGCGGGTGTGCCGTCCTCGACGATCACTCCGCCGTCCATGAAGACGACGCGGTCGGCGACCTCGCGCGCGAAGGTCATCTCGTGGGTGACGACCATCATCGTCATGCCCTCGTTCGCGAGCATCCGCATCACGGCGAGTACGTCGCCCACGAGCTCGGGGTCGAGCGCCGACGTCGGCTCGTCGAAGAGCATCACCTCGGGGCCCATGGCGAGCGCGCGGGCGATGGCGACGCGCTGCTGCTGCCCTCCGGAGAGGGAGGCCGGGTACGCGTCGGCCTTCTCCGACAGGCCCACACGCCGAAGGTTCTCGGCGGCGATCCGGGCGGCCTCCTCCTTGCCGCGCCGCAGCACCCGGCGCTGCGGCAGGGCCAGGTTCTCGGTCACCGACAGGTGCGGGAAGAGGTTGAACTGCTGGAAGACCATGCCGATGCGACGGCGTACGGCGTCGATGTCGACGTCGGGGTGCGTGACCTCCGTACCGCCGACGAAGACCTGGCCCTTGGTGGGCTCTTCGAGGAGGTTCACGCAGCGCAGCAGCGTGGACTTGCCGGAGCCGGACGGACCGATGACGCAGACGACTTCGCCCTGTCCGACCTCCAGGTCGATGCCGCGCAGGACTTCGTTGTCGCCGAAGGACTTGTACAGGTCCCGGACCTGGATCTCCGGCGTACCGCTCGTGCGGTGGGTCTGAGGAGCACTGCTCACTTGGTGGCCTCCCCGGCCTTGGCCTCCAGGCGGCGTACGACGAAGCCGAGCGGCACGGTGACCAGCAGATAGCACAGGCCCGCGACCAGGATCGGCGTGGAGTTGGCGGTCTGGCTGGCCAGATCGCGCCCGAACTTGGTGAGTTCGCGCTCCTCCAGGGTGACACCGAGGAACAGCACCAGCGAGGAGTCCTTGAAGAGGAGGACGAGTTCGTTGGTGAGCGGCGGGATCACGATGCGGAACGCCTGCGGAATGACGATCGAGACCATGGCCCGCGTGTGCGAGAAGCCCAGCGAACGGGCCGCCTCCATCTGTCCCTTGGGCACCGCCTGGATGCCCGCGCGGATCGTCTCCGCCATGTACGCGGCCGACACCAGGCCGAGCGCGAGCGCCACCTTGCCGTATGTGCCGCCGGGGATCTCCGTGCCCGGGAACGCCAACGGTACGGCGACACCCACGAAGACGAAGATCAGCAGGGCGGGCAGGCCGCGGAAGATCTCGATGTAGATACCGGCGAGCCAGCGGTAGGGGCCCACCGGGGACAGCCGCATCAGGGCGATGACCATGCCGAGCACGAGACCGACGACGAAGCCGGACATCGTGTAGAGCACGGTGTTCTTCAGCGCCAGTGTGATGACGTCCGGGAACATCTTCTTGACCAGGTCCCACTGCGCGAACTGGTTCTTCAGCCGATCCCAGTCGGCCGTGACCGCGAAGGCGATCACGGCGGCGACGAAGACGACGTACTGCACGCCACGCGACAGGGCGCGCTTCTGACGTCGGGTCAGGCCGGTCCTGCGGGGCTGGACTTGTGCGTCGGCACCGCTCATGAGGCGGACGGGGCGGCCGAGGCCGTGGACGCACCGGTTGCCGCGGGAGCGGTGTAGGGGCCGATCCACTGCTCGTACAGCTTCTTGTACGTGCCGTCGGCCTTCGCGTCCTTGATCGTCTTGTTGATGGCGGCGAGGAGCTTGGTGTTGCCCTTCTTCACCGTGAAGCCGTACTGCTCACCGGTGTTGAGGTTGTCGACCACCTTGAAGGCGTCGGCGTTGGCCTTGTCCTTCAGCCAGCCCTGGACGACCGGGTAGTCGATGACGACGGCCTGGACCTGGCCGGTGCGCAGGCCGTTGAGGACCGCGTCGGAGGACTCGAAGGAGACCGGGTCGAAGCCTTTCTTCGTCACGTAGTCCTCGCCCGTGGTCTGCGCCTGCGCGCCGAGCTTCTTGCCCTTGGACTTCACGTCGGCGAGGGAGTTGATGCCGCTCTTCTTGTCGACCAGGACGGCCTGGGTCGCGTCGAAGTACGGGTCGGAGAAGTCGACGTTCTTCTTGCGCTCCTCGGTGATCGTCATGCCGGCCGCGGCGAGGTCGCACTGGCCGGAGTTGAGGAACGCGCCCGTCTTGAAGGTCTCGAAGGGCGTGTCGACGATGGCCTGCTTCACACCGAGGTCCTTGGCGACCAGGTCGATGAGAGATACGTCGAAGCCCTCGTACTTGCCGTTCTTCTCCGACTGGAACGGCGGGTACGGGAGGTGCGTGCAGGTCGTGAGCTGGCCCGCCTTCACCACGGGGACCCCCTTGGCGGTGGCCTTGCCTCCTCCGCTGTCCGAGGAGCATCCGGCCACGAGCAGCAGCCCGGCCGTCGCGGTGGTGGCGGCCAGAATGCGGGTCCGGCGTCCGAGGACCGAGTTCACGGGGACCTCCTGTGGGGGAACTGTGGGTTCCGATTATAAGGAAAGGTTTGAGTTGCTCAAATCAATCCGATGGTTGCTGGGCCGTCCGGCCTCAGATCTGCTGCCGGGAGGGGGCCCGGTGGCCCTGTGCCGGCCCTAGGGTTCGGCGCATGAGCGCGCCGGCGCCGTACCTGGTGGTCGTCGGGTGGCGCGGGATCGCCTCGGGCGCCGCCGCTGACCGGCGGGCCCCTCCCCCGCCGCGTCCGGGGCCCACGGGATCGCCGGTTACGCTCGAATCCGGGCACTCGCGTGCTGGAAACGCGGACCCGCGCATTGGAACCGTGAGCGAAGAGAGCACCGCCGTGACCCATCCCTTCCTGGACCTGGCGCCGCTGAGCGCCGCGCACTTCGCGTCGATCGAGGACCGCGTGGCCCGGCTGCTCTCCACCGAGCAGGACGTCGTGATCATGCAGGGCGAGGCGCTGCTCCCGCTGGAGGGGGCCATTCGCGCCACGGCCGGGCCCGGTACGACCGCGCTCAACGTCATCACCGGTCCGTACGGGCAGACCTTCGGGGACTGGCTGCGGGACTGCGGCGCGACGGTGATCGATCTGGCGGTGCCCTTCCACACGGCCGTCACCGCCACACAGATCCGCGAGGCCTTCGCCGAGCACCCGTCGATCGACTTCGTGTCGCTCGTGCACGCGGAGGCCGCCACCGGGAACACCAACCCGGTCGCGGAGATCGGCGAGGTGGTGCGCGAGCACGGCGCGCTCTTCTACCTGGACGCGGTCGCGTCGATCGGTGCCGAGCCGGTGCTGCCGGACGCGTGGGGTGTCGACCTGTGCGTGATCGGGGCGCAGAAGGCGATGGGCGGCCCCGCGGGGGTGTCGGCGGTGTCGGTGAGCGAGCGGGCGTGGGCGCGGATGGCCGCGAATCCTGCGGCGCCGCGTCGCTCGTATCTCTCCTTGCTGGACTGGAAGCACAGGTGGGTCGACGGCGGGCGCAAGGCGTTGCTGCACGCGCCGGCGCAGTTGGAGATGCTCGCGCTCGAGGCGTGCGTCGAGCGCATCGAGGGTGAGGGACTGGCTGCGGTGATGGACCGTCATGCCTCGGCCGCGGCGGCGACTCGGGCGGGGGCCGTTGCCCTGGGCGGCGGGCTCGAGCCGTATGTGTACGCGGCGTCCGACGCCGCGCCTGTCGCCACGACGTTGCGGGTGCCGGTGGGGGTCGACGCGTCGGCGCTGGTCGCCAAGGCGTTGGCCGCGGATCCGGTGCTTCCGTTGGTTGCGGGTGGGGGTGCGCTCGCGAAGGAGATGATCCGGGTGAACCACTATGGGCCCGATGCGACTCGGGGGGTCGTGCACTCCAGCCTTGCGGGGCTGGGGGCCGCGCTGGCCGAGTTCGGCGTTCCGGTGGATCTGGAGGGGGCGCGGAGGGCTGTGGCGGGGATGTGGGGCTGAGGCCCGAGCGGTTGTTCGCCCCCTCCGCCCCTGCCCGTCCCGACCAGCCTTTCGGCTGCGGGTGCGTGGGGGTTGCTCGCGCAGTTCCCCGCGCCCCTGAAGGGGCGCGGGGAACTGCGCAATCTTTTAAGCGGGGGTCTGGGGGCGGCCGCCCCCAGGTACGGGACGGGCAGGGGCGGAGGGGGCGAAAAAATTCCGCTCGATACCCGCAGGAAATAGGGATCCCTCTCCCGCCTGTCCAGTAATTAATTCAGCGTAGCTTCCCGTATTCTTCTGCCCGCTTTCCGGGTGCCTAAACGCAAAGATTTCGCGAACGCCAACCAACGTAATTCGGGCAGATCTCGTGGCCATTACGTGGCTGTGACGCACTCCACACCCCGCCCGTTTCCTCCCCAATTTCCCGGGCAAAACGGGAGTTATCGCCGCCCCCTCCGCGGGCGCGCGATAACACATGGGCGCGCCGCACGTAACCCCCACCGACGATGCAATTTGAACTTTCCCTCGGTAAATTCAATCCGCATGACCGCCGCACACGCAGACCTGCAAGCGGAATTCCTGGAAATGCCGGAGGGCCTTCGGATAGACCGTCCGGAGGTGGCCGACGGGGCCACGCTCTGGCGTATCGCCAAGGACTCCAGAACCCTCGATCTGAACTCTTCGTACAGCTATCTCCTCTGGTGCCGTGACTTCGCCGGCACCTCGGCGGTGGCGCGCGACGCGGAGGGGACCCCCGTCGGTTTCGTCACCGGGTACGTCCGGCCCGAGCGCCCGCGCACGCTGCTCGTGTGGCAGGTGGCCGTCGACGGCGCGTACCGCGGGCGCGGGCTCGCCGCGGCGCTGCTCGACGGACTGACCGCGCGGGTCGCGGAGGAGAGCGAGCCGGCGCTGAACACCGTCGAGACCACGATCACGCCCGGCAACACCGCCTCCGAGCGCCTGTTCACGTCGTACGCGCGACGCCACGGCGCGACCGTCGAGCGCGAAGTGCTGTTCCAGGCCGGGCAGTTCCCCGACGGATCGCACGATCCCGAAGTGCTGTACCGCATCGGCCCCCTCTCCCCCCACTCCTCCCTCTCCCGCTGAACTCCCCCGATCTCCTTCTCCCCCCACGCTTCGAGGAGCGATTCGCTGTGAGCATCACCCAGCCCGACCTGAGCGTCTTCGAGACCCTGGAGTCGGAGGTGCGCAGCTACTGCCGTGGCTGGCCCACCGTCTTCGACCGGGCGCAGGGCAGCCGGATGTACGACGAGGACGGGCACGAGTACCTCGACTTCTTCGCCGGTGCGGGGTCGCTGAACTACGGGCACAACAACCCCGTGCTCAAACGGGCCCTCATCGACTACCTGGAGCGCGACGGCGTCACCCACGGGCTCGACATGTCGACGACCGCCAAGCGCGCCTTTCTGGAGGCCTTCCAGAACCTCGTCCTGCGCCCGCGCGATCTGCCGTACAAGGTCATGTTCCCGGGACCGACCGGCACCAACGCCGTGGAGTCCGCGCTGAAGTTGGCGCGGAAGGTGAAGGGGCGCGAGGCCATCGTGTCGTTCACGAATGCCTTCCACGGGATGTCCCTCGGATCGCTCGCCGTGACCGGCAATGCCTTCAAGCGGGCGGGCGCCGGGATTCCGCTCGTGCACGGCACTCCGATGCCGTTCGACAACTACTTCGACGGGCAGGTCCCCGACTTCCTCTGGTTCGAGCGGCTGCTCGAGGACCAGGGGTCGGGTCTCAACCAGCCCGCCGCGGTCATCGTCGAGACCGTGCAGGGCGAGGGCGGCATCAATGTCGCGCGGCCCGAGTGGCTGCGCGCCCTCGCCGATCTGTGCCGGCGGCGCGACATGCTGCTGATCGTCGACGACATCCAGATGGGCTGCGGACGGACGGGGGCGTTCTTCTCCTTCGAGGAGGCGGGCATCGTGCCCGACATCGTGACCGTCTCCAAGTCCATCAGCGGGTACGGGCTTCCCATGTCCCTGTGCCTGTTCAAGCCCGAGCTGGACATCTGGGAGCCGGGCGAGCACAACGGCACCTTCCGCGGCAACAACCCGGCGTTCGTGACGGCCACCGCGGCCCTGGAGGCGTACTGGGCCGACGGCTCCGCCATGGAGAAGCAGACCCGCGCCCGCGGCGAGCAGATCGAGCAGGCGCTGATCTCCATCACCGAGGAGAACCTCGCCGACGTCAAGGAGTACCGGGGGCGGGGACTCGTCTGGGGCATGGAGTTCACGGACAAGGAGCGCGCGGGGCGTATCGCGCAGCGCGCCTTCGAACTCGGGCTGCTCATCGAGACGTCCGGGCCGGAGAGCGAGGTCATGAAACTCCTCCCGGCGCTCACCATCACCCCCGACGAGCTCGACGAGGGGCTGCGCACCCTCGCCCGCGCCGTACGCGAAACCGCCTGAACACCCGAGCCACGAGAGAGAGGCATCGCACCACCGTGATAGTCCGTTCGTTCAAGGACATCGAAGGCACCGACCGGCACGTCAGGTCGGCCTCGGGCACCTGGGAGAGCAAGCGCATCGTCCTCGCCAAGGAGAAGGTCGGCTTCTCCGTGCACGAGACGATCCTGTACGCGGGTACGGAGACGTCGATGTGGTACGCGAACCACATCGAGGCCGTCGTGTGCGTCGAGGGCGAGGCCGAGCTCACCGACGACGAGACCGGGCGGAAGTACACGATCACGCCCGGAACCATGTACCTCCTCGACGGCCACGAGCGGCACACGATGCGGATCAAGGAGGACTTCCGCTGCATCTGCGTCTTCAATCCGCCCGTCACCGGACGGGAGGACCACGACGAGAACGGCGTCTACCCGCTGCTCACCGAACCCGAGGAGGTCTGAGGCCCCATGACCACCATCACCGACCTCTACCCCAGTCGCGGCGCCACCGAGGTGTCCGTGCCCCGCCAGGACCCGGTCGTGTGGAGCGCGCCGGGCGAGCCGGGACCGATCGCGGTGTCCGAGCTCCAGGCATACGAGCGTGACGGCTTCCTCCCCGTCGAGGAGCTCATCACCGAGAACGAAGTCGCCGTGTACCGCCAGGAGTTGGAGCGGCTCGTCACCGATCCCGCGATCCGCGCCGACGAGCGGTCCATCGTCGAGCCGACGTCGCGGGAGATCCGGTCCGTCTTCGAGGTGCACCGGATCAGCGAGGTCTTCGCCCGTCTCGTCCGTGACGAGCGCGTGGTCGGGCGGGCCCGGCAGATCCTCGGCTCGGACGTGTACGTCCACCAGTCGCGGATCAACGTCAAGCCGGGGTTCGGGGCCAGCGGCTTCTACTGGCACTCGGACTTCGAGACCTGGCACGCCGAGGACGGTCTGCCGAACATGCGGACCGTGTCCGTCTCGATCGCGCTGACCGAGAACTACGACACCAACGGCGGCCTCATGATCATGCCCGGGTCGCACAAGACGTTCCTCGGGTGTGCGGGGGCCACACCGCAGGACAACTACAAGAAGTCGCTGCAGATGCAGGACGCGGGCACGCCCTCCGACGAGGCGCTCACCCGCTTCGCCACCCGGCACGGCATCAAGCTCTTCACGGGCAGGGCCGGTTCGGCGACCTGGTTCGACTGCAATTGCATGCACGGCTCGGGGGACAACATCACGCCGTTCCCGCGCAGCAATGTCTTCATCGTGTTCAACAGCGTGGAGAACGCGGCCGTGGAGCCGTTCGCGGCGCCGGTGCGCAGGCCCGAGTTCATCGGGGCCAGGGACTTCACGCCGGTGAAGTAGCGGTGACGTAACAGGGCACTCGAAGGGCGGTTGGCCCGGCACTTCCACAAGTGCCGGGCCTACAGCCACGCCAGTGACGCGGCCCTCTCCAGTACGTCCCTGATCGCGGCCTCGTCCCCCGCCGCGCCCCGGGGCACCTCGTCGGGTGCGTACCGCCCGCCCACCAGCAGGCAGAAGTCGACGGGATCCAGGACGAGTTCGGCCTGTACGGGCTCGTCCTCGGAACCGAGCACCCACTGGGCGTCGGGCTCTCCCCCGGTCACCGCGAACAGCACCGGCGGCGCCGTCGGGCCCAGTGCCATGCCGAGGATGCGGACGGCCAGCCGGACGAGTTGCCACAGGTGCGGATCCGGGGGCGGGGGCACGGTGAGCCCGAGGGCCCGCCCGATGTCGTCGGTGTGGATCCACGCCTCGAAGGCCCGCACGACGAAGTGGTCCGCGACGGGCAGCCGTACGCCCATCAACGTGGTGGCGTGCGCGGCCCGCTCGGGATCCCTCGCCTCGGGCGTGGCCAGCAGCGCACCGGCCTGCGCGGTCCACGCGGCAACCGTCTCCTCGGGCGTACGCCCCTGCTCGTACGCGATCACGTCGGCGGTCCGCGCGGCCCAGGCGTCGGCCCATCCCGCCCCCTCCGCGATCCGGGACTCGGGCACCCGCGCCGCAAGGCCCAGTCGTCGCGCCAGCGGCTCGTCCGCCGCGATCAGATGAGCGACGACGGCATGCACGTCCCAGTCGTGCACGACCGGCGTACCCCAGGGGCCCTGAGAGTCCAACTCCCGCAGCAGCGCACGGAGTCCGGCGACGGCGGCGGCGTACGGGGCGGCGTGCGAGGCCACGCGGGGCGCCGCGGGACGGGCGCGCAGGGCGACGGTGAGGACGCCGTCGATGCCGGCCGGGGCGCCGTTCGCCAGGGGTGGCCGTGGTGCGCCGTCCAGCAGCCGTACCGTCTCCCGCAGCCGTTCCGCCTCCGCCGCGCAGGACTCGCATTCCGCCAGGTGCAGGGGGACCGTCTTCTCGTCGGCGGGGGTCAGCGCGCCGACCGCCCAGGCCGCCAGCAGGTCCCGTACACCTTCATGGTCGGTGCTCATCACGTGCCGCCCTTCCGGGCCACGGCCGGCATGGTGGCCGCACCTCGCCCCGCTGTGGCCACCATACGCACGCCCGGCCCGGCCGGGCCCACCCGCGCCGCCATCACGCACCCCTCTCCAGTGCCGGATCCGGTGGGTCGGCCAGGGATTCGGCGAGTTTGCGCAGGGCGGAGCGCAGCCGGGTCTTGGCGGTGCCTTCCGGGATGCCCAGTTCCACGGCGGCCTGCCGATAGGTGCGGCCCGCGAAGTAGGCGAGGTGGACGACTTCCCTTTGTGGCTGCGGGAGTTCCGCGAGGGCGGTGTGCAGCAGCAGCGAGCGTTCGCGGTCGACGACCGTCTCGTCGGGGCCGGGTCCGGCGTCGGGGATGGCGTGCAGCGCCGAGTCGTCCGCGCGGGCGTCCTTGCGATGCCTGGCCTCGCTGCGCACCCAGTCCACGGCCCGCCGGTGGGCGAGCATGGACAGCCAGGTGCGCAGCGAGCCACGGCGCGCGTCGAAGGCGTACGGCCTGCTCCACAGCTGCGCGAAGACCTCCTGCGCCACGTCCTCGGCGGCGGCCGGGCTGCGGGTGACCCGGACGGCGACCCGTCGCACGAGCCCGCCGTACGCCGCGTACGCCTCGGCCAGCGCGGTCTCGTCCCCGTACACCAGCCGCCGATGCAGTTCGGCGTCCGTGAGCGTCGGATCCACCGGCACCACCACCTCGTGGTGCCTTCCTAGCGCCCTCCCGCACCCCGCGCCAGAGGGCGAGCCCCTCAGCCGGACAGGACGTCCAGCAGCCGGTCGACATCCGCGGGCGTGTTGTACAGGTGGAAGGCGGCCCTCAAGTTGCCCGCACGGTCCGACACTTCGACACCGGCGCGGCTCAACTCGGGCTGACGGACACCGAGTTCGGGTACGGAGACGATCGGTGAGCCGGGAGCGGGGATCGGCTCGTGTCCCAGGGCGCGCAGACCCTCGCGGAAGCGGCCGGCGAGGGCGAGGTCGTGGGCGTGTACGTTCGCCACGCCCAGCTCCTCGATCAGGGCGAGGGAGTGCCGGGCGCCGGCGTACGAGAAGAGGCTCGGGCTCTCGTCGAACCGCCGTGCGGAGTGGGCGAGTTCCTCGACGGGGCCGTAGCAGCTGTCCCAAGGGGCCTCCCCCGCGACCCAGCCCGCGAACACCGGGGTGAGCCCGCCGAGGTCCTCCGGGACGACCAAGAAGGCCACGCCACGCGGGCAGACGAGCCACTTGAAGGCGACGGAGGAGAGATAGTCGTACGCGTCCGCCCGCAGCGGCAGCCATCCGGCGGCCTGGGACGCGTCGATGTACGTACGCGCCCCGTGCGCCCGCGCGGCTTCGCGGATCCCCTCCAGGTCGGCGACCCGCCCGTCCGCGGACTGCGCGGCGCTGACCGCGACGAGCGCCGTGCCCGGGCGCACTGATTCGGCCATCCGCTCCAGCGGTACGGCACGGACCTTGAGGTCGCCGCGGACATGGAAGGGGGTCACGACGGAACTGAAGTCCGCCTCGGCGGTGAGGACTTCCGCGCCCTGCGGCAGCGAGGCCGCGATCAGCCCGCTGTAGACGGCGACCGAGGCCCCGGCCGCCACCCGGCGTCCGGGAACCCCGACCAGCCGGGCGAACGACGCGCGGGCGGCCTCGACGTCCGCGAACATGTCGGCCGGCCGGCCGGCGGCGACGGACTCGACGGCATCGCGCATGGCTGCCACCGTGCGCGCCGGTACGAGTCCGGTGCTCGCGGTGTTCAGGTAGGTGTTCTCCGGGGCGAACTCGGCACGTACGAGGCTCTCGAAGGTCTCCATGGGACCACTCTGCGGTCCCAGGAACCCCCCGTCCATTGCCGATTTTTACGTGGAACCGCTAAGAGGCGCTTATACGTGGGCTCCGACCTGCGCTTTTCAGTTCTGCGGTACCGCGCATCCGTCCGGGCCGCAGGCCTCCGCCTCGGCGGAACCGTCCTGGATCAGCTTGAGCGGCGGCCGCTCGCCCCACGCCTGGGTCAGCGCCTGCGCGAAGACCTCGGCGGGCTGGGCACCGGAGACGCCGTACTTGCGGTCGAGGACGAAGAACGGCACGCCGTTCGCGCCCAGCTCGGCGGCCTCGCGCTCGTCGGCGCGCACGTCGTCGGCGTACGCGGCCGGGTCGGCGAGCACCCTGCGGGCGGCGTCGGCGTCGAGCCCGGCGGCGACGGCCAGCTCCACGAGCCGCTCGTCGTCGTCGAAGACGGTCCGCTCCTCGGCGAAGTTCGCCTTGTAGAGCAGGCCGATCAGCTCGTCCTGCCTGCCCTGCTCCTTGGCAAGGTGCAGCAGGCGGTGCATGTCGAAGGTGTTGCCGTGGTCGCGGTCCCGGGTGCGGTACTCCAGGCCCTCGGCGGCGGCCTGCGCGCCCAGGTTCTCCTCGCCGGCCTGCGCCTGCGCCTCGCTCATGCCGTACTTCTTGGTGAGCATCTTGATGACCGGCTGGATGTCGCCCTTCGCGCGGCCCGGGTCGAGCTCGAACGAACGGTGCACGACCTCGACCTCGTCGCGGTGCGGGAAGGCGTCGAGCGCCTTCTCGAAGCGGGCCTTGCCCACGTAGCACCAGGGGCAGGCGATGTCGCTCCAGATCTCGACGCGCATGTCTTCGGCTCTCTCCAGCTCGTACAGGTACGGGGTAAGGGGACACCCTCCAGGGACGTCGGTATGTGAACGTTCAAGCGGCGGGTTTCATTCCCCGGTCTCGGAGGCGGTCATTCCTCGGTCGCGGAGACGGTCATTCCCCGGTCACGGAGAAGCGCAGGTACAGGTGGTGGTCACCCTCGGCCGGCGGGTTCTCCGGGTCGGGGACCCAGCCCTGGCGGGCGTAGAAGGCCTGGGCGCGCCGGTTGTCGACGTGCACGTCCAGGACGGCGGTGCGCTTGCCGTCGGCCTGCCACTCCTCGACGCAGGCGGCGTGCAGCGCGGTGCCGATGCCGCCCCGCCAGCGGTCGGGGTCGACGTGGAACTGAAACAGCTTGACCGTTTCTGCCGGGGCGCCCTCGGGGGTTCGGAACGAGGCGATGCCCGTGATCCGGCCCTCGTCGACGACGCACAGCACATGCGCGTCCGGCCGCTCGATGACGCTCCGCCAGGCCGCGAGCCAGTCGGTGCCGTCCTGCGGGATCCCTTCCGGGTAGTACGTCGCCCGGGCCCGGGCATGCAGGGCGGCGATGGCCGCGGCTTCGGCGGGGAGCGCGGTCCTGATCACACGGCCCACTTGTTTCACACGGTCTTGGATCATGCAGCCGAGGACGCTCCCGAGGCGACCGCAGTTCCCAGACGGCTGAACTGGGTGCGGTACGCGCTCGGCGTGAGACCGGTGCGGCGGACCAGATGGCCGCGCAGCGAGTCGGCCGTGCCGAGACCACAGGCGCGGGCGACCTGGTCCATGGGGAGGGTGGTCGTCTCCAGGAGCTCCTTGGCACGCTCGATGCGCTGGTGGAGGAGCCACTGCAGGGGGCTGACCCCGCTCTCGGCGTGGAAGCGGCGAGTGAGCGTGCGCACGCTGACGCCCGCGTGCCGGGCGAGGTCGGTGAGTGTGAGCGGCTTGTCGAGGTTGCGCATGGCCCAGCCGCGGGTGTCGGCGCAGACCTCGCCGCGCTCGGGCGGCAGCGGAGTCTGGGTGAACTGGGTCTGACCGCCCGGCCGTACGGGGGCGACGAGGGCGAGCCGCGCCACCTGGTTGGCGGCCGCGGCGCCGTAGTCGGTCCGGATGATGTGCAGGCAGAGGTCGATCCCGGCGGCGTATCCGGACGAGGTCATGATCTGGCCGTCCTGCACGTACAGGACGTCTCCCTTGAGGTCGAGCGCCGGGTACCGCTTGCGCAGCTCGTCCGCGAGCTCCCAGTACGTGGTGGCGCTGCGCCCGTCGAGCAGTCCGGCCTCGGCCAGCACGAAGGCACCGCTGCAGATGGAGGCGATCCGCTTGCCCTCGGCGGCGGCCTCGCGGACGGCGGCCACGGTGGCCGGATCGGGCGTGTACCGCTGTCCGGTGCCGGCGACGAGCACGGTGTCCGCGTCGCGTACGGCGTCCAGGCCCCGCCCGACGTGCAGGTCGAGCCCGCCGGTGGTGGCGATCGGGCCCGGCTTCGGGGTGCAGACGACCAGTTCGTATCCCGGGCCGCTGTCCACCTCGACCTTCTCGAAGAGGAGCTCGGGGATCGCGAGGTTGAACATCGAGACGGGGGACGGGGCGATCACGGCGATGCGGTGGGGTTTCCCCTGCGCGGCGAGCATGGCCAGAACCTCCGGACGTATGGCATTCAGGCCACTACTGTACGCCGACGGAGATCCGCAGCATGGGGACATGTCAACGAAACCGGCTACCGAGACCCGTACCATCGACCGCCAACTTCCGTCGTCCGCGGCCCTGTTGAACACATCGCCCACCCTCACCCTCATCGCCGCCCTGCTCGGCTTCGCGCTGATCACGCTCGACGCGTCCGTGGTGAACGTGGCGCTCCCGTCGATCGGGGCGACGCTCGGGGGCGGAATGTCGGGGCTCCAGTGGGTGGTGGACGCCTACACGCTGGCGTTCGCGGCGCTGATGCTGTCCACCGGGGCCTTCTCGGACCGGGCCGGGGCGAGCCGGGCGTACGGGATCGGGATCACGGTGTTCACGCTGGCGTCGGTGGCGTGCGGCCTTGCGCCGAGTCTGCCGGTGCTGGTCGGCGCGCGTGCCGTGCAGGGCGTCGCGGCGGCCGTGGTGCTGCCGGCCTCGCTCGCGCTGGTGCGGCAGGCATACGCGGATGCCGCACAGCGGGCGCGGGCGGTGGCCCTGTGGGCCGCGGGCGGTTCGGTCGCGGTGGCGCTGGGCCCTGTCGCGGGCGGTGCGCTGACCACGGTGTGGGACTGGCGGGGGATCTTCTTCATCAACGTGCCGCTGGGCGCGGTGGCGCTCGCGCTGCTGGTACGGGCGCCACGCTCCGAGCGCCGTCCCGCGCCGCTGGACCTGCCCGGCCAGCTGACGGCGATCGTGGCGCTCACCGCTGTGACGTTCGCGGTCATCGAGGGCGGCGGGACGGGGCTTGCCGCACTGGCGGTGGCGGTCGTCGCGGCGCTGGGCTTCCTGCGGGTCGAGGCGCGGCAGACGCATCCCGTGGTGCCGCTCGGCCTGTTCCGCAGCCGGAGCGTGACCGTGGCGGTGGCCGCGGGCGCCGCCTGCAGCGTGGCGTTCTACGGAGTGGTGTTCCTGTTCTCCCTCTTCTTCCAGCAGGTCCAAGGCCGCTCCGCGCTGTACGCGGGTCTGATGTTCCTGCCGATGACCGGGCTGATCGCGGTCACGAACATCGCGGCAGGCAAGTTGGCGGGGCGCTTCGGGCCCCGCTTGCCGATGCTGCTCGGCCAGTCCCTGGCCGCGGTGGGGCTGCTGATCCTGCTCGACGTCGACTCGTCGACCCCGCCCGTTCTGGTGGCCCTGCTCCTGGTCCCCATGGCCCTGGGGTGTGCCCTGACGATTCCTCCGCTCACGGCCGCGATGATGGACGCGGTGCCCTCGGACCGGGCGGGGCTGGCGGCGGGTGTCCTCAACTCGGCCCGGCAGGTGGCGGGCGGGCTGGCCATCGCGGTCTTCGGTTCCCTGGTATCGGGTGACTTCGAGTCGGGGCTACGGGTGAGTCTCGCGCTGAGTGCGGTGCTTCTGGTGGTGACGGCGGGGGCGACGTGGGGGTTGCGGGCGGCTCGCTAGGGCGTTTCTTCGCCCCCTCCGCCCCTACCCGTCCCGACCAGCCTTCGGCTGCGGGTGCGTGGGGGTTGCTCGCGCAGTTCCCCGCGCCCCTTTTAGGGGCGCGGGGAACTGCGCAATCTTTTAAGCGGGGGTCTGGGGGCGGCAGCCCCCAGGGACGGGACGGGTAGGGGCGGAGGGGGCGATCAACTGCCGTCTCTCAAGTCCCGTGGCCAGTTCGGGCGGTACTCGATGTCGTCGTAGGTCACCACGCAGCCCTCGCCCATGGGCGACTGGGCCATGAAACCGACGAGAGCCGCCCCGGTCTCCTTCTCGTCGCCCAGCGTGAAGAGGCGCACGAAGGTCCAGCGCTCGCCGTCGCGCGAGGCGTGGAAGGCGAAGGCGCGACCCGTGCGGCTCACCCGGAGCCAGACGGAACTGCCGTCCACGGTGAAGGAGTTGGCGTCGTCGGAGTGCCCCCGGGTGACCACCGTGCAGACGGTGGGCACGTCCGGGGAGTACTCAAGGCACAGCTTCGCCCAGGCCCGCTCCCCCACATGGACGTAGAGGACCCCCGCGTCGAAGGAGGCCGCGAAGCCCACCGTGACCCGGGCGATCAGCTGGAAGTCCCCCTCGGGCGCGCCGAGCAGCCGGGGCGCGTCGGAGGCGGGGTCCAGGCCCTCACCGGTGGGCGGCACGAAGCGGTCCTGGCGGGGGCCGGCCCAGCCGGTGAGCACTCCGTCCTCATACGACCAATGGCCGTCGGGGCCGTAGGTACGGAGGGGGAAGGGGAGTTCGGGGAGTTCGACGTCCATCCGCTGAGTCTCTCAGGTCCACCCCCGCGCCCTGGAAGGGGCGCGGGGCAGTGACAGTTGCGGTTCCGCCGCTCGGGCGCGACAGGCCACGGACGGCCCGCGGCTCACGCACAACCGAAGGCCCAACGGCGCTGCGGAGCTACCGCTCCAGGAAACCGTTGAAACGACGCGGCGGAGGGCTATCGCTCCAGACGGCCGTTGAACCGACGCGGCAACCCCAGCGGATTGTCATCCCGCAGCTCCGCCGGCAACAGCGCCTCCGGCGCGTTCTGGTACGCCACCGGCCGCAGCCAGCGCTCGATGGCCGTACCGCCGACCGACGTCGAGGTCGAGGTCGTCGCCGGGTACGGACCGCCGTGGTGCTGGGCGGGGGCGACCGCGACACCCGTCGGCCAGCCGTTCACGAGGACGCGCCCCGCGAGCGGCGTCAGCTCGGCGAGGATCTCGGCGCCGCGGCCCTCGCCGGCGGCCTCCTCGGCGGAGAGCTGGACGGTCGCGGTGAGGTTGCCGGGAAGGCGGGAGAGGACCGCTCCGGCCTCGGACTCGTCCTCGTAGCGCGCGACCACGGTGAGCGGGCCGAAGCACTCCTCCAGGAGCAGGTCGTGCTCGCCCTCGGTGGTGAGCTTCTGCGCGGGCACGGTCAGGAAGCCGGGGCTCACGGTGTGCTCGCCGCCCGCGCCGGGGGTCACCGGGGACTCCACGTCGGGGAGTTCGGCACGCGCGGCGACACCGGCGATGAAGTTGTCCCGCATGCGGTGGTCGAGGAGGACACCGGCGTCCGTGTCGCTGACGGCATCCGTCAGGGACTTCACCAGGCGGTCGCCCGCCGCGCCCGCCGGCGCCAGCACCAGGCCCGGCTTCACGCAGAACTGGCCGACGCCCAGCGTCATCGAGCCCGCGAGCCCGGCACCGATCGCCTCGGCCCGCTCGGCGGCGGCGGCCTCGGTGATCACGACGGGGTTGAGGGAGCCCAGCTCGCCGTGGAAGGGGATCGGCACGGGCCGGGCGGCCGCCGCGTCGAAGAGGGCACGGCCGCCGCGTACCGAACCGGTGAACCCGGCGGCGGCGATCAGCGGGTGCCTGACCAGTTCGACGCCCGCCTCGAAGCCGTGGACGAGGCCGACGACGCCCTCGGGGATGTCGTGCCGGGCGGCGGCCCTGCGCAGTACGGCCGCGACCAGCTCCGACAGCGCCGGGTGGTCGGGGTGCGCCTTGACCACGACCGGGCACCCGGCGGCCAGCGCGCTCGCGGTGTCGCCGCCCGCGACGGAGAAGGCGAAGGGGAAGTTCGAGGCGGAGTAGACGGCGACGACGCCCAGCGGCACCTTGTAGCGGCGCAGGTCCGGGATCGGCGGGGTCGCGGTGTCGTCGGGGTGGTTGATCACGACGTCGAGGAAGGCGCCCTCGTCGACGATGTCCCCGAAGGCACGCAACTGATAGCAGGTGCGTGCGAGTTCGCCGGTGAGCCGGACCGGGCCGAGCGCGGTCTCCGCGTCGGCGGCCTCGACGAGCTGGTCCTTGGCGCCTTCGAGCAGGTCGGCGGCGGTGCGCAGGAACGCGGCGCGTACGGTGCGGTCGGCGAGCGCCGGGCGCGCGGCGTGCGCGGCGCGCACTGCCTCGTCCACCTCCTGGGCTGTGGCCTCCACCGCAACCTGTTCACGCTGCTTCCCGGTACGGGGGTCGACACTCCAGACTGGTGCTGCTGCCACCGCGGATCCCTCCAGATGTGTTGCCGCAGTTCTTCACCGCAGTTCTTATGTCACCCACCAGGGGCGTTCGATATACTGAACGCTGTCTCTGTTGGTGAATATGATGCGGAGACTATTTCCCGTCCAACGAAGGGGTCAAGGGCGATGTCGGCAGGCGAGACAGGCGGCGGGGCGCAGGTCAAGTCCGCGGTGCGGACCGTGGAATTGCTCGAATACTTCGCCGGCCGGCCCGGAATGCACTCCCTGGCCGCGGTCCAGGAGGCCGTTGGTTATCCCAAGTCCAGCCTGTACATGCTGCTGCGTACGCTCGTGGAGCTCGGCTGGGTCGAGACGGACGCGACGGGCACGCGGTACGGCATCGGCGTACGCGCGCTGCTGGTCGGCACGTCGTACATCGACGGCGACGAGGTGGTCGCGGCGGCCCGGCCCACGCTGGACCGGCTCTCCGACGACACGACGGAGACGATCCACCTGGCGCGCCTGGACGGCACGAACGTGGTCTACCTGGCCACCCGCCAGTCCCAGCACTACCTGCGCCCCTTCACCCGGGTGGGCCGCCGTCTCCCCGCGCACTCCACCTCCCTCGGCAAGGCCCTGCTCGCCACCCACACCGACGAGCAGGTCCGCAAGATGCTCCCCGAGACCCTCCCCGCGCTCACCGAGCACACGATCACCGACCGGGAGAAGCTCATCGAGGAGCTGCACCAGGTGCGGGAGCAGGGCTTCGCGGTGGACCGCGAGGAGAACACGCTGGGGCTGCGCTGCTTCGGCGTGGCGATCCCGTACCGCACGCCCGCCCGCGACGCGATCAGCTGCTCGGTCCCGGTGGCCCGTCTCACCCCCGCGCACGAACAGATGGTCAAGGACGCGCTGTTCGACGCGCGCGACCGGCTCACGCTCGCGACGCGGAGGCTCTGACGTGTCCCCCATGGATGTCGTCCTCCGCGAGGTGCACGACAGCGACCTGCCGGTCTTCTTCCGCCAGATGAACGACCCGGAAGCGCTCCGCATGGCCGCGTTCACCCCGCAGGACCCCGCCGACTGGACCGCCTTCGACGCCCACTGGCGTCGTATCCGCTCCTCGTCCGACGTCGTCGTCCGTACGGTCCTGATGGACGGCGACGTCCTCGGCAGCGCGTCGGTGTACGGCTCGCCGGGCGAGCGGGAGGTCACGTACTGGATCGACCGCGCGTACTGGGGCCGCGGCATCGCGACAGCGGCGTTGCGAGCCCTCCTGGAGCAGGTCCACGAACGCCCGCTGTACGCCCGCGCCGCCGCGGACAACACCGCCTCCCGCCGGGTCCTGGAGAAGTGCGGCTTCCGCGTAACCGCCCAGGCCAGCGGCTACGCCAACGCCCGCGGCGAGGAGATACCCGAGGTCGTACTCACTCTGGAGACCTGAGCACGACGTGGACCGGGCCCGACCCGGAGCCCATCCGGTACCGCCGCACAGCACCCTCGTGGTCGCGCGCCGTCGCGGCGGGGTGAGGGGGCAGCACCATCCGGTTGCGCCCCCTCGCCTCCTCGTTGGTTGGTCCGGCACCGCAGATGCCCGACCAACCGATCCGCCGTGACGGCGCTCAACCCCGGGTGCGCCTCGGCGGTGCCGACCCCCGCAAGTCAGACGCCCCCTCCCCCGTCCGGCGGAGGCGGATCGTCGCCGCGCAGGACGTGGGGGGAGGGCCCGCCACGGGAGCGTGGAGGCATGACGCAGACACTCGCCTCCGCTTCGGACACGACCCCCGCGGGTTCCGTGGGCAGCAGTCGGCTTCGCCGGATCCTCCGCGGCGTCGCCATCGTCTCGTGCGTGCCGTATCTGTCCCTCAAGGTCGCCTGGATCGCCGGGAGTCACCTCGGTGTCCCCGAGGGGAGCTCGCTGCTGAAGCACCGGACCGGCATGGCCGTGGCCAACGGCATCACCGTGCTGATGGACGGGGCCGTCATCGTGATCGCACTGCTGCTCACCCGGCCCTGGGGACTGCGGGTGCCCGCGTGGCTGCTGGCCCTGCCGATGTGGGTGGCCACCGGCCTGCTCGCGCCGATCATGACCGGCTTCCCTCTCCAGATCCTGGTGAAGGCACTCGGCGGGTCCGGGAACAAGGCCTTGGAGAGCGGTCGGGAACCGTTCCTGGACGAGTGGGTGTTCGGGGTCGTCTACACAGGTTTCATCCTGCAGGGCCTCGCCCTGGGCACCCTGTTCGTGCTGTACGCACGGGACCGCTGGGGGTACCTGTGGCGCGGGCGGGTGTGGGAGCTGCCGGTCAGCCGGGTGGGAGCGGCCCAGCGGGCGACGGCGGTCGCCGCGGCCGTGCTCGCGCTCTTCCCGCTCGTCACGCATCTGGTGTGGGCCTGCGGCGGCACGGCGGGGCTGAGCCCCGGCCGGGTCGCGGACCGGACCGGCGACTTCTACGTACTGGAGGCCATGGACGTCGTGTTCCTGGTGTCCGCCGTCGCCGGCGCGTGGATGCTCGCCTTCCGGCGCGGGCGTGCCCTGCCCGTGATGGCGCCCCTCGCCCTCGCCTGGATCGGCTCCGGGGCGGTGGCCTGCTGGGGCGGCTGGCTGTCGCTGGCGAGTCTCGGCGGCGTGGACGACATCGCCGAGCGCCCGACGGAGCTGATGAACCTCACCTACGCTGTGCACATGATCGTCGGCATGCTCGTGGTCATCCTCGGCGCGTACTTCTTCGCGGAGCGGACCGGCGCAGCCAGGCCGCCGCGGCGCATCACGTGAGGGAGTTCGCCCGGTTCCTGTTCGGACGGCGGGCGCGCCGGCGGTGGATCCATCTGATCCTCGGCGGCGCGCTCGCGATGCCGTACGTCCTCGTCGGTGAGGTCATCGTCGGACCAATCACCGACTCGCGTTACGTGTTCAACTCGCTCCCCCTGCAACTCATGTCCTTCGCCGTCGGGTTGCCGCTCGCTGCGATCACCGCGCTGTTCCCGCTGACCCGGCCGATGTCGGTGGCCGGGGTGCGCGCGCTGTGCGGGGTCGACGGCGATCGGCTCGCGGACGGGCCCCCGCACACCTGGGCGGCCCGTCGACGCGCCGTCGGCTGGTTCACGCTGCACCTCGGCTTCGGCGGGGTCATCAGCGGGATGTCGCTGGCCGTACCGCCCTTCGCGGCGGTTCTCATCGTGCTGCCGGTCGTCGCGGGGCTGCGGGACTCACGGCTCGGTCTGCCCGAAGTCCTCGACCACACCTGGGCGTTGGCGCTGTCGCCGGTCGCCGGTGCCGCGACGCTCATCGCGCTCGCGGCCTGCGCCGACGCCCTCGGAAACCTGCTGGCCCGCTGGGCGCTCGCGCTGCTCGGGCCCACGCCCGAGGACCGGCTCGCGGCGGCCGAACGCCGCGCCGCCGACCTCGCCGTACGCAACCGGCTCGCCCGGGAGCTGCACGACTCCGTCGGCCACGCCCTCAGCGTGGTCACCCTCCAGGCGAGCGCCGCCCGCCGTGTCCTCGACACCGACCCGGACTTCGTCCGCGAGGCCCTCGCCGCGATCGAGGACACCACACGGCGGACGGTGGGCGAACTGGACGCGGTACTGGGCGTGTTGCGGGAGGGCGGCGATCGCTCCACCGCTCCTGCCCCCACCCTCGCCGCCGACCTCGACGGCCTGCTGCACCGCACCCGCGCCGGCGGCCTCCGAGTGACCGCCACCGTCGAGGTGGACCCGGACACCCTGCACCCGCTCGTCTCCCGGGAGGCGTACCGCATCGTGCAGGAGGGCCTGAGCAACGCCCTCAAACACGCGGGCGCGCGAACACCGGTGACCCTGCGGATCGCGGGCGTCGGCGACGAACTGGAGATCACCACGGAGGACCCGAGCACCGCGACCGGCGTTCCCCGTCCGGGCGGCGGTCACGGGCTGCGTGGCATCGCCGACCGCGCCCGGTTGCTCGGCGGCACGTGCGAGGCGGGCCCGACGGACGGGGTGTGGCGCCTGACCGTACGACTGCCCCTCCAGAGAACCGAAGGAAGCTCATGATCAGCCCGCGCGGCCACTCCCTCCGCATCGTCCTCGCCGACGACGAACGCATGGTGCGCACCGCCCTGCGCGTGATCCTCGCCGCCGAGCCCGACCTGGAGGTCGTCGGCGAGGCGGCGACCGGTGCCGAGGCGGTGTCCGTCGTCCGGGAGCTCACACCGGACGTCGTCCTCATGGACGTGCGCATGCCCGAGATCGACGGCATCCGCGCCACCGAGCAGATCCTCGCGACGCTCCCCGATCCCCCGCGGATCATCGTCGTGACCACCTTCGAGAACGACGCCTACGTGTACGAGGCGCTGCGCGCCGGAGCCTCGGGGTTCCTGCTCAAACGGGCCGAAGCCGACGCGCTCGTGCAGGCCGTACGGCTGGTCGCGCGCAGCGACACGCTGCTGTTCCCGTCGGCGGTGCGGGCACTGGCCCGTGAGCACGCGCGGTCGCGGCCCGCCCCGCCGCCATGGGTGGCGAAGCTCACCGTGCGGGAGCGCGACGTACTGCGGCTGATGGCCGCGGGGCTCACGAACGCCGAGATCGCCGGGCGTATCGGGGTCGGCCCCGCGACGGTGAAGACCCACGTCGCGGCCGTCCTGGCGAAGACGGGCACCCGCGACCGCACCCAGGCGGTCATCGCCGCCTACGAAGCGGGCTTCATGAAGGACGGCGGCTGACCCCCTTCGAGGGAGGACGCACTTCATGAAGGACGCATGAGAAATCCGGGCGGAAGGGAACGATTCGCTCCTCCTCGCTCGTCCTTCTGAGCGGGATGAACAAGACGATCAGGCGTGCCGCCGTCTTCACTCTGCTGCTCGTGCTCTCCCTGCTGATCAGGGCGACCTGGGTGCAGTTCTACGACGGCAAGGCGCTCGCGGACAACAAGGACAACCGGCGGAACGCGATCTCGCTGTACGCGAACCCGCTCGGGAACATCATCGTGGCCGGCGACGCGATCACCGGTTCCGCGCAGACGAAGGGCAGCGACCTCAAGTACAAGCGCACGTACAAGGACGGCAGTCTGTATGCGGCGGTCACGGGCTACAGCTCACAGGTGTACGGGGCGACCCAGCTGGAGGGCGTCTACCAGGACCTGCTCGACGGCACGGACACCCAGCTGAAGAACCCGCTCAGCGTGATCACCAACAAGCGCGCCGACCCGGGTGACGTGATCACGACGATCGACCCCGATGTGCAGAAGGCGGCTTACAACGCCCTCGGTGACAAGAAGGGCGCCGCCGTCGCGATCGACCCGAAGACGGGCAAGATCCTCGCGGTCGTCTCCACACCGTCGTACGACCCCTCGCAGCTCAGCACCGGCAACTCCGCCGCCTGGAAGAAGCTGACGAAGGACGCGGACAAGCCGATGACGAACCGCGCACTGCGTCAGCCGCTGCCTCCGGGCTCGACGTTCAAGCTGGTCGTCGCCGCGGCCGCGCTGGAGGACGGGCTGTACTCGGACGTGGACACGAAGACGGACAGCCCGGACCCGTACACGCTGCCGGGCACGACCCGGGTGCTGTCGAACGAGAACCCGAACGCGCCCTGCGAGAACGCCACGATCCGCGTCGCGCTCCAGTACTCGTGCAACAACGTCTTCGCGAAGATGGCCGTCGACCTGGGCCAGGACAAGGTCAAGGCGATGGCCGAGAAGTTCGGCTTCAACGACAAGACGCAGGACGTGCCGGTGCGGGCGTACACCAGCGTCTACCCCTCGGACATGGACAAGTCCTCGACGGCGCTGACCGGCATCGGCCAGTTCGACGTGACCGCGACCCCGCTCCAGATGGCCATGGTGTCCGCTGCCATAGCCAACGACGGCAAGCTGGTCTCACCGCACATGGTGTCGCAGACCAGTGACGCCGACGGCAATGTGCTGAAGAACTACGACGACAGCACGGAGACCAAGGAGATCGTCAGCTCGTCCACGGCCCAGCAGCTCCAGTCGGCGATGCAGACGGTCATCAAGGACGGCACGGGCTCGAACGCCCAGATCTCCGGCGCGACCGTGGGTGGCAAGACCGGTACGGCCCAGCACGGCGAGAACAACAGCAAGACGCCGTACGCCTGGTTCACGTCGTACGCGAAGTCCGACTCCAACGGCAAGGAGGTCGCCGTGGCGGTCATGGTCGAACAGTCCGACGCGGCCCGCTCCGAGGTCAGCGGCAACGGCTTGGCGGCTCCTGTGGCCAAGGCGATGATGAAGGCAGCCCTGAAGAACTAGGGGCTTGCTCCCCCGCGCCCCGTTCTCAGGGGCGCGGGGCTGTGACATTGTGCGGCTCCGCCGCGTGGGCGCGACCAGCCACATACGGCCCGCAGCCGGCCAACCAGCGGCGGAAGCTCCTTACTTCACGTTGAAGAGCTGCTCGATCGGGTCGATCGCGAAGTACACCAGGAACAGCGCCGACGCCCCCCACAGCAGCCAGTGCACGTCCTTCGCCTTCCCCAACACCGTCTTGATCAGGACGTACGCCAGGAACCCGGCCCCGATCCCGTTGGTGATCGAGTACGTGAACGGCATCACCGCGATGGTCAGGAACGCCGGAATGGCGATCTCGTACTTGTCCCAGTCGATGTGCTTGACCTGGGTCATCATCAGGAAGCCCACCGCGACGAGCGCGGGCGCCGCGGCCTGCAGCGGGACGATCGTGAGCAGCGGAGTCAGGAAGAGGGCGAGCGCGAACAGGCCACCGGTGACCAGGTTCGCGAACCCCGTGCGCGCACCCTCGCCGACGCCCGCCGCCGACTCGATGTACGAGGTCGAGGAGGAGGCCGAGGCCGCGCCACCGGCGACCGCCGCGGCACCGTCGATGAGCAGCACCCGGCCGAGGTTGGGCACCCTGCCCTCCTCGTCGAGGAGGCCCGCCTCCGCGCTGATGCCGACGACCGTGCCCATGGTGTCGAAGAAGTCGGACAGGATCAGCGTGAAGACGAGCAGGACCACGGTGATCGCGCTGGTCTCGCCGAAGGAGCCGAACAGGCTGAAGTGACCGAGCAGTCCGAAGTCCGGCGAGGCCACCACGTCGTCGGGGACCTTCGGCGTGGTCAGGCCCCAGCTCTTGATGTCGGCGGCGGAGTTGATGATGATCGCCACGATCGTCATGGTGACGATGCTGATCAGGATCGCGCCCTTGACCTTGCGCGCGAGCAGCCCGATGGTCAGCAGAACTCCGAGGCAGAAGACGAGAATCGGCCAGCCGGCGAGCGCGCCCGTGCCGCCGAGCTGCACCGGCACCGTCGTGTTCGCGACGTCCGGGATACGGGTGACGAACCCGGCGTCGACGAAGCCGATGAAGGCGATGAACAGGCCGATGCCGACACTGATCGCCTGCTTCAACGGCTGCGGTATCGCGTGCATGACGGCTTCGCGCAGGCCCGTCACCACCAACACGCAGATGAGCAGGCCTTCGAGGACGATCAGGCCCATCGCGTCGTCCCAGCTCATCAGCGGGGCGATCTGAAAGGCGACGACCGCGTTGAGGCCGAGGCCCGCGGCGAGCGCGAGCGGGAGGTTGCCGCCGATACCCATGATGATCGTCATGACCGCGGCCACCAGGGCGGTGGCGGTGGTGAGTTGGACGGCGTCGAGCTGGTGGCCGAACTTGTCCTTGGCGCTGCCCAGGATGATCGGATTCAGGACAAGTATGTAGGCCATGGTGAAGAACGTGGCGAAGCCACCGCGTATCTCCCGGCCGAAGGTGGAGCCCCGGGCGGAGATCTTGAAGAACCGATCGACGCTGTTCCCCGTCGGTGGCGCGGCACTTGGCCGATCGGTCACCTTCTGCGTTTCGGACATGGCGATACTCCTCGTTACCTGCGTGCTCTGTGCGCGGATGCTGGCTGGATTGTTCCCGCGTTGAACCGGTTTCAGGTTTTCTCCGTGTTACGGAATCGAGTTCGGCCCGCCATACGACGTTCGAAGTCCTGTACGGAACGCTGGTACGCTCTCGCACCTCGCCCCACGTGATCACCATTCCTTCACAGGTGGCGCACAGGGGTGGTATACGCACGCACCCGTACCGGTGCCGAAAGCCACAGCGAGGAGAGGTCGCCCGTGGGCACTGTCGTCGACGACGCCGCCTCCGTGGAGTTCCACGCCTTCTTCGAACGGCACTATGCCGAACTGGCCCGACTGGCGAACCTGTTGACGGGCGAGCCGGACGCCGCCGACGATCTGGCGGCGGACGCGCTGCTCGCGCTGTGGCACCGCTGGGACCGGGTGCGCGCGGCGGACCACCCGGTGGCGTACGCGCGCGGTGTGGTCGCCAACCTCGCCCGCACCCGCATACGCAGCGCCGTGCGCGAGCGTCGGCGGATCACGCTCTTCTGGTCGCAGCGTGAGGACAAGACCGAGAACCCCGATATACCGGGCAAGATCGATGTCCAGGAAGCGCTGCGCAGACTGCCGTTCCGCAAGCGCGCGTGTGTCGTTCTACGGCACGCTTTCGACCTCTCGGAGAAGGACACGGCTCTCGCCCTCGGGGTTTCCGTGGGTACGGTGAAGAGCCAGACGTCGAAGGGCATGGCGGAATTGAAACGGCTTCTCGGCACCGACGAGGCACCGATGCGGGTGCACGCGGGAGTGCTGCCCACGGGCGGAGCCGGAGGTAGGGACCGATGAGGAAGGCGCAGGACGTGCACGACGAGCTGCGCGCCGGGCTGCGTGAGGCGGCCGAAGCGCACGAGCCCGACCGCGCGCGCATCCTGGCCCGGGTCGAGCGCGGGATGGCGGGAGGCAACGAGCGGCGGCCCGTGCGGCGCGCGGCGCGTCCGCCGCTGCTCGGCTGGGCCCGTGTCGTGGGCGCCACGGCCGCGGTCGCGAGCGTCCTCGCGGTGGGCGGCTACGCGGTCGCCTCGGCGGTGAAGGGCGACACTCCGGCGCAGCAGACCGTCGCGGTCTCGCCGACCCCCGATCCGTCGCCGGACGCGACGAGCCGGGCGCCGGTCGCCCCGGACCCCACCCACCGTTCCGGTACGCCGAAGCAGTCCGGGAAGCCGAGTCCGTCGCCCTCCGGTACCCCGACACCCGAGAACTCCACCACGGCCGGGCCGCCCGCCACGGGCAACGCGGACGGCCCGCTCTGGTCCGACGGCTCGGTCGACCCGCACAGCAACGAGTTCTGGGCGCAGAGCAATGTGACCCTGAAGCCGAGCAAGGAACTCGCCTCGCTCACCGTCGAGTTGAAGGTCAAGCAGACCGGCGGGGTCACCGACGCGGGCGCCTGGCGTTCGCTGCCCGAAGACGACTTCACCACGACGGTCGCGGAGAAGGACGGCTTCCTCGTCTACACCTGGGTGCTCAAGCCGGACCACAAGGTCTGGCCGGGCGAGTGGGTGTTCGCGGGCCAGTACGACCACGACCGCGGCGGCCGGGACGCGAAGGACGACAGCTACTCGGCGACGGCCACCACCACGGACGGCGAACAGTCCACCGTGACCGGGGACTTCGCGGCGCACGACACCGGTGACGGCGACTCGTAGCGATCGCCGGCAGGAGAACTCGTAGCGGACTTCCGTAGAGAAATCCGCGGACCCGGCAACCCTTTCCTCACCAGTGGCGACCAGGAGACGCAAAGGTCTCCTCACCACTCAAGGAACTCGGTCCATGACTGCACGAGTTGAACAGCGCGTACGCCACCGCCGCCGGGTCACCAGGCGGCGTGCCGTGATCGGCGGCGTGGCCGCTCTCGGCATCACCGGCGCGGCGATCGTCACCACGACGATGCTGTCCTCCGCCGGCGCGGCGTCGGCCTGGCCGACGGCCACGGGCAGCAAGGCCGTCCCGTCGACGATCTCGGTGTCCGGCACGTACGACGGCAAGCTGAAGAAGTTCTACGGCTCCGGCGACCTCGGCACGAGTGACCAGTCCGAGGACCAGGGCCCGATCTTCGAGCTCAAGGACGGCGCGGTCCTCAAGAACGTCATCATCGGTACCCCGGCCGCCGACGGTGTCCACTGCCTGGGCAGCTGCACGCTGCAGAACGTGTGGTGGCTGGACGTCGGCGAGGACGCGGCGAGCTTCAAGGGCAAGTCGTCGTCGGCCGTGTACAAGGTCTACGGCGGCGGCGCGAAGAACGCGGACGACAAGGTGCTGCAGTTCAACGGCGCGGGCAAGCTCGTCGTCAGCAAGTTCCAGGTCGAGAACTCCGGCAAGCTGGTGCGCTCCTGCGGCAACTGCAAGACGCAGTACAAGCGCACGGTCATCATCAACGACGTGGATGTCACCGCGCCCCTGAAGGCGATCGTCGGCATCAACTCCAACTACGGCGACACGGCCGCCCTGCGCAAGGTGCGCATCCACGGCGACAGCGGCAGGAAGATCAAGACCTGCGTCCGCTTCCAGGGCAACAACACCGGCAAGGAGCCCACTGAGATGGGCACCGGCCCGGACGGCACGTCCTGCAAGTTCACGGCGTCCGACATCAGCTACGAGTGACGGAATCCCCTTGAGCATGCACGGAAAACGCCTCACGCGCCGACGTGTGCTCGGGGCCTCGGCGATCGGCGTCGCCGCCACCGGCGTCGCCGGGGGCACCGGCCTCCTGTCGTCCGCCTCGGCCGCGGCCTTCGGCTACACGGACGACGGCTCCAACTATGTGCGGCTCGGCGACTGGGACGGCACACCCGGCGAGTTCAAGAACGCCGAGCTGATGACGTACGCGCATCCCTCCGACGCCCGCGCGGCGAAGTGGACCGGGAACGTGACCATCGGCAGCGGCGGCGAGGCCGCGTCCTTCCCGGCCTACATCTGGAAGGACGTCAACGACGGCATCCTCGTCTACTTCAAGCTGACCGCGGCGCAGGCCGCCGCCGCGCACACCCTGCGCATCGGGGTGACGGACGCGTTCCTCAACGGGCGTCCGCGGGTGACGGTCAACGACTGGGTCTCGGCCATCCCTTCGGCGCCCACGCAGCCCTCGACGCGCTCGCTCACCACGGGTTCGTACCGGGGAGTGAACCACTTGTTCGCTTTTGACGTCCCTAGCAGTGCGTGGAAGTCGGACGCCTCGCAGGACAACGTGCTGAAACTCAACATCGTCAGTGGTTCGACCGGCTCGGCATACCTCAGCCCGGGCACGTCGTTCGACTGCATTGACCTGCTGGCCTGAGCCCCCCTCGGTCAGCAGAGGAACGCCCCCGCCGGTGACGACCGGCGGGGGCGTTCATTCATACGCGCCGGGTCAGTTCATGGTCGAGCCGATGGTCGTGGAGCCCGTGGTCAGGAACGTCGTCGAGGGCAGCGAGCCGCTCGACGGGCGAGCCCCGTACGCGGTCGTCGCGTCCGTCGACTTGAAGGACGGCGTGGAGACACCGCTGTCCCAGTTGTTGGACGCGGAGACGGTGGACGAGCCGAGCTTGTCCAGGCCGCCCTTGTTGCTCACCGCGAGATTCCTGGCGAGCCGCGCCTTCCCCGTGGCGAAGTAGAAGCCGGCCTCGGTATTGGCGTACGCGGTGTTGCGGTTGAGCACGATCGCCCCGGTGTTGGAGTTCTCGGTGAAGCCGTTCAGCGTGTTGTCCCAGGCGGCGTTGTTGTTCACGACGTGCGCGACCGCGACACCTCCGCCGCCCAGCTTGAACCCGTTGCCGTTGCCCTCGAAGGCCGAGTCGTTCCAGCGGTTCTTGCCGTTGCCGAAGGCCCAGGAGTGCTCGATGGTGACGGGCGAGGAGAACTGCCACAGGTCGAGGCCGTCGTCCGAGTTGCTGTAGAGGCGGGCTCCGGTGACCTTGTTGCCGGTGCCCGAGCCGAACTTGATCGCGATGCCGTCGGCGTTCTGGCCGTGGCCCGCCGCGTCGTAGTTGCCGTAGCTGTCCAGGTTCTGCACGAGGTTGTTCGTCGTGTCGTCACCTCGCAGGGTGAAGCCGGAATCGCCGTTGTTCGCGGTGACCAGGTTCTTGAAGACGCCGCCGACGGAGGAGGTGGCGACGAAGCCCTGGGCGGGCGAGTTCTGCCAGGTGATGTTCTGGACGGTCCAGTAGTCGCCGTAGATCCCGGCCAGCCAGGAACCGGCGGCGAGCTTGGAGCCGTCGATCTTCACCTTCTCGCTGCCGTACGCGGTGAGCGTGATGCGCGTAGAACTGGTGCCGTTGGCCGTGGACTTGAGCGTGGCCGTCGGGTAGTACGTGCCGCCGCGCACCTGGATGGTCGTACCGGCGGCGGCGCCCGCGACAGCCGACTCCAGCTGGGCGGTGGTGGAGACGGTGACCGTGGTGGCGGCGGCCTGGGCCGAGCCGTTGCCCGAGAGGCCGAGGTAGACGCCACCCGCCCCCGCGGCGACGGCCACCGCGGCGGCGATCGAGAGCGTGCGGGTCCTGCGATGGCGTCCGATGCTCTGACGCACGGGGCGTTCCTTTCCTAGGGAAATGGGGCTGCCGCTCCTGGGGAATCGGAGCTGCCGCGAAGCGGGCCGGAGGGGCCGCCCCGGCCCGCTTCTGCTCTCTGGTCGCCGCCGCGGCCAAAAGGGTTGCCGAGGGCCCTGCGAAAGCGATCGAAATTTTTCGCCACCCTCACCCCGCTCGCATCGATTGACGCACCGTTCCCAACTGGTGACACTCCGAGGGCAGTTCGATCAACAGAATCCATCAGACTCCGACAGGATGTGTCATGCGACGCCGCACCGCCCGCACGCTCCTGATCCCCCTGTTCGCCCTTCTGCTGGGCCTGCTCGCGGCACCGCCCAGCCCCGCCGCGCAACCCGGAGCACCCCACGTGAACAAACAGAAGTACGCCGGCTATCTCTTCGCCTACTTCACCGGCGAGGGCACCGCCGACGGCGAGCAGATCCGATACGCCCTCAGCCGCGGCAACGACCCTTTGCACTGGCGGGAGTTGAATGCCGCAAAGCCCGTCCTCACCTCGGACCTGGGTGAGAAGGGGCTGCGCGACCCGTTCGTGATCCGCTCCCCCGAGGGCGACAAGTTCTATCTCATCGCCACCGACCTGAAGATGTACAAGAACAGCAGTGGCAGCTGGGACTACGTCCAGCGGCACGGCAGCAAGTCCATCATGATCTGGGAGTCCACCGACCTGGTCCACTGGACCGACCAGCGGCTGGTGAAGGTCGCCCCCGACAACGCGGGCAACACCTGGGCACCGGAGGCCTATTGGGACGACACGCTCGGCGAGTACGTCGTCTTCTGGGCGTCCAAGCTGTACGCCGACGACGATCCCGATCACACCGGATCGACGTACAACAAGATGCTGTACGCCACCACGAAGGACTTCCGCACCTTCAGCGAGCCGAAGGTCTGGGACGACCCCGGCTACTCGGTGATCGACTCAACGGTCATCAAGAACAAGGGCAGTTACTACCGCTACACCAAGGACGAGCGCGACCCCACCTCGTCCAGCCCCTGCTCGAAGTTCATCACCGCGGAGAAGTCGACGTCGCTCACGAACACGAAGTACGACTTCGTCTCCGACTGCATCGGCAGCGGCTCGATCGACCGCGGCGAGGGGCCGACGGTCTTCAAGTCCAACACCGAGAACAAGTGGTACCTGTTCATCGACGAGTACGGCGGCCGCGGCTACGTCCCCTTCGAGACGACCGACCTCGACTCCGGCAAGTGGAGCATGTCGACGGACTACCAGCTGCCCGCGAGCCCGCGGCACGGCACCGTCATGCCGGTGACACAGGCGGAGTACGACCGGCTGCTCGCCGTGTATCCGGTGACGGGAACCTCGGTCGTGGACGCGACGGCGCACGGGCAGAAGGGATACGCGGTCGTCACCGAGGCCTCCTCGAAGGTCGTGCTGCCGATGGAGCCCGGAGCGGACCTCTCGCGGCTCGCGCCGAAGCTGTGGGTCGGCGAGGGCGCCGAGCTGAGCCCCGGGTCCGGCACGCGCCGCGACTTCCGCAAGCCACGGACGTACACCGTGACCGCCGCGGACGGAGCCACCCGCACCTGGACGGTCGAGGCGGTCCCGACCCGAAGTCCCGTCCTCCCGGGCCTCAACGCCGATCCCGACGTCCACTACCTGGACGGCCAGTACTGGATCTACCCGACGACGGACGGCTACGCGGGCTGGAGCGGGACGAGCTTCAAGGCGTACTCGTCGAAGGATCTGGTGCACTGGAAGGACCACGGCGTGATCCTGGACCTGGGTCCTGATGTGTCGTGGGCGGACAAGAACGCCTGGGCACCCGCGATCGCTTCGAAGAACGGCAAGTACTACTTCTACTTCTGTGCCGAGCAGCAGATAGGTGTGGCCGTCGCGGACTCCCCGGCGGGTCCCTTCACGGACGCGCTCGGCAAACCCCTGGTCGCCAAGGGGCAGTTCACGGGCCAGATGATCGACCCGGCGGTCTTCACGGACGACGACGGCCAGGCGTATCTCTACTGGGGCAACGGGCACGGGTACGTCGTGCCGCTGAACGACGACATGGTCTCGTTCGACGCGACGCGGGTGAAGGACATCACCCAGACGGACTTCCGCGAGGGATCCTTCGTGGTCAAGCGGCGGGGCACGTACTACTTCATGTGGTCCGAGGACGACACCCGCAGCGAGAACTACCACGTCGCCTACGCGACGGGACCGTCCCCGCTCGGCCCGTGGACCAAGCGGGGCACGATCCTGTCCAAGCGCCCGGAGTACGGCATCAAGGGCACCGGACACCACTCCGTGGTGAACGTCCCCGGCACGGACGACTGGTACATCGTCTACCACCGGTTCGCCCTCAACGGCCCCGGGAAGCCCGGCGGGGACGGCACGCACCGGGAGACGACGATCGACCGACTCACCTTCGCGGCGGACGGGACCATCGAGCCGGTGGTGCCGACCCTGGAGTCGATCAGGCCCGTACGGACTAGCTGACGAAGTACGTCGGGTTCGGGAGCTTGTACGTCTTGTCGGCGTAGCCCCCTTCGAGGTCGGAGTACTGGTCGCCGAAGTTGGCGACGATCTCGTACCCGAGGGACTCGATGTGCTGACGGGTGCCGGACTTGTACTGCACAGTGGTGCAGTTCCACGCGGCGGCGGTGGCGCAGTCGCTCAGGTACGCGGGCGGGTTCGCCGCGTCCTTGAGGAACATGTGGTCGGCGTCCAGGTTGATGTCGACGCCGACCTTCTTCAGGTTCTCGACCGCGGAGGCGCGCTGCGACTCCTTCAGACCCGAGTTGTAGAAGACCTCGACGCCCTTGGACTCGGCGTACTCGACGAGTTCGGGGGTGCCGAAGACGGCCGGGCGGTCGGCCTGGGCCACGTATGCGGCCCAAGAGGCCGAGTTGTACGTGTAGTTGGTCTTCTTCTCGTAGTCGAGGGAGAGCAGCAGCGTGTCGTCGATGTCGAAGACGACCGCGGGGTTCTCGCCCCGGTGGTGCGCCTTGCGCGCCGCCTTGTCTATGTACTTCTTGGCGTCGGAGTCGATGCGCGCCAGGTCCTTGGCGTACGGGCTGTCCGTGGACGCCTGGTACACGCCGTTGCTGTCGAGCGTGGTGCCGTAGTAGGTGTCGATGTCCTTGACCAGGAGCCCGATGTTGTAGGGCTCGTGGGTCGAGTTCGCCGTCGACTGACCGGCGGTTGCGACGCCGGTGCCGTACAGGGCGGCACCGGCGACGGCACAGGTGGCGGCGATGGCCGCGATACGCAGTGGCTTATGCATGACAGGTTTCTACGCGCGTCACCCCCTTCAACGCGAGGCCCGTTGCCTGATCGATACATAGTCCACAGACAACTTTGGCCTCGCGCCGCCGGAGGGGTCAGTTCATGGTGGCGCCGATCGTCGTGCTGCCCGTCGTCAGGAACGTGGTCGCGGGCAGCGAGCCGTCGGACTTGCGGGAGTTGTACGTGCTGGTCGCGTCCGTGGAGATGAAGGACGGGGTGGCGATGCCGGAGTCCCAGTTGTTGCCGGCGGAGGTCACCGAGGCGCCCTTGGAGACGGCCGCGGAACCGTTGCTCACGGCCAGGTTCTTGCCGAGCTTCGCGGAGCTGGTCGCGAAGTAGTAGCCGTACTTGCCGTTGGCGTACGCCGTGGTGCGGTTGATGACGATCGCGCCGGTGTTGGAGTTCTCGGTGAAGCCGTTGCCCGCGTCGTCCCAGGCGGCGGAGTTGTTGACGACGTGCGCGACGACCTCGCCGTCGCCGCCCAGCTTGTAGCCGTTGCCGTCGCCCGCGAAGGCCGAGTCGGACCAGCGGTTCTTGCCGTTGCCGAAGGACCAGGTGTGCTCGATGGTGACGGGGGACGAGAAGGACCAGAGGTCGATGCCGTCGTCCGAGTTGTTGTACAGGCGGGCGCCGGTGATCAGATTGCCGGTGCCGGAGCCGAACTTCACCGCGACGCCGTCCGCGTTCTCGCCGTGGCCCGCGGCGTCGTAGTTGCCGTACGAGTCGATGTTCTTGACCGTGTTGTTGACGGTGCCGTCGCCGGTGAGCGTGAAGCCGGAGTCGCCGCCGTTGATGGTCTTGATGTTGTTCCAGTTCGTGCCGGTGCAGGACTGGCAGACGACGGCGCTGTCCGGGGAGTTCTGGAAGGTGATGCCCGAGACGTTCCAGTAGTCGGCCGTCAGCTTGAAGATCCAGTCGCCGGACGGCAGCGAGGAACCGTCGATCTTCACCGTCTCCGAGCCGTACGCCTGGAGGGTGACCGGGTTCGACGAGGTGCCGTTGGCGGTCGACTGGAGCGTGGCCGTCGGGTAGTACGTGCCGCCGCGCACCTGGATGACGGTGCCCGCGGTGGCGTTCTTGATGGCGCTGGTGAGGTCGGCCGTGGTGCTGACGACGACCGTCGCCGCCTGGGCCTGGGTGGGGAGGGCGGCGAGTCCGGCGCCGAGCGCCAGGGCGGCGGCGAGGGTGAGAGCGGTACGACGAGACATAGGAGTGCGGTCCTTTCGTCGATTCCTGCTGGGGACTTGTCGATTTCTTCGGGTGACTTGTCGATTCCGTCGGGGGATTTATTGATTTTTTCGGGCGCCTTCAGGGGCGCCAGTCGCCGAGATACGCGGCACGGGTGTGAGACTCGGCCTCGGCGTCCGTGAACTGGGGACGGTTCTCCGGCACGGTGACCTCCGCGCCGGGGCCCGTGTTGCGGTACTCCCGAAAGCGCATGGACTGCCAGGGGTAGGCCTCGCGCATGTCGATGTACGGCGTCACGGCGTCGATGCCGGGCCCGAGCCAGGTCTCCCTGACGACGAGCGAGGGCCGGGCCGTGGTCTCGTACGACGGGACCCACGGCCGTGCGATCTTGTACGCACCGTCCTCGGCGCCGGAGGTGACCCGACTGAGCACCGCCAGGAAGCCGTACGGGTTGGCGCGGGCCGTGGACGGTGCGAAGACCATCCCCTCGGGCCTGAAGGTGACGTCCCGGTCGAGGGTGTGGAAGTGGCAGCGCTCGAAGACGGCGGTGGCCCGGCCGAAGACGAAGTCGACGTCGCCCTCGATGTAGCAGTCGCGGTAATAGTGGCGGTCGAAGGCGGTGAGCGCCGTCGTGTCCGCGAACAGGGTGTCCTGGTGGGCCAGCAGGCGTACGCGCGAGAAGTGCGAGCGGTCCCCGGTGACGTACGCCGCCACCGCCTGCGTCCCCGTGATCTCCGGGTGGTCCGCGCGCAGCCAGTCGTTGGCGATCGTCAGCCCGTGCACGCTCAGCCCGGGCGCCGCCGAGGTGAGGGTGGCGGAGCCCGCGGTGCCGTAGGTCCCGGAACCGTCCGGCTTCTGCGTCCCGTTGGCGTTGTCGTACACGATGACGGCGTCGCGCGGATCGCGGCCGGCGCCGCGCAGGGTCAAATCCGCCTTGTCGGACGGGATGTTGACGACTTCGCGGTACGTTCCCGGGTGGACGACGATCGTCCGGCCGGGGCCGTCGACCGCGTCCACGGCGGCCTGGACGGAGTCGCCGGGGCGGACGTGGATGTCCCGGCGTCCGCCCGCGAAGGCGGGCGTCGCGCCGAGAGCGGTCAGCGCCCCTGCCGCGAGGAATGAGCGTCGGCGCATCTCAACACCCCTTCCACGGAGTCCAGTCACTCAGGTACGCCTCGCGCGTCGCCGACTCGGCCTCCTCGTCGGTGAGCCGGGGCCGGTTCTCGGAAACGCTGACGACCGCGCCCGGACCCGTGTTGCGGTACTCGGCGAAGCGCTGGCTCTGCCACGGGTAGGCGGCCGACATGTTGGTGTAGGGCGCGACCGCGTCGATCCCGGCGCCGAGGCGCGTGTCGCGGACGGTCAGCATCGGCCGGGCCGTGGTGTCCGAGCCGGGCACCCAGGGACGCGCCAGCTTGTAGTACGCGTCCGGGGCCCCGCTGGTGATACGGCTCCGGGTGACCAGGTAGCCGCGCGGGTTGGCGACGGCGGTGGACGGCGCGAAGACGAAGCCGTACGGGGCGGCGGTCAGGTCGGTGCGGTTCAGGGTGTGGAAGTGGCAGTGCTCGTAGACCGCCGTCGCACGACCGAAGACGAAGTCGACGTCACCCTCGACGTAGCAGTCGCGGTAGTACTGGCGGGCGAAGGCGCCGAGCGCGATGGAGTCGGCGTACAGCGTGTCCTGGTGTCCGAGGAACCGGCAGTGGTGGAACGCCGAGCGGTCACCCTGCACCTTGATGGCGACGGCCTGGGTGCCGGTGATCTCGGGGTGGTCGGCACGCAGGAAATCGTTGGCGAAGGTGATCCAGCGGGCCGTGAAGCCGTCGGTGCGCACGGTGGTCGTGGCCGACCCCGTGGTGCCGTGGGTGCCCGAACCGTCGGGCTTCCGCGTGCCGTTGGCGTTGTCGTACACGACGACGACGTCGCGCGGTTCCTCCGAGGCGCCGATCCAGGTCATCCCCGTCCCCGCGACGCCGGGCAGGCCCGTCGCCGGGTCGATCACTCCGACGGAGACCGTCTCGCGGTACACGCCGGGCGCGATGACCAGGGTGTGTCCCGCGCCGCTCGCGGCGGTCACGGCGGCCTGGACGGTGGTGTGGTCGCCGAGACCGCCGGGATGGACGTACAGCGTCCGCTCGGTGAGGCGCGCGGACGGCGAACCGTAGCGCCCGAAGGGGGACGGCTGTGTGGCACGGGCGGGTCCCGCGAGCCCGAGAGCCAGAGCGGCTCCGGTGCTCGCGACGACGAATGCCCGTCTGCTGACAGGGAGTCCGGCCATGATCAGCAGATCTTTCCGGCGCCGGCGCGGTGGTCGACGATCCCCGGTACCGCCTTGGGCGAGTCGACATGGGTCCGCAGGGTCGGCGTCCAGCCGGCGCCCGACTGGAGCGTCTCCGCCGGGATCTCCGCGTTGTGCACGGCGATCAGGTCGGTCGCCGTGCCGTTGACGTAGTTGTCGTCGGCGGTGACCGGCGCCTCCTTCCACTTCTTCAGGACCTTGGCCGCGCTGGTCCCGGCGGGGAGCGTGAACGCGTTGTGCTCGGCGACGAGTTGGGACTCCATGCCGATGCCGAAACTGTAGGAGTACGCGGAGTCGGCCGCGAAGTGGTTGTTGTACGAGTCGACTTGGCCGAAGCGGACGCGGGGCGCGCGCTCGACCAGGCCGGTGAACAGGTTGTGGTGGAAGGTGACCTTCAGGTGCCCCCGGTCGACGGCGGCGGTCGAGGCGCTGTCGCTGTTGCCGATCAGGATGGTCTTGTCGTGGTCGGCGAAGACGTTCCAGGAGGCGGTCACGTAGTCCGCGCCCTTGACGATGTCGAGCTCGCCGTCGTGCTGTTCGTAGATCCGGCCGTAGTACGTCGGCAGCGTGCTGTCCGGGTGGTCCCCGTCGGTGAATGTGTTGTGGTCGAGCCAGATGTGCGTGGCCGCGTACACCACCGCGCTGTCGTACTCGGAGTTCCAGTTCCCGGTGTCGCCGTCGGTCGGGTCCCACTGCGGAAAGCAGTCGAGGGGGCTCTCGAAGGCGAGGTTGCGGACGATGACGTTGTCGACGGCCTTGATCTGCAGGCTCGCGCCCTTGAAGCCCGCGTCGTCGCCGATGCCGACGATGGTGGTGTTGGCGGGGACGAAGGCCTTGATGACGGCGTCCTGGCCGGCCGCGGATGCCGCGCGCAGATCCTCCTGCTCGCCGCTGACCACCTTGTCGTAGCCCCAGACCGCCGGGTCGTAGTCGGCGAGGTACTGGGCGAAGTCGTAGCCGGGCGCGGCGAAGGAGTCGCAGCCATCGGCGTTGGCGTCGATCGTGCCCTTGATCTTGATGATCTTCGGGGCGGAGCCGCCGTCCGCCAGCGCCGCCTTGAACCCGTCCCAGGTGGTGACGGTGTAGACGTGCGCGGCATCGGCGGCCGAACCGCCGGTGGTGCCGGCGCCGTCGGAGGCCCAGCCGTCGCCGGCGGCGAGGGTCTGGCGGGCGAGGTCGCGGGGCTGGGCCTGGGCGGTGGTGCCGGTGACGGTGAGCACGAGGGCGGTGCAGCCGATCAGCGCGGCCGCTCGCGTTCCGATTCTTGTGATGTGCTCATGCCAAATCTGTGAGTTCATTGTGCGGCTCTCTCTTTCCATCAGGCCAAGAGGGGCAGGGGGTCGAGCAGGTCAGGAGGACAGGCGGTCGAGCGGTCAGGCGGTCGGCCAGGTGATCCAGGACTCGGGGATCTCCTCGTCGAGCCGGCGCAGGTCCCGGGGCGCGAGCACCCGGTGCCGCAGCAACTCGGCGGCGACGAGACGGGCCACGGCGATCGCTCCTGGCGGGTTGAAGTGCGTGTTGTCCTGCTCGGTCGCCGTCCAGTTGAAGTACTTCTTCGTCTCCTCGACACCGAGCTTCTGCCACAGGGCGAGCGACAGGGCCTGGATGTCGAGCAGCGCGACGTGCTCGTCCTCGGCGAGGGCGCGCATCGCCGCCGGGTAGTCGCCGTGGGTCGGCACGGCGTTGCCGTCCGCGTCGAACTTCCTGCGCTCGACGGAGGTGGCGAACGCCGGCCGCGCACCACGGGCCCGCGCTCCGTCGACGTACTGACGCAGATGGTCCTGGTACGTCGTCCAGGGCTCGGTGTAGCGAGTGGGGTCGGCGCTCTTCTCGTCGTTGTGGCCGAACTGGACGATCAGGAAGTCGCCGGGTGCGATCGCTTCGAGGATGGTGTCGAGGCGCCCTTCGTCGATGAAGCTCTTCGAACTGCGGCCGTTCACCGCGTGGTTGGCGACGGGGAGGTCGTTGCCCAGGAAGAACGGGAGCGCCATGCCCCACCCGGTCTCCGGGGCGGCGTCGGCGTACTTCTGGGCGGCGGTGGAATCACCGGCGATGTAGAGGGTGCGGTGCCTTCTGGGGGACGGCGCCGCGAAGGCGGGTGCCGACGCGGCGACGGCGAGGGGTAAGGCGGCGAAGGCCGCCGAGGTTACCTGTCTGCGGGTTAGGGACACAGGGGGTGCCTTTCAAACGGGGGTGACTGAAAAGGGGCGCGGGGCTGCATCGACATGCGGCTCCGCCGCGCGGGCGCGACCAGCCACGGCCGGTCCGCGGCCGGATGACGACCTGCCGGACCACGGACCGACCCATGGAGGCTCAACCGGGACCTAGTGATTCGACTTCCAGTCGGCCTGCGCCTTGTTCAACTGGTCCGCCAGCGTGTCCAGGAACGCCTTCGCCGACATCTTCCCGAGCAGCAGCTTCTGGAAGTTCGGCTCGTTGTCGGCCTTGGAGATCGTGTTCCAGTCCGGCAGGTAGTACGGCAGCTGCACGATCTTCGTGTCAGCGCCGTTCAGCGCCTCCGCGGCCAACCTGGTCGGCTCGGCCTGCTGGATCCACGCGTCCTTCGCGGCATCCGTGTTCGCCGGGACCTGCCCCGCGGACTCGTTGAACTTGGAGTTCTCCTCGGCCGAGACGGCGAACTCGATGAACTTCCAGGCGGCGGCCTTGTTCTTGCTCGACTTGAACAGGCTCAGCCCGTCGACCGGGTTGGAGATCTGCACGCGGGTGCCGTCGTCCATGGTCGGGTTGGGGATGCCCTTGAACTTGTCCGCGCCCAGCGCCTTCAGGTGGTCCTGGTAGGAACCGAGGTTGTGGCTCAGCATGCCGATGGTGCCGCTGTCCCACTGGGCGACCATCTTGGTGAAGTCGTTGTTGAGGTCGGCGGACGGAGTGTCCTTCTTGTACAGGGCGATGTACTTCTCGAGGGCGGCCACGTTCTTCGGGTCGTTGACGGTGGTCTTGTCGCCGTTCCAGAACGAGGTGATGCCGGTCTGGCCGTACACCGCGTCCAGGGCCGGCGCGATGGACCCTTCGCCGCCTCGGATGGTGAAGCCGAACTTGTTCTTGCCCTTGTCGGTGAGCTTGTCGGCGGCCTCGTAGAACTTCGACCAGGTGGTCGGCGCGTCCAGGCCCGCCGCCTTGAAGAGGTCGGTGCGATACCACAGCGTGCCGTTGTTGGCGGAGGTCGGCACTTGGTACAGGGTGTCCCCGCCGCCCGCGGCCTTGCTGACGTCGAGCAGGTTCTGGCTCAGCTTGCCGTTCAGCGAGCCCTTCGTGATCCGGCTGTCCAGCGGCTCCAGCGCGCCCTGGACCGCGACCTCGGCGAGCATCGCGGTACCCACGCCGCCGACGTCGGGCAGGCCGCCGCCCTGGATGGCGGTGTCGTACTTGGACTGGGCACTCGCCGCGGGGACTCCGACGTAGTTGACCTTGATGTCCGGGTACTTCTTCTCGAAGTCGGCGATGATCTGCTTCCAGATGTCGGTGCGGACACCCCCGTTGTTGTCCCAGAAGGTGATCTCGCCCTTGCCGGAACCCTCGTTGCCCTTGTCCCCGGCCGAGCCGCTGCCGTCGTCGCCGCAGGCGGTGGCGGTGAGCGCGAGCGCGGAGCCCAGGGCGACGGCCACGGCCGCGCGCCTGCTTCTACGGATGCTGATCTTCATTGGTCGGCTCTCTTCTTCTGGATCCAACGGATGGTGAAGCTGTGGGGGTCGGTGACCGGCGTGGGGAGCCCAGTCGTCGTTGCCGTTCGGGTGATTGCGGCGGCCTGACGGGTCGGCTGGTCGGCGGGCACGCTCAGCACGGTGCCGATCCGCTGTCGCGGGCCCGAGATCGTGCGCACCGGCGCGGGCACGGCGGACGCCGGGTGCAGCCGAGACCCAGACTCGGTAAGCGCTTGCTACGGAGGTGCGTCATTGCGGCTCCCAACAGGCGTACGGATGGCAGGAAGTGACCCTCAGCGGGTCTTTGCGGCGATGATCCGGAACTGTGTGAACGAGGCCGCGCCGGCGTGTCCCCCGCCGACGGGCGCGAGCGCGAAGAGCCCGAGCAGGGCGCCGACCCAGCGCCAGGGGGTGGCGGCGAAGACCTGACCGGAGGCCTGCCGGCCACCGCCGACGTCGTAGGAGAAGCGGCAGCGCGCCCCCGCGCCGATCTCGACCCACAGCCGCGCCCGCCCCTCGGGCGCCACCTGCGGATGCGCGGCGTCACGCTCTCGCTCCGCGACCGACTCGGCGAACCGGTGCACGAGCCGCACCGATCCATCGGCCTCCCGCTGGAGCCCGATCCAGCTGAACGCGTCCCCGAGCACGGCGAGCCCCGCCCGCGCCCCCGGCTCCTCGCTGTCGAGCCGCAGCTCCACCTCGACGGTGGCGGCGACGCCGGGCAGCCGCTGGGTGAGCACGTTCGGCAGCTTGCGCAGATCGTGCGCGTCGACCGTCCGTACGCAGCTCAGCCGTAGCCCGTCCCCGGAGTGCTGGGTGGCCCAGCCGTCCTGCGGATTGGCCGTCCACTGCCACTGGCGTCCGAACCGGCCCCCGGGGAAGTCGTCGTCGGTGGCGGGCGCGGACGGCGGCTGGGGCGGCAGATCCGGCTTCTTGTGTACGGCGACGGGGGCGCCCTCGTTCCCGAGCACGGGCCACCCGTCCGCACCCCAGCGCATCGGCTGCAGGTGGACGACCCGCCCGTACGCACCGCGCTGCTGGAAGTGCGCGAACCAGTCCTCACCGCTCGCCGTGCGCACCCAGCCGCCCTGGTGCGGGCCGTTGACCTCGGTGTCGCCCTGCTCCAGGACGATCCGTTCCTCGTACGGCCCGAAGAATCCGCGCGAGCGGAACGCGCCCTGCCAGCCGGTCTCCACTCCCCCGGCGGGAGCGAAGATCCAGAACCAACCGTCGTGCTTGTACGGCTTGGGACCTTCGAGGGTGAACCAGCCGGGCAGACGGTCCGCGTCGACGATCACCTTGCCCTCGTCGAGCAGGCCGGTGGCGTCGGGGCGCATCCGGTGCCCGGTGAGCCGGTTCTTCACGCCCGCGCGGGACTTGGCCCAGGCGTGCACCAGATACGCCTCGCCGGTCTCCTCGTCCCACAGCGGGCAGGCGTCGATGAGCCCCTTGCCCTCCTTGACCAGGTGCGGCCGGGTCCAAGGACCGCGGATCTCGGGGGCGTTGACCTGGAAGACGCCGTGGTCGGGGTCGCCCCAGAAGATCCAGAAGCGGTCGTCGTGGTGACGCAGGGACGGTGCCCATACTCCGCAGTCGTGCCGCGGTTTCCTGAACTCACCTGCGGGTTCCAGGCGTTGGAGCGCGTGCCCGACCAGCGTCCAGTTGACCAGGTCGCGGGAGTGCAGCAGCGGCAGGCCCGGGGCGCGGCCGAAGCTGGAGGCGGTGAGGTAGAAGTCGTCGCCGACGCGGAGGAGGTCGGGGTCGGACCAGTCGGCGTCGAGGACGGGGTTGCGGTAGGTGCCGTCGCCGAGGTCGGCGCTGAAGTCGCTGTTCACGGGCTCACCGACTTCCGTACCAGCGCCGCGGCCTCGCCCCGGTCGAGGGCGCCGTCCGCGACGACGGTGACGACCCGGCGTACGACCGTCTCCCCGGCCGGGATCGGCAGCCGCGTGTCGTGCGCGAGGGACGAGCCCACGCCCGGGTATTCGGCGGTGCGCACGAACCACGGGTCGCGGCGCGTTTGTTCGGTGGCCCCGGCGAACACGAGCGTCCAGGTGGCACCCGCGAGCGCGAGCCAGTCGGCGCGGGCGCCGTGGACCGCCTCCTCGCCCTCGGTGTCGGCGGTGAAGACCCGCGGCGCCTCGGCCCCCTTGCGGGCACGCCAGAAGAAGCCGCCGTACGCCGCGCCGGGCCGCCCGTTGGTGGCGGGACTGCCGATGGACAGCTCCTGATCCGTCGTATTCGTGAGCGAGAAGGTGAAGTCCAACGCCCAGGCGGATTCGGTGAGTTCGGTCGCCGCGACGGTACGGCGCTCGCGCAGCAGCTCGCCGCCCGCGGCCACCCACCGCAGCTCCTCCACGAAGCCGTCGGGGTCGCGCAGCTGGAAGGCGGCGTGCCGCTGGGCGCCGTGGTTGTCGAGCTCGGTGGGCCCTTGGCCCCGCACATAGGTGCGCCCGCCCCAGAAGTTGTGCCCCTCGACGTCGGGAACGGCGACACCGACGCCGAGGTGGTGTGCGTGGTCGGCGGGGCTGAGCTCGGTGACGGCCGTGCCGGCCAGGGTGGTGACGGGGTGCAGATACGGACGCGGTGAGAGCCGGGGCGGCAGTTCGGGCCGGGTGATGTACCGGGCGACCGGTCGGCCCGTGATGCGCAGGACGAGTGACTCGTTGTTCATCGGGTACTCACCTCGTTCAAGGCTGCCCAGGGGGCGCCCAGCTCGGAGTAGAGGGCGAGGGTGTCGGCGGCCGCCGCGACGAGTCCGTCGATGCCGCGCACCACCCGGCGGTTCTCGCCGGGAAGCAGCTCCCAGGCCTCCTCGGGCAGCGCGACCGGGTCGGGCGCCTGTCGAATCGCTTCAACGACCTTCATGAAGGCGCCCGTTGACTCAGGTGTGACCAGCAGCTCGGCGCCGTCCGTCAGATGCGCGACCAGGTTCTCCAGCAGGTCCGTCCGGCCGTACTCGATCTCCTCCGGGCCGCGCCCGGACCGCTGCACGAGCACGCGGTCCTGCTTGTACCAGAAGGTGATCCGTCCGCTGGTGCCGTGCACGAGGACGTACGGCTCGCCGGGCCGCTCGGCGCAGAGCGTCGCGGCCACCGTGATACGGCTCGTCGCGGTGGCGATGCGCACGCACGAGGTGTCGTCCGACTCGATGTCGTTGGCGCGCAACAGCTCGGTCTCGATCTCGGTGACGTCCTCGGCGCGGCTGGAGCTGTCCAGCGCGAGGGCCGTCGCGACAGCGTGGGCGAGGGGGTTCGTCAGCACACCGTCGACCACGTCCACACCGTTCAGACGGCGCTTTCCCGCCCACGGCGCACGCCGGTAGTACGCCTCGTCGCGCGCCCAGGCGCCTGCCCCGCCGATCCCGATCACCGTGCCGAGCGCGCCCTGGGCTATCAGCTCCCGGATGGCCGGCACGGCGTGCGAGCCGAGCGACTGGAAGCCGATCTGGCAGACGACTCCGGCCGCGGCGACCCCCTCGGCCATCCTGCGGAACTCCTCGTACGAGGGTGCGGGAGGCTTCTCCAGGAGCAGGTGTACGCCCTTCTCTGCGGCGATCAGCGCCAGGTCGGTGTGGGTGGGGATGGGCGTGCAGATCACGGCGACCGCGGGGCGGGTGGAGTCGAGCAGGGCACCGAAGTCGGCGGACTGCTCCGGCGAGCCGAGCCCGTCCAGCTCCTCCTCGGTGAGCGGTGTCAGCTCACAGATCCCCGCGAGCCGTACGAGCCCCTTGTCCTGGAGGCGGCGGATGTTGTGCAGATGCCAGCGGCCGTGACCGCGCGCGCCCGCGAGGACCATCGGCAAAGGTGTGCTCATCGCGCCCTCCCCGCACCCGCGCCGCGCGCCACGTCGCGGTCGGCCTGCCGGGCGCTGTCGGTGCTCCCGTGCGGTGTGGGCGTCCTGCCGTCGTCGGCGGCCAGGGTGTCGCGGCCGATGTCACGTGCCTCGGCGCCCGCCGGAGTACTGAGCACGGCGCCCAACAGGCCGACCACGGCCGCCACTTGAAGAGTGTGTCTCGTCCCTCGCAGAAGGCGCCTCATCCCTTCACCGCCCCCGCGCTGAAGCCGGTGATCAGCCACTTCTGGATGAACGCGAAGACGATCACGACCGGTACGGCGGCGATGATGCCGCCCGCGGCGAGCGCGCCCAGGTCGACGCTGTCGGAGCTCATCAGGGTGTTGAGGCCGACGGGGATGGTCTGCTTGCTCTGGTCGCTGAGGAACATCAGGGCGAACAGGAAGTGGTTCCAGGCGTGCACGAAGGCGAAGGAGCCCACGGCGATCAACCCCGGCCGCAGCAGCGGGAGTACGACGATCCGGAAGGAGGTGAAGCGGTTGCAGCCGTCGACCCAGGCGGCCTCTTCCAGGGAGTACGGGACGTTCCTGATGAACCCGCTGATGAGGATCATCGACAGCGGCAGCTGGAAGACCGTCTCGGCGATGATGACGCTGCCCAGCGAGTTGATCATCTGGAGCTTGGCGAAGATCTGGAAGAGCGGGACGAGAAGCAGCGCGCCCGGCACGAACTGGGAGCAGAGCAGCGCCAGCATGAAACCGCGCTTCATCCTGAAGTCGAAGCGGGCGAGGGCGTAGCCGCCGGCGAGGGCGACGACGGTCGTCATCACCAGGGTGGCGACGGCGATGAGCACGCTGTTCTGGAAGTAGGTCCCGAAGCTCCGCTCGGTCCACACCTTGTCGAAGTGCTCGAAGGTCATGGGCCACGGCACGAGCGAGGTCGATCCTGCCGGGCGCAGCGCGAAGAGCAGGATCCAGTAGAAGGGGATCAGGGTGAAGAGGAGGTAGATCGAGAGGGGGAGGTAGATCTGCCAGCGGGGGACCTCGTCCCAGGCGCGCCGGTTCTTCCCCCGCGGGCGCTGCCGGGGCTCGTCGGCCACCGGGGCGGGCGCCTTCGGAGCGCTGATCGTGGCGTCCTCGGTGATCACTTGTCTCCACCTCCGAACTTGCTCAGTCGCAGGTAGACGATCGAGCAGAACAGCAGAATCACGAACGCGACCGTGGTCAGGGCCGACGCGTAGCCGAAGTTGTGCGCGTCGACGCTGGTGTTGGCGATGTAGAGCGGGAGGGTCGTCGTCTCGCCCGCGGGACCACCGCCCGTCAGCGTGTAGAGCAGGTCGACGTTGTTGAACTCCCACACCGCGCGCAGCAGCGTGGACAGGACGATGGCGTCCTTCAGGTGCGGCAGCGTGATGTGCAGGAACTGCCGGAAGCGGCTGGCGCCGTCGACCTCGGCGGCCTCGTACAGGTCCTTGGAGACGGACTGGAGATCGGCGAGGATCAGGATCGCGAAGAAGGGGACACCGCGCCACAGGTCGGCGACCACGGCGGCCGGGAAGACGGTGGAGGTGTCGGACAGCCAGCTGGTGCCGTACTGCCCGATGCCCGCGTCGGCGAGGTACCGCGTGATCCCCGTCTGGGAGTTGTAGAGCAGCACCCAGATCGCGGAGGTCAGCACACCGGAGACGGCCCACGGGGAGAAGACCATCGCGCGGCCGACCGCGCGTCCCACGAAGGTCTGGTTGACGATCAGCGCCAGCGCCAGCCCGAACAGCAGCTGCAGTCCGACCTCGACGAAGACCCACTTGGCGCTGAAGGTCAGCGTGTCCCAGAACTGCGGGTCGTCGGTGAAGGCGTGCACGAAGTTGTCGAAGCCCGCGTAGCCGTTGCGCCACGGCTTGGTCGGGTTGTAGTTCTGCAGGCTGTAGTAGAAGACGCTGATGACCGGGTAGGCGATGAAGCCCAGCATCAGCAGGCCCGCCGGGGCGATCAGCAGATACGGCAGTTTGCGCGGCGTCGCCGAGCCACGGCGCCGCCGGGGTGGCGCGGGCTGTTTCGCCACGGCTGCGGCTTGGGCCATGACTGTTCTCCGTTCTTACGGGTGCCGTGGAACGCTTGCTGTCAGTCGCACAGGAAGCGCTTGCTACATGCACATGGTTGAAGCGCTTCACAGATGCGGTTCGAGATGTCGGCCAGGAGAGAGCGGTCCTCGCGGGCCCCCCTCACCCGGCGTAGGGATCCGGCACCTTGCCCGGCCGGGCCAGAAAAGCGAAGTCGCAGCCGGTGTCCGCCTGGGTGATCTGCTCGTTGTAGAGCGCCCCGTAACCGCGCTCGTACCGCTCGGGCGGCGGCGTCCACTCCGCCCTCCTGCGCTCCAACTCCTCCTCGTCCACATTGAGTTGAAGTGACCGCGCCTCGACGTCGAGGGTGATCGTGTCCCCGGTCCGCACCAGCGCGAGCGGCCCGCCGACGTACGACTCGGGCGCCACGTGCAGCACACACGCGCCGTAACTCGTGCCGCTCATCCGGGCGTCGGAGATCCGCACCATGTCCCGTACTCCCTGCTTCAGCAGGTGGTCGGGGATGGGCAGCATCCCGTACTCGGGCATGCCGGGCCCGCCCTTGGGCCCGGAGCCCCGCAGCACGAGCACGCTGTCCGCGGTGATCCCGAGGGACGGGTCGTTGATGGTCCGCTGCATGGTCTTGTAGTCGTCGAAGACCACGGCGGGACCGGTGTGCTTGAGCAGCTGCGGCTCGGCGGCGATGTGCTTGATGACCGCGCCGTCCGGACACAGGTTGCCGCGCAGCACGGCGACTCCGCCCTCGGCCGCCACCGGGTTCTGACGGGTACGGATGACCTCGTCGTTGTGGACGAGCGCGCCGTCGAGCTGCTCCCGCATGCTGTCGTGCGACACCGTGGGCCGGTCCAGGTGCAGCAGATCGGTGATCCGCGACAGGAAACCCGGCAGGCCGCCGGCGAAGTGGAAGTCCTCCATGAGGTACGTCTGTCCGCCGGGCCGGACGTTGGCGAGCACCGGCACGGTCCGCGCGATCCGGTCGAAGTCGTCGAGCGTGAGCGTGACGCCGGCCCGCCCGGCCATGGCGATCAGATGGATCACGGCGTTGGTGGAGCCGCCGAGCCCGAGGACGGTCGTCACCGCGTCCTCGAAGGCGTCCGCGGTGAGGATGTCGGACAACTTCCGGTCCTTTTGGACGAGTTCGACGATCCGGAGCCCCGCCGCCGCGGCCATCCGGTCATGACCGGAGTCGACGGCGGGAATGCTCGACGCACCGGGCACGGTGACGCCGAGCGCCTCGGCGGCCGCGGTGAGCGTGGACGCCGTACCCATGGTCATGCAGTGCCCCGGAGAGCGGGCGAGCCCGCTCTCCAGCTCGGTCATCTCGCAGTCCCCGATGAGACCGGCCCGCTTGTCGTCCCAGTACTTCCACATGTCGGTGCCGGAGCCGAGGACCTCATTGCGCCAATGCCCCGGGAGCATCGGCCCGGCGGGCACGAAGACGGCCGGCAGATCGACGGACGCGGCGCCCATGAGCAGCGCGGGCGTGGACTTGTCGCACCCGCCCATCAGCACGGCCCCGTCCACCGGATAGGACCGCAGCAACTCCTCGGTCTCCATCGCGAGCAGGTTGCGGTAGAGCATCGGGGTGGGCTTCTGGAAGGTCTCGCTCAGCGTGGACACCGGGAATTCGAGCGGGAAGCCCCCGGCCTGCCACACCCCCCGCTTCACGGCCTGCGCACGATCCCGCAGATGCACATGGCACGGATTGATGTCGCTCCACGTATTGAGGATCGCGATGACCGGCTTGCCCAGATGCTCCTCGGGCAGATAGCCGAGCTGCCGCGTCCGGGCCCGGTGACTGAAGGAGCGCAGCCCGTCGGTCCCGTACCACTGGTGGCTTCTCAGCTCCTGCGGGCGCTTCATATGGACCACCCCGCGGCGATGGCGGCGACCTCCGCGCGCTCGGACTCGGGCAGCGGCTTGCTCGGCGGGCGGACGTCACGGCGGCACAGCCCGAGCGAGGCCAGGGCCTCCTTGACCACGGTCACGTTGTTGGCGGAGCCGTTGGCCGCGCGCAGCTCCTCGAACCGGCGGATCTGCTCCCACACCTTCATCGCCCCCGGATAGTCCCCGGATCGAAGCGCTTCGATCATGTTCAGCGAAACGGAAGGGGCGACGTTCACAAGCCCGGAGGTGAACCCGGTGGCACCCGCCGAGAAGTACGAGGGCGCGTACGGCTCGGCGAGCCCGGCCACCCACACGAACCGTTCGAGCCCGGCGTCCCGCGCGAAGGCGGCGAAGCGCGCGGCGTCCGGAACGGCGTACTTCACCCCGATGACGTTCGGGCATACGTCGGCGAGCTCGGCCAGCCGCTCCCCCGCGAGCAGCGGATTGCGGATGTACGGAACGACGCCCAGCTCCGGCACGGCCTCGGCGATGGCCCGGTGGTAGTCGACCCAACCGCCCTCCGACACATACGGATGCACGGGCTGATGGACCATCACCATCTGCGCCCCGAGCTCCCGCGCGTGCCGCGCCGAGGCGACGGCGGTCGGCACGTCGTGCCCGACACCGACAAGAATGACCGCCCGGTCCCCGGTCTCCTCGATGGTCAACTCGGTGACAAGCTGCCGCTCTTCAGGAGTGAGGGCATAGAACTCACCGGTATTGCCGTTCGGCGTAAGGGTTCTCACCCCGCCGTCGAGCAGCCGACGCAACAGGGCCCGATGGGTGCCGCGATCGATCGACCCGTCTCCCGCGAAGGGTGTCACGGGGATCGCCACGACCTCGGCGAGCGCCGCCCGCTGGGTCTCGTACGTCGCTGTCATTCCTGTCCATCCTCTTCCTGGCCCTGGGGGAAGGCCCGTTGCACGAACGACGCGATATGAGCGTGCAGCGCGTCGGCCGCACCGTCGGCGTCACCGTCGAGCGCGAGCCGCAGGATCTCCCGGTGCTCACCCGCCTCGCGCTCCCAGGACGGGTCGGCGGCCCAGGCGACCGCGGACACCAGGGCGGCCTGGTCCCGCACTTCGTCGAGCATCCGGCCGAGCAGCGGGTTGCCGCAGGGCACGTACAGGGCGCGGTGGAACTCCCGGTTGGCGAGCGAGCGTTCGGCGGTGTCGGTGGCGTCGTCGGCGCGGGTCAGCGCGTCCCGCGCGGCATCGAGCGAGGCTCCGCGCCGCACGGCCCGCCGCAGCGCCTCCGGTTCGAGCAGCAGCCGCACGTCGTACACCTCGCGCGCCATGTCCGCGTCCACCATGCGCACCGTGACGCCCTTGTACTGGTTCATCACGACGAGCCCGGTACCGGCCAGGGTCTTGAGCGCCTCGCGCACGGGCGTCTTCGACACCCCGAACTGCGCCGCGAGTTCGGTCTCGACCAGAGCCTGTCCCGGGGTCAACTGCCCGGTGAGGATGCGGTGTTTGATCCCCTCCAGCACGAACTGCGTGCGGGACGGGATCGGGGTGGGCACAGAGGTCATGCGCGCCTCTCGGATCTCACGTGTCGGATCGCGAGGACCAGATGCAATCGAATCCATGGGATTCATGAGACCCATGGGACCCATGGATCCATCGACCGCATCTGATCTCGCATATCGCGTCTCATATATGACGTACGAAGTACGACGCGTTGAAGGTAGGAGCGTGACTGTGTTTCGTCAACGCTTCTGACAAAAGAAGTTGGAGTGACCGGCGGGTGGGCCGGCCCTCAAAGAGCCGTGCTGTCGCCCTCACGAGCCGTGGCGGTCCGGCCGCCGAAGACGGCCGCGGCACGCTCGGTCGCCGACTCCGGCGTGAGCGTCGGCCCTACGTGGGTGACGAGCAACTCCCCCACGCCCGCCCGCTCGGCGACCGCGCCGGCGTCCTCGGGCGTGAGATGCACCTGGCGTTCGCTTCCGCGATGCCGGTCGATGTCGGCCTCGCAGAGGAAGAGGTCGGCGCCGACGGCGAGTTCGGCGAGCGCGGGGCACGGCCCGCTGTCCCCCGAGTACGCGAGAACGCTCCCCTCGCACTCGACCCGCAGCCCGTACGCCTCGGTGTCGTGCACGACGGCGCGCGCATGGAGCCGCAGCTCACCCAGGCGCGCCTCGTGCCCGTCGTGCAAGGTCCGGAAGTCGAAGACCGCACCCAGAAACCCGGGATCCGACCGCCCGAAGAACCCGGCGAGCCGCCGCCCGAGCTCGGGCGGCCCATAGACCGGAAGCGGCGCGGAAGGGGTGAGACCGCCGTACGCGAGCCCGTACGCGGCGGCGAGCAGATCAGCACAGTGATCCGCATGGAGATGCGAGATCCAGATGGCGTCCAGTCGTGCCGGATCCGTGTGCCTCTGCAATTCGGCGAAGCTCCCGGGCCCGGCGTCGACCCACACCTCGGCGCCCCCGCCGCGCAGCAGATAGCCGGAACAGGGACGCCCCGGCTGGGGGTGCGGGGAGGCGGTACCGAGGACGGTGAGGCCGAGAGACATGCGGGGAGCGTACGAAATGGCGCGTAGGCGGGCGCCCCCTTTTCGTCGTGCGCCTACGCGTGCCCGTCTTACGTCGTACGCCTGCGCGGGGCGTGCTCGTCTTTCGTCGTACGCCTACGCCTGCTCGCTATGGCTTCCAGCCCGGGTCGCGCCCGCTGAGTCCGATCGCCCGGTCCAGCAGCGGCGCGTCGTCCGGCACCGGCACGACCGGGCCGAAGATGCCGCCGCCCCGGCTCGGATCCTCGGCCGCGGCGGCGAGGAATTCGTACGACGCCCGCAGGGCGGCGGCGTCGGGCTCGTACGTCTGGCCGGTGGCCCGGGCGAGATCCCACCCGTGCACCAGCAGCTCGTCGGCTGCGACGGCAGCCGCCACCGGCCCCGGCAGGGTCACGCCGCCCGCCCGGGTCACACCGGTCCAGGCGGCCGGGTCGCGCCAGGCCTCGGCGAGCTCGTCGAGCGCCTTGGGCAGGGCCTCGCGCCAGCCGGGCTCGATGTCGGGCGCGACGTCGCTCGGGCTGGTGTCCGTCGTGGAGCCCAGGTCCTTGCGCCCGGCATCACGGAAGGCGATGGCCAGCCCGGCCAGATGCCCCAGCATGTTGTGCACCGCGTAGCCCGGGCAGGGGGTCACGCCGTCGAGCTGCTCCTGTGTCACGCCCTCCGCGAGGCGCGCCACGATCAGGGCCTGCGGGCCCAGGTCCAGTGTTGTCGGTGTCATACCGCCATCGCCCATGGTCGGACTCCTCTCGTCACGGGGTCGTCAGGAGGTAGACCGTCGGCCGTACGGAAACTCATCGCTCCCGCTGCCGAGATCATGCTCAGGCCTCTGTTCACGCGTTCGAGCCGCCGTGATGCTCAAGCGTGGGACCACGAAAAGCGTGATGCTCATGCAGGGGCCACAAAAGGGAGTCACGCCATGAAGGCGATCGTTCAGGATGCCTACGGATCCGCAGACCTCCTGGAACTGCGCGACATCGACCGTCCCGTACCCCGCGACGACGAAGTGCTCGTCCAGGTCCACGCCGCCGGTGTCGACCCGAGCGTGTGGCACCTCATGACGGGCCGGCCCTATGTGGCCCGTCTCGCCCTCGGGCTCCGCAAGCCGAAGAACCCGGTCCGGGGCTGGGACGGCGCCGGACGCGTCGAGGCGGTCGGGGCGAAGGTGACCGGCTTCAAGCCGGGCGACGAGGTCTTCGGCAACTGCGAGGGCTCGTTCGCCGAGTACGCGCGCGCCAAGGCCGACCGGCTGGCGCCCAAGCCCGCCAACTTCACGTTCGAGCAGGCCGCCGCCCTCCCCGTCTCGGGCATGACCGCCCTCCAGGCCCTGAGCGGCAAGGCGCGCCCGCAGCCGGGTCAGCGGGTCCTCGTCATCGGCGCCTCCGGCGGCGTGGGGACCTTCGCCGTCCAGCTCGCCACGATGTACGGCGCCGAGGTCACCGGCGTGTGCGGTCCCGCGAGTGCGGACCTCGTCCGCTCGCTGGGCGCCGCCCACGTCATCGACTACACCCGCGAGGACATCACCGACGGCCCGCACCGCTACGACGTCATCGTCGACAACGCGGGCCTTCGCCCACTGCCCGTCCTCCGCCGCGCCCTCGCCCCACGCGGCACCCTGGTCATCGTCGGCGGCGAGGGCGGGACCGGCTTCTTCGGCGGTCTGAGCCGCGGTCTCCGGGCCGTCCTGCTGTCCCCCTTCATCGGGCAGAACCTCCGCAACCTCATCTCGGTCCCCCGCCGCGATGACCTCCTGACCCTCAAGGAACTCGCCGAGAAGGGCAGCATCACGCCGCCCATCGACCGCACCTACCCCCTCTCCGAGGCCGCCGAGGCCGTCCGCCACCTGGAGAAGGGCCACCCCCGGGGCAAGCTCGTCATCACCATCTGACGGCGCTGCCCAGGGCACCTTCCCGATCCCGGGGCCACCGCCTTAGCTCCACGATGACGATCCATGGCGACATGGACAGTGACGCGCGTCCTGCGGGACCGCAACGCGGGGTTGTATCTGGGCGGGGTGGTGGTCTCCGGCTTCGGCTCGTCGGCGATGTGGCTGGCGTCCGGCATCTGGGTCAAGGATCTGACCGGCTCGAACGGCCTGGCCGCGCTCTGCGTCTTCGCGCTCTGGGCGCCCATGCTCATCGGCCCGGTCCTCGGCACCCTCGCGGACCGCATCCGCCGCAAGCCCTTGCTGGTGTGGACGAATCTGGGCCTGGCCGCCCTGCTCCTGTCGCTGTTCACCGTCGACTCACCGGCGACCGTGTGGATCCTGTTCGCCGTCCTCCTCGTCTACGGCGCGACCGGCGTCGTCCAGGACGCGGCGGAGTCGGCGCTGGTGGCCACGGCGTTCGACAAACGCCTCCTCGGCGACTTCAACGGCCTGCGCATGACGGCCAACGAGGGCATGAAGCTGGTCGCCCCGCTCGCCGGAGCGGGCCTGTACGCGTCGTACGGCGGCGCCCGCGTCGCCCTCCTGGACGCGGTCACATTCGTACTCGCCGGGGGCCTGTACACCCTTCTGCGCGTACGCGAGACGAGGCCGCGCCCGGCCCCGACGGACCTGCGCACGCGGACGGCCGAGGGCGCCCGTCACCTCTGGAGCCACGCGGGGCTGCGCCCGCTCGTCGTCGCGGGCGGCACGACCCGCTCTTCGCGGGCCTCAACGGCGCGACGGTCTACGCGGTGGTGGACGGCCTGGGCCACTCCCCCACGTACGTGGGCCTCCTGTCCATGGTCCAGGGCGCCGGCTCGGTGGTCATCGGCCTGGTCTCCGGCCCCCTCCTGCGCCGCCTCGGCACACACCGCTTCGCGGGATACGGCATCGCGCTCACCGCCCTGGCCGTGACGGCTCAAGCGCTCCCGTACGACATGGTGGCCCTCGCCTCGGCCGCGGCGGTCGGCGTGGGCCTCCCCTGCGTGCTGATCGCGGCCCTCACCGCGGTCCAGCGCGAGACCCCCGACGCCCTCCTGGGGCGCACCGCGGCGACCGCCGGCACGCTGATGTACGCCCCGACCGCGGTGGGGCTCGCCGTGGGCGCGGGCCTGGTCGAACTGGTCGACCATCAGGTGCTGTTGGTGGTGACCGGGCTGGCGCGACTGGTGGCGGTCGCGCCCCTGCCCAAGGCTCAGCCGAGCCGCGCAAGCGCCTCCGCCGTGAGCGACAAGTCCTCGTCGGACGCCAACCCCGCGTGATACAGCCGCACTTCGGTGGCCCCGAGCCCTGCGGCCCGCGCCACGTCCTCGCCGAGGGTTCCGGGGCTGCCGCCCATCCCGCTCACCACGGTGAAGTTGGCCGCCAGCACACTCCCCCCGACACGCCGCTCGGCAAAGGGAGTCAGCAGTCCCGGCCCTCCCGCGCACGGCACGACCACGCCGTCGGCGACTGAGAGGATGTGCTCGGGGTCCACACCGGCGTTCGCTCCGCAGTGGTACGAGGCCGGGTCCGCGTGGAGCAGGATCCGGAACCCCTCCGGGGCGGCCGCGCGCACCGCGGCGACCGTGTCCGACTGGAGCGAGCCCGCCACGGAGTCCCGCCACGCGCGCGTGGCCGTCGCGAGCTCGCCGCCGAGGAGCTTCTCCACCGCCTCCCAGCCCCCGGCCGGAGCCTCGCCCCGCCACACGGGCTCCAGGGCACGCCGCACCGAGGACGCCAACTCGTGGGGATTCAGGCCCAGTTGCGTATATCCGTCACGGCACGAGGGGCAGAAGCACAGCGACATCAGATACTGCCCGGCATCCCCCAGCCCCACCCCGCCGATCTTGTCGTGCGCGTGCAGATGGGCCAGCCCGTACCACCCGAGCGACTCCAGCTCCGTACCGCGAGCCCCGGGCCGCACCGCGGCCTCCGCCGCGAGGTCGACCAGATAGGCCCGCGTCCCGGGCTGCGCGATGCACGGCGCCCAGGGATACCGGTCCCCGTACGCGTTGACCACGGAGGTCGACGGATGCTCGGTCCCCATACGGGAGTTGTGCGCGAGGACCACCCAGGTGTGGACCTCGAGCCCCGCACCGGCAAGCTCGGCGGCAGCCGCCCCGTACGCGTCCCCGGCCGCCCACTCACCGGCCGCGTACGGCCGGAGCGAACGCCCCTCCCACCGCGAGTCCTCCACCGGATACAGCACGGCGGCATGCGAGGCCGTCACGATCCGATGCCGAGGATGCCGAGGCGTCAACGCCCGCGTGGAGTGGTACGCGGACGCGAGCGTCACCTGCGGCACCCCGAGCCCGACCATCCGCCAGGCGGCCTCCGGATCCCCGTTGACGTCCCACGGGTACAAAAACGCGGACGCCTTCACGCGCCCTCCCCAAGAAGCCCGGCCCGCACGGTCACACGCCCTCCCCAAGAAGTCCCGCCCACACCGTCACACGCCCTCCTCGAGCAACCCATGCCCCCGCTCGATCAACTGCGCGAGCTGCTTGACATGATCCTCGGCCGGCTCGTGCAACGGCGGCCGCACCTCACCCACGTCCAGCCCCCGCAACCGCACCCCCGCCTTGACGAGGGAGACCGCGTACCCCCGCCCCTGCGCCCGCAGATCGACGAACGGCCGGTAGAACCCGTCGAGCAGCCGGTTCACCACCTCGTCGTCCCCGGCGTTCAGCGCACGGTGGAAGGCCAGCGCGATCTCGGGAGCGAAGCAGAACACCGCGGACGAGTACAGCGTGATCCCGATACCCCGGTACGCGAGCCCGGTCAGCTCGGCCGTCGGCAGCCCGTTGAAGTACAGGAAATCCCCGGGGACTTCGCTCCGCACCGCGCTCACGATCCGCTGCATCAGGTCCAGATCGCCCAGCCCGTCCTTGAACCCGATGATCCCGTCGGTGCGTGCCAGTTCGACCACGGTCTCGGGCGTGAACACGGCGTTGTCGCGCTGGTAGACGATGACGTCCAGCGAGGTGGCCGCGGCGACCTCGCGATAGTGCCGCAGCAGCCCCTCCTGCCCGGCCACGACGAGATACGGCGGCATGGCGAGCAGCCCGTCGGCCCCTGCGCCCTCCGCGAGCCGAGCGAACCGTACGGCGAGCGCGGTCCCGTACCCGGCGCCGGCGACCACCGGCACACGCCCCTCCGCAGCCTCCACGGCCGCCCGCACACACGCCTCGAACTCCTCCGGCGTGAGCGCGTGGAACTCTCCCGTGCCGCAGCAGGCGAAGACGGCGGCGGCGCCCGCCTCGACGCCGCGCCGCACGTGCTCCCGGTAGACGTCGAGGTCGACGGAGCCGTCGGGGCCGTACGCGGTGACGGGGAAGAACAACGGCCCGCTGGGGACGCTGAGCCGAGCGGCGAGAGGGGCTGACGTCACGGACTCTCCCTAAACAGGTGCCCACCGGTGCACGTTTCTGATCCACGTCTATATTTCTGAACGCGCCCACGCTAAGCCGCGACCTTAGGGCCGGTCAAGCACGCAAACCCGCAACACGAAGGCGGATTCCCCACCTCCGCGCGACACTTGACGCAGCACGTCAGCGATCCTTAGCGTGTCCACGCATGTGAATGCCGTACACGGATACAGCCGCACACCGTGACACCCGTTGCGACACCCACTGGTACCCCAGCCGTGACACCCGTCGCGACACCCGCCCCGACACCGCCGCGGCACAGAGACCCGCACCGAGGAGACCCCCGCATGCCCGCTCCCCGCACCGTTCTGCTCACCGGCGCCGCCGGCGGACTCGGCACCCTGATGCGGGGACTGCTGCCGAAGTACGGATACGAGCTGCGCCTCCTGGACCTGCGGCCCATCGAGGGCGAGCCGGACGCGATCACCGCGGATCTGTCCGACAAGGCGGCGCTGCGCGAGGCGGTACGGGGCGTCGACGCGATCGTCCACCTCGCGGGCATCTCCCTGGAAGCCTCCTTCGAGAAGATCCTCAGGGCGAACATCGAGGGGACGTACAACCTGTACGAGGCGGCCCGCGAGGAGGGCGTACGCCGGATCGTCTTCGCCTCCTCGAACCACGCGGTCGGCTTCACCCCGCGCCCGCAGGGCGACGCCCCCTTCGACGACAGCGCCCTGATCCCCATCGACACCCCGCGCCGCCCGGACACCTTCTACGGCCTGTCCAAGTCCTTCGGCGAGGACCTGGCGCAGTTCTACTGGGACAAGTACGGCCAGGAGACGGTCTCTGTCCGCATCGGCTCCTGCTTCGCCGAGCCCACGAGCGTGCGCATGCTCTCGGTCTGGATGAGCCCCGAGGACGGCGCCCGCCTCTTCCACGCGGCGCTGACCGCCGAGGACGTACGGCACACGGTCGTCTACGGCTCGTCCGCCAACACCCGACTGTGGTGGGACCTCTCGACGGCCCGGGCGCTCGGCTACGAGCCGCAGGACGACTCCGAGCCGTACGCCGAGAAGCTCATCGCCGAGCAGGGCGAGCTCGACCCGGCCAACCCGGACCACGCCCACCTGGGCGGCCACTTCACCACGCACCCGCCGATCTGGCCTTACTGACGCGGCGGCGGAAGCCGGAACACGGGGCGGGCGGGCACCGAACGGGCCCGCCCGCTCCCGTGTTCGGGCAGGAAGCCTGCCCGATCCCACCTCGCCACCCGCTCCGCCCCAGGTCCGCCGCGGGCACCCGTAGCGCGAAACGGACACAGACGGTCACCATCGGGCACGCAACAGGCCTGGTCAGTGGCCGATACCCGCTGTAGAACTTCCCTCAAGGCCCCACCGGGCCCGAACGGGCAGTGCGCGACGGAGCGCAAGGGAGCAGGTGACGACCATGACGGCGATGACGGCGGAGGAACGGCAGCGCGAGATCGTCCGGGCCGCGCGCCGCACGGGCTCGGTCGACGTCACCGCGCTCGCCGCCGAACTGGGCGTCGCCAAGGAGACCGTACGGCGGGATCTGCGCACCCTGGAGGACCACGGTCTGGTGCGCCGCACCCACGGCGGCGCCTACCCCGTGGAGAGCGCCGGCTTCGAGACCACGCTCGCCTTCCGCACCACGAGCCATGTGCCCGAGAAGCGCCGGATCGCGGCCGCGGCCGCCGAGCTGCTCGGGGACGCCGAGACGGTCTTCGTCGACGAGGGGTTCACCCCGCAGCTCATCGCCGAGGCACTGCCCCGGGACCGGCCGCTGACCGTGGTCACCGCGTCCCTGGCCACGGCGGGCGCGCTCGCCGAGGCCGACAACACGAGCGTCCTGCTGCTCGGCGGCCGGGTCCGCCCCGGCACGCTCGCGACAGTCGACCACTGGACGACGAAGATGCTCTCCGGCTTCGTCATCGACCTGGCCTACATCGGCGCCAACGGCATCTCCCGCGAGCACGGCCTCACCACGCCCGACCCGGCGGTCAGCGAGGTCAAGGCGCAGGCGGTCCGGGCCTCCCGGCGCACGATCTTCGCCGGCGTGCACACCAAATTCGGGGCGGTCAGCTTCTGCCGGTTCGCCGACATCAGCGCCCTGGAGGCGATCGTCACGAGCACGCTGCTCCCGGCGTCCGAGGCCCACCGGTACTCGCTGCAAGGCCCTCAGGTCATCCGAGTCTGAAAACCAAACCGACCCACCTTCCGTTCAGTTCGAAATCCAAATCCGCACCCCCCACCGCCCGAAAACACAAACCCACATACCCCGTAGGGCGCCCCACGCCCGATCGCACCCCTTATCTCCCCATACGTCCAGGAGTGATCCATGCGAACCCCGAGCCGACGGAGGCCGCGCGCACTGCTCGCCGCGGCCGCCGCAGGGACGCTGCTCACCCCGCTGCTCTCCGGCTGCTGGACCGGAGCGGGCGGCGCGGGCTCCGGAGGCAACTCCATCAACGTCCTGATGGTCAACAACCCGCAGATGGTGGAGTTGCAGAAGCTCACCAAAGCCCACTTCACCAAAGAGACCGGCATCAAGGTCAACTTCACCGTCCTGCCGGAGAACGACGTCCGCGACAAGATCAGCCAGGACTTCGCCAACCAGGCGGGCCAGTACGACGTCGCCACGCTGTCCAACTACGAGATACCGATCTACGCCAGGAACGGCTGGCTGCACGAGATGGACTCCTACGTACGCCAGGACAGCGCGTACGACGAGCAGGACATCCTCAAACCCATGCGGCAGTCCCTGACGGCCGACGACGGGAAGCTCTACGGGCAGCCGTTCTACGGCGAGTCGTCCTTCCTGATGTACCGCAAGGACGTGTTCGCCAAGAAGGGCCTGACGATGCCGGCGCATCCCACCTGGGATCAGGTGGGCAGGCTCGCCGCCGAGGCCGACGGCGCCGAGTCCGGCATGAAGGGCATCTGCCTGCGCGGCCTGCCCGGCTGGGGCGAGCTAATGGCCCCGCTCACCACCGTCGTGAACACCTTCGGCGGCACCTGGTTCGACAAGGACTGGAAGGCGCGCCTCGACTCCCCTGAGTTCGAAAAGGCGACGAAGTTCTATGTAGACCTCGTCCGCAAGCACGGCGAGTCCGGCGCCGCCCAGTCCGGCTTCGCCGAGTGCCTCAACAACATGACCCAGGGCAAGACGGCCATGTGGTACGACGCCACCTCCGCCGCCGGTTCGCTGGAGGCGTCCGACTCCCCGGTCAAGGGCAAGATCGGCTACGTACCCGCGCCCGTCGACAAGACCCAGTCCTCCGGCTGGCTCTACACCTGGGCCTGGGGCCTGCAGAAGGCCTCCCACAACTCGGACAAGGCCTGGAAGTTCATCTCCTGGGCCTCCAGCAAGAAGTACGAGCAGCTGGTCGGGGACACGATCGGCTGGTCCAACGTCCCGGCCGGCAAGCGCGCCTCGACCTACACGAACGCCGCCTACGTCAAGGAGGCCGCGGCCTTCCAGGCCACAACGCGCGACGCCATCGAGGGCGCCCGGCCGCGCGACCCGGGGGTGCAGCCGCGCCCCGCGCCCGGCATCCAGTTCGTCGGCATCCCCGAGTTCACCGATCTCGGCACCAAGGTCTCGCAGGAGATCAGCGCGGCCATCGCCGGACGCCAGTCCGTCGAGTCGGCCCTGAGCAAGTCCCAGCAACTCGCAGAGAAGATCTCCAAGGAGTACGAGGGACGATGACCGCAACGACAACGGCCCCTCTGGCCGCCCCCTCCGTACGCGCCACCCGCCGTCCCTCCGGCCGGATGCGCGCCTGGGCCACCCGCGCCCCGCTCCTCCCCGCCCTGATCTTCATGATCGCCGTGACTCAGCTCCCCTTCGTGGCCACGCTGGTGATCTCCTTCTTCGACTGGAACTCCCTCTACCCGAAGGCCCGCCACTTCACGGGCTTCGGCAACTACTCGGACGTACTGACCGATCCCGACCTGCGCCACTCCGTCTGGACGACGGTCCTGCTGACCGTCACCGTGGTCCTGGTCAGCCTGGTCCTCGGCCTGGTCCTGGCGCTGCTCCTGGACCGGAAATTCCGCGGCCGGGGCATCGTCCGTACGCTCCTGATCGCACCGTTCCTGGTGGTCCCGGTAGCCGCGGCCCTGCTCTGGAAGCACGTCCTCTACAACCCCGAGTACGGCCTCCTGAACGGCCTGCTGCACTACGTGGGCGGCCCCCAGCCCGACTGGATCTCCAACACCCCACTGCTCGCGGTCGAGGCTTCCCTCGTCTGGCAGTGGACGCCCTTCATGATGCTGATCCTGCTCGCGGGCCTGCAGAGCCGCTCCCACGAACAGATCGAGGCCGCGAAGGTGGACGGCGCGAGCGACTGGCAGGTCTTCCGCTACCTCACACTCCCCCACTTGCGCCGCTACCTGGAACTCGGCGCCCTGCTGGGCTCGATCTACATCGTCCAGAACTTCGACGCGGTGTTCACGATCACCTCCGGCGGCCTCGGCACCGCGAACCTGCCCTACACCGTCTACCAGAGCTTCTACCAGGCCCACGAGAACGGCCTCGCCTCGGCCGCGGGCGTCCTGGTCGTCATCGGCTCGATCATCATCGCGACCTTCGCGCTGCGCGTGGTGTCGTCCCTGTTCCGCGAGGAGGTGTCCCGCGCATGAGCGCCACCGCGATACGAGTACGTCCCCGCCGCACCCGGGGAGCGGGCCTGGGCCTGGCGGCCTGGCTGGCCGGAGTCGTCTTCTTCCTGCCCATCGCCTGGATGGCCCTGACGTCGTTCCACTCGGAGTCCGACGCGGCGACCAACCCGCCGTCCTTCGGCGCCGCCCTCACCCTCGACGGCTACCGGGAGTTCTTCGGCACGGGAGGCGGCGCGAGCCCCTGGCCCGCGCTGATCAACTCGACGGTGGCGTCGTTGGTCTCGACGCTCTGCGTCCTCCTCCTGGCCTTCCCGGCGGCGTACGCGCTCTCCATCCGCCCGGTGAAGAAGTGGACGGACGTCCTGTTCTTCTTCCTGTCGACGAAGATGCTGCCGGTGGTGGCGGGGCTGCTGCCCATCTACCTGTTCGCCAAGAACACCGGAATGCTGGACAACATCTGGCTGCTGGTCATCCTCTACACCTCCATGAATCTGCCGATCGCGGTGTGGATGATGCAGTCGTTCCTCGCCGAGGTCCCGGTGGCGGTGATCGAGGCGGCGCAGATAGACGGCGCGAGGCTGCCCACGATCCTCGCACGCGTGGTGGCCCCCATCGCCCTGCCAGGCATCGCGGCAACGGCGTTGATCTGCTTCATCTTCAGCTGGAACGAGCTGCTGTTCGCCCGCGTACTGACGGGCGTGGTCGCCGAGACCGCCCCCGTCTTCCTGACCGGCTTCATCACCAGCCAGGGCCTGTTCCTGGCGAAGGTGTGCGCCGCGTCGCTGGTCATCTCCCTGCCGGTGCTCGCCGCGGGGTTCGCCGCCCAGGACAAGCTGGTCCAGGGCCTGTCACTGGGAGCCGTGAAATGAAGGCCGCCGTCATCGAGTCCGTGGGCCGCGCCGTCGTCGCCGAGGTCCCGGACCCGACGCCAGGGCCCCGCGAGGTCGTCGTCGAGGTCGCCGCCTGTGGCCTGTGCGGCACCGATCTGCACATCCTCCAGGGCGAGTTCGCGCCCAAGCTGCCGATCGTGCCGGGGCACGAGTTCGCGGGCGAGGTGGTCGGGGTCGGCGCCCAGGTCACCGAAGTCTCGGTCGGCGACCGCGTGGCCGTGGACCCGTCCCTCTACTGCTACGAGTGCCGCTACTGCCGTACGGGCCACAACAACCTCTGCGAGCGGTGGGCGGCGATCGGCGTGACGACCGCGGGTGGAGCCGCCCTGTACGCGGTCGCCCCCGTGGCCAACTGCGTCAAGCTCCCCGAGCACGTCCGCACCCAGGACGCGGCCCTGGTCGAACCGCTCTCCTGCGCGGTACGCGGTTACGACGTCCTGAACTCCCGCCTGGGCGCCCACGTCCTGATCTACGGCTCCGGGACGATGGGCCTGATGATGCTGGAGCTCGCGAAGCGCACCGGTGCGGCGAGCGTGGACGTCGTGGACCTCAACCCGCAGCGGCTGGCCACGGCCCAGCAGCTGGGCGTCTCCGCTTCCGCGGCCGATGCCGACGAGCTGGAGCGGCCCCAGGGCTGGGACGTGGTCGTCGACGCGACGGGGAACGCGGCGGCGATCCAGGACGGCCTGGGCCGTGTCGCCAAGGCGGGCACCTTCCTCCAGTTCGGTGTCGCCGACTACGCGACCCGCGTGACCATCGACCCCTACCGCATCTACAACCAGGAGATCACCATCACCGGCTCGATGGCGGTCCTCCACAGCTTCGAACGCGCGGCGGAACTCTTCGCGACCGGGGTCCTCGATCCATCCGTCTTCATCAGCGACCGCCTCCCCCTGACGAGCTATCCCCAGGCACTGGAACAGTTCGCGTCGGGCGTGGGCCGGAAGATCGTGGTGGTGCCGTAAGGCTTTTTCGCCCCCTCCGCCCCTGCCCGACCCGACCTGGGGCTCCGCCCCAGACCCCGTTCGCGCAGTTCCCCGCGCCCCTGAAAAGGGGCGCGGGGAACTGCGCGATCTTTTAAGCGGGGGTCTGGGGCGGCAGCCCCCAGGTACGGGACGGGCAGGGGCGGAGGGGGCGAAAAACCCACTCGCCCGCACCCCCCCACCAATCAACTCCCTGGGTAAGGGAACGGTAAAGCGCCCCCGCTCGTTACCCCTGGCATGACAGCTATGACCCCCGGCTCGAACATCCCTCTCCCCGTCACCCGTGTGACGGTGGACGTCGCCGCCCCGGTGCGGCTCGACGTATCGGGCCTGCTGCTCACCGCCGACGGCAAGGTGCGCTCCGACGACGACTTCATCTTCTACAACCAGCCCGCAGGCCCGGGCGTGACGTACCGCTCGGGCGGCGGCACGGCCCCGGACGCGATCACGGTCGACACGACCGCGGTCCCCCCGGGCATCGAGAAGATCGTCGTCACCGCGAGCCCGGACGCGGCGGGCCAGACCTTCCAGGGCATCGAACCCACGGCCACCATCCGCAACGCGGACGACACCTCGGTGCTCGCGACCTTCACCCCGCCCCAGCTGGGTGCGGAGACGGCCCTGGTGATCGTCGAGATCTACCTCCGCAACGGCGCGTGGAAGGCCCGAGCGGTCGGCCAGGGCTACGCGAACGGCCTGGCGGGCATCGCCACGGACTTCGGTGTGACGGTGGAAGAACCGGCAGCCGCACCGGCCCCGGCACCCGCACAGCCGATCGCCCCGCCCGCCCCCGCGATGCAGCCCCCGGTCGCCCCGCCGGCCCCGCCCCTGGACCCCCGCCTCACGGCCCCGCCGGCCCCGGCCGCTCCCCCCGCCCCCGCGGCGGCAGCCGCGCCCGCGCCCTCCGGCAAGATCAACCTCGACAAGGGCCGGGTGAGCCTCCAGAAGAACCAGACCGTCTCCCTGGTCAAGGGCGGCCGCCCGCTCCTCTCCCAGGTCAAGATGGGCCTCGGCTGGGAGCCCGCCTACCGCGGCAAGGACATCGACCTGGACGCCTCGGTCATCGCGTACGGACCGCAGCGCAACCACATCGACAGCTGCTACTTCGGCAAGCTCTCGATCGTGAACGGCGCGATCAAGCACTCCGGCGACAACCTCACGGGAGAGGGCGGCGGCGACGACGAGGTGATCGTCGTGGACCTCGGCCGTCTCCCCCAGGACGTCACCGGCCTGGTCTTCACGGTCAACTCCTTCTCCGGCCAGAAGTTCACCGAGGTGGCCAAGGCCTACTGCCGCCTCCTCGACGCCGCCACCGGCGAGGAACTGGTCCGCTTCGACCTCACCAACGCCGAACCCCAGACCGGCGTCATGATGGCCAAGCTCATCAAGCAGTTCTCCGGTGAGTGGGAGATGACGGCCATCGGCGACTTCGTGAAGTCCCGCACGGTCCGCGGCATGGTGAAGCCGGCCGCCCAGGCGCTCTAGCGACGGCTCGCCGGCGACCGGCGCACGGGAGCGCGAAAGGGCGCGCAAGAGGCAGACGGCGGTGGGGACTTGAGGTCACCACCGCCGTGCTTCATGTCCGGCGACATCCCACGCCGTTCCCCCTCCGCGGTACCCGCCTTTGTCCTACTCTGCTCAGTCCGGGCACCCGGCGCCGGGCCACACCGAGGTGGCCGCCGTCCGCACGCACCCGACGGGGGGCAGATGGATCCCGCTGCCATTGGCGCTCGGCTCGCGTCGAGCGTGGTCGCACCGCTGATCAAGAAGCTGTTCGTGGCCGAGGGTCCTGGAGCGGGGCTGGTCGACAAGCCCGTACGCATCTCGAGCCTGGTCTCCTTCACGGGCGAGAAACGCGTTCTGTCCGACCTCGACCTGCACAAGATCGCCAGGGAGCTGGTCAACCGGGCCGCGCAGTCGACGGGCGTGGCGGAACGCCTCCCGTCGTACGAACTGGCCGCCGTGGCCCACTCGGTCGCCGACACCCTGCGCGCCATGGACAGCATCGACATGGACGACGTACAGGCCGTCCAGCTCGGCCACATGGCTCTGGCGCAGCATCTGCGGGCGCAGAGCCCGTCCGCCACGCTCGGGCTGTCGAGCGACGCGGTCTATCTCTATGTGAGCGTGCTCGACACCGCGTCTTTGCACATCGTGCATTTCTTCACCCAGAGGTCGACCTTTGTCGCCCGCACGCTGGTGGAGCAGAGTCACCGGATCGAGGAGCTGTCGAAGAAGATCGACGGGCTGATCGCGCGGACACCGTCGCCGGCCGACGCCCCGTTCGAGGAGCGCTACGCCCGCTACATCGCCTCCAAGCACGGCAAGCTGACGATCTTCGGGCTCGATCTGTCCGAGTCCCCGGGCACCTGGCCGCTCGACGCCGCGTATCTGAGCCTGGACGCGGTGGGCGACACGACGAACCCCATGCTGCTGCCCGCCGACCAGGTGCTGGCGGGGCGCAATCGCGTGCTCCTGCGCGGAGTGGCCGGTTCCGGGAAGACGACGCTGGTGCAGTGGCTGGCGGTGTCCACCGCGCAGAAGGCGCTCGACGAGCGACTGCTGTACTTGTACGGCCTCGTTCCGTTCGTCCTTCCGCTGCGCACGCTGACGCGGGGCGGTGCCAAGCTCCCCACCCCCGACGAGTTCCTGTCCGAGGTCGGCTGTCCGATCGCCGCCCTTCAGCCGACGGGTTGGTTCGACCGGGTATTGCGGTCGGGGCGCGGGCTCATGCTGGTCGACGGCATCGACGAGATCCCGGAGAACGAGCGCGAGGAGGCCCGCCGCTGGCTGCAGGATCTGGTCGACTCCTATCCGCGCAACCGGTGGCTGGTCACGTCACGGCCGTCCGCCGTACGGGAGGACTGGCTGGTCGGTGACGACTTCGCGGAGCTCGACCTGGCCCCGATGAGCCGGGACAACGTGGCCGAGTTCGTCCGGCGATGGCACAAGGCCGCCGGTATCGGCGACCAGTACGCGCAGGATCTGCTGCGGGCGATCCGGGCGAAGCAGGATCTGGGGCGGCTGGCCACCAACCCCCTGATGTGTGCGCTGATCTGCGCACTCCATCAGGACCGCCGCGGCCATCTCCCCGACGGCCGCAAGGAGATCTACGACGCCGCGCTCTCCATGCTGCTGTCCCGGCGCGACCGCGAGCGGGGCATCTACAAGCCGGGCACGATCCGTATCGGCGAGGCCCATCACGTCCAGCTGATCCAGAAGCTCGCGTACTGGATGATCCGCAACGGCCGTTCGGAGATGGACCGGGCCGACGCGGTCGACCTCCTGGCACATGCCCTGCCCGCGATGCCGCGCATCGCCGAGCAGGGCACCGCGGAGGAGATCTACCGCCATCTGCTGGTCCGCAGCGGCCTGTTGCGCGAACCGACCAAGGGCTCGATGGACTTCATCCACCGCACCTTCCAGGACTACCTGGGCGCCAAGGCGGCGGTGGAGGGTCTCGACTTCGACTTCCTCATCGCGCACGCCCATCTCGACCAGTGGGAGGACGTCATCCGGATGTCCGTCGCCCATGCGCGGACGACGGAGCGTACGCGGCTGCTCACCGGGCTCATCGAGCGCGGCGACTGCTCGGAGCAGGAAAGCCGTCGGCTCCACCTCCTGGCGGCCGCCTGCCTGGAGCACGCGACGGAGCTGGACCCCGAGGTGAGAACCGAGGTGGAGCGGCGGGCCGCGGCCCTGATTCCGCCCCAGTCGGCGGAGCAGGCCCGGACGCTGGCCGATGTCGGCCCGGTCGTCCTGGATCTGCTTCCGGGACCGGAGGAGCTCTCGCAGGACGAGGCCTACTTCACCGTGCTGACCGCGACGCGCATCGCGACCGACGCGGCGATTCCCGTGCTGGCCGCGTACCGCGAGCTGACCGACATCCGGGTGCGGGCCGAACTGGCCCGGGTCTGGAGCCGGTTCGACTGCGACCGCTACGCCGAGGAGGTCGTCGCGCACCTGGCCGACGACTATCTGTACTTCCCGGTCTCCAACCCCGCGGAACTGCGGGCGCTGCGCGGCTTCGGCGGCCGGTCCCGCATCAAGATCTCGGGTCCGTTCAGGCCGGAGGAGTTCCAGAGCGCGTGTGACGCGAACAGCCTCTACGACCTCTGGGTGGAGGTCGACCTCGACTGCACCTGGGAGTGGCTGAGCGCCTTCCCCCATCTCAGTACCGTCTTCTTCGAGATACCGGAGACTCGCGCGGAGACGCTTCCTCCTTCCGTACGGGTCCTCCGGGAGCCCATCGGCCCGCCCTCGGTCCCTCCGGAAACAGCCACGGACAGTGCCGCGGACCTCTTGGGCGAGCTTTCGCCGTAGAGCCCGTCGTCGAGTTCCCGGCCCTAGGGGCGCAGCCCCTCCGTCAGCAGCGACAGGTACCGGCGAATATGCTTCCCCTGCCCATTCGCCAGCTCGGACGCGCCGGCCACCCCATGTGCCAGCCGCAGCACCTCGATCGGCTCGATATCCGCCCGGAGCGTTCCCTCCCGCTGAGCCGCCTCGACCAGCCGTGTGGCCGCCCCCTTCACCGACGTTCCGCATGCGGTCACCGCGGCCGAGCTGCCATCCGTGACGGCCGAACCCAGCAGCGCCTTCATACCGCGCACCTGGATCGTGCCGACGCAGAGCTCGTTCAGCCACTCCACCAGTGCCTCGCCCGGCGGCAACTCCTTCGCGATCTCGTCGGCCCGCGCCGCGATCGCCTCGACCCGGCCGACGTAGGCAGCCTCCAGCAGCGCCTGCCGTGTCGGGAAGTGGCGGTACAGCGTGCCGGACCCCACTCCGGCGCGCTTGGCGATGTCGTCGAGCGACGCACCTTCCCCATGCTCGGCGAATGCCTCTGCCGCAGCCTTCAGCAACCGCTCATAGTTGCGCCGAGCGTCCGCGCGCATAGGCCTGACCTGCGTCATTCAGATACTCCTTGCAAACCGGGGAGTCTCTCCGTATCTTAGCGAGAACTAAACGGAGACAGTCCCCGCTTATCCGGCGGGCAGTCCTCGCTGCCCGCGCGCACCTCACTCGGGGGCACCAGACAGGGAGCACTCCATGTCCACCCCGTCCACGACCACCGACGCGCTCTCGGCACCACCACAACCCGCCAGGCTCGGCACCGCCCTCTTAGTCATCGTCACCGCCTACCTGATGGTCGGCGTCGACTCCACGGTCGTCAACGTCGCGCTGCCCGACATCCAGAAAGACCTCGACTTCACCCCCACCGACCTCTCCTGGGTCCTCAACGCCTACACGCTCGCCTTCGGCGGTCTGCTGCTCCTCGGCGGCCGGGTCGGAGACATCGTCGGCCGCCGCCGCACACTCACCATCGGCGTCCTGCTCTTCGCCACCTCCTCTCTCCTCGGCGGACTCGCCACCGAGAACGCCTGGCTGCTCGCGGCCCGCGCGCTGCAGGGCGTGGGCGCCGCCCTCACGGCCCCCAGCACCCTCGCCCTGATCACCACCAACTTCCCCGAGGGCCCGCGCCGCCACCACGCCCTCGGCGTCTACTCCTCCATGGCGGGCATCGGCGCCTCCGTCGGCCTGGTCCTCGGCGGCATGCTCACCTCGTGGGCGTCCTGGCGCTGGGCCCTGCTGATCAACGTACCGATCGGCATCGCGGTCGCCGTGGCCCTCCCGCGCTTCGTCACCGAGACGCCGCGCCACGCGGGCCGGTTCGACGCGGCGGGCGCGCTCACCGGCACCGCCGGGATGACTTCGCTCGTCTACGCGTTCATCCGGGTCTCGCAGGACGGCTGGGGCGACACCCAGGCGCAGCTCGGTTTCAGCGCGGCGGCGGCCCTGCTGGCGGGCTTCACGCTGATCGAGTCCCGTGCGGGCCAGCCGATCATGCCTCTGCGCCTGTTCGCCAGCCGCAACCGCGCGGGCGGCTACGCGGGCGTCCTGCTGCTGCCCGCCGGCATGTTCGGCGCGTTCTACTTCCTCACCCTGATCTGCCAACAGGTCCTCGAATACAGCCCGCTTCGCGCAGGCTTCGCCTTCCTTCCGATGACCCTGGCGATGTTCACGACCGTGCGCTTCGTACCGCGGCTCCTGGCCCGCCTCGGCGCCAAGCCGGTGCTGCTCACCGGCATGGCCCTGCTCGTCACCGCGGCCGCGTGGCTGTGGCGGCTCCAGCCCGGCGACGGCTATCCGACCGGCCTGTTCGGCCCGTTGCTGCTGATGGGCGTAGGCGTGGGCCTGAGCTTCATGCCGCTCAACGCGACGATCCTCGCGGGCATCGAGCCGCGTGAGGCGGGCGCCGCGTCCGGTCTGCTGCAGACCCTCCAATGGCTCGGCGGCACGCTCGGACTGTCCATCCTGGTCACGGTGTTCGGCACCGTGACCCGGCACGCGACCGGGTCACGGTCCGAGATCCTCACCCACGGCGCGGCCCGCGCCTTCGGCATCGGCTCGCTGATCGCGCTCACCGCCCTGCTGGTGTCAGCACTCGTGATCACCGGCACCAAGCCGAAGACCACCGCATAGAAGACCACCCGCGCAGGAGACCACCGCATAGAGGCCGAAGCCCCCGACCGAGAGAAGGCACCGCCTAGAACAGCGCGCTGTACGCGTTCAACGCCGGCTGCCCGCCCAGATGGGCGTAGAGCACGGTCGACTCCCGCCCGATCTCACCCCGCGCCACCAGATCCACCATTCCCGCCATGGACTTCCCCTCGTAGACGGGGTCGGTGACCATCCCCTCGGTGCGCGCCGCGAGCCGCATCGCCTCCAGCGTGGCCTCGTCCGGAATCCCGTACGTGCCCGCGTGGTAGCGCTCGTCCAGCTCGACGTCCGCCTCCGTCAATTCCTTCTGTACGCCGATGAGTCGGCCCGTTCCGTGGGCGATCCGCGCGATCTGCTCACGGGTACGGGAGGGCGCCGCCGACGCGTCGATCCCGAGGACGCGCCGCGGCCGCCCGCCCGCCTCCTCCAGCGCGGCGAACCCGGCCACCATGCCCGCCTGGGTCGACCCGGTCACGGAGCACACCACGACCGTGTCGAAGAAGACGCCCAACTCCCGCTCCTGCTCGGCGACTTCACAAGCCCACCCGGCGAACCCCAGTCCGCCCAGCGGATGGTCGGAGGCCCCCGCCGGGATGGCGTACGGCTTGCCGCCCGACTCCTCGACCTCCCGCAGCGCCTGCTCCCAGCTCTCCTTGAACCCGATCCCGAACCCGGCCCGCACGAGCCGTACGTCCGCGCCGGCGAGCCGGCTGATGAGGATGTTGCCGACCTTGTCGTACACGGAGTCGGGCCACTCCACCCAACTTTCCTGCACCAGTACGCACTTGAGTCCGGCGCGGGCGGCGCAGGCCGCGACCTGGCGGGTGTGGTTGGACTGCACCCCGCCGATCGAGACGAGCGTGTCGCAGCCCTGTGCGAGCGCGTCGGCGACGAGATACTCCAGCTTGCGGGTCTTGTTCCCGCCGTACGCGACACCGGAGTTGCAGTCCTCCCGCTTGGCCCACAGGGAGGCGCCGCCGAGGTGCTTCGTCAGCCGCTCCAGCGGATGCACGGGCGAGGGTCCGAAGAGCAGCGGGTAACGCTCGTACGAGGAAAGGGACATGGGTCCTCCCGGGTTCAGTGGGCCTCTTCGTCGGCGAGCTCTTCCAGGCCCCGCCAGATCTCCGCCGTGACGCGGACCGCCTCGTCCACCTCACCGCCCGCACAGGCCTCGATCAGCCGCTCGTGCAGCCCGGCCGAACGGCAGTTGCCGCCCTCGCCGAAGCGTCGCCGCTCCAGCCGGCGGATGAGCGGGGTGTAGCGGGCGATGGTGGCGTCGGCGGCACGATTGCCGCCGACCCGGACGAGAACGTCGTGCAACTCGTCGTCGGCGCGCAGGGCGGCGTCCACGTCGCCGTCCCGTACAGCCGCGGCGAACCGCACATTGGCGTCCCGCATGGCACCCACGTGGTCCGCGAGAAGCCGGGGCACGGCCGCCCGCGTCACCAGCTCGTGCATGGCGCCGACGACGGCCGCGGCGTCCCGCACATCGGCGGCCACCACAGGCGTCACCCGTGTGTAACTCTGCGGCTTGGACTCCAGGAGCCCCTCGTCGACCAGTCGTGAGAAGGCCTCCCGCACCGGCGCCCGCGACAGCCCGAGCAGCTCGGCCAGCTCGGCGTCCCGCACCACCGCGCCCGGCGCGATGTCGCCGGCCACGATGGCGTCCCGTATCGCCTCGTAAGCGCGGTCCCGGAGCAGGGTCCGCCGCACGGGCCGTATCGCCTCCATGAACTGAAATGTTAGATATCAGTACTCGATACGCACAAGAGTGCGGCCCGCACCGAAGTACGGGCCGCACTCATCCGCTCACTTCCAGGGCCAGTCCGCGTCCCGCGCCGACTCAAGGAGCGGCACCATCCGGAAGGCCGCGTCCGAGAGCCCGCCGAACGTGTGCCTGTTCCCCTTCCCGGACGGGGCGTGGCCCGCCCGGTATCCCGCCAGGTTCCACGTGTAGACCGGTACGTGCGCCGGGACCTGCTCGGTCGGGTCGCCGTAGTGGCTGTACGTGGCCTGCTCGTCGGTGACGATCAGCACACGGTCGTGCTTCTTGTAGTGCTCGCGGACCGCCTCGCTGGTGTTGGTGCCGCCGAGGTCCCCGAAGCGCTCCAGCACCTTGAGCACCGACTCGCCCTTGCGGAACTTCACGCGGTTGCTGCTGGTGCCGAACTCGACGAGATCCGCGTCCGCCGCCCGCAGCGCGAGCGCCGTGCCGAAGATCGCCGCCGCGTCCGCCCGGTTGAGCTCGGAACGGTCGGACAGCCGCGAGTAGAACATCGAACCGGACCGGTCGACGAGCACCAGCGTCCGTCCGCGCAGCGCCGGCACATTGGCCAGCGAGTGGCCGAGCGCCTGCTCCAGCGGGTACGACCAGCGCAGCGAGGGCGCGTGCTGGTACGCGGCGAGGTAGCGGAACGGGAACTGCCGCGAACGCGCGACCTCGGCCGGGTCGCTGATCTTGGCGGCGACCTGAGCCGCCACCTCGTCGCTGACACCCGCCTCGTCGAAGTTCCGCAGGTTCCGTACGAGCGCCATCGCGCCCATGGACGGGATCACGGCCTCCCAGGCCGCCTTGTCCATCGGGCCCTGCAGCCAGCCGGCCAGCGCCTCCCAGGTCATACCCGCCTCCGCCAGGCGCTGCGCGCCATGCGCTGACGTCACGACCTTGCGCCGCTTGGCGGGCCGCAGCGCCATCAGGTCACGGTGCGCCACGAGCACGGGCAGCGACTTGGGCACCACGGCCGTGTCCGGGTTGTGACGCCGGTCCAGCGCGTACTGGAACAGCTCGCCCTGCCACGGCTTGTCCGGGTCCGGCGCAGCGTGCACCAGGTTGAGGATGTCGCCGAAGCGGTAGCCCTTGGACGCGGTGTCGTACTTCAGCAGCGCCTTGCCGTTGTAGAGACGTCGTACGGCGTCGGCGATGCCCCGCTTGACGGGCTTGGGCACGTTGCGGCCGTACTGCGAGGTCCAGTACGCGAGCAGCTCGCCGGGCTCGTCCGGGCGGCGCAGCACGGACGCGATGACCTGGCGGTTGGCCGGGCCGTCGGTGGCGCCCGCGTCGAGACGTGCCTTCACGTACTCGGCGGCGCCCACGATCGAGGCCGTACGCAGGTTGCCCTCACCGCGCAGCCAGCCGAGCAGGGCGGCCGTCCACGACGGGTCGGCGACGGCGAGCTCGCGCACCAGCGTGGCGAAACGGTCGTCGCGGGCCGCGCCGGACTCGTAGAAGGTCTGCTGCGAAACGAAGTTGGCGATGGCGAGCAGGAAGAGCTCGGAGCGCGCGTCGCGCTCCTGGCCTCGGCCGCCCTCGTACGTACGGAGCACACGGCCGGTCGAGGTCACCCGCGAAGTGGGCTGCGCCTTGGCCGCCTTGGTGTTGAATCGCGCCATGATGAATTCCCCCGAATTCGTTTACGACTTTCCAGTCGTGTTTCGAGGGGAGGCGCAGCAAATGGAGCGTGCCCGAGATCAGGAGTCGGCGACGGACTTAGCCAGATGCTCTACCGAATTGAGCTACACCGACCCGAAGTCGATGACGGGATTTGAACCCGCAACCGTCCGATCCAATGAAGTAACCGTTGCCTGCGCACCGGGCACCCACCATGAGCTGCGCCTCCCGAGATCAAATCGGCGGCGGCGTGGATTCTTTGAGAGAGAAGTAGCCGCAGCCCGCGCACCGGGAGGTGCATGAAGTTGTGGTGTCCAGAGTTCAAGGCCGACGGAACCGACGTAGGTGCTCTAACCCCTGAGCTACACCGGCGCGTTGTACCGGTGGCGGGACTCGAACCCGCGGCCGCCCCATTATGAGTGGAAGTAGGTCCTGCCTTCGCACCTGGACGTGCACCACTTTAGGAGGGCGGCCGCGGGTCGAGCCATTGAATTAATCAGCCGCGCTTCTGGCGCTTCCAGGGGCCGGTGATGGCGAGCATGATGCCCGGCTCCTGGATGTTGGCGAAGAGGGTCTTGCCGTCGGGCGAGAAGGTGACGCCGGTGAACTCGCTGTACTCGGGCGCCTCAGCGGTGCCGTTGTTCAGCTCGTTACGGGCGATCGGGTACGTACGGCCGCTGTCGGTGGCTCCGAAGAGGTGCTGGATGCCCTCGCCGTCCTCGGCGATGACGAGGCCGCCGTACGGGGAGACGGTGATGTTGTCGGGGCCGTCGAAGGCGCCGTCGACGGACGGGTCGGGGTTCACGCCGATCAGGACCTTCAGCGTGAGGGTGCGGCGCTTGGGGTCGTAGAACCAGACGGCGCCGTCGTGCTGGACGGGGCTCTCCGCGCGAGCGTACGAGGACACGATGTACGTGCCGCCGTCGCCCCACCACATGCCTTCGAGCTTGCGGGCGCGGGTGACCTGGCCGTCGGCGAACTGCTTGCGTACGGACGTGGTCTTGGCGTCGCGGTCGGGGACGTCCACCCAGTCGACGCCGTACACCGTGCCGATCTTCGTGGCACGGGAGAGGTCGTCGACGAACTTGCCGCCGGAGTCGAAGCACTTGAAGGCCTGCAGCGCGCCGGCGTCGTCGGCGAGGGTGGCGAGCCGGCCGTGGCCGTGCTCGAAGCCCTGCGGCGGGGTCCAGCGGTAGAGGAGGCCGTTGGGGCCGGAGGCGTCCTCGGTGAGGTAGAGACGGCCGCGCTTGGGGTCGACGACAACGGCCTCGTGGGCGTAGCGGCCCAGCGCCTTGATGGGCTTGGGGTTCTGGTTGCGGCGGCGGTCCTCGGGGTCGACCTCGAAGACGTACCCGTGGTCCTTGGTCATGCCGTTCTGGCCGGCCTTGTCCTCGGTCTCCTCGCAGGTGAGCCAGGTGCCCCAAGGGGTGTTGCCGCCCGCGCAGTTGGTGGAGGTGCCCGCGATGCCGACCCACTCGGCGACCTTGTCGCCCCGGACCTCGACGACCGTGCAGCCGCCGGACGCGGCCGGGTCGTAGACCAGGCCGTCGGTGAGCGGCACGGGGTACTTCCAGCCGGCGCGCGGGCCCTTGAGCTCGTGGTTGTTGACGAGGAGGGTGGCGCCGCGCGGGCCGCAGAAGGTGGAGGTGCCGTCGTGGTTGGAGGGCGTGAACTCGCCGGACTCCAGCTTGGTCTTGCCGCTGTAGGTGATGACGCGGTACGAGAACCCGGCGGGCAGCGCGAGCAGCCCCTGCGGGTCGGGGATCAGCGGTCCGTAGCCGACACCGCTGTACTCCGCCGACGCCTCGCCCGCGCTCTCGGTGTCGATGTCCGTGTCCGTGGACGCGAGGGCGTTGGGAGCGGTGGCGAGGGCGCCAACGCTGCCGGCCAGGGCGACACCTGCACCGGTGATCGCGGATCGTCTGGCGAAGTCCCTGCGGGTGAGCGACATGGTGTCTCCTGTGACGGTGGAGTGGGACTGTCGTGGGGGGCGGGTGGCGGCCCTCGGTTCGCGGCCACACGGTCCCGCCCGCGCCTGAACGGGAGTTGAACATGGGCCAACTTCAGGGGTCCCGCTTCCGTGAATCCGTCAAACCTCTCGCACTCGAACCGATGAGCGGAATAATCTTCGTAAAGAAGGTCAACAGGCGCGAATAGTAGCGAAACTCGTGATTCATTTCAGAATGCCTTGACTCCGGGGACCCCGGGCCATAGACAGGAAGAGCACACCACCCGAACGGGAGGCGAGCCCGATGGACGCAAAGCGGGTACTTCGCCTCCATGAAGGCCGGCTCATGAAGCTGGCCAACGTGAGTGGAGTCAGCACCGGGAGGGACGAGCACTCGGGACAGGACGTGATCATCGTCTTCGTCACCCGGAAAGTGCCCCGTGACCGGCTCCTTCAAGAAGACGTGGTTCCGGACGAGCTCGACGGCGTACCGGTGCGCGTGCTCGCGATCGGTGAAGTGAGCGCTCAGGAAGGGAACTTGTGAGCCCTGAGCGCTGAGTCATCGCGCCGCGGCCCGTAAGGAACCCAGAGCCGAAACTGAAGAGGTGGTCTGGCGTGAGCCAGCCCGAAATGATGCGAGGACCGACTGGTGGTCAGCTGAGTGACAGCTCCCGCCAGCAAGCGAATTCAGACTTCCTGCGGCCGCAGTCGCCGCTGGCCAATGTCGTCGGCTTCGGCCACGGCGTGAAGTGGATCGACGGACAGGCCACGGGCGAGGCAGCCGTGCTGGTGTTCGTGACCCAGAAGGTTCCGGAGTCCCAGCTTCCCGAGCGGGACGTCATCCCGCGGGTGATGGACGACGGCACCCCCACCGACGTAGTCGCGGTCGGCCATGTCGCCGCGCAGCGTCAGCAGCAGCGCAGGACCTCGCCCCGCTCCGAGGACCGCGGCGCCTACCAGCCCGACGGCAGCATGGCCGAGCAACTCGCCGGCCTCTCACAGCCGTTGCTGGAAGAGCTCAGTGGGCTTGGACAGTTCGAGCCGCAGCTCCTCAAGCGCCGTATGCGCCCGTCCCCTTCCGGCTTCTCGGTCGGCAACGTACGGGTGACCGCGGGCACACTGGGCAGCGTGGTGTACGACTTCCTGCCGGGCGCCACCGTCGACCCCCCGGGGCCCGGCCTCGGCACACCGTCGAAGTTCTACATCCTCTCCAACAACCACGTGCTGGCCGACTCCAACCGGGCACAGCTGGGCAGCGCGATCCTGCAGCCCGGAGTGTTCGACGGCGGCACGGACCCGGCGGACCGCATCGCGACCCTGGACCGGTTCATCACGATCCAGTTCGCACCGCAGACCCCGGTGGAGCGCCACAACAACGTGGTCGACTGCGCGCTCGGCGCGGTGGAGTTCCAGGACGCCACCCGTGAGCAGTACTTCAGCGGTGCGCCGCGCGCCTGGCGGCGCAAGGCCAACGTCGCGGTCGGCGACCTGGTGAAGAAGACCGGCCGCACGACGAACATCAGCTTCGGCCGGATCATCGCGGTCGACGCCACGATCGACGTCAGCTACGGCACGGCGGGGACGGCCCGGTTCAAGGACCAGATCCTGACCACGAACATCTCGGCGGGCGGCGACTCCGGTTCGCTGGTGACCTCGCTCGACAACGTCGCGACCGGTCTGCTCTTCGCGGGCTCCTCGGTCGTCACCGTGGCCAACCACATCGAGAACGTTCGCACACTGCTGCGGGTGGAAATCGCCGAGCAGCTGGCCTGACGGTCACTCAATACCCGCACAGGAAGAGGGAATCAGCATGACCACGCAGGCCAAGCGGCAGAAGAGCCACGCCGGCTCCGAGCACCGCTTCCACAACCCGCAGGGCGCGGAGGTCAAGACCCGGGACGAGGCGTTCGCCTCACAGCAGGACGTCTCCGTCGAGGCCGTCTCCACGTCCGCCCAGCTGGAACTGCACAACGGGGCGGTCACCTTCGCCATCGAGGTGAAGTACAACCCCAACACCTACCCGCACGTCGTGACCGGCGGCAAGATCACCTCCGGCATCTGCGGCGCCCCCTGGGACATCACGGGCGGCTACGTAGGGGAAACGATCCGCCTCGACGCGAAGCGTGCCGGCCAGGGCTCCTGCGCCAACACGATCACTATCGTCGGCGAGTTCCAGAACCCGCCGGCCTACCGCGGCACCTACGGCTTCAACGGCGCGACGTCGTCGTTCAAGCACACGACGCGGTACCACTGCTGACACATCGAGCGGTACGCCTGCCGACGCATCGAGCGGTACCACTGCCGACGCATCGAGCCGACGCATTGACCTGACGCATGGAGCGGCGGGGGCAAACCTTGCCCCCGCCGCATCGCCGCGCTCTCAACTCCCTTGCTGGGAGCGGGCCTTGAACGCCGCTTTACGAGCCTCCTTGGCGACCTTCTTGTCGGGGTGGAGGCGCCCCATGGCCTCGAGGACGTCCGGGGTGGCCGGGTGGTCGACACGCCAGGCGGTGGCGAAGAAGCCGCTGTGCTGCTGGGCCAGGCCCTCCACGAGGGCCTGCAGCTCGGCGGAGTTGCCCTCGGCCGCGAGCTGCGCCGCCACGGTGTCGACGGTGAGCCAGAAGACCATCGCCTCGGACGGCGCGGGCACGTCGGCCGCGCCGTGCTCGGAGAGCCAGACACGGGCGAGCCCGCCCAGCTCCGCGTCGTCGAGGACCTCGCGCAGCGCGGGCTCGGCCTCCATGCCGACGAGGGAGAGCGCCTGCTGACAGTGCAGGCGGCGCAGCGGGGCCCCGGCATCGCCGCCGCGGGCCGCGGCGAGCAACTCCCGTGCGGCGGGCAGGGGTTCACGCCGGGCGAGCCACTGCTCGGTCTCGGCCTGCGCGGCCGCCGGCCCGAACGCGGCCGTGCCGTCCAGCAGCGCGTCGGCCCCCTTGTCCGCCAGGTCGCCCACCGCAGGAGCGGACACGCCCGCTTCCAGAAGCCGCGTCCGGATCCCGTACAGCCCGAGCGGAGTCAGCCGCACCATCCCGTACCGCGAGACGTCCGTGTCGTCGACGGCCGCCGCCGGCTCCTCGGCAGCGTCCTCGTCGTCCGCCATCAACGCCTCGTCGACCGGCTGGAAGTCGACGAGCCCGACGGGCTCCAGCAGCCGGAACTGGTCGTCGAGCCGCATCATCGCGTCCGACACCTGCTCCAGCACGTCGTTGGTGGGCTCCCCCATGTCGTCGGGCACGATCATCGACGCGGCGAGCGCGGGCAGCGGCACCGGCCCGTCACCGGACCCGCTCTCGCTCACGGTCAGCAGATAGAGATTGCCGAGCACCCCGTCGAGGAACTCGGCCTCCGCCTCCGGATCCCAGTCCAGGGAGGAGAGGTCGATCTCGCCGCTCTCGTCCATCGCGCCGACGAGATCGTCCAGGTCGGGCACGCTCGCGTCGGCCAGCACCGTGTCAAGGGCGCCGAGCCAGACACCCAGCACATCCTGCGGCCCGCCGGAGGTGAGGAGCGAGAGGTCCTCGCCCGCGACGACCGTACCCTCGTCCTCGTCCACGATCTCGACGAGCCCGGTGTCGACGGCCACCCGCCAGGCCTCACTGGCGAAGGCGGCCGCGTCGTCACCCGACAGCCCGAGTTCAAGAGCCGCCTGCGGAAGCTGCTCCTCGACGAGTTCGCCCCCCGCGCCGACCCGCGTGTCCGGACCCGCCCAGCGGGCCAGCCGCGCGGCGCGGGAGAGCAGCGGCGCGGCGAGCGCGTCCCGCGCCAGCTCCGCTTCGGAGTGCAGCCGCACCGGCGGCAGGGGGGAGCTGTCTGACATCAGCTGGGTTCTCCTCCGAACAACCAGGACAAGCAGGGCAATCGTAAAAAGCAGCAATGATCACTAGCAAGTAGCGACAAGTGCCATCGGCGCCGGGCCCCGAGGGCCGTCCAGGGACACATGGACCCCGAGGCCGCCCCGGAATTCCGCACCGACGGCTCAGCCTAGACGGATTTCCACCCATGCCGCCCGGTTCATGTCCCTGACAGCAGCCGTACACCCCTGAAACCTTGACAACTCCCCTGCCCACACACGAGATTGACGCGCGTAGAAGTTCAACGGCAACCTGTTCATCAGCTTCTACGCGCGTCACCGGTCCGCACGCAGGTCGCGTTCCCCCCACTGCTCCACCCTCGTCCCGGCGCTCACGTACGTCCCCGGAGGGATTCCCTTGCCGAGCAAGAGAACCGCGCGCATAGGCGCGCTGACCGTCGCCGCGGTCTGTTCCACCCTGTCCGCCGTGGTGCTCACCACACCCGCCCACGCGGACACCGTCCACATCCACGACATCCAGGGCACCACCCGGATCTCCCCGCTCGCGGGCCAGAAGGTCACGGACGTGGCGGGCATCGTCACCGGCGTGCGGACCTACGGTTCGTCGAAGGGCTTCTGGTTCCAGGACCCGAACGCGGACGACGACCCGGCCACCAGTGAGGGCGTCTTCGTCTTCACCAGCTCCACGCCGAAGGTCGCCGTGGGCGACTCGGTCACGGTGTCGGGCACGGTCTCGGAGTACGTTCCGGGCGGTGCCTCCAGCGGCAACCAGTCCCTGACGGAGATCACCAAGCCGACGGTGACGGTGGTCTCCAGCGGCAACGCCGTCCCGGCCGCGACGGTCGTCGACGCCACGTCCGTACCGGACGACTACACCCCCGCGGGCGACACCGCGGCGAGCGGTTCGATCAACGGCCTGACCCTGGAGCCGACGAAGTACGCCCTGGACTACTACGAGTCCCTGGAGGGCATGAACGTCCAGGTCTCCGACACCCGCGTGGTCACCGCCACCGACCCGTACAGCGAGCTGTGGGTCACGGTGAAGCCGCGCGAGCACGCCAACCGCCGTGGCGGCACGGTGTACGGCGCGTACACCTCGCAGAACACCGGCCGGCTCCAGATCCAGTCGCTCGGCTCGACCGCGGACTTCCCGACCGCGAACGTCGGCGACGAGCTCACGGGCACCACCGCGGGCCCGCTGGACTACAACCAGTTCGGCGGCTACACGCTCGTCGCGAGCCGGCTCGGCACCCTGGAGAAGGGCGGCCTGGAGCGCGAGACGACGACGAAGCAGTCGCGCGGCGAGCTGGCCGTGGCGACGTACAACGTCGAGAACCTGGACCCGGGCGACAGCACCTTCGACGCCCACGCGTCCGCGATCGTGAACAACCTGCAGTCGCCCGACATCGTGTCCCTGGAGGAGATCCAGGACAACAACGGCGCGACGGACGACGGCACGGTCGCCGCCGACCAGACGGTGAACAAGCTGATCGACGCGATCGTCGCGGCGGGCGGCCCGACGTACGACTGGCGCTCCATCGACCCGGTCAACGACAAGGACGGCGGCGAGCCCGGCGGCAACATCCGCCAGGTCTTCCTCTTCAACCCCGAGCGGGTCTCGTTCACCGACCGCGCGGGCGGCGACTCGACGACCGCCGTGGGCGTCACGAAGGTGAACGGCAAGGCGCAGCTGACCGCGTCCCCCGGCCGCGTCGACCCGGCCAACGCGGCCTGGACCTCCAGCCGCAAGCCGCTCGCGGGCGAGTTCGTCTTCCGCGGCAAGACGGTCTTCGTGATCGCCAACCACCTCAACTCGAAGGGCGGCGACCAGGGGCTGACCTCGCAGTACCAGCCGCCAGTACGCAGCTCGGAGATCCAGCGGCACGCCCAGGCGACCGCGGTGAACTCCTTCGTGAACGAGATCCTGAAGACGCAGAAGAACGCCGACGTCATCACCCTCGGCGACATCAACGACTTCGACTTCTCGGACACCACCAAGATCCTGGAGGGCGACGGCGAGCTCTGGTCGGCGATCAAGTCGCTGCCGAAGAGCGAGCGTTACACGTACGACTACCAGGGCAACAGCCAGGTCCTGGACCAGATCCTGGTCAGCCCCTCGATCCGCAGGGGCTGCGACTTCGAGTACGACAGCGTGCACATCAACTCGGAGTTCTCCGACCAGATCAGCGACCACGACCCGCAGGTGCTGCGGTTCCGGCCGTAGGCCTGTAGCGCCGCCGCGGTTCATGCGGTAGGCAGCACTGGGAAGAGCCCGGCCCCGTCGTCCGGGGGGCCGGGCTCTTCCCATGCCTGGTATCCGTGCCCAGGCGCTCCGTGCGCAGGCGATCTATGCCTAGGCGCCGAACACCCCGTTCAGCCAGCCCTGCCAGGCGGTCTCGTTCCGCTTCGCGTCGGCGTCGGCCGCGAAGTCGTGGACGCTGATGCCGACCGGCGCGCCCCAGTGGTTGCGCCCGAAGAAGCGGATGAGGGCGTTGTCGGTGCGCAGCCCGATGAAGTACGGGTTGCGGTAGTCGACCACGGCGTCGAGGACCTGGCCGCCCGGCCCCTGGGCCTGAACCCGCTCTCCCTCGGATGTGTCGTCCGCGAGGCCGAGCGCCCGCCCGACCGCGGCGAAGGCGTCGGACGTCACGGACGCCCCGGGTCCGTCGAACGTCGAGAAGGCGACGGGGCGGCCCGCGAAGTGGGTGACGTACTCGCGCAGGGTGTGCAGATAGAAGTCCGTGTGCTTGTTCGCGCCGTCGTACTGGTTGTCCCAGTCCTCGACGAAGATCCCGCTGTGCACGTACCGCACCCAGGACCGGCGGCCGTCGTCGCGCGGCTCGATGGTCTCGTCGATCTGGTTGAGGGTCTGCTGGGAGATGCCCTCGACGTTCTCGACCAGGCTGGTCAGCCGGTGCGGCGGGTCCCAGTTGGTGAGTGTGGAGCCGAAGGGCCCGGCGCCGCCCTGGCGCGGCTCGAACTCCATCGGCCACAGCCAGCCGCCGGTGCCGCTGGTGATGGCCTCCCACACCTGCTCCGGCGTGGCGTCGACCTCGAACTCACGGGCGATCTCGAATTCCTTGGACATGGTGGTGGCTCCTGAGTGATCAGTGGGCGGCTTCAACGGCCGCGGCGGCGTCCGCGGCCTCGGGTTTGACCGTGGGGTGGACGGCGACGACGATCCGGTGCGGGCGGCCGCCCTCCGCGTCCCCGTCGTGGTACTTGCGGATCAGGGCGCCGACGCCGGCCGTCAGCTCCTCGATGAACGCGGCCCGGTCGGCGGCCGAGGCGAAGGTCACCTCGCCGTCGAGGGCGTAGGTCGCGAGCCGCTTGCGGGCCTTCGCCGCGCCGGTGATCAGCGAACCGACGTCCCGGACGAGCCGGGCGCCGAGCGCGAGCAGCCAGCGGGCGGAGAGCTGGTCCCGGAAACGGTCGGGGTCGGGCTGCACGGCGGCCAGAGCGAGCGGCGAGATCACGTACGACGCCGCGGTCGCGCGCATCAGCCGCTCGGTGACGTTCCCCTTGCGGCGCTCGCCCGCGAGCTCGACCAGGCCGTGCCGCTCCAGCGTCTTCAGGTGGTAGTTCACCTTCTGCCGGGGCAGGCCGACCTTGCCGGCCAGCATGGCGGCCGACGCGGGCCCGGCGGCCAGCTCGGCCAGCAGCCGGGCCCGTATGGGGTCCAGCGAGACGGCGGCGGCCTCTGCGTCCTCGATCACGGTCACGTCCAACATGACTCCACCGTCTCACCGAAAACTTTTTTTGTCTAGACGGTTGAAGTTGTCGGCAGAGGGGCGCGAAGGGGTACGAGGCGGGGCGCGAGAAACCCTCAGGGCACGAGCCCGAGCACGTACGCGTAACGGCTGCCCTTGAACCCCGTCACTCCCGGGTACGTCCGCACGCGCTCCCACCGCGGAGTCGGCGACCCGATGCCCTCACCCGGCGCCGCGAGGGCCTTGTCGTACGCCTCCGCGCTCTCCCACTCGGCGTAGTTGAGGACCGTCGTGCCGTCGCCGCTCAGGTGGAAGTGGGCGGAGATGAGCCCCGAATGACCGGCCGGATCATCGGCGAGGGCGCCCAGGACGAGGTCGGCCCAGTCGCGCCGCCGCTCGGCGGCGGCCGGCTCGAAGCCGATCTCGACGACCACGATCAGTCCGGGAGCCCGGGTGTCGTCCGCCGCGCGCTCCAGACTCCGGTACCGCCGGTACCGTCCGAGCCCCACCCGCTCGATCCCCGGCACGGCCTCGTCGATCTCGTCGACCCGCTCCTGCCGCTGCGCGGCGACGAAGTCCTCGTACGCCCGCTCACTCGTCCACCTGGAGTGGTGCATCAACGTCGTGCCGTCGTGACCGGCGTAGACGTAATAGCCCAAGAGCCCCTCGGCCGGCCACGGCCTGCTCTCCCAGGTGGCGGCGATCGCCTCGACGACCGCGCCTTGGCGCTCGGGGGTGCCGACGCGCCACGTGCTGAAGAGCGGGGACGCGGCGCGGGAGTCGGCGAGTTCGGGGTGGGCGACGGTACGGCGGGTCATGGCGGCCTCCGGCGGTCGGTACGTGCTGCGTGTACCGCCACCTTCCGACCTCAACCAAGATTCAGGTCAAGGACGTGCTGAACCGGCCCTCAAGAGGCCTGCGGCCCGCCCTCGTCGAGGCGCGCCAACTGACTCTGGAACCAGTCGAGTCGGGCTTGCAGCAAAGCCGCCTCGGCGACGAGTTCGGACACGCCGAGATCGGCGGGCGCGGCCACCGCACCGCTCGTGGCCCGGACCCGCAGCCCTTCCCCCGCCAGCCGCGCGAAGGAGGCCAGCGACAGGGACGTACGACCACGTACGCATCCCGCGCACGCCGCCGCCAGTGCGCGCCAACCCGGCCTGCCCCAGCCCGCGTCGGCCAGCGCGCCGGCCACGGCGCCGCACGCACACGGCTGGACGGTCGCGGTGCGCACCCGCTGCCGGGCGTACCGGAAGCCCTGTTCGAAACGGATGTAGGCACCGAGAACGGAGACTTCGAGGAGGACGGCCGCGCGGTGCTCGGCGGTGCAGAGCAACGCCTCGGCGGTGGCGGACTCGTGCACGCAGTGGAAGCCGCAGTCGCAGCGGCGGTGCGGCGCCCGGTGCCGTCGCCCATAGACACAGCGCGCCTCGTCCAGCACTCCGTACGGCAGCGCGCCGCCCAGCGATACGCCGGTGAACCCGGCCTTGGTGCCGTCCTGGGACAGCACCGGGTGGGCGATCTTGTATCCGGTCGGCGGCTCCGTCGGGCGTTCCTCGGGGAGCCGCAGCCTCATCGGCCGACCGGAACCTCTTCGGACACGGACGCTTCCAACTCCTCCACCATCTCGGGGAGTTCTTCTTCCTCGAGGTGAACCTGCTCTTCCGCAACTCCGGTGGCGAGTGCTTTGCCGAGCCTCATGACGCCTCCCGCGGTCTGCCGCCGACTTCCGTCCTCGCCATGGTGACCCATAAGGGGCCGATTTGGCACTAGGGCCTGCCCGGCGGATCATGCCGAAGAAGCGGGGTCCGGCACGCACATCTGCGGCGTTGCCGCCGATTGCCGACTCCCCCACTCTCGACTTCGCTCGAGCGGGGGACCCCCATCGCGTCGACGCCCTCCTCCGCCTTGCAGCTGCACGCACCAGACCCCGCTCACGGGCACTTATCAGGCGCCGTCGCTTCCTTTCGACCTGATCCGCCGGACAGGCCCTGGGCCTCGGCCTCCCGGAAGGCCGCCGTCGCCTCCCGGAAGTCCCCGCTTCGTAGCATCCGTTGCCAGTACCTCGTAGAAGAATTAAGTGGAGCTTCACAGTGCGGATGCCGACACTGCTCTCATGACCACCACGGCCTCGGCGCCTGCCGCCGCCCCCTTCGGCCGCGCCCTCTGCGCGATGATCACGCCCTTCACCGAGGCGGGCGCACTCGACCTCGACGGTGCCCAGCGCCTCGCCGACCGGCTGGTCTCGGAGGGGTGTGACGGGCTTGTCCTCTCCGGCACCACCGGCGAGTCGCCGACCACGACGGACGCGGAGAAGGCCGCGCTGGTGCGGGCGGTGCGGGAGGCTGTCGGTGACCGGGCGTCGATCGTGGCGGGGGTCGGTACGGCCGACACCCGGCACACCGTGGAGCTGGCCCTGGAGGCCGAAAAGGCGGGCGCCGACGGGCTGTTGGTGGTCGCGCCGTACTACAGCAGACCGCCGCAGGACGCGGTCGAGGCGCACTTCCGGGAGATCGCGGACGCCTCGGGGCTGCCGCTCGCGCTGTACGACATCCCGGGCCGCACCGGCACGCGCATCGAGCCGGACACGATGATCAGGCTGGCCGAGCACCCGAGGATCGTGGCGGTCAAGGACTGCGCGTACGACCTCCTGGGCACCCAGAAGGTGCTGGCCCGCACGGAGTTGGCGTACTACGCGGGCTGCGACGAGTACGTCCTCGCGCTGTACGCGATCGGCGCGAGCGGTTACATCAGCACCGTCGCGAATGTGGTGCCCCGTCAGTTCCGCGCGATCCTCGACGCGTTCGACGCGGGGGACACGGCCCGGGCGGCCCGCAACCAGCAACGGGCCGTCCCGCTCGTCGAGTTGATGATGTCCTCCGGTCTGCCCGGCACCGTGACGGCGAAGGCGGTGCTGGGTGCGCTGGGGCTGCCCGCGGGGCCGGTCCGGTCACCACTGCGGCCCGCCGGCCGGGAGACGGTCGACGGGCTGCTCGCCGCGTACGGGGAGTTGGTCAGCGCCCGCTGAACAGGGGCTCCCAGTGTCCGGGGTCGTAGTAGTCCTGCGTCATGAAGTCGCTGAGCGGCACGATCTTGTCGTTGCCGAGGGTGATGAGGACGAGGCGCATCGGGTTCCCCTTCCGGCCTTCGTCGATCCGCCAGGCGATGAACCGCTTGTTGCCGGCCCAGGCGAGCGGGTCGATGTGGTCCGCGTCGGGCACCTCGCGGACCGGCTTGCCCGTCGCCACCTCCCTCACCCCCGAGGGATATCCCACGAGCTTCCCGTCGGGAGAGAACCCGATCTCCTCGTTGGCGAGCTTCGTCTCGGCGGCGGGCGTGGGCACCGTCCTGCCTCGCAGGTCGCGGTAAACGCGATAGGGCTCCTTGGAGATGAACTCGTAGAGGAGTCTGCCGTCGTGGTTGAACGTGAAGTTCTCGCGGGAGTTGAGCGAGTTGCCGTACGCGTCCTTCCGGTAAGGCGCTTTGTGCCAGTCGGACTTCCCGGATGCGACATCGATGAGGGTGAACCCGGTCCTGCTGGGAACGGGCGACGGCTCCTCCCACACGCCGTCGTCGTGGTGGGCCTTGAACCGGTGGCTCCAGTACAGCCGATCCGGGTTCTTGGCGTACGTCGTCGCGACGAGCTTCTTGCCGTCGGGCGAGAAGTCGACGCCGGCCACGCCCTGCGGCACCGGGATCCAGCGGTCCACCTTGCCGGTCGTCAAGTCGAGCAACCCGACGCGCCGCGCGGGCAGTTGACGCTCGAGGACGGCCGCCGTCCGGCCCCCCGGCGCGAGGTCCACGAAAGACCACCGGGAGTCCTTCACGTACTTGCCCGTCTTCTGGTCGAGCAGACTGTACGTCCGCGTGATGACCTGGTCCTTGTTCGGCTGCGTCACCATCTTGGTGGTGCTGAACGCGGCGACCACCGTGCTCCCCGCCGCGATCGGATCGCGCGGCGGCGACTGGTCGGGGTGGGCGATGATGTCGCTCGGGTTCATCGGGCCGGCCGGGCGGACGTCGTCCCCGCCGGTGTCGAGCAGCGGCACGGCCACGGCCATCGCGACGGCGGCCGCCGTCGCCGCCGCGGCGCCCGCGATGGTCCGGGTCCTGCGGCGCCTGCGGACGGCGAGCACACGGTCCGCGAAGTGGGGCGGTGCGAGCACGCCGTCGGCGGCCTGCTCGCGGAGCGTGTCGCGTACGAGTTCTTCGACGTTCACGAACGTACCTCCACGGGCGAGAAGTCACGGGACGGAGGCTGCGCGCCGCCCTCCGGGCCGAGCGCGGCCAGTTCGGGGGCGAGCGCCCGCAGCCGGGCGAGCGAGCGGTGCGTCGTGGACCGTACGGTCCCGACGGAGCAGCCGAGGAGCCGGGCCACGTCGGACTCCGGCAGGTCCTCGAAGTAGCGCAGCACGAGCACGGTGCGCTGGCGCGCCGTCAGCCGGGCGAGCGCCCCGCGCATCACGACGCGCAGTTCGGCGGCGGACAGGGCGTCCGCGCCGGGCGACGCCTCGGGCGGCTCGGCGACGCTCAGCTCCCGCCTCGGCCACTTCAGCCGCCAGCGGCTCACCTGCTGCCGGTAGAGGATCTGCCGCACGTACGCCTCGGGCTCGTCGATGCGGTGCCACCGCCCCGCCGCCTTGATCAGGGCGTTCTGCAACAGGTCCTCGGCGGCGTGCCGGTCGCCGCCGCTGAGCAGCACGGCCGTCTTCAGCAGCGCGGACGACCGGTTCGCCACGAACTCCCGGAAGCTCTCCTGCGCTTCGGCATCCATCGTCACCTTCTCTTCCCCGGCGTCCCCTGCGGCCCGCCCCTGTGCCCCTTGTGACGCGCGTGCCCGCCCGCCGCTATGTCCCCGGGCCGGAAACAATTTCCCGGCCTCCCCCGCTCGGCCTCCCTTACGGTGGCCTGGTGAGCCGACCGCTGCTGTTCCTCGACGTCGACGGCCCCCTCAACCCGTGGGCCGCCCAGCCGGAGCGCCGGCCCGAGGGCTATACGACGATCCGGGTGGCCCTGACCCCCGGCAGACCCCTGCGCGTCTGGCTCCACCCCGACCACGGCCGCGCCCTCCTCGGCCTCGGCTACGACCTGTGCTGGGCCAGCACCTGGATGGACGCCGCGAACCGCTGGATCGGCCCGGTCATCGGCCTCCCCGAGCTCCCGTACGTCGACTTCACGGGCGCCCTGTTCGCCGACCGGCCCGACGGGGTGCACTGGAAGACGGAACGGATCGTGGCGTACGCGCGGGGCCGCCCCTTCGCATGGGTGGACGACGAACAGAGCCCGGCCGACGACGCATATGTGGCCGCCCATCATCCCGCGCCCGCGCTGCTCCATTACGTCAGCCCCCGACTCGGCCTGGGCGCGGACGACTTCGCGCGGCTGGCGGAGTTCGCCGCGGCTCAGGCGGCGGAGCGGTAGCACTCCAAACAGGAGTGGGGGTTGTGCACGTCGAGGAGATGGTCGACGGCCACGGTCGCGGCCGCGGTCGCATGCAGCAGACCGTACGACAGCCACGTCAGCGTGGCGCGCCTTGGGCGGCAGCGGCCTGAAGTACGCGCCAAGCAGAGCGCCCGCGCTCCCTGAGGGGCGCGGGCGCGGGCAACTGCGCGAGCGGCCACGAACCGTCCGTGGCCGGCGTATCGCCTAGTTGTGGCTGTGCAGGACCTCGTTGAGGCCGCCCCAGACCGCGTTGTTCGGGCGGGCCTCGACGGCGCCGGTGACCGAGTTGCGGCGGAAGAGGATGTTCGAGGCGCCGGAGAGCTCGCGGGCCTTGACGATCTGCCCATCGGGCATGGTCACACGCGTACCGGCGGTGACGTACAGACCCGCTTCCACCACGCACTCGTCGCCGAGCGCGATGCCGACGCCCGCCTCGGCGCCGATCAGGCAGCGCTCACCGATGGTGATACGGACGTTGCCGCCGCCCGAGAGGGTGCCCATGGTGGAGGCGCCGCCGCCGATGTCCGAGCCGTCGCCGACCACGACGCCGGCCGAGATGCGGCCCTCGACCATCGAGGTGCCGAGCGTGCCCGCGTTGAAGTTCACGAAGCCCTCGTGCATGACGGTCGTGCCCTCGGCGAGGTGCGCGCCGAGGCGGACACGGTCGGCGTCGGCGATGCGGACGCCCTTCGGGGCGACGTAGTCCGTCATGCGCGGGAACTTGTCGATGGACGTGACCTGGAGGTGCAGGCCCTGCGCGCGGGCGTTCAGCCGGACCTTCTCGACGTCGTCGACGGCGACCGGGCCGAGCGAGGTCCAGGCGACGTTGGCGAGGTGGCCGAAGATGCCGTCCAGGCTCTGGCCGTGCGGCTTGACCAGGCGGTGCGAGAGCAGGTGCAGACGCAGGTAGGTGTCGTGCGCGTCGAGCGGCTTGTCGTCCAGCGAGGCGATGACCGTACGGACCGCGACCACCTCGACGCCACGACGGGCATCCGGGCCCATGGCCTTCGCCGCACCCTCGCCGAGCAGCTCCACGGCCCGCTCGGCGGACAGCCGCTCGGTACCGGCCGGGCCGGGCTCGGCGGACAGCTCGGGAGCGGGGAACCAGGTGTCGAGAACAGTGCCGTCGGCGGTGAGGGTGGCGAGCCCGGCGGCGACGGCGCCGGTGGTACGAGAAGCAGTCGTGTCGGTCATGGGTGAAACCTAACTTGGCGGGGGCCGCCCCGGCGAACCGGTGCGCCCGGCATCTCACGTGCCGGGCGCACGCTACGGCTGCTGCCGGGGACACCCTGCGGGAGCGCGCTCCGTAAGGCTCCTGCCGGGGACGTCCTCCGGGGGCGCGGTCCGCGAGGCTCCCGCCTGAGACACCCTCCGAGAGCGCGCCTGAGGGCCGCTCGCCCTCCTCGCCTCAGGGCCGCTCGCCCTCCTTGCCGACGAGCGCGGTCTCAAGGACGGCCTCGTTGTTCACCGCCGCGACCGACTTCCACGTACCGCCGCTGCGGCGCATGGTCCCCCAGCCCCTGAAGTGGTACGTCCGCGGTCGAGGAGCAGCAGGTTCGACAGACGGGGCCGCGCCTGACCGGGCAGAGGCGTGGTCGGGGTGAGCATGTCACCCGCTGTTCCCCGACAGGGGCGCGGAGGTTCACGACCCACACCGCCCCCCACCGAGCCGCCGCCATCAGCCGATGATCCGCCCCAGCATGTCCCGCGCGTACTCCTCGTCGTACGAAGCGTCGGTGAGCAGCACCTGGAGACAGATGCCGTCCATGAGCGCGACCAGCGCCCGCGCGGTGACCGGATCCGTGCGGCGGGACAGCAGCTCGGCGAGGTCCTGGGCCCACTCGGCGGCGACGGTCCGCAGGGCGGGGCGGCGCAGGGCGGCGAGGTAGAGCTCGTACTCCAGCTCGACACCGTTGCGGTCCCCCGCGAGCCACTCGCCCATCCAGCCGGCGAGCTCCGCGGCCAGATCGGTCCGCGGATCCTCCAGGCCGCCGCGCGCGGCGACCACCTTGGCGAAGCCCTCGTTGGCCTGCCGCAGGGCGGCGACCATCAGTTCGTCGAGGGTCTTGAAGTGGTACGTGGTGGAGCCGAGCGGCACATCGGCCTCCGCCGCGGCGGAGCGATGGCTCAGCCCGGCGAGCCCCTTGGCGCCCACGACCCGGATCGCCGCGTCGATGATCCGCTGCCGCCGCTCGGGGTCGTACCGGCGCGCCATCAGGACTCACCGCCCGGCCCGGTGCGCGGCGCCATCAGTGCGCACCGCCCAGGTTCAGCAGCACGACCCCGCCGATGATCAGCGCGATCCCGGCGGCCTTCGCGACGTTGAGCCCCTCCCCGAGGAACACCATGCCGATCGCGGCGATGACGGCGGTGCCGACCCCGGCCCATATGGCGTAGGCCGTACCGACCGAGACGGTCTTCAGGGTCTGCGCGAGCAGCGCGAAGGCGATGACGTATCCGAGGAGGGTCACCAGCGACGGCCACAGCCTGCTGAAACCGTCGCTGTACTTCATGGCGGTGGTGGCCGCCACCTCCGCGGCGATGGCTCCGGCGAGCAGTACGTATCCCATGCGTACGAGTGTACACATCGATGCGTACGCCCGTACACAAAGCCGCCACGCACACCCCATAGGCACCACCAGCCGCACCGGATATCGTTCGCGATCACAGTGGGGGCGGAGTCACGGGACTCCCGGAGCAGCGGAGCGCAAGAGCGATGTCGGACAGTTCGGGGTGGGGACCATCGGGGCCGTACGGAGGCCCTCCGGGCGGCTGGGGCTGGGCACCGGCACCCCCTCCGCCCAAACCGGGTGTCATACCCCTGGCGCCGCTCGGCGTGGACACGGTCTTCGGCGGCGCCTTCACGACGATGCGGCGGTACGGGCGGCCACTGTTCGGGCTCGCGGCCCTCGCGTACGTCGGGCTGGGCGTCCTGATCGCGGGCGCGGCGGGTGTCGCCTACGCCGCCGTGGCCGATCATCTGCACACCCTCTACGACACCCCCCGTCACGTGCCCTGGACCGACGCCCGGCCCGTCGTGGTCGCGTTCGTCGGCGTATGGGCCTTCGGCATGGTGGCCACGCTGGCGACCAACGCGCTCATCCAGGCCTCGTGCGTGGCGACTCTGCACGACGCGGTGCTCGGCCGGCGGGCCACGCTCGCCCAGGTCTGGCGGCGCGCCTGGCCGCGCACCCCGTCGGTGCTCGGGGTGACCCTGCTGATGGGTCTGATCGTGCTGATCCCGATGCTGGTGCTCGCCCTGGCGTTCTTCGGGCTGTTCCTGGCGGTCGTCTTCAGGACGTCACTGCCCCTCGGGCTCTTCTTCCTGCTCGCGCTGCTCATGGTGCCGCTGACGGTGTGGCTGTACGTCCTGTTCGGCTTCGCCCCGGCCGCCGCCGTGCTGGAGGCCGCACGGCCCGTCCAGGCGATGCGGCGTTCGGTTCGGCTGGTCCGCGGCGCGTGGTGGCGCACGTTCGGCATCACGCTGCTCGGCGGTCTGACCGTGCTGATCGTGTCGCTCGCGATCCGACTGCCGCTCACGTTCGCCATGCCCAGTCCGCAGCCGTACGACGCGTCGGCGCCGCCGCCCACGGACATTTCAGACGCCTTCGCGCAGACTCTGCCCGACATCGGGCTCTACATGGCGCTCTCGGTGGCCGGAAGTCTCGTCGCCCAGCTGTTCGCCATGGTGTTCCTGCCGCTGATCACGACCCTGCTCTACATCGACCAGCGCATCCGCAAGGAGGGGCTCGCGGACGTGCTGCTGCGGGTGTCCGGATCGCCGGGGTCAGTCCACGAGTGACTTCTCGGGACGCAGCACACAGAACTCGTTGCCCTCGGGGTCGGCCACCACGACTACAAGCCCCGCTCACCGGCAGTGCGAGGCCCCGCCGTCCGAAATCGGCGTGATCCGAAAGGCAGACCCTAGGCCAACCCTAGGCCCTGAACTCGGACGTGGTCATGGCCATCGGCTGACGGGCCACGGGCCCCGGTTCACGCACCCGCGCCAAGCGGTCGAGCATTCGCCGCTTGGCGTGGGCGGCCCGTCGCAGGAGCTCCACGCGCCGGTAGCGCAGCAGTTCCGCGGGGTCCGGCCGGACGGCGCCGGCCAGTTCGTAGCCGTACGAGGTGAGGCGGTCCCCCAATACGTCGTCGCACAGCGCGATCTGAGCGGGCGTCAGCCTGGTGGCCCAGTTCCCGGCGCGCGAGGTGTCCAGCGCGCCGTGAGTACGCCGGTGCCAGGTCTTCCGCGCGGGGACGGCCACTTCGGCCACCCGGTACGGCTCGCTCATCTCGGGAACGTACTCCTCCCCCAAGAAGCGGCACACACCCCGCAGTTGGCCCTCGGGGTCGGTCACCAGATCCTCGAAGCGCAGCTCGTGCCAGCTGCCGGAGTCCAGCCTGCTGGCGTACCTGCGCGTGGTGTCCATGACCTGCGACCAGGTGGCCACGGCCTCGTGGAAGCCGCGGTGCCACCAGGGCATCCCCAGCAGCGAGGCGACGCAGTCCCGTCCGTCCCGTACGAGATGGATGAACTGCGCGTCGGGGAAGAGCCGAAGGATCTCGGCCACGTGGAGGGCGTAGGCGGGTCGCTTGTCCCCCCAGCGGACCTTTCCGTGCTCCTCGGCATACGCCTGGAGCGCGAGCCCGAGCGCCGACCCGAGCGTGGGCGGCCCCTCGGTGATCCGCTCGGCCACACGCCCGGCGTCCACCCCGAGCTCGTGGAATCGCGTCTCCTCACGCCCGGTGATCCACTGCGCGAGCCCGGCCCGGTTGCCGCGTTCGCGCAGGTCACCGAAGCCCAGCCGCCCCTCGTAGGCGGGCAGCACGAACCGCGTCTCGGGCGGCAGCGCGATCCGGGGATGCGCGTGCAGCATCAGCTGCAGAAGGGTGGTCCCGGAACGGGGACAGCCGAGGACGAAGAGGGGTCGCACAGAATCAGACACGGCGCCACGCTGTCGCGCCCCGATGAGTCCGGTCTGGGATCACGCTGAGAATGCCGTGTGAACGCGCCGTCTGCCCGTCGCGCCCCACTCCGGGCCCGCTGCGAGGTTGCGTGGACCAGCGGATCAGCGGAGATCAGCGGGGAAACGGCTGCTCAGAACTCACCATGTCCACTACTGTTTCACCAGTCGCGCACATGGCTTCCACGGCTACCGCCGTTACGTGTGCCTGCGCCTCCCCCCTCTTCTCTTGTGCGAGGAACGCGCATGCCAGGAACAACGCCCGTGCCCGGGCCCAAGGACGACGACCAGCCGGCCCCCTCCACGGAGATGGTGCCCTGGCGCCCGCGCCCGCACGGCACTCCCTACCCCGTGCAGACAGACTTCCTCCCCGAACCCCCGGCGCCGTGGGAGCCCGGTCAGGCCGCGGACGAGGGCCGGCTGCCCGGGACTCGGCGGCTCTGGCTGGCCGGCGGGCTCGCGTTGGCGGTACTGATCGCCGCCGCGACCGCAATCGCCGTACAGAACAGCGGTACTGACACCTCATCAGAGAACCGGGCGAACGAGACCGCCTCCGACACTGGCCTCCTGTTCCCGCCCGGCGGGGCCGCGGCGGACACCGACGCGGCCGTCACGGCCCCGATCGGCAAGAGCGCCCTGTCCTCCCCGCGGTCCACCCCCTCCGCCTCGCGGGGATCGGCCTCGGCCAAGGCCTCGGAGCAAGGCTCCGACGCACAGCCCGCCCCCGGACCGTCGAAACCCGCCGCGTCCAGCAAGTCCCCCTCGTCCACGCCGGCCTCCTCACGGAAGTCGATCCAGTCCGTCAACTACCCCGACCGCTACTGGCACGTGAGCGACGGTGCCGTTCGGCTGGATCCGGTGGGCTCGGGCAGTCCGGCCACGACCAAGCAGGCGGCCGGCTTCAAAGTGGTCCAGGGACTCGCGAACTCCTCCTGCTACTCCTTCACCACCGCCGACGGCGCCTACCTCCGCCACCGCGACTTCTCTCTGCGTGCCGACCGCAACGACGGCTCCGACCTCTTCAAGAAGGACGCCACCTTCTGCCCCCGAGCGTCGTCGTACACCGGTGCCGTCATGCTGGAGTCGGTCAACTACCCGGGCCGCTACCTGCGTCACCGCAACTTCCAGCTCCGCCTGGATCCGTACGACAACAGCGGGCTGTACCGCGCGGACTCGGCGTTCCGTGTGGTGAAGGGCTGGGGCTGAGCCCCTGAGCCCCGAGGGTTTACCCGGGTGTGCCGGGCTCCCGGAGCGTGTCACCATGCGCTCATGCGGCCGACGGTACTCATCGTCGATGATCACCCGCCGTTCCGGGCCGCCGCGCGGGCGGTGCTGGAGGCGGAGGGATTTGGTGTCGTCGGCGAGGCCGGTGACGCCACGGCCGCCCTGCTCGCCTGCGCTCGGCTGAACCCCGAAGTGGTGCTGCTGGACGTGCAGTTGCCGGGCCCCGACGGGTTCGCGGTGGCGGAGTTGCTCGCCGCGCAGCCGCACGAGGGCCCCGCCCCGGACGTCGTCCTCATCTCCAGCCGGGCGCGCGGCAGTTACCGCGAGCGGCTGCGCACCAGTCCGGTCAGGGGCTTCCTCGCCAAGGACGAGCTGTCCGGCGCGGCTCTGCGCGCGCTGCTGGCACGGGAACGGTGAGACCGTGGACAGCTGGGACGTCTTCACCGGCTGCGCACTGCTCGCGAGCGGCGCGGTGTGCGTCCGGCGACGGGCCGGCCTGCCGCTGATCGCGTCCGGGGTCTGCTGGTTCCTCGGCGACGTCGTGGGGTGGGCGGTGTTTGTCCACCGTGGGGTGCTGTTCTTCCTGGTACTGACCTGTCCGGCGGTGCGGCTGGGGTCGGGCGGGCGGTCGTACGGGGAGGGGGCGCGGGGGCGGAGGGGCACGCTGTCGTCGGCTTCGGGGGAGCGGCCCCGGACAGTCACGCCGTCCACCACTTCGGTGCGGACGACGGCGTGGAAGCTCGGCTCGCGGACGCGTGTGCGGACGGTCATGTCGGGGCTACTGGGACGCGCGCGTGTGCGGACGGTCGCATCGGGGCTCTTGAGGCGCACGCGCGTGCGGACGGTGGCGTCGGCGCTCTCATGGCAGACGGCGGAAGGCCGCCGGACGCATGCCGGCGCGCGGAACCCCACGCGTCTGCGGACGGTCACGCCGAAGGTCCCGGGGCAGACGCGCGTGCCGCCGGTCGCACCGAAGCCCCCTTGGCGAATGCGCCTACGGTTGATCACAGCGAGCCTCCCCGCGCAGATGCGCCTGCCATTGGTCGCACCGGTGCTCGGCCCCGCCGTGGTCGCCTGCTGTACCGCGCTGTATCCGCTCACCAGGATCGACGCGGTGGCCGTCGTCGAGGTCGCCGCTCTGGTCGGCGGAGCCGGCCTGAGGCTGCGCGCGACGGCGGCCGGGGCGCATGAGCGCCGGGCGCGGGGTATCGCCTTCGCGGCGGCGGTCCTGCTGGCAGGCGCGGTGGTGTGGGGCGTGGTGGCACGCCGGTCGGGCGTGGCGGGTGACCTCGTGGTGCTGCGGACGTACGAGCTGGTCGTCGCGGTGGCCGGCGGCGCACTGTGCGCCGGGGCGCTGCTCTCCGGGTCCGCACGGGCCGCTCTCACCCGTCTCGTCGTCGACCTGGGCGAGCCGGCCGGCGGCGGCCCGCTGCGCGCCCGGCTGGCCCCGGTCCTGGGCGACCCCGGGCTGGAGCTCGGTTACTGGGTGCCCGAGCTGGGCGGATACGTCGACGAGGCGGGGCGTCCCGTACGGCTGCCGCCCGCCGGGGCGGCCCGGGTGGTGACTCCGCTCGAGCAGGACGGCAGGCCGCTCGCGGTGCTGGTGCACGACGGCTCCATGCCGCACGACCGTGCCCTGCTGTCCGCCGTCGCCGCGGTGGCCCGGCTCGCGGTCAGCAACGCGCGGCTCCAGGCGGAGATCCGCGGCCGGTTGGCCGAGCTGGAGTCCTCGCGGCGCCGGCTCGTCGAGGCCGCCGACACCGAACGGCGCAGGCTGGAGCGGCAGTTGGACGAGGATGTGCTGCACCGGCTCGACCGGGCCGCCGAGGTGCTGGCCGATTCCGGCGACTGGGCCGGACCCGTACTCGACGCGCTGCGGGCGGCCCACGCCGAGCTGCGTGAGTTCGCGCGGGGCATCCACCCCGCGACGCTGGTCCGCGACGGTCTGGCCGCCGCACTCGGGGAACAGACCGCGCAGTGTCCGCTGCCGCTCACCCTGGACGTGCCGGAGGGCCGCTTCGACCCGGCGGTGGAGGCGGCCGCGTACTTCATCTGCTGCGAGGCGCTCACCAACGCGGTGAAGCACGCGCACGCCGGCCGGGTGAGCGTGCGGGTCACCGCCCGGCCGGACGGCGGGGTCGAGGTCGAGGTGCGCGACGACGGCGCGGGCGGGGCGCGGCCGGAGCTGGGCACGGGGCTGCGCGGCCTCGCCGACCGGGCCGAGGCGCTCGGCGGCACGCTGCGCGTCGAGAACGCGCCGGGCGGGGGCACGTGGCTGTTCGCACAGATTCCCCAAGGGATAGCCCTGGGGGCGGGGGCGCGGGATTCGGGGGCTGGCCCTGATGTGCGCGAGGTGTCCGATCCGTACCGTCGTAACAGGTCGGAACAGTCGGCCGGCGGCGAGTAGCCCGCCGGGGCGGGCAAAGGGGGACGGCTGCATGCACAGGGTCAGGTCGACGGCTCGGTCGCTGATCGCGGGGCTGACGCTCGTCACGGCGGTGGCCTGTTCCGGCGGGGAGAAGACACAGTCCGCAGGGGGGCCGGACGGGCGGTCGGGGGTTCCGTCCGTCCGGCCGAGCGGGGTCTACACGGTGACGACGACCCACGCCGACCTCGTCAAGGCCGGATCACCTGACGAGGACGTCCCGGAGAACTACGGAAAGTGGGTCTACGTCTTCAGGGGCGACCGGCTCGCCTTCACCCAGGAGAACAAGGACGCCTGTACGTGGGCGTACGGAGAAGTCCGCTTCCACGGCCGGTATTTCGACTGGGAGATCATCGACGGAGGCTTCACCAAGGCGCCCCACAACGCCTACAACAAGCCAGGCGAGCTGTTCACGTTCGGGATGAGCGTGTATCGGGACACTCTCACTCTGTCGAAAGGGGAGGGCGCGATATCGCCCGAGAACTTCCTCAGCAAGCCCTGGCGCCGGATCAGCAAGACGCCGTCCGACAGGTACTTCAGCAAGAACTGCCCGCCACCGAAGCAGTGGGCGACGAGCGGGAAGGGGGCATGACGCCATGCGCGCACGACGTACGGGCATCAGTGGTTCGCTGGGCGCGGTGGTGGGACTCGTCCTGCTTGCCGCCACCGGCTGCTCGGGCTCGGCCGCCGCCGACAAGGCCGGCGGCCACAGCGCGGCCAAGCCGGTCGAGCTGACCCTGGCGACGCCCATGGGCACGTCGGAGGAGTTCGAATCCTTCCTCCTCAACGTGGAGATGCTGTCCCACGGATCGATCCGCATCCAGGTGCAGACGGACGCCCACCATCAGGAAGGACCCGACTTCGAGACCCGGCTTCTCGACGACGTCAAACAGGGAAGGGTCGACCTCGCCGCTCTCGGCAGCCGCGCCTTCGACTCCACGGGGGCGCGCCCCCTGCGTGCACTGACCGCACCCCTGCTCATCACCGGCTATGACGCCGAGGAGAAGGTGCTCGCCGCCCCTGTGGCGCGGCGCATGGTGCGGGAGGTCGACGGCGACGGGCTGACCGGGGTCGGTCTGCTGCCCGGCACCCTGCGTCGCCCCCTCGGCGCGCGCACTCCGCTGCTCGGCCCGGCCGACTACAAGGGGCGAACGATCGGCGAGCAGCAGTCCCAGGTCGCGGACGCCACGCTGCGGGCGCTCGGCGCGAAGCCTGTGGCGTTCCCGGCGGGCGGGTCGGTGGACGCCTTCGGGGGGTACGAGCAGCAGCTCACCTCGGGCGACGGGAACCGGTATGACAAGAACGGAATGATCGCGACGGCCAATGTCGTGCTGTGGCCGCGCCCGGTGGTCCTGGTCGCCGGTACCAAGGCCTTCCAACGGCTGACCAGCGACCAGCGGGCTGTGCTGCGCAAGGCGGGACAGCAGGCCGTGTCCGGCTCGGCCGCCGTGCTGCGCTCGCACGAGAAGGAGTCCCTGGGCAATCTGTGCCGCCGCGGCCAGAAGCTCGCCACCGCGACCCCGTCCCAACTGGCCGGGCTGCGCAAGGCCGTTCAGCCGGTGTACGACCAGCTGGCCCGCGACCGGCGCACCAAGGAGTACCTCGACGCCATCACCTCGCTGGTGCGGAACATACCGGCCGAGCCCACCGTGTCCTGCAAAGGCATGACATCCACCACCGACTGAGGCTGGCCCGGACCCCGTCCGGCTGCCACCATGCAGCCATGACACGGGCAACCTCCGTGCAACTCCCGCTCTGGGTGGCCGGTTTCGCACTGGGACCGGCCACCTTCGCGCTGGTCCGGGCCCACCCCGGCCAGGCCCTCGCCGACACGCCGGCACTGGTCGCCCTGGAACTCGCCACGGGCTGGGGACTGTTGGCGATCGGGCTGATCGCGCGGCTGCGCCGGCCGGCCCATCGCGGCGGTGTACTGCTCGCCACCGCGGGAGCCGGCTCGTTCCTCGCCGAATGGGCCAACCCGGGCATCAGCTGGGCACCGGCGTTCACCGCGGGGCTCGTGCTGTACGCGGCCGGACCGCCCCTCGTGGCCCACGCGGTGCTGGCCCATCCGTCCGGACGGACCGGCTCCAGAACCGCACGCGGCCTGATCCTGCTCGCGTACACCAACGCCGTGCTGTGCCTCGGACTGCTCCAGGCGGTCGTGTACGACCCCTGGGGCGCGGGCTGCGCGGAGTGCCCCGGCAACGGTCTGCTGATCGTCGCGAGCCCCCGCACGCTGGACGCGCTCGGCCGCACCGGGATCGCGGTGGGCGCCGCATGGCCGTGCGTGCTCATCGTGCTGCTGGGGTGGCGTGCCGGCCGGGCCTCCTCCGCGCTGCGCCGGCAAGCCGCTCCGATGTGGGCCGCGGGCGCCGTGTACGCGGTTCTGGTCGCGGCCGACTACGCGCACAGCCTGCCCCGGCACACGCTGAGCAACGACCCCACCGACCGTCGGCTGTGGCTGGCCCAGGAGGTGGCACTGCTGCTGCTCGCGGCCGCCGCGGCCTGGCCATGGCTCCAGCAGCGCCGGACCCGTGGCGCCCTGGCCGACCTGGTCGTCGAACTGGCCGCCGCCCCGGCGCCGGGCGGCCTGCGTGACGCCCTCGCCCGCCTCCTGGGCGACCCGACACTGACGCTCGCGTATCCCCTGGCTGACGGCAGGCTGGTCGACGCGCGGGGGCGCCCTACCGGCGTTCCCCACCCGCACGGCGGCCAGGCCGTCCCACACCGTGACCAGCCCACCTTGCGAGCCGACCCGACCGACCCACACCATGACCAGCCCACCTTGCGAGCCGACCCGACCGACCCACACCATGACCAGACGGCCGTGCGAGCCGACCCGACCGACCCACACCGTGACCAGACGGCCGTGCGAGCCGACGCGACCGACCCACACCGTGACCGGACGGCCGTGCGAGGCGACGAACCCGCCCCGCACGGCGACCAAACGGACTCGCGAAACGACAAAATGGCCTCGCACGGCGGCCAGACAGACCTTTCTTCGCCCCCTCCGCCCCTACCCGTCCCATCCCTGGGGGCTCCGCCCCCAGACCCCGATATCGCGCTTCGCGCTTGTCCCCCCGCCACCGGCGACGCGACTAGCGCACCCATCACCGGCCGCACAACCACCACGCACACCCCCACCACCACCGCGACCCCCGACACCGCGACCGCCCGCAGCGACGCACCTCCCACCCCCACCACCGTCACCGAACTGGTCCGCGGCGACCGCACCCTCGCGCTCCTAGGCCACCGTCCCGAGCTGCTCTCCGAACCCGGTCTGGGCCCGGCCCCGGAGATCGCGAGGATCTCCCGGCTCGCCCTCGACAACGAGCGGCTGCATGCCGAACTGGCCGCGCGGATGGGTGACTTGCGGGCCTCGCAGGCCCGGATCGTCGCGACCGGTGACGCCGAGCGCCGTCGGCTGGAGCGCGATCTGCACGACGGCGCCCAACAGCGGCTGCTGGCCCTGGCGTTGACGCTGCGCCTCGCCCGTACGGGTGCCGTCGAGGCGTCCACCACGGCCGACGTGGCGGAGCGCGAGCTGCGCGCGGCGGTGGCGGCGCTGCGCGCCCTGGCCCACGGGCTCTTCCCGGCCGTCCTCGCCGACGAAGGCCTCTCCGCGGCGGTCGGCGCACTTCTGGAGGAGACACAGTCACCGGTCGCGGTCACGGCTCTGCCCGGGCGGCGACTCGGCCGAGCAGTCGAAGCGGCCGCCTACTTCACCATCGCCGAGGCGGTCGCGCACCACGCCACCGCGGTGAGTGCCGACGTCACGGACGGTCGGCTGCTCGTCGCGCTCGACGGCTGCCACGGCCTCGACGTTCTGCGCATCGCCGACCGGGTAGGCGCCCTCGACGGCACCGTCACCGCCCCCGAACCCCCGCACACCGCGATCCGTGTGGAGATCCCATGCTGAAGACCCCGTTGCGCGTGGTGATCGCGGACGACGAAGTGCTGCTGCGCGAGGGGCTGGAACGGCTGCTCACCGAGTCGGGCCTGGACGTCGTCGGCAAGGCGGGCACCGTACCCGAGCTGCTCGACGCCGTGGCGGCCACCGACCCGGACGTGGCGATCGTCGACATCAGGATGCCGCCGACCCACACGGACGAAGGCCTGGTGGCGGCAAGGGAGTTGGGTCTCAAGCACCCGCGCGTCGGGGTCCTCCTCCTCTCCCACCACCTCGAATCCACGTATGCGGTACGCCTGTTGGAGCAGCACCCCGGTGGCGCGGGCTATCTCCTCAAGGACCGTGTCCTCGACGTGATCGTCCTGGTGGACGCCCTGCACCGGATCGCCGACGGGGAGTGCGTGGTCGACCCGGCCATCGTCACCCGCCTGCTGGGCCGTCCCCGCCCCCGCTCACCCCTGCCGAGGCTGACGGAACGGGAGAGCGAGGTCCTGCGGCTGATGGCCGAGGGCCGCTCCAACCGCGGCATCTGCGCGCGCCTCCACATGAGCCCGAAAACCCTCGAAGGCCACGTCCGCAGCATCTTCGGCAAGCTCGGCCTCCTCGACTCGCCCGACGACCACCGCCGCGTACTGGCGGTACTGGCGTATCTCCAGGTCTCCGTGGACCGCGCCTGACCACGCGTGACCGCGAAAGGCGATGGGCGACACCCCCGGCTGGGGGTGTCGCCCATCGCGAAGTGCAGAAGGCCAAGACGTACAGAAAAGATCAGACGTTGAACCCGAGCGCCCGAAGCTGCTCGCGCCCGTCATCCGTGATCTTGTCCGGGCCCCACGGCGGCATCCAGACCCAGTTGATGCGCAGCTCGTTGACGAGGCCGTCCGTGGCGGACTTGGCCTGGTCCTCGATGACGTCGGTGAGCGGGCATGCCGCGGACGTCAGCGTCATGTCGATCGTCGCGATGTTCGCGTCGTCGATGTGAATGCCGTAGATCAGGCCGAGGTTGACGACGTCGATGCCCAGCTCGGGGTCGACGACGTCGTACAGCGCCTCGCGGAGTTCTTCCTCCGAGGCCGGCTTCGTCGTCAAGGTCTCGTTCTCGCTCATGCCGTCTTCCTCTCGGCGCTCTCGCCCAGAGCCTGGGCAGTCGCGTCCTTCCACGCCATCCAGCTCAGGAGAGCGCACTTGACCCGGGCCGGGTACTTGGAGACACCGGCGAACGCGACCGCGTCCTCCAGCACCTCCTCCATCGCGTCGTCCGGCTCGATCCGGCCCTTGGACTGCATCAGCTCCAGGAAGGTCTCCTGGATCTTCTGCCCCTCGGACACGTCCTTGCCGACCAGGAGCTCGTTCAGCACGGAGGCCGAGGCCTGGCTGATCGAGCAGCCCTGACCCTCGTACGAGATGTCCGCGATCCGCTCGCCGTCGTACTTCACGCGCAGCGTGATCTCGTCGCCGCACGTCGGGTTGACGTGGTGCACCTCGGCATCGCCATCCCGCAAGCCCCGCCCGTGCGGGTGCTTGTAGTGGTCCAGGATGACTTCCTGGTACATCGAATCAAGCTTCACGTCTCAGCCAGCCCCTCAGCCGAAGAAGTTCCGGACGTGCTCCAAGCCGTCGACCAGTGCGTCGATCTCGGCCGGCGTGGAGTACAGATAGAACGACGCTCGCGTGGTCGCAGGAATTCCGTACCGCAGGCAGACCGGGCGGGCGCAGTGGTGGCCGACCCGGACCGCGATGCCCTGCTCGTCGAGAACCTGGCCCACGTCGTGCGGATGGATGTCACCCAGCGTGAACGAGATCGCCGCGCCGCGGTCCTCGGCCGTGGTCGGGCCGATGATCCGCAGGTCGGGGACCTCCGCGAGCCGCTTCACCGCGTACTCGGTGAGCGCGTGCTCGTGGGCGAGGATCTTGTCCATGCCGATCGCGCTCAGGTAGTCGATCGCCGCGCCCAGGCCGACCGCCTGCGCGATCGGAGGCGTACCGGCCTCGAACTTGTGCGGCGCGGGAGCGTATGTCGACGAGTGCATCGACACGGTCTCGATCATCTCGCCGCCGCCGAGGAACGGCGGCAGGTCCTCGAGGAGCTCCTGACGGCCCCAGAGGACGCCGATGCCCGTCGGACCGCACATCTTGTGGCCGGTGAAGGCCACGAAGTCGGCCTGCAGAGCCTGGACGTCGAGGGGCATGTGGGGCGCCGCCTGCGAGGCGTCGATCAGGACCAGGGCGCCGACTTCCTGGGCGCGGCGCACTATCGCCTCGACCGGGTTCACGGTGCCCAGGATGTTCGACACCAGCACGAAGGAGACGATCTTCGTCTTCTCCGTGATGATCTCGTCGATGTTCGAGAGGTCGAGGCGGCCGTCGTCGGTGAGGCCGAACCACTTCAGCTTCGCGCCCGTGCGCTGCGACAGCAGCTGCCAGGGAACGATGTTGGAGTGGTGCTCCATCTCCGTGATGACGATCTCGGTCTCGTGGTCGACCCGATAGGGCTCGTCGGCCCAGCCGAGCATGTTGGCCACGAGGTTGAGCGACTCCGAGGCGTTCTTGGTGAAGATCACCTCGTCGCGGCTCGGCGCGTTGATGAACGCGGCGACCTTGTCGCGCGCGCCCTCGTACAGCGCCGTGGCCTCCTCGGCGAGCACATGCACACCGCGGTGGACGTTGGCGTTGTAGCGCTCGTAGTACTCGTTCAGGGCGTCCAGCACCTGGCGCGGCTTCTGCGAGGTCGCCGCGTTGTCCAGGTACACCAGCTTCTTACCGTCGTGGACCAGGCGGTCCAGGATGGGGAAGTCCTTGCGGATCGCCTCGGTGTCGAGGAGGCCCGGCAGCTGCGTCACGCGGATACGCCACCCTTCGTGTAAGCCTCGTAGCCCTCGTCCTCCAGCTTGTCGGCGAGTTCGGCGCCGCCGGACTCGACGATCCGGCCCGCGGAGAAGACGTGGACGAAGTCGGGCTTGATGTAGCGCAGGATGCGCGTGTAGTGCGTGATCAGCAGGGTGCCGACCTCGCCGGTCTCGCGGACGCGGTTGACGCCCTCGGAGACGATGCGCAGGGCGTCGACGTCGAGGCCGGAGTCGGTCTCGTCGAGGATCGCGACCTTCGGCTTGAGGAGCTCCAGCTGGAGGATCTCGTGGCGCTTCTTCTCACCGCCGGAGAAGCCCTCGTTCACATTGCGCTCGGCGAAGGCCGGGTCCATGTTGAGGCGCTCCATGGCCTCCTTGACCTCCTTCACCCAGGTGCGCAGCTTGGGGGCCTCGCCGCGGATCGCCGTGGCGGACGTACGAAGGAAGTTGGAGACCGAGACGCCGGGGACCTCGACCGGGTACTGCATCGCCAGGAACAGGCCCGCGCGGGCGCGCTCGTCGACGGACATCTCCAGGACGTTCTCGCCGTCGAGGGTGACGGTGCCGCCGGTGATCGTGTACTTCGGGTGGCCCGCGAGCGAGTAGGCGAGGGTCGACTTGCCGGAGCCGTTGGGGCCCATGATGGCGTGCGTCTCGCCCTGCTTCACGGTCAGGTCGACGCCCTTGAGGATCTCCTTCGTGGCGTTGTCGGCCTCGACGGTGACGTGCAGGTCGTGGATTTCAAGCGTTGCCATGGGTTCCTCAGGACTCCTGGGTGAGGGAGACGAGTACGTCGTCCCCTTCGATCTTTACGGGGTAAACGGGGACGGGGCGCGTCGCGGGAAGGCCGGACGGCTTGCCGGTGCGGAGGTCGAACGAGGAGCCGTGCAGCCAGCACTCGATCTGACAGTCCTCCACCTCGCCCTCAGACAGCGAGACGTTCGCGTGCGAGCAGATGTCGTTGATCGCGAACACCTCCCCCTCGGTCTTCACGAGCGAGACCGGCGTGCCGTCGAGTTCCACCCTCTTCGGGGTGTCCTCCTCCAGCTCGCTCAGCCCACAGGCGCGTACGAAAGCAGTCATCAGACCGACGCCTCCAGCTCCTCGTCGATCTTCACGAGAAGGCGCTCTTCGATGTCGTCGACACCGATCTGCTGGACCAGCTCGGCGAAGAAGCCACGGACCACCAGACGGCGGGCCTCGTCGGCCGGGATACCGCGGGCCATCAGGTAGAAGAGCTGCTCGTCGTCGAAGCGGCCGGTCGCGGAGGCGTGTCCGGCGCCGACGATCTCGCCGGTCTCGATCTCCAGGTTCGGCACGGAGTCGACCCGGGCGCCGTCGGTCAGAACCAGGTTGCGGTTCATCTCGTAGGTGTCCGTGCCCTCGGCCTTGGCCTCGATGAGGACGTCGCCGATCCACACCGCGTGCGCGTCCTGGCCCTGCAGCGCGCCCTTGTAGGCGACGTTCGACTTGCAGTGCGGGGTGTTGTGGTCGACGAAGAGGCGGTGCTCCTGGTGCTGGCCGGCGTCCGTGAAGTACAGGCCGAAGAGCTCGGCCTCGCCACCGGTGCCGGCGTACGAGACACGCGGGTGGAGGCGTACGAGGTCGCCGCCGAAGGTGACCACGAACGACTTGAAGGTGGCGTCCCGGCCGATCTGCGCGTTGTGCTGGCCCACGTGCACGGCCTTGTCGTCCCAGTCCTGGACGGAGACGACGGTGAGCTTGGCACCGTCGCCCAGGATGTAGTCGACGTTGGCGGCGAGCACGGCGTCACCGGTGTGGTCGATGACGACCACGGCCTCGGCGAAGGCTCCGAGCTGCACGACCTGGTGGCCGTAGGCGACCCCGCCCTCGCCGTGCACGGCGATGCGGATCGGCTCGGTGAGCACCGTCTCCTTGGGGACGGTGACGACACCGGCCTTCTCGAACGCCGAGTACGCCTGGGCGGCGATGCGGTCCACCGGGGTGCCGGCCTTGCCCAGCCGGGCGTCGTCGCGGTCGACGGTCTCGACGAGGACGCCCTCGGGCGCCTCGATGTCGACCTTCACGCCGTCGCCGGTGGCGACCGCGGTGCCGTCGTGCAGCCCGCGCAGCCGCTCCAGCGGGGTGAACCGCCACTCCTCCTCGCGGCCGTGGGGGACCGGGAAGTCCGCCACGTCGAAGGACGGGGGCGCGCTCATGCGCGTGGCGACGGTCGACTCGGCGGCGACCGCGATCTGGCCGGCGGTGGTGGAACCCACCGGGATGTTCTGAGCCTCAGCCATGGCTGTCGTAGTGCTCGCTTTCTGAAGTCAAGACGTGTGCTGACCGATGGGGCGGGGTTAGCCGACCGCGCCTTCCATCTGCAGCTCGATCAGCCGGTTGAGCTCAAGGGCGTACTCCATGGGCAGTTCCTTGGCGATCGGCTCGACGAAGCCGCGCACGATCATCGCCATCGCCTCGAACTCGGTCAGACCACGGCTCATCAGGTAGAAGAGCTGGTCGTCGGAGACCTTGGAGACGGTCGCCTCGTGGCCCATGGACACGTCGTCCTCGCGGACGTCGACGTACGGGTACGTGTCGGAGCGGGAGATGGTGTCGACGAGCAGCGCGTCGCACAGCACGTTCGACTTCGAGCCGTGGGCGCCCTCGCCGATCTCGACCAGACCGCGGTAGGAGGTGCGGCCGCCGCCGCGCGCCACGGACTTCGACACGATGTTCGAGGAGGTGTTCGGCGCCATGTGGACCATCTTGGAGCCGGCGTCCTGGTGCTGGCCCTCGCCCGCGAAGGCGATGGACAGGGTCTCGCCCTTGGCGTGCTCGCCCATCAGGTAGACGGCCGGGTACTTCATGGTGACCTTGGAGCCGATGTTGCCGTCGATCCACTCCATGGTCGCGCCCTCGTACGCCACGGCGCGCTTGGTGACCAGGTTGTAGACGTTGTTCGACCAGTTCTGGATGGTCGTGTAGCGGCAGCGGGCGCCCTTCTTCACGATGATCTCGACCACCGCGGAGTGCAGGGAGTCCGACTTGTAGATCGGGGCCGTACAACCCTCGACGTAGTGGACGTAGGCGTCCTCGTCGACGATGATCAGCGTCCGCTCGAACTGGCCCATGTTCTCCGTGTTGATGCGGAAGTAGGCCTGGAGCGGGATCTCGACGTGCACGCCCTTCGGCACGTAGATGAAGGAGCCACCGGACCACACGGCGGTGTTCAGCGACGCGAACTTGTTGTCACCGACCGGGATGACCGTGCCGAAGTACTCCTTGAAGAGCTCCGGGTGCTCCTTCAGAGCGGTGTCGGTGTCCAGGAAGATGACGCCCTGCTCCTCCAGGTCCTCGCGGATCTGGTGGTAGACGACCTCGGACTCGTACTGGGCCGCGACACCGGCGACGAGGCGCTGCTTCTCCGCCTCGGGGATGCCGAGCTTGTCGTACGTGTTCTTGATGTCCTCGGGCAGGTCCTCCCAGGACTCCGCCTGCTTCTCCGTGGAGCGCACGAAGTACTTGATGTTGTCGAAGTCGATGCCCGACAGGTCCGAGCCCCAGTTCGGCATGGGCTTCTTCTCGAAGAGGCGCAGGCCCTTGAGGCGGAGCTTGGTCATCCACTCCGGCTCGTTCTTCTTCGCGGAGATGTCGCGGACGACGTCCTCGTCGATGCCACGCCTGGCAGAGGCACCGGCCACGTCGGAGTCGGCCCAGCCGTATTCGTACGTGCCCAGACCCTCGAGCTCGGGGTGGGCAGTCTCCTCGATGGGGAGCGTCATGCGGGGTTCCTCCCGGCGGTGCTTGCAGATGCGTTATGGCCGTGAAAATCGGTCTTGGAAATCTTTGGGATAAACGTGGTGCATACGCCGTCGCCGTGGGCGATGGTGGCCAGTCGCTGGACGTGCGTACCGAGCAGCTGGGAGAAGATCTCGGTCTCCGCCTCGCACAGCTGCGGGAACTGCTCGGCGACATGGGCGACCGGGCAGTGGTGCTGGCAGAGCTGCTCGCCGACCGGTGCGCTACGCGCCGTAGCAGCGTACCCGTCCACACTCAAGGCCTTGGCCAGCGCTTCGGTGCGCTCCTCGGGGGCGGCAGCCTCGATGGCCTCGCGGTACGCACGGGCCTGCGCGGCGATCCTGGCGCGGGCGAAGGCGACGACTGCCTCTTCCCCGCCCTCACGCTCGGCGATCCAGCGCAGGGCGTCCGCGGCGAGCTTGTCGTAGGACTGGTCGAAGGCGTCCCGGCCGCAGTCGGTCAGGGCGAACACCTTGGCGGGGCGGCCGCGCGTACGCGCTCCGTAGACCCGCTGCTCACGCGCTTCCACGACGTCGTCGGCGACGAGTGCGTCGAGATGACGGCGTACGGCGGCCTGGGTCAGTCCCAGGCGTCCCGCGAGGTCGGCCACGGTCGAGGGGCCGTGGTCCAGGATGGACCGCGCGACCCGGTTGCGGGTGGACCGCTCCCCGGTCGCGAGTTCCTCCTGCGGAGCCTCGCCAACGTTTTTCACAACGCCATTGTTGCGTAATTCCTCAGAGCCTGACAAGCCGCGTCCTGAGGGGTGGACGGTGCGCTGCATCACTTAGGTATACCTAAGGTGACCTGCGGAAAGATCTTTGATCGATCAATTCGGTGGCGGCCGACCGGGCTCTGGGGGAAACTGCCGAACCATGCCGACACCCCCTCCGACCGGCCCACTCGTCACTCGGGACACGGTCGCCGCACAACTTCTCTCGCTGGGCATACGCCCGGGAGAAACGCTGCTCGTGCACTCCTCCCTCAGCTCCCTCGGCTGGGTCAACGGCGGCCCGGTCGCCGTCGTCCAGGGACTGCTCGACGCGCTGGGCCCCGAGGGCACTCTGGTGGTTCCTACCCAGTCCGGAGACCTCTCCGATCCGGCCCTGTGGAGCAACCCGCCCGTACCCGAGGAGTGGTGGTCGACCATTCGGGCGACGATGCCCGCCTACGACCCGCGTGTGACGCCCTCCCGCGGGGTCGGCGTGATCCCGGAGACCGTACGGAACTGGCCCGGCTCCCTGCGCAGCGCGCACCCGGAGACCTCGTTCGCGGCGCTCGGCCCGCGCGCGGCGGCGATCACCGAGGGGCACGCGCTCGACTGCCGCCTCGGCGAGCGCAGCCCGCTGGCCCGCCTGGAGGCCGACGGCGCCCGGGTCCTGCTGCTCGGCGCGGGCTACGACACCTGTACGAGTTTCCATCTGGCCGAGTACCGCATCCCGTCGCCCGTCGTGGAGGTGGGGCGACCGTCGCCGGCGGGCTGGGAGGTGGTCCGGGAGGTCTCGATCACCTCCGAGCTGTTCGAGGAGCTGGGCTCCGACTTCGAACGGGACCGTCCCGTCGTGCGGGGCACGGTGGGCGCGGCCGACGCCCGGCTGTTCCCGGTGGCCGACGCGGTGGCGTACGCCGAGCGGTGGCTGGCGCTGCACCGGCCACGGGACCTGTACGTGGATGCGGGACCCGGCGCCCGCGAACCGCGGCGGCGTCCTTAGACTTGCGCCTCATGCGAAGCGAGCCCGTGGTCCAGGTCCAGGCCCTGGTGAAGCGGTACGGCACGAAGACCGCGGTGGACGGCCTCGACCTGGTGGCCAAGGCGGGCATCACCGCCGTACTCGGACCCAATGGCGCCGGCAAGACGACCACGGTCGAGACCTGCGAGGGGTACCGCAGACCGGACTCGGGCTCGGTGCGCGTCCTGGGCCTCGACCCGGTCCGGGAGGCCTCGGCGCTGCGTCCCCGCATCGGCGTGATGCTCCAGTCCGGAGGCGTCTACTCGGGCGCCCGGGCGGACGAGATGCTCCGCCACGTCGCCAAGCTCCACGCCGACCCGCTGGACGTGGACGCGCTCATCGAACGGCTCGGCCTCGACAGCTGCGGCCGTACGACGTACCGGCGGCTCTCGGGCGGCCAGCAGCAGCGCCTCGCGCTGGCGATGGCCGTGGTCGGCCGTCCCGAACTGGTCTTCCTCGACGAGCCGACCGCCGGACTCGACCCGCAGGCGCGTCACGCCACCTGGGACCTGGTCCGCGATCTGCGCGCCGACGGCGTCTCCGTGATCCTCACCACGCACTACATGGACGAGGCCGAGCAGCTCGCCGACGATGTCGCGATCATCGACGCGGGCAAGGTCATCGCCCAGGGCTCCCCCGAGGAGCTGTGTCGCGGCGGCGCCGAGAACACCCTGCGGTTCACCGGCCGCCCGGGGCTCGACGTGGGGTCCCTGCTGAAGGCCCTCCCGGCCGACTGCACGGCCGCCGAGCTCACGCCGGGCGCCTACCGGGTGGGCGGCAAGGTCGATCCGCAGCTGCTGGCGACGGTCACGTCGTGGTGCGCGCAGCACGGGGTGATGCCGGAGAAGATCTCGGTCGAACGCCACACACTCGAAGACGTCTTCCTGGAACTCACGGGCAAGGAGCTGCGTTCGTGACCGTCGCCGGTACGTACACCCCGAAGCCGAGTGCGGCTCCCCTGCCCCGCATGATCGGCGCGCAGGCCGCCCTCGAGACGAGGATGCTGCTCCGCAACGGCGAGCAGCTCCTCCTGACGGTCGTCATCCCGACCCTGCTGCTCGCGCTGTTCAGCTCGGTCGACATCGTCGACACCGGCAAGGGCGAGGCGGTCGACTTCCTGGCCCCCGGCATCCTCGCGCTCGCCGTGATGTCGACGGCGTTCACCGGCCAGGCGATCGCGACGGGCTTCGAGCGGCGCTACGGCGTGCTCAAGCGGCTGGCCGCATCACCGCTCCCCCGCTGGGGCCTGATGACCGCGAAGACGGCGTCCGTGCTGGTCACGGAGGCCCTCCAGGTCGTCCTGCTGACGGTGATCGCCTTCGCGCTGGGCTGGTCGCCGCACGGCAACCCGCTGGCCGTGCTGCTGTTGCTGGTTCTGGGGACGGCCGCGTTCTCGGGGCTCGGCCTGCTGATGGCGGGCACGCTGAAGGCGGAGGCGACGCTGGCCGCCGCCAACCTGGTCTTCCTGCTGCTCCTGGTCGGCGGCGGCGTGATCGTCCCGATGGACAAGTTCCCCGCCGGCGCTCAGGACGTCCTCGGTCTGCTGCCGATCTCTGCGCTCTCGGACGGGCTGCGGGATGTGCTCCAGCACGGTGCGGGGATGCCGTGGGGAGACCTCGGGATCCTGGCCGTGTGGGCGGTCGTGGGTCTCGGAGCCGCCGCCCGATTCTTCCGGTGGGAGTAGAGACCTCCCCCTCGTGAAGGCGTGCACAAGCGGCCCCCTACGATGGGGCACGTGCCAAACGTGACCCGAGCCGACGCCCTGCGCGCGGTGCGCAACCCGCTCGTCTTCATCGCCGAACGCTGGACCCCGACATCCCGGACGGTGCAGCGCGCGGCCCTCGCCGCGCTCGTCATGTCGGTGGTCATCGTGGTCACCGGCGGCGCCGTGCGGCTGACCGGCTCGGGCCTGGGCTGCCCGACGTGGCCCGAGTGCACCGACGGCTCGCTCACCCCCACCAGCGCGATGGACTTCCACGGCGCCATCGAGTTCGGCAACCGCATGCTGACGTACGTGCTGTGCGCGGCGGTCGGCTGGGCGATCATCGCCGCGCGCTCGCAGAAGCCGTGGAGGCGGGGCCTGACCCGGCTTGGCTGGGCCCAGTTCTGGATCGTCATGAGCAACGCGATCCTCGGCGGCATCGTCGTCCTGGTCGGCCTCAACCCGTACACGGTCGCCGCGCACTTCCTGCTCTCCACGGCGCTCATCACCGTCGCGACGCTCATGTGGCAGCGCACCCGCGAGGGCGACGCCGAACCGCGTCCGCTCGTCGGCAAGTCGGTGCAGCAGCTGGTCTGGTTCCTGGTCGCCGCCGCCGTGCTGCTGATCGCGGTCGGCACGGTCGTCACCGGTGCGGGACCGCACGCGGGCGACTCGAGCGAGGTCGACCGCATGCACGTGAACTGGGAGAACGTCGCCAAGCTGCACGCCGTGCTGGCCTGGATCGTGGTCACGCTGACCTTCGCCCTGTGGTTCGTCCTGAAGGCGGTGGACGCGCCCAAGGGCCCCCTGTACCGCACCCGCGACCTTTTCCTGGTCCTCCTTTCCCAGGGCGTCATCGGCTACGTCCAGTACTTCACGGACCTCCCCGAGGCCCTGGTCGGCCTCCACATGTTGGGCTCCTGCCTGGTGTGGATCGCGGTCCTGCGCGTCCTGCTGGCGCTGCGTGAACGCCCGGACGCCGTGGCGGATCTGCCCGGTCCTTCGACGGAAGCGACGCTCACGCGCGCGTGAGTCCTTCGTAGGCGGCGACAAGGCCGTCGATGGCGGGACCCAGGTAAGCCCTCGTGAGCTCGGCCCGGCGCACCGTCCACTCCTGCGTGGGCGGCGCGGAGTCCTCGTATCTCCGCCGCCTGATGTCCGCGACCACGTCGACGGGCGCCCCCAGTCCCGGCAGCGCCTCCAAGGCCTCCCTCTTGGAGATCAGGCGGCCCTCCCGCAGGGTGACGGTCGCGCGGGCGAAGGTGACCATCCCCAGGTCGACCCAGACGTTCTGCTTCCAGAGCCGGGCCTTGCGCACCGCGGGCCGCCAGAAGTCCTTCTGGTCACGCACGACGAAGGCGGTCAGTTCGCGGTCCGGGGTGGGCGGGAGCAGGTCCTCGGGCGGTTTGCCGTGCAGGACGAGTCCGAAGGCGTGCAGTTCGCGGCGGGTAACCGGGGTGACCGGCCGCTTCATCAGACGGTTGTGCGCCCAGGTGAGGTACGACCGCTCCGCGCCGGCCATGGTGTCCGGCGTCAGATAGCTGCAGTGCAGCTTGTCGGCGAGCGGCTCGTCGGTGCGCAGCCGGCGGTGCAGCCGCACCACTTCGCGCACGGTCCCGAGCGAGATCGGGCCGTCAAGGACCGCGATCAGGTCGAGATCGCTGCGTCTCTCCTGGTAGTCGCCCCCCGCGAGCGAGCCGTGCGCCCATAAGGCGACCGGGGCAAGAAGCCTCAGATCGGTGAGGAAGCGGTCGAGGAGAGAAGCCGTGGCGTTGTCGGTCATGGGGTCAGAGTCTGGCGGGCCTCACTCCACCCCGTACACCCGCCGGGCGTTCCCGGCCGCGATCAGCCCCGCCACCCGCTGTGCGTCGGCCAACGACCAGGCCCCCTCGGCGACCCAGGTGCCGAGCACGCGCGCCAGCGCCTCGCGGAAGAGGCGTGCCCCGACCACATGAAGTTCGGGCAGTCCATGTGCCCCGCTGGAGAACAGGAGCTTGCCGAAGGGCGCCAGCTCCAGGATCTCGGCGAGGACGGCGGCCGCCCGCGCTCCCGTTCGGACCAGGGCCGCGCCCAGGTCGGCGTATACGTGCGGGAAGACTCCGGCGAGATGGGCCGCGTGCCGGTGGTACGGGTAGCCGTGCAGGAGGACGAGGTCGGTGCCGAGGCCGGCCGTGGCGCGGGCGAAGTCGGTGAGCAGGACGGGGTCGGTGCGGTCGATGCGCAGACCGGGCTCGCCGAGTCCGGCGTGGAGTTGGAGGGGCAGCCCCGAGGCCACCGCGATCCACAGCAGATGGCGGAGGAGGACGGGATCGCTGAGCGGCCCGCCCACCCGGCGGTCCGCCAGCCAGCGACCCGCCGCCCCCCGCACCTCGCCCGGTCCGGGCGGCTCGGGCGCGAGCGCAAGACCGTGCCGCATGCCCGCCACGGAGGTGAAGGCGACGGCGTTCGCGGCGGCCCCGTGGACGGACTCGGCGAGATTGGCGAGAAAGGACTCGACCGTGCCGGAGGTATCGGCGACCTGCTCGGCGAGCAGCTCCAGGCGGACGATCTCGTGCGCCTCGGCGGCTCCCGTGGAGGCCATCTCGCCCGGCCCCGTCAGATCGCCGGGCAGCCCGGTGTCGACGAGATACGTCGTGATGCCGCTGCCGCGCAGCAGCCTGCGGCCCGACTCCAGTACGCCGAGTTCACGACGCCGGGCCAGATAGCGGGCCGGGGGACAGTGCGGCTCCAGACCGAGCAGCGGCGGACACCAGCGCCGTACGGCGAAACCGGTCTGCGTGTCGAAGAAGGTGGTGCCGGGGGCCGGTGGGCCCTCGGTTCTGGCGAGGTGGGCCTCGAAAGTGCCGAGGCCCAGCTCCGTCCTCAGTACGCCGTGGCAGTACTGGTCCACCAGGGACGGCGTTTCGATCATCCGGACTCCCCGCATAGACGCTGCGCTGCTTACAGGTCCTAACGGGTGTACCGGGTGTCAGGTGTTGCTTGGGCACACCCCGTGCGAAGGCGCTCCGCTGTTTTGTGCGGTTCGGGGTGCGGGTTGTAGTGGGGGGCGGGCCGTCCTTGGCTGGTCGCGCCCACGCGGCGGAGCCGCATGGCGATACAGCCCCGCCCCTGACGGGGCGCTCCGACCCACGTCGGGTTCAGGCGTTGCGCGGGCCGCCCACCTGGATTCCCGCCATGCGCGTCCACTCGTACGGGCCGGTCTTCACCTTCGCCGCGAACTCGCCGTCGAACTCTTCGTGAACTGTGATGCCGGACCTCTTCACGGCTTCCTCGGCGATCGCGTAGGTGGGCGCCACGAGGTCGCCCCAGCCGCCGTCCTCGCCGACGAGCACGATCCGGGCGCCCTTCTGCCCGATGTACGCGACCTGTCCCTCGGCGCCGCCGTGCGCCTTGGAGAAGGCGGAGATCTGCTGGGCGAGCTTGGCGGCCCTGCGCTCGGCCTTGGCGTCCTGGGTGGCGCCGGTCGTCTCGTCGTCCTGCTGGGTGTCTGCCATGGCCAGGATGCTACCGACGAGTAGATCAAACGGCGACGGGTGGGGTGCGTGGCTTTGACCACGCACCCCACCCGTCGAGAAGTCTCAGCGCAGGAAGGGGTCCACCGCGACGGCCACGAAGAGGATCGACACGTAGGTGATCGACCAGTGGAACAGCCGCATCTCCTTGAGCTTGCCGCCCGTCGCCTCGGCCTTGGCGCGGTTTTGCAGACCGTGCGCCTCCCACAGCCAGAACCCGCCGGCGGCGAGCGCGACCAGTGTGTAGAACCAGCCCGTGTAGCCGAGCGGGGTGAGCAGCAGCGAGACCGCGACCATCACCCAGCTGTAGATGACGATCTGGCGGGCGACCACCTTGTTGGTGGCGACGACCGGCAGCATCGGCACGCCCACGCGCGCGTAGTCCTCCCTGACCTTCATGGACAGCGGCCAGTAGTGCGGCGGCGTCCAGAAGAACATGACGAGGAAGAGGATGATCGGCGCCCACGACATGGAGTTCGTGACGGACGACCAGCCGATGAGCACCGGGAGGCAGCCCGCGATGCCGCCCCACACGATGTTCTGCGACGTACGGCGCTTGAGGATCATCGTGTAGACGACGACGTAGAAGAGGAGCGCTCCGAGCGACAGCCAGGCGGACAGCCAGTTGACGGTCAGGCCGAACAGGAGCGTCGAGACGACCGCGAGCGTGATGCCGAAGGCCAGGCACTCGCGGGGGCTGACCATGCCGGTGACCAGCGGGCGCTGCGAGGTGCGCTCCATCAGGGCGTCGATGTCACGGTCGATGTACATGTTCAGCGCGTTGGCGCCGCCCGCCGACAGATAGCCGCCGAGGCAGGTGAGGAGCACCAGCTTCAGGTCGGGCACACCCTGCTGGGCCAGGAACATCACCGGAACGGTGGTGATCAGCAGCAGTTCGATGATGCGCGGCTTGGTCAGCGCCACAAACGCTTTGACACGGGCCCCGAACGGCCGCTGGCCCCGGCTGCTGCTCGACTCGAGCACCCCCGCTGGACGGGATTCGACGGCCGTCACGCACACCCCTGACAGAGACATCCCAGCAAGCCCCCAGGTGTGAACTCCCCGTAAAGGCTCGCGCGTACCACGCCACTGTAGACGTTGCCCAGACCCCGACATTCGCGGGGGTGGGGTCGTGTTGAGCAGCACCGCTGGAAGAGCCGAGCACCACTCGATTGAGCACTCTTACGAGCGGCTCCGTATTCACTTGCCGAACACGGAACGGGCCAGTCGGGAGGCGGATCCCGAAGAGTCCCGGCAGTCTGGAATGAGTCGAAAAAACGCACGTACTTACGGGGGTAGGCTCGACACCGCCGGTGGGCGCCCAGTGCACCGGCATTCGACATGCGTGACATGTGGAGAGGAGCCCTGACCCAGGGTGAGCACCAAGCCGACCACCACAGACCTCGAGTGGACCGAGTTGGACCAGCGGGCCGTCGACACCGCCCGCGTCCTGGCCGCCGATGCCGTACAGAAGGTCGGCAACGGCCATCCCGGTACGGCGATGAGCCTGGCGCCCGCCGCGTACACCCTCTTCCAGAAGGTGATGCGGCACGACCCGGCGGACGCCGACTGGGTAGGACGCGACCGCTTCGTGCTGTCCGCGGGCCACTCGTCCCTGACCCTCTACACCCAGCTCTACCTGGCCGGTTTCGGCCTGGAGCTGGACGATCTGAAGGCCTTCCGTACGTGGGGCTCCAAGACGCCGGGTCACCCCGAGTACGGGCACACCACCGGTGTGGAGACCACGACCGGTCCGCTCGGCCAGGGTGTCGCCAATGCCGTGGGCATGGCGATGGCCTCCCGCTACGAGCGCGGTCTGTTCGACCCGGACGCCCCTCAGGGTGAGTCGCCCTTCGACCACTTCATCTACTGCATCGCCGGTGACGGCTGCCTCCAGGAGGGCATCTCCGCGGAGACGTCCTCGCTGGCCGGCCACCAGAAGCTCGGCAACCTGATCCTGCTGTGGGACGACAACCACATCTCGATCGAGGGCGACACCGAGACCGCGGTCTCCGAGGACACCGTCAAGCGGTACGAGGCGTACGGCTGGCACGTGCAGCGCGTGGCCCCGAAGCCGGACGGCGACCTGGACCCGCACGCCATCTACAACGCGATCGAGGCCGCGAAGAAGGTGACGGACAAGCCGTCCTTCATCGCGATGCGCTCGATCATCGCCTGGCCCGCCCCGAACGCGCAGAACACCGAGGCCGCGCACGGCTCGGCGCTCGGCGACGACGAGGTCGCGGCCACCAAGCGCGTCCTCGGCTTCGACCCGGAGAAGTCCTTCGAGGTCACCGACGAGGTGCTCGCGCACACCCGCCAGGCCCTCGACCGCGGCCGCGAGGCCAAGGCCGAGTGGGAGAAGGGGTACGCCGCCTGGCGCACCGCCAGCCCGGAGCGCGCCGCCGAGTACGACCGCATCGCCGCGGCCGAGCTGCCGGCCGGCTGGGAGGAGAAGCTCCCGGTCTTCGAGGCGGGCAAGGGTGTCGCCACGCGTGCCGCGTCCGGCAAGGTGCTGCAGGCCCTCGGCGCGGTCGTCCCCGAGCTGTGGGGCGGCTCCGCCGACCTCGCGGGCTCGAACAACACCACGATCGACAAGAACTCCTCGTTCCTGCCGGCCGACAACCCGCTGCCGGGCGCCGACCCGTACGGCCGCACGATTCACTTCGGTATCCGCGAGCACTCCATGGCCGCGGAGATGAACGGCATCGCGCTGCACGGCAACACCCGTATCTACGGCGGCACCTTCCTGGTGTTCTCCGACTACATGCGCAATGCCGTACGCCTTTCCGCGCTGATGCACGTGCCGGTCACGTACGTGTGGACGCACGACTCGATCGGCCTCGGCGAGGACGGTCCGACGCACCAGCCGGTCGAGCACCTGGCCTCGCTGCGCGCGATCCCCGGTCTGAACGTGGTCCGTCCCGCGGACGCCAACGAGACGGCGATCGCCTGGCGCGAGATCCTCAAGCGCTACACGAAGGTGTTCGGCAAGGGCGCCCCGCACGGCCTCGCACTGACCCGCCAGGGCGTGCCGACGTACGAGCCCAACGAGGATGCCGCCAAGGGTGGTTACGTCCTCTTCGAGGCCGAGGGCGGCGAGCCCGAGGTCATCCTCATCGCCACCGGGTCCGAGGTGCACGTGGCCGTCGAGGCGCGCGAGCAGCTCCAGGCCGAGGGTGTGCCGACGCGGGTCGTGTCCATGCCGTGCGTGGAGTGGTTCGAGGAGCAGGACCAGGGGTACCGGGACAGCGTCCTGCCGCCGTCGGTGAAGGCGCGGGTCGCGGTCGAGGCCGGTATCGGTCTGACCTGGTACCGGTTCGTCGGGGACGCCGGACGCATTGTTTCGCTGGAGCACTTCGGTGCTTCGGCCGACGGCAAGGTGCTCTTCCGCGAATTCGGTTTCACTGCCGAGAATGTCGCGGGTGCCGCCCGGGAATCGATCGCCGCAGCCCAGCGCTGACGCTGATATACGACACGTAGGAGATGCAATTTCCATGACAGACGCACTCAAGCGCCTCTCCGAGGAAGGCGTCGCGATCTGGCTGGACGACCTGTCGCGCAAGCGGATCACGTCCGGCAATCTTGCCGAACTGATCGACCAGCAGCACGTCGTGGGCGTCACCACCAACCCGTCGATCTTCCAGAAGGCGATCAGCAGCGGCGACGGTTACGAGCAGCAGCTCGCGGATCTCGCCGCCCGCAAGGTCACCGTCGAAGAAGCGATCCGCATGATCACGACGGCGGACGTCCGTGACGCCGCCGACATCCTGCGCCCGGTCTTCGACGCGACCGGCGGCCAGGACGGGCGCGTGTCGATCGAGGTCGACCCGCGTCTGGCGCACAACACCAAGGCGACCGTCGCCGAGGCCAAGCAGCTGGCCTGGCTGGTGGACCGCCCCAACACCCTGATCAAGATCCCGGCCACCAAGGCGGGTCTCCCGGCGATCACCGAGACGATCGGCCTGGGCATCAGCGTCAACGTCACGCTGATCTTCTCGCTGGAGCGCTACCGCGAGGTCATGGACGCCTACATCTCCGGCCTGGAGAAGGCCAAGGAGCGCGGCCTGGACCTCTCGAAGATCCACTCCGTGGCGTCCTTCTTCGTGTCCCGCGTGGACACCGAGATCGACAAGCGGATCGACGCTCTCGGCACCCCCGAGGCGAAGGCCGCCCGCGGCAAGGCCGGCGTCGCCAACGCGCGTCTGGCGTACCAGGCGTACGAGGAGGTCTTCTCCTCCGACCGCTGGGCCGCCCTCGACAAGGCGCAGGCCAACAAGCAGCGTCCGCTGTGGGCCTCGACCGGCGTCAAGGACAAGGCGTACAAGGACACCCTGTACGTCGACGAGCTGGTGGCACCGAACACGGTGAACACCATGCCGGAGGCCACTCTGGAGGCCACCGAGGACCACGGGCAGATCACCGGCAACACCATCGCCGGTACGTACGAGCAGGCCCGCGCCGAGCTCGACGCGGTGGAGAAGCTCGGGATCGCGTACGACGACGTGGTCCAGCTCCTGGAGGACGAGGGCGTCGAGAAGTTCGAGGCGTCCTGGAACGACCTGCTCAAGTCCACAGAGGCGGAGCTCGAGCGCCTCGCCCCTTCGGAGGGCTGAAACCTTGTCAAGCAGCAACCCGCTGCGTGACCCCGCAGACCGACGGCTCCCGCGTATCGCGGGGCCGTCGGGCCTGGTCATCTTCGGCGTCACGGGCGATTTGTCACGTAAAAAGCTGATGCCCGCCGTGTACGACCTCGCCAACCGGGGTCTGCTGCCGCCGGGCTTCTCGCTCGTCGGCTTCGCACGCCGTGAGTGGGCCAACGAGGACTTCGCCCAGGAGGTCCACGACGCGGTCAAGGAGCACGCACGGACGCCCTTCCGCGAGGAGGTCTGGCAGCAGCTCGTCCAGGGCATGCGCTTCGTGCAGGGCACCTTCGACGACGACGACGCCTTCGAACGGCTGCGCTCCACCATCGACGAGCTGGACAAGGCACAGGGCACGGGAGGCAACTTCGCCTTCTACCTCTCCGTGCCGCCGTCCGCCTTCCCGGTGGTCATCAAGCAGCTGAAGAAGCACCGCCTGGCCGAGCAGTCGAACGGCTCCTGGCGCCGCGCGGTCATCGAGAAGCCCTTCGGTCACGACCTCAAGTCGGCCGAGGAGCTCAACGCGGTCGTCCACGAGGTCTTCGCCCCTGACCAGGTCTTCCGCATCGACCACTACCTGGGCAAGGAGACCGTCCAGAACATCCTGGCGCTGCGCTTCGCCAACACGATGTTCGAGCCGATCTGGAACCGGTCCTTCGTCGACCATGTGCAGATCACCATGGCCGAGGACATCGGGATCGGCGGCCGGGCCGGTTACTACGACGGCATCGGCGCCGCCCGCGACGTCATCCAGAACCACCTGCTCCAGCTGATGGCGCTCACCGCCATGGAGGAGCCCGCCTCCTTCGACGCGGACGCCCTCGCCGCCGAGAAGACCAAGGTGCTCGGCGCGGCCAAGCTGCCGAAGGACCTGGGCAAGAACACGGTCCGCGGGCAGTACGCGGCGGGCTGGCAGGGCGGCGAGAAGGTCGTCGGCTACCTCCAGGAAGACGGCATCGACGCCAAGTCGAAGACCGACACGTACGCCGCGATCAAGGTGGAGGTGGACAACCGCCGCTGGGCAGGCGTCCCCTTCTACCTGCGCACCGGCAAGCGTCTCGGCCGCCGCGTCACCGAGATCGCGGTCGTGTTCCAGCGCGCCCCGCACTCCCCCTTCGACCACACGGCGACGGAGGAGCTGGGCCAGAACGCGATCGTCTTCCGCGTCCAGCCCGACGAGGGCGTCACGGTCCGCTTCGGCTCCAAGGTGCCCGGCACCTCGATGGAGATCCGGGACGTCTCGATGGACTTCGCGTACGGCGAGTCCTTCACGGAGTCGAGCCCGGAGGCGTACGAGCGCCTGATCCTGGACGTCCTGCTGGGCGACTCGAACCTCTTCCCGCGCACCGAGGAGGTCGAGCTGTCCTGGAAGATCCTCGACCCGATCGAGGAGTACTGGGACAAGCACGGCAAGCCCGCGCAGTACCCCGCGGGCACGTGGGGCCCCGTCGAGGCGGACGAAATGCTCGAGCGAGACGGACGGAGCTGGCGTCGCCCATGAAGACCGATCTCACGGACACCACGGCCAGCAAGATCAACAAGGCGCTCGTGCAGGGCCGCCGCGCCATCGGCACGCCCGCCGTCGGCATGGTTCTCACCCTCGTCATCGTCACCGACGAGGAGAACGCCTACGACGCCCTGAAGGCCGCCAACGAGGCCTCGCGCGAGCACCCCTCGCGCACCCTTGTGGTCATCAGGCGCGTCTCGCGCTCGCCCCGCGACCGCACGAAGTCGCGTCTCGACGCCGAGGTGCGGCTCGGCGTGGAGGCCGGCACCGGCGAGACGGTGGTGCTGCGCCTGTACGGCGAGGTCGTCAACCACGCCCAGTCGGTCGTCCTGCCGCTGCTGCTGCCGGACGCCCCGGTCGTCGTGTGGTGGCCGGTGAACGCGCCGCCCGACCCGGCCAACGACCCGCTCGGCGCGCTCGGCCAGCGCCGCGTGACCGACACCTACGCCGCCGAGGCGCCGGTACGGGAGCTCAGCGCCCGCGCCGACGCCTACACGCCGGGCGACACCGATCTCTCCTGGACCCGCATCACGCCCTGGCGCTCGATGCTGGCCGCGGCCCTGGACCAGGTCACCTGCGAGGTCGACGCGGTCGAGGTGGAGGGCGAGGAGTTCAACCCGAGCTGCGAGCTGCTCGCCATGTGGCTCGCGGACCGCCTCGACGTGCCCGTCAAGCGTTCGCTGTCCTCCGGTCCCGGTCTCACCGCCGTCCGGATGAACACGAGCTGCGGCCCGATCGTCCTGGACCGCGCGGACGGCACGTTGGCGACCTTGTCCATCCAGGGACAGCCCGACCGCGCGGTGGCGCTCAAGCGCCGCGAGACGTCCGAGCTGATCGCGGAGGAGCTGCGCCGCCTGGACCCGGACGACACATACGCGTCGGCGCTGCGCTACGGGGTGGACCGGCTGAACGCGTCGGAGGCGGAGGCCTCCCCCTCCGCGGCGACCGCGACGAAGGCTTCCGCCAAGGCTCCGGCCAAGAAGACCGCGGCCAAGCGGGCTCCCGCGAAGAAGGCGGCCGCCAAGTGAGTACTCCGCAGCTCGTCGTCCACCGCGACAAGGAGCTGATGGCCCAGGCCGCCGCGGCCCGGCTGATCACGAAGATCGTGGACGCGCAGGCCTCGCGCGGCTACGCCTCGGTCGTGCTCACCGGCGGCCGCAACGGCAACGGCCTCCTGGCCGCGCTGGCCGCCGCGCCCGCCCGGGACGCCATCGACTGGGGCCGCCTCGACCTGTGGTGGGGCGACGAGCGGTTCCTGCCCGAGGGCGACCCGGACCGCAACGACACGCAGGCCCGGGCGGCGCTGCTGGGCTCGGTGCCGCTGGACCCCGCGCGGGTGCACGCGATGCCGACGTCCGACGGTCCCTACGGCACCGACGTGGACGCGGCGGCGGAGGCGTACGCCACCGAGCTCGCGAAGTCCGCGGGGCCCGAGAACCACGGCTCGGTGCCGACCTTCGACGTCCTGATGCTGGGCGTCGGTCCCGACACCCACGTGGCCTCGCTCTTTCCGGAACTCCCCGCGGTGCGGGAGACGGAACGGACGGTCGTCGGTGTACACGGCGCACCGAAGCCCCCGCCGACGCGGATCTCACTGACCCTGCCCGCGATCCGCTCCGCCCGCGAGGTCTGGCTCCTCGCGGCAGGCGAGGACAAGGCCCAGGCCGCGGCGATCGCCCTGTCGGGCGCGGGCGAGGTACAGGCCCCGGCGGCGGGTGCGTACGGCCGCTCGCGCACGCTGTGGCTCCTGGACGCGGCGGCGGCTTCGCAGCTGCCGCGGTCGCTGTATCCGCCGGCTTCGCCCTGAGCCCCGTGGGTAGGGGCGGCGGGGTTTGATTCGCCCCCTCCGCCCCTGCCCATTCCCGTCCCCTGGGGGCTGCCGCCCCCAGACCCCCGCCAAAAGATTGCGCAGTTCCCCGCGCCCCTGAAAAGGGGCGCGGGGAACTGCGCGAACGGGGTCTGGGGCGGAGCCCCAGATACGGGACGGGCAGGGGCGGAGGGGGCGAATCAAACCCCTCACTTCACCGACCCGGCCATCACCCCCTGCACAAAGTGCCGCTGGAAGGCGAAGAACACCACCACAGGCACCACCAGGGACAGAAACGCCCCCGGCGCCAGCACATCGATGTTGCTCCCGAACTGCCGGATCTGCGACTGGAGTTCCACGGTCAACGGCTGCGATGAACTGTCGGCGAACAGCAGCGCGACCAGCATGTCGTTCCACACCCACAGGAACTGGAAGATGGCCAGGCTGGCGATGGCGGGCCGGCCCACGGGCAGGACCAGCCGCGTGAAGATGCGCCACTCGCTGCCCCCGTCCATGCGCGCGGCCTCCAGCATCTCCTTCGGCATCTCAGCGAAGTAGTTGCGCAGCAGGAAGATCGCGAACGGCAGCCCGTACGACACATGGAAGAGCACGACACCCGGAATCGTGCCGAAGAGCCCCAGCTCACCGAAGAGTTTGGCCACCGGCAGCAGCCCCACCTGGACCGGCACCACCAGCAAGGCCACCACGACCAGGAAGATCGCGTCCCGGAAGGGGAACTCCAGCCAGGCGAAGGCGTATCCGGCGAGCGCCGCGATGACCACGACGAGGACGGTCGCCGGCACGGAGATCAGCACGGTGTTCCAGAAGGCCCGTGTCATCCCCGCATTGCCCAGCAGCGCCGAGTAGTTGTCGAAGGACAGCTGACTCGGGCTGGTCAGCGCCGTCCACCAGCCCCCCTTGGCGGTGTCCTGCGCCGAGCGCAGGGAGGAGAGGAACAGCCCGGCGAGCGGGGTGACCCACACCAGCCCGACGACCACGAGGAACGCCTGCACCAGGCTGTTGCCGAGCCCCCGCCTGAGCGCGTTCATCGTTGACTCCTTCGGAAACGGCGGACGTTGAAGACCATGGCGGGGATCACGAGCAAGAGGAGCAACACCCCGAGCGCGCTGCCCAGGCCCTGGTTGTTGCCGCCGCCGAAGGACACCAGCCACATCTGGGTGGCGAGCACCGTGGCGTCCTCCTGCACGGGGCCTGGCGCGATGATGTAGACGAGGTCGAAGACCTTCATCACGTTGATCACGAGGGTCACGAAGACCACCGTGAGCACGGGCGCCAGCAGCGGCACGGTGATCCGGCGGAAGATCTGCCACTCGTTGGCCCCGTCCATCCGCGCCGCCTCCAGCGCGTCACGCGGCAGCGCGGCGAGCCCGGCGCCGATCAGCACCATGGCGAAGCCGGTCCAGATCCACAGGTAGGCGCCGATGATGGCGGGCGTGACGAGCGCCGGGCCGAGCCAGGACACTCCCTCGTACGGCGGGCTGAAGTTCGACGCGGGCAGCCGCACGGTGTAGGAGCGGGAGTCCAGCCCGGAGAAGCGGAAGGATCCGTCGGCCGCGGTCGTCGTACTCGCGACCGTCTTCCCGTCACGCACCGCCTCGACCTCCATCTCCGGCAGTCCGCTCTCCCCTCGGTCGACCTTGCCCTGCTTGCCTCCCCCACCGGGCGTGAAGTCCAGGTAGACGACACCGCGCAGCTCGTCCCCGGCCGCCTTCCGGCCGGCGGCCGCGTACGCGGGCTTCGCGTCCTTCGGCAGTTCCGTGGGGAGTACGCCGACGAGGCCGAGGCCGACCGTGTGGCCGGGCGACGCGGCGGCGGTCGTCCGGTACGAGCCGTCGGCTCCCTTGGTGAGGCCCTGGCCGTCGCGGGCCCGGGCGGCCGGGTAGGACGAGGTCCCCTTGAACGCGTCGTGGACGCCGACCACGGCGGCGTTCAGGACGCCCTTGTCGGGGTCCTCGTCGTACGCGAGCCGGAAGATGATGCCGGCGGCCAGGAAGGAGACCGCCATGGGCATGAACAGCAGCAGCTTGAACGCGGTGGCCCAGCGGATCTTCTCGACCAGTACGGCGAGCACGAGACCGAGCCCGGTGAGCAGCGTCGGCGCGACGACGACCCAGATGGCGCTGTTGCGGACGGCCTTGAGCGTGGCCGGGTCGCGGAACATCTCGGTGTAGTTGTCGCCGCCCACGAACCGGCTGCCGGAGGCGTCGAAGAAGCTGCGGCCCACGGAGAAGATCACGGGGTAGACGACGAGCGCGCCGAGCAGGAGCAGGGCGGGGAGGACGAAGGCGAGGGCGATGATCCGGCCGCGGCGTCTGGCACGCCGTCTGCGGTCTGCCATGGTCACGGCCGGAGGGCTCGCCTCTTTCACGAGGGTGGCGGTCATGACGATCAGCCCTGGTACGCCTTGGCCGCCGCGTTCTCCAGCTCGGCGGCCGTCCCCTTCGGGTCCGACGGGTCGCGCAGGAAGTCCTGGAGGACCTTCCACTCGCCCGCGCCCTTGGTGCCGCCGAACGCGGCCGGGGCCTGGTCGGACATGTCGAAGCGGACCGAATCCCCGGCCGCGATCAGGGACTTGGCGGTCTCGCGGGTGATGTCGTCGCCGTAGGAGGCGAGGTCGAGCTTCTTGTTCGGGGAGAGGAAGCCGCCCGCCTCGGCCCAGACCGCGGACGCCTCCGGGGTCGCCAGGTACTCCAGGAACGTCATGGCGGCCTTCTGGTTCTTGCCCTCCTTGAGGACCACGGCCGCGTCACCGCCGCTGACCACGGGGGCCTTGCCGCCGTCGACCGCGGGGAAGGGGAAGAAGTTGGCGTCCTGGCCGATCTTCTTGCCGAACTGGTCCTTGGCGACGCCTGCGACGAAGTCGCCCTCGTAGACCATGCCCGCCTCGGGCTTCGGTCCGAAGACCTTCTCGACGGAGCCGGGGAAGTCGGTGTTCAGGGCCTCCTTCTGGCCGCCGGCTATCAGCTGCTTGTCCTTGAAGAGCTTGCCGAGGGTGGTGAGGGCCTTCACCACGGTCGGGTCGGTCCACTTGAGCTTGTGGGCGGCGAGAGCGTCGTACTTCTCGGGCCCCGCCTGGGAGAGGTAGATGTTCTCGAACCAGTCGGTGAGCGTCCAGCCGTCCTGTCCGGCGACCGAGAAGGCCGCGAGGCCCGAGTCGGAGACGGTGTGCCCGGCCTTCAGCATCGCGTCGTACGTGGTCGGCGGCTTGACGCCCGCCTGGGCGAGGGCGTCGGGGCTGTACCAGACGGTCGACTTGTGAGCGGCCTTGAAGTACAGGCCGTAGAAGGTGTCGTCGACGCTGCCGTACTTCTTCCAGACGCTCGCGTAGTTGGTGTCGACGGACTGTTCGGTGGTCTTGGAGAGGGGCTTGAGCCAGCCCTTCTTCGCGAACTGCTGGAGGACGCCGACCTGCGGGACCATCACCACGTCGGGGGCGTTGCCGCCCTCGATCTTGCTGCCGACGACGGTGGAGACGTTGTCGCCGGTGGAGACGAACTGGGTCTTGGCGCCGGTCTTCTCGGTGAAGGCGTCCAGGACCTTCTGGAAGTTCTTCTGCTCACTGCCGGACCAGACACCGGCCACGGTGATCGTCTGTCCGCTGAGCGACTTTCCGCCGCCTCCCGCGGCGACGGGCCCGCCTCCGCAGGCGGTCGCGCCGAGGGCCAGGGCGAGGGCGGTGCAGCTCGCGAGCAGGGTGGTACGTCGTCGCATCATCGTTGATGTCCCTTTCAGGGCAGGGGAATTGACGGAAAATCTTCAGGGAGGTGGCGCTCAGGGATTCGTGCAGTCGCTGATCCACCAGGCGGCCGTCGAGCCGGGCAGGACGCCGGCCGGGCAGGGGCCGCTGGACAGCAAGGGGGTGCCGGAGACCGGCGCGGGCGTCGGGGCCGTACCGAAGTTGACGGCGCACACCAGGCCGTCGCCGCGGACGAAGGCGAGGACGCCGGGCGGCGCTTCCAGCCAGCGCAGCGTGCCCTCGCCCAACTGAGGGAGGGCGGCGCGCAGTTGCAGTCCGTCGCGGTAGAGGTGCCAGAAGGAGCGGGTGTCGGCGAGCGCACGGTCGGTGGCGTACTCGGCGAAGTAGTCGGGCTGCGGCAGCCACGGCTTGGCGCTCTCGGCGCCCGAGGTGAAGCCGAACGGCGAGGCGTGCCCCGACCACGGCAGCGGCACCCGGCAGCCGTCGCGGATCCGGGCGCGGCTGCCCGTACGGCGGAAGATCGGGTCCGTCAGCACGTCGTCGGGCAGGTCGACGACCTCGGGCAGCCCGAGCTCCTCGCCCTGGTAGATGTACGCGGCTCCGGGCAGCGCCAGCATCAGCAGCGCCGCGGCGCGGGCGCGGGCGGCGCCGAGCCCGCTGCCCTCGGTGCCGAGTTCGCCGTACCGGGTGACGGTGCGGACCTGGTCGTGGTTGTTGAGGACCCAGGTGACCGTCGATCCGGTGCCGGCTATGTCCTGCATGGCCTCGGAGATGACCTTGCGGAAGGCGTCGGCGTTCCAGGGCGCGCTGAGCAGGTCGAAGAAGAAGGCCTGGTGGAGCTCGTCGGGCCGTACGTACTGCGCGTGTTCGCGGGCCGTCGGCACCGAGACCTCGCCGACCAGCAGCCGGTCGCGGCCGTCGCGCTCGGTGTACTCCTCGCAGACGGACCGCCAGTGGCGCCACACGTCGTGCACCTCGGGGCGGTTCCAGGCGAGCGGGTTGACCGAGTCGCGGGTACGGGCGTCGGCCTCCGGGTCGGGCGAGTCCGGCAGGTCGGGGTGCTTGAAGAGACCGGCGGCCACGTCGATGCGGAAGCCGTCGACGCCCCGGTCGAGCCAGAACCGCAGCACCTGGTCGAAGTGCGCACCGACTTCGGGGTTGCGCCAGTTCAGGTCGGGCTGCTCGGACGTGAACATGTGCAGGTACCACTGGCCGGGGTTGCCGTCCGCCTCGGTGACGCGGGACCAGGCGGGGCCGCCGAACATGGCGTGCCAGTTGTTGGGCGGCTCGGCGCCCTCCGGGCCGCGTCCGTCGGCGAAGTGGAAGCGGGCGCGGGCCTCGCTGCCGGGCTCCGCCGCGAGGGCGTCACGGAACCACGGGTGCTCGCTCGAGCAGTGGTTGGGGACGATGTCCAGGAGCACCTTGATGCCGAGGCGACGGGCGTCGGTCATCAGCAGGTCGAACTCGGCGAGGTCGCCGAAGAGCGGGTCCACGTCGCAGTAGTCGGCGACGTCGTAGCCGTGGTCGTGCTGCGGCGAGGGATAGAAGGGACTCAGCCAGATGCCGTCGACCCCGAGCTTCTTGAGGTACGGCATGCCCGCCCGGACTCCGGCGAGATCGCCGATGCCGTCCCCGGTGCTGTCCAGGAAGCTGCGGACGTACACCTGGTAGATCACTGCGTCGCGCCACCAGCGGTGCGTGTTGAGGGTCACCCGTTGACCTGTCTGTGCGTGCCTTCGGTTATGCATGCATGTTAAGTAGGCGTGTCACACAGGTGTCAACGAGTAGGCAGCAGCAACCGGGAAGTTGGGAAGTTATATGCGTACTTTTCGGGCACAAAACCCGGAGATGGGATGCTCCCGTTACCTAACATGTAACTAGCAGGGCTACCGGGGCACTCCCTCGGTGCTACCGGCGCGAGATGGCCGCCAGCTCGCGCGCCAGCCGCCGTACCGCCGCGGAAGGCGTCTCGTACCCCGCCAACGCGTCGTGCACGACGGCCTGCACGGCCAGGCTGACCTGGTCGTAGCGCGGGCTCTTGGGGCGCGGCGCCGCCGCGAGGACGCTCGCGCGCAGCGTGGTCAGGTACGGGAACTCCCGGATCAGCTCCGGGTCCTCGTAGAGCGCGGCCCGCACGGGCGGCAGTGCGCCCTTGGTGAGGACCTGGCGCTGCGCCCGCTCGGTGGTGAGGTACGCGATCAGGCGCGCGGCCGAATCGGGGTGCCGCGCATGGGCGTTGACGGCGAGGTTGGAGCCGCCGAGCACGCTCGTGCCCGGTCCGTCGGGGCCGGGCAGGGGTACGGCGCCGATCTTCCCGGCGACCGCCGATCCCTTGCCGGAGGCGCTGACGTAGGCGTAGGGCCAGTTGCGCAGAAAGAGGAGGTGGCCGTCCTGGAAGGCCTGTTTGGACTCCTCCTCCTTGTACGTCAGCGCCTCCTTCGGGATCCAGCCGTCGCGTACCCCGTCGGCGAGGAATCCGATGCCCTCGCGTGCCGCCTCGGAGTTCACGGTGACGCGCTCGCCCTCGTCGCCGAGGATCGTGCCACCCGCCGAGTAGACCGCCTCCGCCGCGTTCACGGTGAGTCCCTCGTAGGGCAGGAACTGGCCGGCGTAGCCGTCGAGTCCGTACTTCGGGGCGATGGTTTTCGCCTGCCGCTCCAGTTCGGCCCAGGTGCGCGGCGGTGCGACGCCCTCCTTGGCGAGGACGTCCTTGCGGTACAGGAGGAGTCCCGCGTTGGTGACGTAAGGGACCGCGTACAGCCTGCCGTCGTACGTCGCCGTGTCCACGACCGGCTGCAGGAAACTGTCGAGCGGGAAACGATCGCGGTCCAGCGGGGAGATCCAGCCCGCGGCGGCGAACTCCGAGGTCCAGGCGACGTCGATGTTGAGGACGTCGAAGCGGCTTCTGCCGCCGCCGCGCAGGTCGGTCGTCATCTGCGCGTGCGTCTCGTCGGCGGAGTCCGGGAGCTCGACGAGGGTGACCTTCTCGCCGGGGTGAGTACGGTTCCACCCTTCGAGCAGCGGTCCCAGATAGCCGGTGAGGTCACCCGCGGTCGCCAGGGTGAGCGGGCCGCGACCGGCGCCGTGCGCCCCGTCCGCGGGGGTGCCGGAGGCGACGTAACCGGTCAGGACCACCGCGGCGACCAGGAGACCCCTACCGGCGGCACGTATCCACCGCATAGGTTCCTCCCTGTACACCGGCGACGGGCACCTTCGCCCGGCGTCAGTGGCCATGTATACCTGTTAGGTATGGGCGATACTAGGGCCTGCGACACATTGGCCTCCCGGTTGCATCGACCGGGCAACGGCCTGACATCGGTCTGACATCGGTCTGCGGCACATGACGAGGATGCGGGGAGGAGAGCACGGGTGCGGCTGCCCCTCCTGGCCCTGCTGGCGCGTGGCCCGGCCCACGGGTACGAGCTCAAGCAGGACCTTGAGCAACTGCTGGGCTCCGCGTACCCTCAGCCCAACGTCGGCCAGATCTATGTCACGCTCGGCCGCCTCGAGAAGTCGGGACTGATCGAGGGCGAGGAAGTCGAGCAGTCGAGCCGGCCCAACAAGAAGATCTACCACCTCACTGATGCCGGGCGCGAGGCGCTGCACACCTGGTACCAGGAGACGGCGGACGAGCCGCGGGTACGGGACGAGTTCTTCATGAAGCTCGCCCTCGCCCCGACGACCGGTCTTGCAGACCAGATCGCTCTGATCAACAAGCAGCGGCGTCAGTATCTGAACACCATGCGCAACCTGTCGAAGCTCGCCGCGGCCGAGGACCGGGACAACCGCATCTCCCATCTGCTGATCGAGGGCGCCATGCTGCATCTGCAGGCCGATCTCGACTGGCTGGAACGCTGCCAGGAGGAACTGGAGGAGCTGGAGTGAGCCACACCGCTCCTTTGCCGCGCGCCGAGGGTCTGGTTCCCTTGCTGCGCGCCGAGGGCCTGGTCAAGACCCACCACGGCGAGGGCGCCCCGGCGCATGCCGTGCGCGGAGTGGACCTGTCCGTGCGCCAGGGCGAGTTCGTGGCCATCACCGGCCCGTCCGGCGCCGGGAAGTCGACGCTGCTGCACCTGCTCGGCGGGCTCCAGCGGCCCGATTCCGGCAGCGTCTGGCTGGACGGCGAGTGCACGGACGCGTACAGCGAGGCGCGCTGGGCGGTGGAGCGCCGACGCCGCATCGGCATCGTCTTCCAGTTCTTCAACCTGGTCTCCAATCTGTCGGTCGCCGACAACGTCGAACTGCCCGCCCTGCTGGCCGGGGTCTCCCCCAAGCAGGCGCGCGCTGAACGCGAGCGGCTGCTGTCCGAGCTGGGCCTGGAGGGCAAGGGGCGCAGCATGCCGGGTGAGCTGTCCGGCGGTGAACAGCAGCGCGTCGCCCTGGCCCGGGCGCTGGTCAACCATCCGTCCCTGCTGCTGGCCGACGAGCCCGCGGGCAGCCTGGACAGCAAGGGCACCCGCGAGGTGATGCGGCTGCTGTCCCGCTTCCACCAGCGCGGGCAGACCATCCTGCTGGTCACCCATGACGCCCGGCTCGCCAGCGCCGCGGACCGTGTCATCAGCTTCTTCGACGGCCGCATCGCCGACGACGCGGAACTCGACGGCACGCCGTCGCGCGGCGCCGGGATATCCGGCGTACTGGAACTGAGGGACTGAGCCGAGTGCACGACCAGCTGCTGGACCCTGTGCGGATGGACCGTCCCGTCGTACGGGAGCACACGAGCCTGCCCGCCGTACGCGAGCCGAAGCACGCGCCCGGCGTACACCGGCCCGATGTACGCGAGGTACGCGAGGTCGTCGTACGCGAGCCGAAGGGCTGACCGGCGTGCGGGCCACTCTGCGCTGGGCGCATGCCGATCTGCGGACGCATCGGGGCGAGGCGCTGTTCATCGTGCTCGCCACCGCGGGGATCGTCGCCTCGCTGCTGCTGGCCGCGGCGCTCTTCGGATACGCGACAAACCCCTGGCAGCGCGTCTTCACGCAGTCGCACGGCGCCCATGTGTGGATCCACACCGGCGCGTCCGCCGACGCCGGGCGGCTCGCGAAACTGGACGGTGTCGAGTCCGTCGCGGGCCCGTACCGCACCGCGTCCGCCACCGTCGAGTCCCGCGGCACCCGCGCCTCCGTCGAACTGCGCGGCGCCGTCGAGCCGCCCGCCACCGGTCGGCCGCTGCTCGCCTCCGGCCACTGGCTCGACCCCGCCCGACCCGACGGAGTCGTCCTGGAGGACAGCCTCGCCCGGGCGCTGTGGGCCGAGCCCGGGGACACCCTCACCGTGCCCGGCACCGCCCGGACCCTGACCGTCCTTGGCGTGGCGGACAGCGCCGAGCCCCGCTACAGCCCCGGCGAACGGTCGGGGCTCGTCTGGGCTCTGCCGTCCGCCGTTCAGGGTGCCGACGGACGCACCGGCCAGGTCATCGGCCTGCGGCTGACCGATCCCGGCGACACGGACTACGCGGTGCAGCGCGCGGTGACGGAACTCGGTGCCGGCGCGGTCACCCAGGTGTCGAACTGGCAGCAGGCCCGCGCCGAGGCCCAGGGCGACAACCGGCTGCTGGGGCAGGTGCTGGGCCTCTTCGGCCTCGGCGCGCTGGTCGCCGCTGCACTCGCCGTGTACGGCGCGATCGGCACCCGTATCCGCGGCCACCTGCGGGACATCTCGGTGCTGAAGGCGATCGGGTTCACACCCGGCCAGGTGGTGCGCATCTTCCTGATCCAGCACGTGGCGTACGCGTCCCTGGGCGCCCTGGTCGCCGGGGCGCTCACCCAGGCGCTGGGGAGCCGGATCCCCGGCCGCCTCGGAGACGCCGTAGGCGTGTGGCAGGGGCTGCCCGGGCACACCGCGGCGCTGTTCGCGGTGCCGGTCGCCGCGGTGCTCTTCATCGGTGCGACGACCGGGGTCGCGGCGTGGCGGGCGGGCCGGGTGCCTCCCGTGCCGGTGCTGCGGGCCGCGGCACCGCCGGCCGGACGCCTGTCGGGCGTGGCACGCCGCGCGCTCGGACTGCGGCTGCCGCCGGCGCTCGTGCTGGGCTGGCACCAGGCGTTCCCGCGGCGGCCGCGCTCGCTGGCGACGGTCGCCCGGCTCGCCCTGCCGCTGCTGCTGATCGTGGTGGCGCTGAGCGCGTGGACCACCATCGACCGCTTCCACAACGAGCCCGAGCGGATCGGCCTCGCGGCCGCGCTCACGGCACACGCGGACGAGAGCCTGAGCGACCCTGGGGCGCGTGCGCTGCTGGCCGGGAACACGCAGGTCGCCGCCGTGCACCCGGGCGCCGAGGTGGCCGCTCTGGTCCCGGGCCAGACGGCCACGATCGCGCTGCGCGGGCTCGGCACGCGTCAGGACCCGTACCCGTTCACGCTGGCCGAGGGCCGCCCGGCCCGCGAGCCCGACGAGGCGGTGGCCGGTCAGGGGCTGCTCGATCTGCTGGATGTGCGCGTCGGGGACTGGGTGCGGATGACCGTCGGCGCGCGACCGCAGATCCTGCACATCGTCGGCCGCAGCATCGAGCCGGAGAACGGCGGCCGCGTCATCTCCACCTCGCTCGACACCCTCCGCGAGAACGACCCCGAGCTCGGCCCGACCCTCTACCAGCTCCAGCTGCGCCCCGGCGCCGACCCGGGCAAAGTCGCCACCGAGCTGACCGCGGCCGGGCACGGGCACCTGGACGTGCACGCCGTGACCAACCCGGCCGACGGTCTCTCACCGCTGCGCGGCGTCGTCGTCGGGCTGATCGCCGTACTCGCCCTCATCGGACTCATCGAGCTGCTCACCGCGATCGGTGGCACCGTGCGCGAGGGCGAGCGGGATCTGCTGGCGCTCAAGGCCATCGGGCTGTCCCCACGGCAGATCACCGCGGTCACCGTCACGGCCACCGCCTGCACGGCCCTGGCCGCGGTCCTCGCGGGTACGGCGCTGGGGCTGCCCCTCGCGCACTGGCTGATCGACGTCCAGGGGAGGTCGAGCGGCATCGGCGCCGGTATCGCCCGGGGGCCGTCCCTCCTCCTGCTGTCGCTGTTCGGCCTGGCCGCGGTGCTGGGCGCCGCCGCCCTCGCCGCGCTCCCCGCGGCCCGCTCCGCCCGACGGCGACTTGCGGACACCCTGAGCGCGGTGGCCTGAGCCCCGAGCCTGAGCGCCGTCAGAACCCGTGCGGGTTCTGCTGGTTGTACGGGTTCTGCGGCCACTGCGTGTACGGGGCGCCGTTTCCAGGGGCGTACGGGTTGCCGTGGCCTGGCGCGTACGGCTGGCCTGGCGCGTACGGCTGGCCCGGCGGCATATACGACTGGCCGGGCGGCATGTACGGCTGGCCCGGCGGCGGCACGAACCCCGCGTTCGGCGCGTACGCCGGCGTTGTGGGAAGCGGCGGCAGCGTGGCGGGGTGCGCGCCCAGCCGTATCCCGTAACGGCGGCGGAGCCGGTTCATCTCCAGGAAGGCGATGGCCGTGACCGTCACCGGCGCGCCCAGGATGAAGACGATGCCCATCGTGAAGCTCAGCCCGTGCAGGTCACCGGTGACCAGGTCGGGAATGGCCATCAGCCAGGCCGTCACCGTGGCGAGCAGCGGCGGCAGACAGCGGTGCACGGCGGCGGAGCCGAAGAAGTTCCCGGACAACTGCACCGCTCCGTAGGCCAGGAATCCGGTCAGCCAGAGCGCCATCAGACCGAGCACCGCGAGCATGATGCCCCCGAGTGAGGTCGACAGCTGCCACAAGAACACCGTCGCAACGACCATGCCGATGAAGAGCAGCAGCAGCTTGAGCGCGTTGAAGAGGGGCACGCGCAGCTGACGGATCCTCCCGGTGCGCCGCCAGACGAAAAGCATCACCCCCACCGTCAGGGGCGTGATGAACAGCAGGACGGCGGCCGCCGTCAGCATGTTCTCCAGGACCTCCGTGAAGTCGAACTTGCCCTGCACGAAGGTGTACACACCGAACGCCGCGACCGCCCCGGCAATGACACGCACGCGCTTGAGCCGTTCCACCGATGGATCGACCGACGCCGGAATCCACGCCGGGTGGAACACCGCCTGCGCCACGGCCTTGGGCTGCAGAATCGACCTCGCCGACAGCGTGCCGCTCAGCCATCTTCCCCGCGAACCGGCCAACTTCCGCTCCCCCGAGCCCTCGGCACCACGATCGCCGCGGAGTCTACGGGAAGCGGACGGACTCCCGCCGCCCGCTTTCCGTACCCACGGCCCTTCTACCGGCCGCGCAGCTCACGGTACTTGGCGACCAGCGCCTTGGTGGACTCATCCAGGCCTGGCACCTCGGCGCCCTCGGTCAGGGCCGGCTCGACGCGCTTGGCAAGGACCTTGCCCAGCTCGACGCCCCACTGGTCGAAGGAGTCGATGTTCCAGATCGCGCCCTGGACGAACACCTTGTGCTCGTAGAGGGCGACCAACTGGCCCAGCACCGACGGGGTCAGCTCACGCGCGAGGATCGTGGTCGTCGGGTGGTTGCCCTTGAACGTCTTGTGCGGCACCAGCTCCTCCGCCACACCCTCGGCGCGCACCTCGTCCGGCGTCTTGCCGAAGGCCAGCGCCTGCGTCTGCGCGAAGAAGTTCGCCATCAACAGGTCGTGCTGGGCGATCAGACCCGGCAGCAGATCGGCGACCGGCTCGGCGAAGCCGATGAAGTCGGCCGGGATCAACTTCGTGCCCTGGTGAATGAGTTGGTAGTACGCGTGCTGCCCATTGGTGCCCGGCGTGCCCCACACCACAGGACCCGTCTGCCACTCCACCTCACGCCCGTCGCGGTCCACGGACTTGCCGTTGGACTCCATGTCCAGCTGCTGCAAGTACGCCGTGAACTTGGACAGGTAGTGCGAGTACGGCAGTACGGCGTGCGACTGGGCATCGTGGAAGTTGCCGTACCAGATGCCCAAGAGGCCCAGGAGCAGCGGCACGTTGGACTCGGCGGGGGCCGTGCGGAAGTGCTCGTCGACGAGATGGAAACCGTCGAGCATCTCCCGGAAGCGGTCCGGACCGATGGCGATCATCAGCGATAGACCGATCGCCGAGTCGTACGAGTACCGCCCGCCGACCCAGTCCCAGAACTCGAACATGTTGGCCGTGTCGATGCCGAAGTCCGACACCTTCTCGGCGTTGGTCGACAGCGCCACGAAGTGCTTGGCGACGGCGTCCTGACCCGCCTTCAGCTCGGTCAGCAGCCAGTTGCGCGCGGAGGTCGCGTTGGTGATCGTCTCGATGGTGGTGAAGGTCTTCGAGGCGATGATGAACAGCGTCTCGGCCGCGTCCAGGTCCCGCACGGCCTCGTGCAGGTCGGCGCCGTCCACGTTCGACACGAAGCGGACCGTCAGATCGCGGTCGGTGAAGGAGCGCAGCACCTCGTACGCCATCGCCGGGCCGAGGTCGGAGCCGCCGATGCCGACGTTGACGACGTTCTTGATGCGCTTGCCGGTGTGTCCGGTCCACTCGCCCGAGCGGACGCGCTGGGAGAAGTCGGCCATCTTGTCGAGCACGGCGTGCACCGCGGGGACGACGTTCTCGCCGTCGACCTCGATGACCGCGTCGCGCGGAGCGCGCAGCGCGGTGTGCAGCACCGCGCGGTCCTCGGTGACATTGATCTTCTCGCCGCGGAACATGGCATCCCGCAACCCGAAGACATCGGTCGCCGCGGCCAGGTCGCGCAGCAGCCGCAGCGTCTCGTCGGTGACCAGGTGCTTGGAGTAGTCGACGTGCAGATCGCCGACCTGGAGCGTGTAGCCGGAGCCGCGCCCGGGGTCGGTCGCGAACAGATCCCGCAGATGGGTGTCCCCGAGCTCCTCGCGGTGCTTGGCCAGAGCGGTCCACTCGGGCGTCTGGTTGAGCCTGGTACGGCTTTCTGCGTTCATCTCGGACTTCCGCCTCTTTCCTGCGTGTGCTGCGTACCTTGCCCCGCTGCCGGTCCCAACCTAATTGATCAGGGCTTGACGTGAGCTGTCGTAGCGCCGTCGTCCGGCTCAACAACAGATACGTCCGGCTTGAGCACAGGTATCAGCGAGGTGACGGCAAGGGCGAAGAGCACGGCCGCGAACAGTGCCGGACCGTTCAGCCCGTACGCCCCCGCCACCGCGCCGCCCAGCAGGGCGCCGAGCGGGGCACCGGAGGTCGAGGCCGTGCGGAACGCGGAGCTGATGCGGCCCACCATGGATTCCGGGCTGCGCTGCTGCATCAGCGTGACCTGGTTGACGTTCCACACCATGTTCATCGCGCCGAGCAGCACCATGCCCACCAGGAGAGCGCCCAGGTGGCGGATGGTGCCCATGAGCACCAGTGACGACGTCTGGACGCACCCCGCCAGGAGCAGGCTGCGGGCCCGCCCGATCCGGTGAGCGACGCGCTGGGCGACGAAGCCGCCGGAGAAGCTGCCCGCCGAGTACGCCGTCATCGCGGCCGCGTATCCCGCGTTCCCCGTGTGCAGCCAGCGCGTCACGTGCAGCACCAGCGTGGCGATGAGTGCGCCCATGCCGATGTTGCACAGCAGCGTGGCCGCGCGCACGTCGCCCGCAGCACCCGGTCGCGCCACAGGGCGCGCAGGCCCTCGCCGATCTCGGCGCGCAGGGTGCTCCCGGCCGGACGCGGATCCCGCTCGGGCGCCCGTATCCGCAAGGAGCCCACGAGCGCGGCGGCGAGCAGATAGGTGGCCGCGTCCGCCGTGAACGGCATGGCGGCCCCGACGGTCAGCAGCAGCGGCACGACCGGGCCCGCCAGCAGGCCCCCGGCGAGCTGCTGGCCGGTCATCAGCCGGGCGTTCGCGCTGCCCAGGGCTTCGCGCACCACGAGGGACGGCAGCAGGGCCGTGGTGGCGTTGTCGAACAGCGTCTGGAGGGTGGTCAGGGTGAAGGCGAGGGCGATCAGCAGGACGATCGACGCGTGCCCGAGCCCGACGGCCAGGGCGAAGCAGGCCACCAGGGAGCCGCGTACCGTGTCCACGGCCCACATCGCCCGGCGCTGGTCCACCCGGTCGGCGATCGCCCCGCCCAGCAGCCCGAAGAGGAGCCACGGGAGATAGCCGCAGGCCGTCACGGAGGCGATGACGAGCGGATCGTCGGTGAGCCGCACGGCGAGCAGCGGCAGCGCGGCGGTGCGCAGCGCGTCCCCGAACCGCGACACCACGGCCGCGGTCCACAACCGCCCGAACCCCCCGCGCCACGCGGGCGCCCGCACGCTCGCCACGTCCGCCGTCGTCACAACGCCCCCTCCGGTTCCGCCACTTCAAGAACCGTAGAGGGCAGCACTGACAATCGGCCTCGGCGCATGCGGCCACGGACGGCCACGAGCCGCGAGAACCGTACGAAACGGCTCCGGCCAGGCCCCCGCAGGTGCCCGGCCGGTTCTCAACTTCTAGATCTCGCCCCGCAGTTTGGCGAGCGCCTCGGCGAGGATCGCCTCGCCGTCCGCGTCGCTGCGTCGCTCCCGTACATACGCGAGGTGCGTCTTGTACGGCTCGGTGCGCGGCGGGTCCGGCGGGTTGTCCCGGTCCTGTCCGGCGGGGAAGCCGCAGCGCGGGCAGTCCCAGGTGTCGGGAACCTGCGCGTCGCTGGCGAAGCTGGGCTGCGTCTCGTGCCCGTTGGAGCACCAGAAGGAGATGCGCAGCCTGGGTGCGGACTCGCCGCGCTCGGCCTCGCCCATCGGCCCCGCCCCGACCCGGCTTCCTCGGATCGCGTTGCCACTTGCCACGGTCGTAACTCCCTGCGTGATGGTGCCGCGAAGCGAGTCGGCGTGACGCTTCGCTGCGAGCGCCTCAGTCTACGTAAGGCCCAACGCGCGTCCAGTGATTGGAGTTACACCCCCGCCCCTAGACGCAAGCCCCATGATAGGCCGCGCCTGAGGGCGCGTACCGGACATGGGGCCTTACGTGCGGAATGTGCTTGCGTAATGTGCAGTTGTGCTGCCGTACCGATGTCAGCCGGTGATCAGTTGTTGACCTTCATCAGGATGCCGAGCACGACAATGCACGCGAACCAGAGCAGACCGATCACCACGGTGATGCGGTCGAGGTTGCGCTCGGCGACCGAGGAGCCGCCGACGGACGACTGCATGCCGCCACCGAACATGTCGGAGAGGCCGCCGCCCTTCCCCTTGTGCATCAGCACCAGCAGCATCAGCAGCCCGCTGAAGACGATCAGGGCGATCGAGAACCCCAAAACCACGGCTGAACCAACTTCCTCGGAACTGGATGGACGACGGGGGTCCAGCGCTACAGCACCAGACCCCCGCAAGGGTACGACGGATCGCCGCTAGCGCATACTCACTGCTCGGCTCACTGGTCGCGGAACCGGACGATCTTGACGAACTCGTCGGCGTCCAGCGAGGCACCGCCGACCAGCGCGCCGTCGATGTCGGGCTTCGCCATGATCTCCGCGACGTTCCCGGACTTCACCGAGCCGCCGTACTGGATGCGGACCTGGTCGGCCAGCTCCTGCGAATACAGCTCGGCCAGCTTGCCGCGGATCGCAGCGCAGACCTCCTGGGCGTCGTCGGCGCCGCAGACCTTGCCGGTGCCGATGGCCCAGACGGGTTCGTACGCGATCACGATCGACTCGGCCTGCTCGGCCGGGAGGCCCTTGAGACCGCCCTCGACCTGCGCGAGCGTGTGCGTGACGTGGTTGCCCGCGTCGCGGATCTCCAGCTCCTCGCCGACACACAGGATCGGGGTCAGACCGTGCTTGTAGGCGGCCTTGACCTTGGCATTGACGATCTCGTCGGTCTCGTTGTGGTACTGCCGGCGCTCGGAGTGCCCGATCGCGACGTACGTGCACTTCAGCTTGGCCAGCATCGGGCCCGAGATCTCGCCGGTGTAGGCGCCGGAGTCGTGAGCCGAGACGTCCTGGGCGCCGTACTTGATCTTGAGCTTGTCGCCGTCGACCAGGGTCTGCACGGAGCGCAGGTCGGTGAAGGGCGGCAGGACGGCGACCTCACAGGCCTCGTAGTCCTTGTCGGCCAGGGCGAAGGCGAGCTTCTGGACGTGCGCGATGGCCTCGAGGTGGTTGAGGTTCATCTTCCAGTTGCCCGCCATCAGCGGCGTGCGCGTGCTCATTAAGGTCAGTCCTCCAGTGCGGCGAGGCCGGGGAGCGTCTTGCCCTCGAGGTATTCGAGGGAGGCGCCGCCGCCGGTCGAGATGTGGCCGAATGCCGTCTCGTCGAAGCCCAGGATCCGGACGGCCGCGGCGGAGTCGCCACCGCCGACGACCGTGAAGGCCGGGGAGTCGAGAAGGGCCTGGGCGACCGCCTTGGTGCCCTCGGCGTAGTCGGGGTGCTCGAAGACGCCCATGGGGCCGTTCCAGAAGACGGTGGCCGCGTCGGCGAGCTTCGAGGCGTACAGCTTGCGGGTCTCAGGACCGATGTCGAGACCCTCCTGGTCGGCCGGGATGGCGTCCGCGGCGACGGTGGTGGGGTTGGCCGGGGCCTTCGTCTTCAGGTCCGGGAACTCCGTGGAGACGAGGACGTCGACGGGGAGGACCAGCTCGACGCCGTTCTTCTCCGCGCGCTCGATGTACTCCTGGACGGCCGGGACCTGGTCCTCCTGGAGGAGGGAGATGCCGACCTCGTAGCCCTTGGCCTTGAGGAAGGTGTAGGCCATGCCGCCGCCGATGAGGAGACGATCGGCCTTGCCGAGGAGCTGGTCGATGACGGCGAGCTTGTCGGAGACCTTGGCGCCGCCGAGCGCGACCACGTAGGGGCGCTGGACGTCCTCGGTGAGCTTCTTCAGGACGCCGACCTCGGTGGCGATGAGGTAGCCGGCGTAGTGCGGCAGGCGCGCCGGGAGGTCGTACACGGAGGCGTGCTTGCGGTGCACGGCGCCGAAACCGTCGCCTACGTAGACATCGGCCAGGGCGGCGAGCTGGTCGGCGAACTCGCCACGCTCGGTGTCGTCCTTGGACGTCTCACCGGCGTTGAAGCGCAGGTTCTCGATGACCGCGACCTGGCCGGGCTCCAGGCCGTTCACGGCGTCGTGGGCGGCGGGGCCGACGGTGTCCTGGGCGAACGCGACGGGCGCGCCGAGGAGTTCACCGAGGCGCTCGGCGGGCTGCAGCAGGGAGAAGGCCGGGTCCGGGGCGCCCTTGGGGCGGCCCAGGTGCGAGGCGACGACCACCTTGGCACCCGCGTCCGCGAGGGCCTTGATGGTCGGCAGGACGGCGCGGATGCGGCCGTCGTCGGTGATGAGGCCGTCGGCCAGCGGCACGTTCAGGTCGGCGCGGACGAAGACCCGCTTGCCGTCCACGCCTTCGGCGAGAAGTTCGTCAATCGTCTTCATAAGTGGACTCCTAGGAAGGCTCTTTTGATCCGAGAGGGCTGATCGATCAGTACGCGAGTCAGGGCCCGGACAGCGCGGCGGTGCGCTGCCCGAGCCCTGTGCTCACATCGAGGTGCCTGCTCTGGGACTTAGAGCTGGTTGCCGACGAAGACCGTGAGGTCGACGAGGCGGTTGGAGTAGCCCCACTCGTTGTCGTACCAGCCGAGGATCTTCACCGAGTTGCCCTCCTGGACCATGGTCAGGGAGGAGTCGAAGGTGCAGGAGGCCTGGTCGCCGACGATGTCCGAGGAGACGATCGGGTCCTCGGTGTACGCCAGGTAGCCCTTGAGGTCACCGTCGTCGGAGGCCTTCTTGAACGCGGCGTTGACCTCGTCCTTGGTGACCTCGCGCTGCAGGGTCACGACCAGGTCGGTGGCCGAACCGGTCGGGACCGGGACGCGCATGGCGATGCCGTCCAGCTTGCCCTTGAGCTGCGGGAGGACCAGGGCGGTGGCCTTGGCGGCACCGGTCGTGGTCGGGATGATGTTCTCGGCGGCGGCGCGGGCGCGGCGCAGGTCCGAGTGCGGGAAGTCCAGGATGCGCTGGTCGTTCGTGTACGCGTGGACCGTCGTCATCAGGCCCTTCACGATGCCGAAGTTCTCGTCGAGCACCTTGGCCATCGGCGCCACACAGTTGGTGGTGCACGAGGCGTTGGAGATGACGTGGTGGTTCGCCGGGTCGTACTTGTCCTGGTTGACGCCCATCACAATGGTGATGTCCTCGTCCTTGGCCGGAGCCGAGATGAGGACCTTCTTGGCGCCGCCGGCGATGTGCTTCTCGGCGTCGGCCTTCTTCGTGAAGATGCCGGTCGACTCGATGACGATGTCGACCCCCAGCTCGCCCCACGGGATGTCGGCGGGGTTGCGCTCGGACAGGACCTTGATCGTGTGGCCGTCGACGGTGATCGTGTCGGCGGTGTGCGACACCTCGGCCTTGAGACGGCCCAGGATGGTGTCGTACTTCAGCAGGTGAGCGGTGGTCGCGGTGTCACCCAGGTCGTTGACAGCCACGATCTCGATGTCTGCACCCTGCTCCAGCAGCGCGCGGAAGTAGTTACGACCGATGCGGCCAAAGCCGTTGATGCCTACGCGGATCGTCACGAACCGATCTCCTCGTTAGGTACGCCGACTCAGATGCCGGCGAGTTGTATGGGATGTCCCCGACCGCCTCTGACCCTACCTCCCTGAGGCGCCCGTGGTGACATCGAGATGCCCCATACACGGCACGGTGTTCCGTACCCACCAGTAGGGGTACGGAACACCCTCCGTGTTGACGAGGTCGTCACTCAGGGTCAGCTCTGCAGTGCCGCGAGTGCCTTCTTGACGAGGGCCGCGCGGTCGGCCGCCGCGGTGACGTGCTCCAGGCCGAAGCCCAGCAGCACGGTGTCGTCCGTGGTGACTCCTCCGTACGTCTTGAAGAGCTCTCCATAGCGCGCCCAGTCCTTGAGGACGGCCGGGCTGCCCGCGGGCGGTCCCGAGACGCTCCAGGGGCCGAGCGAGGTCTCGAAGCCCTCGGTCTCGGTGGCCGCGCCGCCGACGACGAGCGAGGCGTTGTCCGCCAGGACGCCGTGGCCGCCGGTGTTCGGGTCGGTGATGTAGCTGAGTGAGACCTCGATCGACTTGCCGGCGTAGGCGCTCAGGTCGAAGTCGACCTGCTGCCAGCCGTTCGAGGCGCCGGTGAAGCTGTTCCAGGACCCGCTGGTGCCGGTGTTGGTGCAACCGGCCGAGCTCACGGTCAGATAGCGCTTGATCCAGGGGTGCTCCCTGGCGAGGAATCCCGCCTCGCACTCCGCGGGAACCGCCGTGCTGGTGGCGCCGCCTGCCTCCGGGAGCGTCGTCCAGTCGTCGGCCCCGGTCGTGTGGACCTCGAGCACGGCGTGATCGTAGCCGGGCTCGGTGTCCCACAGGAGCTGGGTGCGCAGCGTCGGCTTGCCCGCCGCAGCGACACCGGTGAGGTCGATGGTGCGGGTGAGGCGCTTGTAGGCGTCGTCGGTGTGGACCGCCGCGGCCATGTACGAGCCCGCGTAGGGCCCGTACGGGTTGACGGTCCCGGCGAACTGCCCCGCTCCCGCGCTCGATGCGAACTGCGGGTACTGCGCGGCGGGCAGCGAGTCCGAGGTGACGCCGTAGGTGCCCGCCGCGTTCAGCGGATTGCCGGGCGCGTCGCCGAGCACCCCCGTGAAGCCGGTGAGCTTGCCGGAGCCGGTGTAGCCGGTGGCCCCCGGAGTCGACGTACGGGAGTAGGCGCCCAGGTAGTACTGGCTGAAGTCGTTCGAGAAGGTGCCGCCGCCGAGGTCGACGCTGCCGCCGGCCAGCTCGCCCGCCTCGATCAGCTTGCCGCCCTCGTTGAGGAAGGAGCGCAGCTGGAGCTGCGTGGCGTTGCCCGGCCGTACGGCGCCCGTGTAGTGGACGACCGTCCTGAAGTGGTCGAGCACGCCGAGCGCGTCCGGCGCGCCCAGGGTCGCGACGTCCCAGACCAGGGGCTTCTTGCCGTTGGCCTTCAGCGCGTCGACGTAGGCCTGCGCCTGTGTGGCGGTCGCGCCCTCTTCGGCGACCACGAGCGTGTCGGCGCGTGGCCGTTCGGCCACGGTGTACGTGAAGTGCGTGCTGGAGGTGGGCTTCCCGCTCTTCGTCTTGCCGGTGAACCAGACCTCGACCTTGTCGCCCGGATCGCCGTCCTGGACCCTCGCGCGGTACTCGTCGAAGTAGAGGTTGTCCTTGCCGCCGTAGGTCTCGCCGCCCCTCCAGGCCTTGAGCGCCATGTCCTGCGTACGGCCGCCGTCGACGCGGTACTTGAGCTCCTTGTCGCGTACGGACTTGCGTACGACGACGGAGACCTCCTGGTCGGCGCCGCGGGAGTACGACGTGGAGAAGGCGGCCGGGGTGAAGTCGGGGGCGTCGATGCCGACCGAGGAGGACGGCTGGTCGGGGTGGGCCGCGGTCTCGGCGACGGAGAGCGCGAACGGGATGTTCTTCTCGAACTCCTGCTCAATCAGCTTCTCGTCGTCCGGGAAGGTGAAGACCGAGGCACAGTCGGCCGCGTTCCAGGTGTCGCCCGGGTCGAGGTTCGACGCGGTCTGGCAGGTCGACATCTCGGGGGTGAACATCGCCATGCCGTTGACGTTGCCCGCGTGGCCGTCCGCTTCGCCGTTGGTGGTGTAGAGCTCCGAGGAGACCTGCGGGTGGTAGCCCGGGATCGCCGACTTCTCCGGGGTCCCGGCGAGCGCCTTGTAGAGCACGTCGTCGGGGGTCGGCGTCGCCACCTGCCAGCCCACTCCGTAGAGGAGCAGTTCGGCGGCGGAGTGGTAGTTGATGCCGTACGCGAAGCCGATGCGCTTCTCGAAGGCATCGAGGGCCTTGGTCTCGGGCTCGGAGCTGGGGCTCGTGCCGCGGTAGGTCTCACTGGTGGGGTTGGGGGACGAACCCTCGTCGTCGTAGCCCCACTTGTAGGCGAAGTTGCGGTTGAGGTCCACGCCGTCGCCGGTGGAGATGGCACCGTCGCCGTTCACGTCCCGGAGGTTCTTGCGCCACTGGCGCTCGTCCGTGCCCTTGAACGTGTAGTCGTAGCCGTCCGGATTGGCCGACAGGACGAACCACAGCTCGGTGTTGTCGACGATCTTCTTGATGCGCTTGTTCGTCGCGTAGTTGTCCAAGTAGTAGTGCATCAGACGCCGCGTCATCTCGGGCGTGATCCACTCGCGCGCGTGCTGGTTGGACAGGTACAGCACCGACGGCTTGGCGCCGTCCTTGGTCCTCTTGGCGCCCTTGGTCAGTTTGAGCGCCAGGATGTCCTGGCCGTTGATGGTCTTGCCGATGGAGACGACCTTGGTGAGGTCGGGGTGTTCCTGGCCGGTCCTGACGATCTCCTCCTGGAGATTGCCTTTTCCGCTGTACGGGCGGAACACGCCCTGGGCCGCGTCCTCGACTCGGTCCTCGGCCTTGGCGGAGAGCGTGTGCTCGGTGAGCTCGACTCCCTGCTTCTCCAGCTTCTTGGCCTGCTGGTCGGTGACGTAGACCTCGACCGTGCTCTTGCCGTTCTTCCAGGTCGTGTCGCCGAGTTCGTGGCCGTCCTGTCCGGCCGCGAGCAGCAGGGGTATCTGCTGCTTCGTGACCTCGGCGCGAAACACCTTCACGGCGTTCGCGTCGGGCTTGGGTGAACTGCCGCTCTGCGCCTGGGCGATGGGCGCCATGCCCGCACCGCCCAGCAGGAGCGCGCCCGTAGCGAGGATCCCTCTCGCTCTTCGTCTCATGAGCCCCCCTTGCACTGGTCCGCCACAGCAGCGAACAGATGCCAGGCTCATGACACTTCATGGTCAAGTCAAGGGCGCCTCAAGGACGTAAAAACGCCGGTGCCGACCTCCCAAGTGGGCGTCGGCACCGGCGTGTTGAGATCTTGACCTGTTTTCAGATCCTGACTGTGGGAGGTCACCCGGCGAGGTTGTCCGCCATCTCCTCGGTGAGGTTCGACTCGGTCCCGGGGATGCCGAGATCCTGCGCCCGCTTGTCGGCCATCGCCAGCAGGCGGCGGATACGGCCGGCAACGGCGTCCTTGGTCAGCGGCGGGTCGGCGAGCGCGCCCAGCTCCTCCAGGGAGGCCTGCTTGTGCTCCATGCGCAGCCGTCCGGCGGCCGCGAGGTGCTCGGGGACCTCGTCGGCAAGGATCTCCAGGGCGCGCTGCACGCGGGCACCGGCGGCGACGGCGGCGCGGGCCGAGCGGCGCAGGTTGGCGTCGTCGAAGTTGGCCAGCCGGTTCGCCGTGGCGCGGACCTCGCGGCGCATCCGCCGCTCCTCCCAGGCCAGCACGGACTCATGCGCGCCGAGACGGGTGAGCAGAGCCCCGATCGCGTCTCCGTCGCGTACGACGACACGGTCCACGCCGCGCACTTCGCGGGCCTTCGCCGCGATCGACAGCCGACGGGCGGCACCGACCAGGGCGAGCGCGGCCTCAGGGCCCGGGCAGGTCACCTCGAGCGAGGAGGAACGGCCGGGCTCGGTCAGCGAGCCGTGCGCCAGGAACGCTCCGCGCCAGGCCGCCTCGGCGTCACAGGTGGCCCCCGAGACCACCTGCGGGGGCAGCCCGCGGATCGGGCGGCCCCGGCCGTCGACGAGTCCGGTCTGGCGGGCCAGCTGGTCGCCGCCCGCGACCACGCGCACGACATAGCGGGAGCCGCGGCGCAGACCGCCGGGCGCCATCACGATCAGTTCGGAGCTGTGGCCGAAGATCTCCAGGATGTCCCGCTTCAGCCGGCGCGCCGCCATCGCGGTGTCCAGCTCCGCCTCGATCACGATCCTGCCGCTCACCAGGTGAAGGCCGCCCGCGAACCGCAGAATCGCGGAGACCTCCGCCTTTCTGCAGCAGGTCCGGGTGACGGGGAGCCGGGAGATCTCATCCTTCACCGCTGCCGTCATCGCCATGGGCCGATCCTTCCATGCATCCGAAAAATACGGTCGTACGCGGCGGCCAACAGCTCCGGGTCGTGCCGCGGAGATCCATCGGTCCGGGCCACCGGCGCCAGCTCGACCGCGGCGCCGAACCGCTTGGCGGCGTCGGTGAGTGAGTCGCGGTCGGGCACGGCGGCCTCGTCGGCCAGCACCACGTCCAGGGCGAGTTTAGGGGCGTGTCGTCCCAAAACCTCCAAATGACGCTGCGGGGAGAAGCCTTCGGTTTCTCCGGGCTGCGGGGCGAGGTTCAGCGAGAGTACCCGGCGCGCCTTCGTCTGGATGAGCGCGTCGAGCAACTCGGGCACGAGCAGGTGCGGGATCACCGAGGAGAACCAGGAGCCGGGGCCGAGGACCACCCAGTCCGCGTCGAGGACCGCCGCCACGGCCTCGGGGACGGCCGGCGGGTCGTGCGGCACGACGTGCACGGACTGCACCTCGCCGGGCGTGAGCGCAACCGTCGCCTGCCCTCGTACCGTCTCGACGTCGTCCGGCCGCTCCGGGTCGTGCCCCTTGACCAGGGCCTGGAGCTCCAGAGGTACGGCCGACATCGGCAGCACACGGCCGTGCGCGCCAAGGAGCCTGCCGACCAGGTCAAGGGCCTGGACGTGGTCGCCGAGCTGCTCCCACAGGGCGACGATCAGCAGATTGCCGACCGCGTGCTCGTGCAGGTCGCCCTGGGACTGGAAGCGGTGCTGGATGACGCGGGCCCAGGTCTGGCCCCAGTCGTCGTCGCCGCACAGCGCGGCCAGGGCCTTGCGCAGGTCGCCGGGCGGGAGCACGCCCAGTTCGTCGCGCAGGCGCCCGCTGGAGCCGCCGTCGTCGGCCACGGTGACGACGGCGGTGAGGTCGCCGGTGATCCGGCGCAGCGCGGCGAGCGAGGCGGACAGGCCCATACCGCCGCCGAGCGCGACGACCTTGGGCTGGGCGCCCCGGCGGCGCGGCTTCCCGCCGCGCGCCTCGGCGGGCTTGCCACCGCGTCCCTCGGGGGTGACGCGGCGCAGCCTGCTCAGCCGCAGAGCAGCACGTCCGGTCACTCGCGCCCCATGTCCCGGTGCACGACCACGGTCTCCACGCCCTGGGAGACGAGACGGGCGGCGAGCTTCTCGGAGGTGGCGACCGAGCGGTGCTTGCCGCCGGTGCAGCCGACCGCGATGGTCACATAGCGCTTGCCCTCACGCCGGTACCCGGCCGCGATGAGCTGGAGCAGCTCGGCGTAGCGGTCGAGGAACTCCTTGGCGCCTGGCTGGTTGAAGACGTAGGCCGCGACCTCCTCGTTCAGGCCGGTGAAGGGGCGCAGCTCGGGGACCCAGTGCGGGTTTGGCAGGAAGCGCATGTCCACGACCAGGTCGGCGTCGACCGGCAGGCCGTACTTGAAGCCGAAGGACATGACGGTGGCCCGCAGCTCCGGCTCCTCCTCGCCGGCGAACTGGGCATCCATCTTGGCCCGCAGCTCGTGCACGTTCAGGCTGGAGGTGTCGATCACCAGGTCGGCGTCGCCGCGCAGCTCGCGCAGCAGCTGGCGCTCGGCGTCGATGCCGTCGACGATGCGGCCGTCGCCCTGGAGGGGATGCGGGCGGCGCACCGACTCGAAGCGGCGTACCAGGGCCTCGTCGGAGGACTCCAGGAAGACGATCCGCCGGGTGACGTTCTTCGACTCCAGGTCTGCGAGGGACTCGCGGAGGTTGTCGAAGAAGCGGCGGCCGCGTACGTCGACGACGACCGCGATCCTGGCCACATTGCCCTGGGAGCGGGCGCCGAGCTCCACCATGGTGGGGATCAGCGCGGGCGGCAGGTTGTCGACGACGAACCAGCCGAGGTCCTCCAGACACTTGGCGGCGGTCGAGCGGCCCGCTCCGGACATGCCGGAGATGATCACCAGCTCGGGGATGGCCGCCTCGGGGACCCCGGCCGTTTCGCTACCCGTACCCACCTGTGCTCCGTCTTCCTGGGGTGCTTCCTGCTCCAGATGATCTTCGCCTGTTTCCTTGTGTGCTTCGTGTGCGTCGTGTGCTTCCTGGCCCTGCGCCGGGCGTTCCTCTTCGCGCGCGTCGTTCTCGGTCATCTCTCCTGCCCCCGTCGCTCGTCCGAGGCGCCCGCGGTCACGGGCTCCTCTGAGGAGCCCGCCGTCGTTTCGGGCTCCCCGTCTTCCTCGTCTCCCATGATCTCTCCAGTCGCCGTGTTCACGGCGGGGGCGGCCGGGGCCGCCTGGGCGAGGGCCACGGCGATCGTCTCGGCCGTCTTGCGGCCTATGCCGGGAACCTCACAGATCTGGTCGATTGTCGCGGAACGCAGCTTTTTCACCGAGCCGAAGTGCTTGATCAGCGCCTGCTTGCGCGTCTCGCCCAGGCCCGGCACGTCGTCCAGCGGGCTCGCCCTGAAGCGCTTGGCCCGCTTGGTGCGCTGGTAGGTGATCGCGAAGCGGTGGGCCTCGTCACGGACGCGCTGAAGCAGATACAGGCCCTCGCTGGTGCGCGGCAGGACCACCGGGTCGTCCTCGTCCGGCAGCCACACCTCCTCCAGGCGCTTGGCGAGGCCGCATACGGCGATGTCGTCGATGCCGAGCTCGTCGAGGGCCTTCTTGGCCGCCGCGACCTGCGGCTGGCCGCCGTCGACCACGACGAGCTGCGGGGGGTAGGCGAAGCGCTTGGGGCGGCCGTCCTCCTCGGTGAGGCCGCTCTCGCCGTCGGTCCACTCCCCCGTCTTCTCCTTCTCGGCGAGGTAGCGCCTGAAGCGGCGGGTGATCACCTCGTGCATGGAGCGGACGTCGTCCTGGCCCTCGAAGCCCTTGATCTGGAAGCGCCGGTACTCGCTCTTGCGCTGGAGCCCGTCCTCGAAGACGACCATCGACGCCACGACGTCGTCGCCCTGGAGGTGCGAGATGTCGTAGCACTCGATCCGCAGGGGTGCGCTGTCCAGGTCGAGTGCCCCGGCGATCTCCTCCAGGGCGCGCGAGCGGGTGGTCAGGTCGGAGGCGCGCTTGGTCTTGTGCAGCGCGAGCGACTGGAGCGCGTTGCGCTGCACCATCTCCATGAGGGCCTTCTTGTCGCCGCGCTGCGGGATGCGCAGCGACACGTTCGACCCGCGGCGCTCGGTGAGCCATTCCTGGACGGGCTCCACCGGGTCGGGCAGCGCCGGGACGAGCACCTCCTTGGGGACGGAGTCGCCCGTCTCCTCCCCGTAGAGCTGCTGGAGCGCGTGCTCGACGAGGTCACCGGTGGTGACGGCCTCCACCTTGTCCGTGACCCAGCCGCGCTGGCCGCGCACGCGACCGCCGCGTACGTGGAAGATCTGCACGGCCGCTTCCAGCTCGTCCTCGGCGACGGCCATCAGGTCGGCGTCGGTCGCGTCGGCGAGCACGACCGCGTTCTTCTCCATGGCCTTCTTGAGGGCTTCGATGTCGTCGCGCAGGCGGGCCGCCCGCTCGTACTCCATCTCCTCGGCCGCGTCCGTCATCTGCTTTTCCAGGCGGCGGAGGTACGTCCCCGTACGCCCGGCCATGAAGTCGCAGAACTCCTCGGCCAGGTCGCGGTGTTCCTCGACGGAGACGCGCTCGACGCAGGGTGCGGAGCACTTGCCGATGTAGCCGAGGAGGCAGGGGCGGCCGGTGCGGGCCGCGTTCTTGAAGACGCCGGCGGAGCAGGTGCGGACCGGGAAGACGCGCAGCAGCAGGTCCACGGTGTCGCGGATCGCCCACGCGTGCCCGTACGGACCGAAGTAGCGCACGCCCTTGCGCTTGTGGCCGCGCATCACCTGCACGCGCGGGAACTCCTCGTTCATCGTCACCGCGAGGTACGGATAGCTCTTGTCGTCGCGGTACTTGACGTTGAACCGGGGGTCGAACTCCTTGATCCAGGAGTACTCCAGCTGAAGCGCCTCGACCTCCGTGGACACGACCGTCCACTCCACCGACGCGGCCGTCGTGACCATGGTGCGGGTGCGGGGGTGCAGGTTCGCCAGGTCCTGGAAGTAGCTCGCCAGGCGCTGGCGCAGGCTCTTCGCCTTTCCGACGTAGATCACCCGGCGGTGCTCGTCGCGGAATTTGTACACCCCGGGAGAGTCCGGGATCTGTCCCGGCTTGGGGCGGTAGCTGGAGGGGTCGGCCATGTCACACACCCTACTGGCGAGGGCTGACAGCGCGGCGGCCCTGTGGACAAGGCCCGGGGCCCTGCCTCAGCGCGACTCCAGGAAGGTCAGGACCGCCAGGACACGTCGGTGGTCGTCGGGCTCCTCCTGGAGGCGGAGTTTTCCCAGGATGCTGCGGACGTGCTTCTCGACGGTGCCCTCGGTGACCCACAGGCGGCGGCCGATGCCCGCGTTGGAGCGGCCCTCGGCCATGAGGGCGAGGACCTCGCGCTCGCGGGAGCTGAGGAAGGACAGCGGATCGTCGCGGCGCTGGGCGGAGACCAGCTCCTGCACCAGGGAGGGGTCCACGACCGAGCCGCCCTTGCGGATCCGGTCGAGCGCCTCGATGAACTCCTCCACGACGGTGATCCGGCTCTTGAGGAGGTATCCGACCTTGCGGCCACTGGCCAGCAGTTCCAGGGCGTCCTCGACCTCCACATAGGCCGACAGGACCAGGATGCCGGTGGCGGGGTGGTGCTCGCGGATCGTGCGGGCCGCCTTGAGACCCTCGGTCGAGTGGGACGGCGGCATTCTTATGTCGATGATCGCCAGATCGGGCCGCTCGTCGGCCACCAGCTCCAGGAGCCGCGCGGCGTTACCGGCCTGCCCGGCCACCCCATAGCCGACGCGCTCGCACAGGCTCGCCAGACCCTCCCTGAGCAGGACGTCGTCATCGGCGAGGACGACCCGTCCCCGCCCGGGCTGCTGTGATGCGTCCATGGTCCCGGCTCCCCTTGCCCGACCCGTCCGGTGCGCCCCCAACAGCCTGCCGGACCACCGGGGTTACGGCTAGCAGTAAGCGGGATTGGGGGCTGGCCGTGACGACAAAGGGACCTTCCGGCGCGATGCTCGAACCAGCACGGATGCAAGGGACCGGCCGCCCCGGGCGAGGGGCGGCCGGTCGGACGGACGGTCGAAGGGCTGCGGGAGACGCGGCGGACACGGATCGAGAAACGACGGTGGTCGGTCCGTGCCCGCCGGTACGCGTCCCACCCCTGGCGCCCGGCACGCCCTGGGCGGTCACTGCTCCGACGGCGGTTCCCGCAGCGGCAGCCGTACCGTCAGGGTGGTGCCGCTCCCCGGCGGGCTGCTGATCGCGAGCTTGCCTCCGATCGCCTCGACGCGGTCGGTCAGCCCGACGAGACCCGAGCCGGCGCCGGGTCGGGCGCCCCCGGTCCCGTCGTCGCCGATGGACACCTCCAGGACGTCGTCGTGCGTCCGTGCCTCGACCTGTACGACCGTGGCGTGGGCATGCTTGGCCGCGTTGGTGAGGCATTCGGAGGTCACGTAGTAGACGGCGACCTCGGTCTGTTCCGGAAGGCGCGCGGAGGGCAGCTGGAGATCCAGTTCCACGGGTACGGCGGAGCGGCGGGCCAGGGCGCGCAAGGCGGGGCCCAGGCCGCCCCTGGAGAGGATCGCCGGGTGGATGCCGCGGGAGACCTGCAACAGGTCCTCGAAGGCGTCGTCCAGGCCCTTGCTGATGTGCGCCAACTGCTCGACGAACTCGGCCGATTGGTCGTCCATCATGGATTCGGCCATCCGCAGGCCCAGCTGGAGCGAGACCAGCCGTTGCTGTATGCCGTCGTGCAGATCGCGCTCGATACGGCGCCGCGACGCGTCCGAAGCGGCCACCACGCGCGCGCGTGAAGCCGTGAGCTGAGCCCGGCTGTCGGCGTTGGCGATGGCGGTGGCGACGAGTTCGGTGAAGTCGGCGAGCCGGGACTCGGTGCCCGGGGGCAGCGGTTCCGGGCCCGTCGGGGCCGCGACGACCGCGCCCCACAGACGGTCGTCGACGACGATCGGCGCGCCGACCGAGCGTCCGGCGCGGGCCGCCCGGCGGGTCTCGGCCACCGCGGCGGCCGCCGCCGCCTCGCCCGCGCTCGCGGCCGCGTGGGCCGAACCGAGGAGCGTGACGGCACCGTCGGTCCCGTAGCGCAGAACGGCGGCGGCCCCCGTGCTCAGCACCATCCCCACCTCGCGCGCGACCGCCGCGAACACCTCGTGCGGCGACTGGCCGCGGGCCACGAGGGTGGCGACGCGGCGCAGCGCGGCCTGCTCGCGGTCGGCGCGGCGGCTCTCGGTGACATCGCGCGCGGCGGCGTAGACGAGGCCCTCTCCTGTCACCGGGCGGGCGCTCCACTGCAGCCAGCGCTCGGTGCCGTCCGCGCGCAGGCAGCGGTTCTCGAACTCGCCGAGGTCGACCCCGTCGGCCAGGCGGCGGAGGACGGCACGCGTGCGTGCCCGGTCCTCCGGGTGGACGAACTCCAGCCAGGGCTTGGTGAGGAGCACTTCGGCGGGGTACCCCAGAGTTCGCTCGAAGGCCGGATTCACGCGCTTGAGGTAGCCGTCGATCCCGCAGATGCACAGCAGCTCGAGGGAGAGGTTGAAGATGCTCGCCAGCTCCCGCTCGGCCTCGCGGCGCCTGCCGTGTGCGGCGGCGAACGACGCCATGGTGTCGTTCATGCCGCCCAGCAGCTGTGCCCAGGTCCCGTCGAACCCGGCGACGTCCGCACGGTGGCCGAGCCGGTTGTCGTCGATCGCCGTGTTCATGGTGCGGATCTCGGCGGCGAGCCGCTCGCTGGTGACATGGAGTTCGCGGAAAGTGTCGGCGACGACGCCGATCTCGTCGCGTCCTCTGTAGTGGACGTCGTACGACAGGTCGCCGGCGGCAAGGGCCTTGGCGCCCTGGGACACCTCGGTGAGCGGGCGCGTGATGGAGCGGCGCAGCGTCAGCGCGAGGACAGTGACGGCGAAAAGCACTCCTACGGAGAGGGCGAGTTCGCGCTCGCCACGGTCCTGGGCACTCTTCAGGCCGTGGTCGGCGTCGGCCGCGAGTTCGCGGGCCGTGTCGTGCCCGATGCCGCGCAGGGCGTCGAGCCGGTCTGTGGAGGCCATGAGCCACAGGTCCAGGGAGGGGAGTTCGGGCTTCGCTCCTTCGGTTGCCATGAGGGCTTCGCGGGCCGCGCGCACGGTGCGCCCCGGGGGTTGCAGCAATACGCGGGCGAGGCGGGTGCGCAGCGGCCCGGAGGCGGTCTGGCGGAAGGTGTCGAGCTGGGCGGTCTCCAACGCGGGCCAGCGGCCGGCGGGGGCGCCTTGGCCGTCGGGGCGCGGTGCCGCGAGCAGGACGGCGAGCTCGACGCGTTCGCGCTCGGCGGCCTCGATGGCGCCCAGGATCGCCAGATAGGCGTCACCGGAGCGGCCCGAGGCGCGCGTGGGGCGGCTGGAGTCGAGGCGGCGGACGGTGTCGAGGAGATACGTCTCGACGGTCGAGTACCGCTGCTCGATCCCCGCCGCGCTGAGCGCGTCGCCTGCCGACTCCAGCCGGACCGCGTGGAGTTGGTTGCGCAGCGAGCCCAGGACGCCGAGGACGTCGGGCTGTCCCCGGTGCCGGGACGCGGCGCTCTCAGCGGCGGTCAGGGCGCGGTTGGTGGCGCCCCTGGCCGCGTCCCGCTCGGCCGCCGTGTCCGCCCGGTCGGGGGCCGCCTCGGCGAGCACCTCCGTGAGGCGCTCAAGGGCAACGGCCTCGTAGAGCCCGGCCGTCGCGAAGGACACCTTTGTGGAGACCCTGAAGTGCTCCAGAGTGCGCGCCTCGTGCCACTGGGCCACGGCCGAGAAGACCGTGAAGGCGAGCAGTCCGGCGACCGGCAACAGGGCGAGCAGCATGAGCTTGGTGCCCACCCGCAGCCGCGCGAGCAGCGGCGGACGGGCCCCGGCTGCGCGCGCCGTGCGCCGGCCGCCGGGTCTCATGGCCCGCCCGCCGGGTAATCCTGGTGGACGGCCAGATCCTTGTCGATCTCACGGACCGCCTGGTCCAGCGCGGCCTTGACCGGAGCACGATCGACGACGATCCTCGCGAAGGCCTTGGAGAAGGCCACGGTCACGGCGGGATAGGCGGGAGTCTGCGAGCGGGGCCGCGCGACGGTCCTCAGCTGCTCGATGAAGAGCTGCTCGGGGCCGCCCCGGGCGAAGGCCGGCGAGATCCTCACGGCGCTGTTCGTCGCAGGGATCGCCCCGTTCGCCACGGTCATGCGGTGGATCTGGCCGGGCTTGAGCAGATAGGCGAGAAAGCGCCAGGCCGCGTCCCCGTCGGTGGCGCCCGTGGTGATCCCCCACTGCCAGGACCCCATCCCGGTGACCGTGCCTTTGCCGAAGTCGGGCAGCGGGACGATCTTCACGTCACCCGGGAACGTCTTGGTGTAGTCGGGGTACATCCAGTGCCCCACCCAGGAGATGGGACTGCGGCCCTTCGTGAACGCCTTGTCGTCCTTGTCCGGGTCGATCAGCCCCTCCTTGGCCCACCTCTGCATGGTGGTGAGCGCCTCGACCGCTTCGGGGCTGTTCAGGAAACCGTCGGCCGTGCGGTGGGTCCTCGGGTCGATGAGATCGCCGCCGGCCGACCAGACGGCGGGCGCGAAGCCGTACGTGTTCCATTCCTGACCCGGAACGGAGTGGTTGAGCCGGAGGTCGAGCGGGCGCTGGTACCCCTGCTTCCTGAGCTGGTGGAGGATGCCGGTCAGCTCGGTGGCCGCCCACGCGTCGCCCGGCCCGCTCGGGACGCGGATGCCGGCCTTCTTCAGGACGGAGGGGCGCACGTAGAGGCCGAGCCCGGAGTCGAAGGTGCCGACGCCCCACAACCGGCCCGCATAGGTGCCCTGCTCACGGATCGAGGGCAACAGGTCGTTCTTCACGCTGTCGGGCACACAGGAATCGATCGGCTTGAGTTTGCCCGACCAGGCGTAGTTGTAGAGGTTCGGGCCGTCGAAGTCGAGCAGGTCGGGCAGGTCGCCGCCGGCGGCCGCGGACTCGACCAGATCCGTGTACGGGCGCTCTTCGGGAAGGGTGATCAGCTCGACCCGTACGGCCTTCTGCGCGGCGTTGAAGTCCTCGACCTGGTGGCGCATCGTGTCGAGCTCCCCGCTCGGGCCCGCGTGGAACCACACGGTGATGTCGGTGGTGCCCTTGAGTTTTCCGTCGCACGTGGTGTCCCCGCGCGCCTTGGAACGCTGTCCGTCGTCGCCGTCCCCGCCGCATCCGGCGACGAGGAGGGCCGCGCACACCGCTCCGGCGAGGAACGCCCGGCCTGGTATCGGTTTCCTGCGGAGCAACTTCATCGTGTACCCCCCAACCGACGGGACACGGCCACCCCAGGGCATCGACATGCTACCGCCGGTGACACGCCGCTGCTCTCCGTGAACGTGGACCTCCCTTTCTGGCAAAGGACTTCAGCACTTTCCGGCTAGCTGGAAAGCGCGAAGGTCAACCTGTTGGGAAGCTGTCACCATGTCCATGCGCTGTCTCCTCGTCGACGACAGCGCCCGGTTCCTGGAGGCCGCGCGCGCCCTGCTGGAGCGTGGCGGGGTGCAGGTCGTCGGTGTCGCCACGACGGGCGCGGAGGCCTTCGCGCGAGCCGTTGAACTGGCCCCGGACGTCGCCCTTGTCGACATCGACCTCGACGGCGAGAACGGCTTCGAGGTGGCGGGACGGCTCGCGGGAAGCGTGCCCGCCGTGATCCTGATCTCGACGCACTCCCTGGAGGACTTCCAGGAACTCGTCGCGGCCAGTTCGGCCCGCGGCTTCCTCCACAAGTCGACGCTCTCGGCACGGGCTATACGGGAGTTGCTGGGACGCGAGGAGTAGGGCCTGTCCGGCGGATCAGGCCGGAGGAAAGCAGCGGCTCCTCATAAGTGCAGGTGAGCGGGGCCTGGTGCGTCGAGCTGCAATGCGGAGGAGGGCGTCGACGCGATGGGGGTCCCCCCGCTCGAGCGAAGCCGAGAGTGGGGGAGTCGGCAACCGACGACAACGCCGCAGATCGGCGTGCCAGGCCCCGCGTCTGCGGCATGATCCGCCGGACAGGCCCCAAGCGCCGCTGCGGCAGCCGGGCGGAGCGGGAGTGTGACTCCGCCCGGCGCCGGGAGGCGGAGTCAGCGGCGGCGACGGCGCAGGGCGCGGGAGGCGCTCAGGGCGAGGGCGACGAGGGCACCGACGCCGGCTGCCGCCGAGGCGATGACGACGGCGGGGCCGGGGCTCTCCGGGGCACGCGGGCGGCCGGTCCCCGGGGACTCGGAGCCGAATCCGCCCGCCTCGCCAGATCGCGCGTACGCGGAGCCGGGGAGCTTGTCCGCGTACGCCTCGTGCACGCGATAGGCGGCGAGCGTCGTGCCGTGAGGACCGATCGCCTGCTGGGTGTCCGCATCGAGGGGCAGCACGCGCGCGTGGCGCCGGACGTACCAGGCGTCGATCTGCGGCTCCCTGAAGACCGCGCCACCCGGCAGCAGACGGGCGCCCAGGGCCGCGTAACGCGTCTCGTCGTCCCCGGAGGCGATGTTCACCACCATGGTGATGTTCAGGCGCTTGTACACGAGAGCCGTCGGAGCCGATGTCGTGGCGGCTGCCGTCGGATCGGAGGCTGTGGCGGTTGCCGTCGGAGCGGCGCCGAGGGCGACCAGAACGGCGGCGAGAGCGAGCAGTCTTCTGTGACGCATCGCGGTCCTCCCGAGTGGGGTTCGAGGAGTGGAGGAGCGCGTCCGGACGCTGCGGTCAAGCATGTTGAGCATCAGGTGTTGTCGGGGCTTGGTCAACACGCTTCAATGCGGAGGAACTCGGGGCGTGAACGGCGGCAGACGCGTGTGAACGGACCGCGCGCGCCGACCTGGCGACCCCGACGACTCGCACGAACGGCCTGACCAGCCGTAGTGAACATTCACAGAAAGGCCCCTGCATGCGGCACGGCACACAGCACGCGGACGTCGCCACGGCGGAGCTGGAGACGGCTCTGCGGGGCGGCCCCTTCCATGTCGCGCTGCGCGCCGCGATCGCCGCCCGCGGACTGCCACTGCAGCGCGTCCAGCACCATCTGTCGCGGTACGGGGTCAAGGTCGGTGTGACGAGCCTGAGTTACTGGCAGCAGGGCGCCAGGCGCCCGCAGCGCCCCGAGTCGCTGCGGGCCGTCCGCGCCTTGGAGGAGATCCTCCAGCTCCCGGACGAGTCACTGATCCGGCTGCTCGCCAAGGCGGACGACCACTCCGGTCCGGAACGCCCCGCGGGTCGTTCGTACCGCTCCCTCGTGGAGGCCTCCGGCGTCCTGGAGCGGCTCCTGGCCGAGTTGGAGTCACCGCTCGACGGCGGGCTGCACACCCTCGGCCACCACGAACGCGTACGGATCGGCGCGCACCGCGAGCTGCTGGGCCGCGAGTCGCACCACATAGTGCGCGCCCACAGGGACGGCGTGGACCGCTATGTGGCCATTCACCACGGCGACCCGGGATGCGCTCCGGAGCGGATGGCGGTACGCGCCCTGGAGAACTGCCGTACGGGGCGGGTGCGCTGGCACCACGACACCGGGGTGCTCGTGGCCGAGCTCCTCTTCGACACGCGCCTGCGCGCAGGCGATACGTTCCTGTTCCGCTACGGCTTCGACGACGGCACGGCCGGCGCGTCCAGCGAATACGTCCGCGGCTTCAGCTTCGCGGGCGGCCAGTACGCCCTCCAGGTGCGGTTCGCCGAGGAGGCGTTGCCCGTGCGCTGCCACCGGTTCACCCAGCACTCGGCGGCGGCTCCGCGCAGCGGCCGCCAGGAACTGGCGCTGAGCGGTCGCCATCGCTCGGTGCATCTGGTCGAGCCCCGCGTGCGGTCGGGGATCCTGGGGATCGGGTGGGACTGGGAGTGACCGCTCCCGGGTGGGAGTCGCGCGGCCCCGATCAGGCGCCCGGGCCCGCGACGATCTTCCCGTCCTTCGCCTCCACCGACAGCTCGTGCAGCGGCACGGTGGCCGGCGCCTGCAGCACCTCGCCCGTCGCGGCGTCGAATTCACTGCCGTGGCAGGGGCAGATGAGCGTCGTGCCCTGAAGCTTGTTGATGGCACACCCTGCGTGCGTGCAGATCGAGCTGAACGCCTTGAGCGCACCGTCCTCGGCACGGCTGACGACGACATTCCGATCCCGGTACAGCTTGGCACCGCCCTTGGCGATCTCGCTCTCCGTACCCAGTTCGACCGGCGCGGTCGGCGTCGCGGGTGCCCCGCCACCGTCACCACCGCCGGAGCACGCGGTGAGGGCGAGCCCGGCGACCGGGGTGAGCGCCGCTCCCCGCAGGACGGTACGGCGGCTCGCGGACGGACGGCCGGGCATGGCATCTCCACTGGTCGGGGGCGGTGGACGCCGACACGGGTAGGGGCAGTGAACACCGACGATACCGGCATGAATCATTCCGCTCGTGGCGGGGGGAGCCGACTCCACGGTGCGCACGTAAACGCTTACGCATACGCGCACGCAATCACCCAGGTAATCGCTTGCGTAAACGCTTGCGTAAACGTTGACGTAAGCGTTTACGTCCGGCGCCGGATGGGATACGTTCCCCTGCGAACAACCAGGCCCGCAGGGAGGGAGCACCATGGCAACGATGGTCGATGTGGCCCAGCGGGCAGGCGTGTCCACCGCGACCGTCTCGCACGTGCTCAACGACACGCGCCCGGTGCTGCCCCAGACACGCCAGGCCGTCCTCGACGCCATCGACGAGCTCGGATACACACCCAACACCCTGGCCCGTTCGCTGGTCACCGCACGCACGCGGTCCATCGGACTCGCGGTGTCGGCGATCAGCAACCCGTACTTCACGGAGATCCTTCAGGGCGTCGAGGCCGGCGCCCTGAAGCACGGCTACAGCCTGCTGATCGCCGACCCGCACGACGATCCGCAGCACGAGCGGAAGATCGTCCAGCTGCTGCACGAGCGACGCGTCGACGGCGTGATCATCGCGCCCTCCGCGGCCCCGGCCGAGCTCCTCGGCTACCTCGGGCAGCACGACGTGCCCACCGTGTTCCTGGACCGACTCGTCGACTCCCCCGCCGAGGGCCCCTACCGCTTCGACCAGGTCTGCACCGAGAACACCGAGCCCATGACGAGGCTGGTCACCCACCTCGCCGAACTGGGCCACCAACGCATCGCCCTGGTCGCGGGCCTGCCCGGGCTCAGCACCACGACCGAGCGGATCACCGGCTACCGTCACGGCCTCGCGCACGCCGGACTCCCGTACGACGAGCGGCTCGTGGCGCAAGGCAACTCCCAGGCGGAGGCCGCCGAGGAGGCCACCCACGCCCTGCTGTCGCTCGCGACGCCGCCCACCGCGCTCGTCACCGCCAACAACGCCATGACCATCGGCGCGCTGCGATCCCTGCGCGAGCGGGACCTGTCCGTGCCGGACGACCTGGCGCTGTGCTGCTTCGACGACTTCTCCTGGGCGGACCTGTTCACGCCCCGGCTGACCGCGATCTCCCAGCCCAGCAAGGAGATAGGGGCCCAGGCCGTCCAACTGCTCCTGGAACGGCTGACGTCACCCGGCCGTCCGGGCCGCACCGTCCGGCTGCCCTCCGCCTTCGTCCACCGCACCTCGTGCGGCTGCCCCGAGAGCTCCAAGCACCCCGAGAGCCACAGGAAAGGACCCGAGTCGTGATCGTCGTCGCCGGTGAGGCCCTGATAGATCTGGTACCGCAGGGCGCGGGCGCCCTGGTGGGCCTGCTGCCGCGCCTGGGCGGCGGCCCCTACAACACGGCCGTGGCACTCGGCCGCCTCGGCTCCCCCACGGCCTTCTGCTCCCGGGTCTCGTACGACGCGTTCGGCGAGGCACTCCTCAGCGGTCTCGGCGAGGCGGGCGTCGACGTGTCGTCCGTGCAGCGCGGAACGGAGCCGACGACCCTCGCGGTCGCCTCGATCGATACGGACGGCTCGGCCGCGTACTCCTTCTACGTCGAGGGCACGGCGGACCGTCTCTTCTCGACACCGGACCAACTCCCCGACGCCACAAGGGCGGTGTCCTTCGGCACCTGCTCGCTCGTCCTGGAGCCGGGCGCGAGCGCGTACGAGGAGCTGATGCGGACCGCCGCCGCGCGCGGCGTGTTCACCGCGCTCGACCCGAACATCCGGGCCGGGCTGATCCCCGACGCCGACGCCTACCGGGCCCGCTTCAAGAGCTGGCTGCCGTCGGTGTCGCTCCTCAAGCTCTCGGAGGAGGACGCCCTGTGGCTCGGGGGCACCCCGCGCGAGTGGCTGGCGTCCGGCCCCGCCGCCGTGGTGATCACCCAGGGCGGCGACGGCCTGACGGCGTTCACTCGCGACGGCTCGGTCCACTCCGTCCCCGGCGAATCGGTCGACGTCGTGGACACCATCGGCGCCGGCGACACGGTGAACGCGGCGCTGCTGCACGGCCTGGCCTCGCGGGACGCCCTGTCACCGGCGGCGATGGCGGCCCTCGGCGCCGACGGATGGACCGAGCTGCTGCGCTTCGCGGCCCGCGCGGCGGCGATCACCTGCTCACGCGCGGGAGCAGAACCGCCGTACGCCTCCGAGCTCGGCGACCTGTAGCGGGACGCTCAGCTGCCGACCGCCCGCAGCGCCCCGGGCCGTCGCCCATTGAGCCGGTCGAGCGCGCTCGCGGCGGCTTCGTCGGCGGGGAGGTGTACGACCATGCCAACCCGGACCGCGACGCGCACACTCGCTCGCCCGAACTGCTCGACGTCGAGAAGCGTCCGACGACGACCTTCCGCTCGACGCGGGTGTCCGGGGACGGCGAGGAGTGGTCGATGGAAGGGGACTTGACCATCGGGGACGTGACGCTGACGGTGACGCTCGCCGTCGATTTCGGCGGGGTGGTGGACTCCCCCGTCGACGGTCGCAAGCACGCGGGATTCGAGGGGACGGGCGAGATCCGGCGCGGCGACTTCGGTCTGGACTTCGGGACCGGGTTCCTCGGTGATGTTGTCAAGGTGCGGCTGGACATGCAGTTCGTCGAGCCGCAGGGGCAGGGCGGCTGATTGTGCAACGCGCGGCGCCCCACGGGGAGTTCCCGTGGGGCGCCGTATTTCTTGGGACTTGTCAGGCCTTGCGCAGCCGTCCCGTTCAGGCCCCGAAGGCTCGATGGGGTCAGGCCTTGCTGGCCCGCGTGGTCTTCTTCGCGGGGGTCGCCTTCTTGGTGGCCGTCTTCTTCGTGGCCGCGGCAGCCTTCTTGGTGGCCGTGTTGTTGACGGCCTTCGTGGTCGTCTTCTTCGCCGTCGCCTTGGCCGCCACCACCTTCTTGGCGGCGGTCTTGCGCACGACCTTCACGGGGGCCGCGTCGCTGATCCGGTCGGCGCCGAGGATCTCGCGCAGGAACTTTCCGGTGTGGCTGGTCGGGACGCCGGCGACCTGCTCGGGCGTGCCCTCGGCGATCACGAGACCGCCGCCGTTGCCACCCTCGGGACCCATGTCGACGACCCAGTCCGCGGTCTTGATGACATCGAGGTTGTGCTCGATGACGATGACCGTGTTGCCCTTGTCGACCAGGCCGGACAGCACCGTGATGAGCTTGCTGATGTCCTCGAAGTGCAGACCTGTGGTCGGCTCGTCGAGCACGTACACCGTGCGGCCCGTGGAACGCTTCTGCAGCTCGCTCGCGAGCTTGACGCGCTGCGCCTCACCGCCGGACAGCGTCGGCGCGGACTGGCCGAGCCGGACGTAGCCCAGACCGACGTCGTTGAGCGTCCGCAGGTGGCGGGCGATCGCCGGGACGGCCTCGAAGAAGCCGAGGGCCTCCTCGATCGGCATGTCGAGGACCTCGGAGATGGACTTGCCCTTGTAGTGGACCTCCAGGGTCTCCCGGTTGTAGCGCGCCCCGTGGCAGACCTCGCAGGGGACATACACATCCGGCAGGAAGTTCATCTCGATCTTGATGGTGCCGTCGCCGGAGCAGTTCTCGCAGCGGCCGCCCTTGACGTTGAAGGAGAAGCGGCCGGGCAGGTAGCCCCGCACCTTCGCCTCGGTCGTCTCCGCGAACAGCTTGCGGACGTGGTCGAAGACTCCGGTGTACGTCGCAGGGTTCGACCGGGGTGTACGGCCGATGGGCGACTGGTCGACGTGCACGACCTTGTCGACGAGGTCGTCACCCTCCACACGCGTGTGCCGCCCGGGAACGTTCCTCGCGCCGTTCAGCTCGCGGGCCAGGTGCGTGTACAGGATGTCGTTGACCAGTGTCGACTTGCCGGAGCCCGAGACGCCGGTGACGGCCGTGAGGACGCCCAGCGGGAAGGACACGTCGATGTCCTGGAGGTTGTTCTCCCGGGCGCCGTGCACTGTGAGCTTGCGGCTCGGGTCGGCGGGGCGGCGGATGTCCGGGGTCGCGATCTCCTTCTTGCGCGACAGGTACTGGCCGGTCATCGACTCGGGGTTGGTGAGCAGCTCCTTCAAGGGGCCGCTGTGCACGACCTTGCCGCCGTGCTCGCCCGCGCCGGGGCCGATGTCGACGATCCAGTCGGCGACCTTGATGGTGTCCTCGTCGTGCTCGACGACGATGAGGGTGTTACCCATGTCGCGCAGCCGGACCAGGGTCTCGATCAGCCGGTGGTTGTCGCGCTGGTGCAGACCGATGGAGGGCTCGTCGAGGACGTACAGGACGCCCACGAGCCCGGAGCCGATCTGGGTGGCCAGACGGATGCGCTGGGCCTCACCGCCGGAGAGGGTGCCGGCGGCGCGGTTCAGCGACAGGTAGTCGAGGCCGACGTCGACCAGGAAGCGCAGCCTTTCGTTGACCTCCTTCAGGACGCGCTCGGCGATCTTCTTGTCGCGGGCGTTGAGCTTCAGCTCGCCCAGGAAGTCCGCGCAGTCGCTGATGGACATCGCGGAGACCTCGGCGATCGACTTCTCCATGACGGTGACCGCGAGGACGAGCGGCTTCAGACGCGTGCCCTCACAGGTGGGGCAGGGCACCTCGCGCATATAGCCCTCGAAGCGCTCTCGGCTCGCGTCGCTCTCGGCGTCGCTGTGCCGGCGCTTGACGAAGTTCACGGCACCCTCGAAGGACGCCATGTACACGCGCTCGCGGCCGTACCGGTTGCGGTAGCGGATCTGGATCTGTGTCTTGTGGCCGTAGAGCAGGGCCTTCTTGGCGCGCTGCGGCAGGCCCGCGAAGGGGATGTCCGTCCGGAAGCCGAGTGCGTCCGCGAGGGCGCCGATCTGGCGGTCGAAGTAGTCCTTGGTGTGTCCGTGCGACCAAGGGTGGATGGCGCCCTCGTCGAGGGACTTCTCCTCGTCCGGGATGATCAGCTCGGGGTCGACCTCCATGCGCGTACCGATGCCGGTGCACTCGGGGCAGGCGCCGAAGGGCGAGTTGAAGGAGAAGGAGCGGGGCTCCAGCTCTTCGAAGGACAGGTCGTCGTACGGGCAGTACAGGTGCTCCGAGTACATGCGCTCGCGCTCGGGGTCGTCCTCGGGGAGGTCGACGAAGTCGAGAACGACCATGCCGCCGGAGAGGCCGAGGGCGGTCTCCACGGAGTCGGTCAGGCGGCGCTTGGCGGAGTCCTTCACCGTGAGGCGGTCGACGACCACCTCGATGGTGTGCTTCTCCTGCTTCTTCAGCGTGGGCGGCTCGGTGAGCTGGATCGTCTCGCCGTCGACCCTGGCCCGACTGTACCCCTTGGTCTGAAGATCGGCGAAGAGGTCGACGAACTCTCCCTTGCGCTCGCGCACCAGCGGCGACAGGACCTGGAAGCGGCTCCCCTCCGGCAGCTCCAGGACCTTGTCGACGATGGCCTGCGGCGACTGGCGCGTGATGGGGCGGCCGCACTCGGGACAGTGCGGCTTGCCGATGCGCGCGAAGAGCAGGCGCAGATAGTCGTAGACCTCTGTGATGGTGCCGACCGTCGAGCGCGGGTTGCGCGAGGTCGACTTCTGGTCGATGGAGACCGCCGGGGAGAGGCCTTCGATGAAGTCGACATCCGGCTTGTCCATCTGGCCGAGGAACTGCCGGGCGTACGAGGAGAGCGACTCCACGTAGCGCCGCTGCCCCTCGGCGAAGATCGTGTCGAAGGCCAGCGAGGACTTGCCCGACCCCGACAGGCCCGTGAAGACGATGAGCGAGTCGCGCGGGAGGTCGAGCGAGACATTCTTGAGATTGTGCTCGCGCGCTCCACGGACGATGAGACGGTCGGCCACGCCGGTCCGCACCTTTCTTGAGAGAAGTGACAGGGGCGGGGCCCCCGTCATTTTTCAGAGTAGGGGGAGCCACTGACAGCGCCGGTTGGTTTCCCTGGTTCACAACAATCCCGGGCCATCCAGCATGCCCGACGCCGTGCCCGAGCTTATAGCACGGGTATTCGATTTGCGGGGGTGGTCGACCACCTTCACCCAAACGTGTGGCAGGGCTAGGGTCGGCCTCATGATTGATCATGTGCGCGACCTGGCGTCTGTACGTGACGCGACCGAACGGCTGCTCACCGCAGCGGCCAAATTGGACAACGCATCCGTGGCCGAGCCGTCACGGCTTCCCGGCTGGAGCCGCGGCCACGTCCTCGCCCACCTCGCCCGCAACGCGGACGCTCTCGTGAACGTCCTCGAAGGGCATCCCATGTACGCCTCGGGCGACGCCCGGGACACCGACATCGAGCGGGACGCGCCGCGCCCCCTGGACACGCAGCTCGCGGACGTGCGCGAGAGCGCGGCCCGCTTCCAGGAGGCGGCGGCCGCGCCCGCGGACTGGTCCCGCACGGTGGAGCTGCGCAACGGGGTCACGGACTCGGCATCCCGGGTGCCGTTCCGGCGGTGGGTCGAGGTGGAGCTGCACCACGTGGATCTGGGGATCGGGTACGAGCTCGAGGATCTTCCAGAGGAGTTCGTGGAACGGGAGATCGAGTTCCTCGCCGCCCGCTTCGCCGGGCATCCCGATGTGCCGCCCACACGGATCACGGACGGCACGCGCGCGTGGAGCACGGGACGCGGCACGGAGGGCACCCCGGAGGTCATCGTGACCGGCCCGACGCCTGTACTCCTGGGCTGGCTCGCGGGGCGCCGCGACGGGGCCGATCTGACGGTCGACGGTGGCCTGCTTCCCGCCCTCCCCCCGCTATAGGCTGCCGTCATGACGTACAGCGGAGCGGTGAAGGTCGGCGGCCCTGCCGATGTGCACGAGCTGCAGAACCTGATGATCTCCAAGGTCGCCGTCGGCCCGATGGACAACAACGCCTATCTGCTGCGCTGCCGGGCCACCGACGAGCAGCTTCTGATCGACGCGGCGAACGACGCCTCGACGCTGCTCACGCTGATCGGCGACGACGGCATCGCGTCCGTCGTGACCACCCATCAGCACGGCGACCACTGGCAGGCGCTCGCGGAGGTAGTGGCGGCCACCGGCGCGCGCACCTACGCGGGCCGGGACGACGCCGACGGCATCCCGGTGCCGACCGACGTCCTCGTGGACGACGGCGACACGATCCGGGTGGGGCGCGTGGAACTCACCGCGCGCCACCTGGTGGGGCACACACCGGGCTCGATCGCCCTTGTCTACGACGACCCGCACGGGCATCCGCATGTGTTCACAGGGGACTGCCTGTTCCCGGGCGGTGTGGGCAACACACGCAAGGACCCGAAGGCGTTCGCCAGCCTCATCCACGACGTCGAGACCAAGATCTTCGGCGTGCTGCCGGACGAGACCTGGGTCTACCCCGGGCACGGCAACGACACGACGCTGGGCGCGGAGCGACCGCATTTGCCGGAGTGGCACGCGCGGGGGTGGTGAACCCGCGCTCAGGGGCGCGTGTTCACAAGCACGCGCCCCGCGCTTTCTCGTGAGTGCACACCTCGTGTGTCTCACGAGCGCGTACCCCGCACGCCGCACGGGCGCGCTCCGTGCCATTCAGGTGCACGTGCCCCCGCGCGAAGGGTGAAGCGCGCGCCCCGTGTGAACCGAGCGCACGCGCCGGTGTCACGCGCGCGCTCCCGGCGCGGGCACTGGTGCAGTCCACTGGAGGCAGCCCCGCGCAGGATGACGGCTCCTGCGCGGCAACGGGCCGCCGGCCTTTCGATCCCCGCCCTCGGCCGGCGGCCCCGGCAGAGCTTCTCGTCGAGCACACGGCCGAGCTTCTCGTGGAGCGTTCACGGGACTGCAACACACGTTCCCACTATGCGGACATTTGCCCTTGTGACCTCGACAAACAGCGGGGTGCACTGCCACTCTCCCGCCATGCATCTCGCCCAACGCGCCCTGCGCCGCACCGCGTCCGCCGCCACCGTCGCCCTGCTCGCCCTGGCAGTGGGCTGTGCTCCGCAGCCGGAGGAGAAGGCGACCGACAAGGCCTCCGGAGCAACCGGGGAGACCTGCGCCAAAGGCAAGTTGAGCACCCAGACCTCCGGCAAGCTCACGATCGCGACCGACGAGCCCGCGTACGAGCCATGGTTCAAGGACGACAAGCCCGCCAACGGCAAGGGCTTCGAGTCTGCGGTCGCATACGCCGTGGCCAAGCAACTCGGCTACGCCAACGGCGATGTCGTCTGGCAGAGCGTCCCCTTCAACAAGGCCTTCGCGCCCGGCCAGAAGACCTTCGACTTCGACATCAACCAGGTGTCGATCAGCACCGAGCGCAAGAAGGCCGTGGACTTCTCGTCCGGCTACTACGACGTGCGCCAGGCCGTCATCGCGCTGAAGAGCTCCAAGGCCGCGAAGGCGAAGAGCATCGCGGACCTCAAGGGTCTGAAGCTGGGCGCCCAGGTCGGCACCACCAGCCTGAACTACATCGACGACGTGGTGAAGCCGACCCAGGAGCCGGCCGCGTACGCGAAGAACGACCAGGCCAAGTCCGCGCTGAAGAACGGCCAGGTGGACGCCATCGTGGTCGACCTGCCCACCGCGTTCTACATCACGGCGGCCGAGGTGACCGACGCGAAGATCGTCGGGCAGTTCGAGAACCAGGGCGGCACGCCCGAGCAGTTCGGGCTCGTTCTCGACAAGGGCAGCGCGCTGACCTCCTGCGTGACGAAGGCCGTGGACACCCTGCGCGAGGACGGCACGCTGGCGAAGATCGAGAAGCAGTGGCTCTCCGAGGCCGTCGACGCTCCGGTGCTCAAGTGACGGTCCTGAAGGAGGAGTCGGGAGAGGACTCCGGCGAAGGAGACATGCGCGACGCCTACGTGCCGTCGCAGCGGCGGCTCGAGCGCGAGCGCCACAAGCGCGCCCGCGCCCGCCGCGCGACGGCGATCGCCGCGCTCTCCACCCTGGTCACCGGCGTCGTGCTGTACTTCGTCGTCGTCAACGCGCCCGGCTGGCCGCGCACCAAAGAGACGTTCTTCAACGCGCAGTACGCGCGCGAGGCGTTCCCCAAGGTTCTCGAAGGACTCTGGCTCAACGTCCGGCTGCTGCTGATATGCGGCGCGGCGGTCCTCGTCCTGGGGATGCTGATCGCCATCGCCCGCACGCTGCGCGGCCCGGTGTTCTTCCCGCTCCGGGCGCTGGCCGCCGCGTACACCGACTTCTTCCGCGGACTCCCGCTGATCATCAACCTGATGATCGTGGTCCTGGGCGTCCCCGCGCTGCGGCTGCAGGGCGTCACGGTGGACCCGGTCCTCCTCGGCGGGACGGCGCTGACGCTGACGTACTCGGCGTATGTCGCCGAGGTGTTCCGCGCCGGCATCGAGTCCATCCACCCCTCGCAGCGCGCGGCGGCCCGCTCACTGGGCCTGACCAACCGGCAGGCCCTGCGCTACGTCGTCCTCCCCCAGGCCGTACGCCGCCAGGTGCCACCCCTCCTCAACGACCTCGTGTCCCTCCAGAAGGACACCGGACTCGTCTCGATCGGCGGCGCGGTGGACGCGGTACGCGCCGCCGACATCATCGTGGGCCGTAGCCTCAACTACACGCCGTACATCGTCGCGGGACTGGTCTTCGTCGCCCTGACCATCCCGATGACCCGCTTCACGGACTGGGTCACGGCCCGGATGGACCGTCAGCGGGCACAGGGAGGGACCATATGACCGACGCTCCGGTGCTGCGGATGGAGTCCGTCCGCAAGACCTTCGGTGAATCGGTCGTGCTGCGGGACGTCGACCTGGAGGTCGCCCCGCACACGGTGACCGCGCTCATCGGCGCCTCCGGCTCCGGCAAGTCGACCCTGCTGCGCTGCGCGAACCTCCTCGAAGAGATAGACGACGGCGCGATCTGGCTGGACGACGAGGAGATCACCGACCCCCGGGCCGACCAGGACGCGGTGCGCCGCCGGATCGGCGTGGTGTTCCAGGCGTACAACCTCTTTCCGCACATGACCGTCCTGGAGAACATCACCCTCGCACCGCGCCGCGTGCACGGCGTGAACCGCGCGGAGGCGGAGGCACACGCGTGTGAGCTGCTCGAACGGCTCGGGCTCGGCGCCAAGGCGGGCGAGTACCCGGACCGGCTGAGCGGCGGCCAGCAGCAACGGGCCGCGATCGTCCGCGCCTTGGCCGTACGCCCCCGACTGCTCCTCCTCGACGAGATCACCGCAGCTCTCGACCCGGAACTCGTGGGCGAAGTCCTGAACGTCGTCCGGGACTTGAAGGACGACGGCATGACCATGGTCCTCGCCACGCACGAGATGGGCTTCGCCCGCGAGGTCGCGGACCAGGTCTGCTTCCTGGACGGCGGTGTGGTCCTCGAGCGCGGCACGGCCGAGGAGGTCTTCGGAGACCCCCGGGAGGAGCGCACCCAGCGGTTCCTGCACCGGATCGTGGAGGCGAGGCGACTCTGACGCCTGCCTCCGTCACGCCGCGGATCAGTACAGCAGCTCACTGCCCTCGGGTATCTCGGCCCAGCGCCGCGGCGGCCCCTCGACGGCGCGGCGGTCGGTGACGCGTACGCCGCCCATGTACGAGGCGTAGGCGAGCTCGTAGGCGCCCCACATCCCCTCGGCCTTGTCCCACTGCCAAAAGCGGTACAGCCAGTGGATGTCGGGTTCGTCCCCGAACACGAAGCCGATCTCCTCGTGCAACTCGCTGTGGCCGTCGCGCGAGAAGTCGCCGAAGGTGCTCGTCCTCCGGTCAGATCCGCACCGCCTCGGCGGCCGCGGCTCGCAGCGCCGTGGCGTCGATCTCCGTACGGGTTTCGGGCACGCCCTGATCGGGCCATTCGGCCTCCAGCCGCATGGGCCCCTCCGGGGGCAGCTGGGAGACGTGCAGCTCCACTTGGTAGTGGAATCCGCCGCCGCCTCCACCACCCAACTGAAGTGTCGGCCGTGGCGGCCCGCCCGTCGGCGCGGGCCACGGGTGTCCGTCGAGGGTGGTGACCCGCCGTCCGTCCGAGAGCGATACGCCGAACCGCAGGGCTCCGGCGCCCGCGTGCCCGCCGCCGAAGTGGACGGGGCGTGCGGGCACGCCTTGCCGTATGGTCCGCAGGAAAACGCCGAGTTGGAGGGTCACCGAACCGGGCCACACCTGCCAGCCGGTGAGCATGATGCGCGTGTCCGGGCCGGCTCCGAGCTCGGTGACCTGCGGCAGTTGGGCAGGCACGAACCAGTCCGCGGGCGGTAACGACTCTTTCTCGCCCGGCCGGTAGGCGCCTAATCGGTGCTGTGTCTCCGGCTGCGGCTCGTCCGGTGGGTCGGGCGCGATCAATCCCTCAAAGAAATTCATGAATTGATCGTGGCACCCGCCACTGACAATCGGACTTCGCGCGTCCGCTTACCCCTCCGTCAGGCGTCCGCCTGCCCCGCACCCGCCAGCGTCGCGACCCGCTCCACAGCGAACGCGTACCCCTGCACACCGCAGCCAGCGATGACCCCGTCGGCGCGGAGCGAGACGTACGAGTGGTGCCGGAACTCCTCGCGCTGGTGAATGTTGGAGATGTGGACCTCCACCACAGGTAGGCCGTCACAGGTGTTGAGCGCATCCAGGATCGCGACGGAAGTGTGCGAATAGGCGGCCGGGTTGATCACGATCCCCGCGTGGTTCAGGCGCGCTTCGTGGATCCAGTCCACCAGTTCGCCCTCGTGGTTGGACTGCCGGAAGTCCACCGTGCCGCCGTGCGCCGCCGCTGCCTTGGCGCACAGCGCCTCTACGTCCGCGAGCGTGTCGGAGCCGTAGATCTCCGGCTGGCGCTGCCCGAGGAGGTTCAGATTGGGCCCGTTGAGGATCATGATCGGGGCGTTGGCGAGGGTGCGGGGCACAGTTCCTCCGGTCCTTCAGGTCTGCCGGCCCATTGAGGACCGCTGCTCAGACCCGGTTTATCACGGTGCACGCGCGTGGTGACGGCCCGTACCCTCCCGTCATGACGACGCCCACCTACCCTCCCAAGCCCGCGCCCGGCGACCGGATAGCCGTGGTCTCACCGTCCGGTGGACTGCCGGGACTCCTCCCGCTCCCGTACGAGCTGGGCCTGGAGCGACTGCGCCAGGAGTACGGCCTCGAACCGGTCGAGTACCCGACGACCCGGAAGATGGGCTCGACGCCGCAGGAGCGGGCGGACGACATCCACGCAGCGTTCGCCGATCCGACGATCAAGGCCGTCATCGCGTCGATCGGCGGCTCCGACCAGATCACGGTGCTGCCGCTGCTGGACCGGGAGTTGATCCGCGCGAACCCGAAGCCGTTCTTCGGTTACAGCGACAACACGAACCTCCTCGCATACCTGTGGAACGCCGGAATCGTGGGCTACCACGGCGGAACGGTGATGTGCGAGTTCGGCCGCCCCGGCGCCATGGATCCGCTGACCGCCGAGTCACTGCGGGCCGCGCTGTTCACGTCCGGGCCGTACGAACTGCGCCCTGCTGACCGCTTCGGGGACATCAACGGCCCCTGGGACGATCCGGCGACCTTCGACTCCGAGCCCCCGACGGAACCGGGCGCCGGCTGGACCTGGCACCGTCCCGACCGCGTGGTCGAGGCCCCCTCCTGGGGCGGCAACATCGAGATCCTGTCCTGGCTGCTGATGGCCGACCGTGAGATCGCCCGTGATCCTTCCGTGTACGACGGTCATGTGCTGTTCCTGGAGACCTCGGAGGACATGCCCAAGGCCAACGACGTCTTCTGGATCCTGCGCAGCATGGGCGAGCGTGGACTGCTGCAGCGCTTCCCGGCGCTTGTGATGGGCCGCCCGAAGGCGTGGTCGTTCGAGCAACCCAACGACGCCGAGGCCAGGGCCCGTTACGTGCGAGAGCAGCATGAGGCGGTGCTCCAGGCCGTCGACATTTATGCCCCCGACATGATGGTCGTCTTCGACGTGGACCTCGGCCACACCGATCCGCAACTCGTCATTCCCTACGGAGGCACGATCCGCGTCGACGGCCCTGCCCGGCGCATCACCGTCACTTACTGACACGGACCTCACCACCACGCGCCCCCGTAACCGTTGGTCACCGTGGGTAGTTGACGCGGCATGCACGACGTACGCACCGTAAGGGCGCCTTCCATGCTGCGGCTCGCGGCCGCCTCGCTCGCCGGGACGGCCATCGAGTTCTATGACTTCTTCGTCTACGGGACCGCGGCCGCGCTGGTCCTCGGGCCCCTGTTCTTCCCGACGTTCTCACCACTGGCGGGGACGCTGGCGGCCTTCGCGACGTTCGGCGTCGGGTTCGTCGCACGCCCTCTCGGCTCGGTGCTGTTCGGGCACATCGGGGATCGGCGCGGGCGGCGCCCTGTCCTGGTCGCCTCGCTGCTGCTGACCGGCGCGGCGACCGTCGCCGTCGGCTGCGTACCGACGTACGACAGCATCGGTGTGGCCGCTCCCGTACTCCTTCTTGTACTGCGTTTTCTGCAGGGGTTCGGGCTTGGCGGCGAGTGGGGCGGGGCTGTGCTGCTGACCGCCGAGCATGCGCCCGCCGAGCGGCGCGGGCTGTGGTCGAGCTTCCCGCAGATCGGGCCTTCTCTGGGGTTCGTGCTGGCCAACGGCGTGATGCTGGTGCTGTCGGCGACACTGACCGACGCGCAGTTCGCGGCGTGGGGGTGGCGGGTGCCGTTCTGGGCGGCGGGGATCCTCGCTGCGGCGGGACTGTGGCTGCGCGGCTCGCTCGCGGAGAGCCCGCGCTTCCTGGAAATGCAGGACCACGCGCGCGTGCCGCTCGCCGAGGTGGTGCGCGACCACTGGCGACTCGTCCTGCTGACGGCCGGCGGACTCGCCGTCGGATACGCCGTGTTCTACGCGGTGACGACCTGGGCGCTCGCCTACGGCGTCGAACGGCTCGGTGTGAGCCGTACCGTCATGCTGGCCTGCATCATGGCCGCCGTGGTGGTGAAGGGCTCCCTGACGCCCGTGATGGCCCTGCTCGGCGACCGTTTCGGGCGGCGGCCGCTCTGTCTGGTGGGCTGCGCGGGCGCCGCGCTGTGGATGTTCCCGATGGTCGGGCTGCTGTCCACCGGCGAGCCTCTGCTGATGTTCCTCGGTTTCCTGGTGGCGCTGATCGCGTTCATCACGATGTTCGCCGTCATCGCCGCCTATCTGCCGGAGCTGTACGAGCCCCGGGTGCGCTGCACGGGCGCGGCGGTGGGCTACAACCTGGGCGGGGTCCTCGGGGGCGCGCTCACGCCGATCGTGGCGACGGCGCTGGCGAGCGGAGAGCGTGTCCCATGGGGCGTGGCCGCGTATCTGACCGGGATCGCACTGCTCAGTCTGGGGTGCTTCGCGCTGCTCCCGGAGACCCGGCCCGTGGCGCGGCTGGCGGTGGTCCAGGCGACGGATTGACGGACCACGCCGTCGTACGAGCCTCTGGGTTACCGCGCGCTAGGGGGTGACAGCCAGTTCCAAATAGGCCGCGAAGATGACCAGATGGACGCCTCCCTGGAGCGGAGTCGCGCGCCCGGGAACCACGGTCAGGGAGCTCACCACCACGGTCAGCGCGAGCAGCACCATATGGGTGGAACCGAGGCCGAGGACGAGCGGCCCGGAGAGCCACACGGACGCCAGGGCGACGGCGGGGATCGTCAGTCCGATGCTGGCCATCGCGGAGCCAAGGGCGAGGTTCAGACTGGTCTGCACCCGGTCACGGCGGGCGGACCGCAGGGCGGCGATGGTCTCGGGGAGCAGCACGAGCAGCGCGATGATCACACCGACCACGGACTGCGGCATGCCGGCCGCCTGGACGCCGGACTCGATGGTGGGCGAAACGCCCTTGGCGAGGCCGACCACGCCGACGAGAGCCAGGCCGAGCAGCCCGAGGCTGATCCCGGCGTCGCGGGCGGACGGGGCGTCGGCGTGGTCGTCCACGTCGATCACCTCGCCCTGCCGGGTGATCGGCAGGAAGTAGTCGCGGTGGCGCACGGTCTGGGTCGTCACGAAGAGGCCGTACAGGACCAGCGAGGCGAGCGCGGCGAAGGTGAGCTGAGCCGTGGAGAACTCCGGGCCCGGCTTGCTGGTGGTGAACGTCGGGAACACCAGGCTGAGCGTGGCGAGCGTCGCGACGGTCGCGAGGGCGGCGCCGGTGCCTTCCGCGTTGAAGACGGCGAGCCCATGGCGCAGCGAGGCGACGAGCAGGCACAGCCCGACGATTCCGTTGCACGTGATCATCACGGCTGCGAACACCGTGTCGCGGGCCAGGGTCGAGCTCTTGTCGCCGCCATCCACCATCAGGGTGACGATCAGCGCGACCTCGATGATCGTGACGGCGACGGCGAGCACGAGTGAGCCGAATGGTTCGCCTACCCGGTGCGCGACCACCTCGGCGTGGTGGACGGCGGCCAGCACGGCCCCGGCGAGGACCAGCGTCACCAGCGCGACGACCGCGCCGGGCAGGTCGCGTCCCCACGTGAAGGCCAGCAGCACCACCGCGACCACGGGCACGACCGCCGTCCACTGCGTCACGAGTGACCGGAGCCGAGCGATCATGCTGCGATCGTCGCAGGCGCACGCGGGCCCCGCACTCCGGTGGCGCGGGGCCCGCTCCGAGACAGCGCTGAAGGAACCCGTTCGGGAACCGGCTCGCTACTTGAGCTCAGTCATCTCGCGTACGTCGCAGTCGGTGAAGGACGGTGGCCGGGTACACAGCGCGGCCATTTGCTCCGCCATCTTGGTCGTCTCGGGGTCGTTGCTGTTGCGCATGGCGTCCTCGTACGAATCGAACTCGATCACCACGAGGTAGCGGTTGGGCGTGTTGCGGTCCTGCAGGACGAGGCGGTGCGTGGGGCCGCCGCTGCGGCCGGTCATGCGCTTGTCGGCCTCCTCGGCCAGCTTCTGCATCTCATCGATGCGCTCGGTCTCGAAGTCGACGATCTGCACGAACTTCATGGGTACCTCCACCCGGCCTGGGCGCCCCCGAGCAAGGGAACGCGCAGAACCCAAGCAAGCACCGGGAGCGGTGGTCGGCAATTCACCGCGCACCGCTCCCGGGGATGGTTGTTCCTACGTCCGACGCGGTCAGACGTCGATGCTGTCCTTCGGAGCGCTCTTGGCCTTGTCGAGCGCCGCCTGCTTCTTGGAGGCGATCAGGCTGGTGATCGTGGTGACCACCAGGACCGCGCAGATCACGCCCAGCGAGACCGGGATGGAGATCTCGGGGACATGGACCCCCGACTCGTGCAGTGCGTGCAGCACCAGCTTGACGCCGATGAAGCCGAGGATGACCGACAGGCCATAGCTGAGGTGGACCAGCTTCTTGAGCAGGCCGCCGATGAGGAAGTACAGCTGTCGCAGACCCATCAGCGCGAACGCGTTGGCCGTGAAGACGATGTACGGGTCCTGGGTCAGACCGAAGATCGCGGGGATCGAGTCGAGCGCGAAGAGCACGTCGGTGGTGCCGATCGCGAGCATCACGACCAGCATCGGCGTCATGACGCGCTTGCCGTTCTGCTGGATCCACAGCTTGGTGCCGTGGTACCGGTCGGCCACGCCGAAGCGCCGCTCGGCGGCCTTGAGCAGCCGGTTCTCCTCGAACTCCTCGTCCTTCTCCTCGGTCCTGGCTTCTTGGATCAGCTTCCAGGCGGTGTAGATGAGGAACGCGCCGAAGATGTAGAAGACCCACGCGAAGCTCGCGATGATCGCTGCACCCGCGGCGATGAATATCGCGCGAAGGACGAGGGCTATCAGCACACCGACAAGGAGCACCCGCTGCTGGTACTGCGAGGGCACCGCGAACTTCGCCATGATCAGGACGAAGACGAAGAGGTTGTCGACGCTCAGAGACTTCTCGGTGATGAAGCCCGCGAAGAACTCTCCGGCGGGCTCACCGCCGGAGAAGAGGAGCAGTCCGAGTCCGAACAGTCCGGCCAGGACGATCCAGACGACGGTCCAGATTCCGGCTTCCTTGATGGATACGTCGTGCGGCTTGCGGCCGATGAAGAAGTCGATCGCGATGAGGGCGGCAAGCCCCACGATCGTGAGGACCCACAGGGTCACGGAAACATCCACTGCGCCTCCGGCAGTTCGTAACGGCAGATTTCAGCGTCGTCGCTACCGGAGGTCTCTTCCACCCGTGACACTCACGGGCCGGCGCCCCGGGATCTGGCCAGATCCGTATTGACGGGTACGCCGCAGCAGGTAGGGAGTACTCCCCTCCGTACGGAAAAGAGTACCCGAACCACCAAGGAAAGGTAAAGAGATTAGTAAAAGAAGGTCAAAATCCCCTGGTCAGACAGCTTTACTGATGCTTGACACGACCCTTCGGGGCCCGTTGACACGTCAGCGGTTCCAGGGGCGGCGGGCCGCCGCCACCTGTGCGAGCACCTGCTGGAGCACCTGGCTGCCCGGTGGGACAAGCGCGGGCTCGTACGTCCAGGCGTGCCCGACCCACGGGTCGGCAAGATGGTCGTCGGGCACTGGAGTGATGCGCAGCAGCGAGCGCCAGAGCGGGTCGAGCAGCGGCCCGTAGGCGGCGGCGTCCTCCCGGTCGGCCACCATCATGAGATGAACGCCGACGGCCGGGCCCTCGTCCGCGAGATAGCGCAGCTGGGTCACGGCGCGGTCGTCGAAGCCATGCGGAAAGTCGTTGACGATCAGCAGTTGCTCGGCGGTGTCGAGGCCCGGCGGCAGCGAGTCGGCCGCTCCGCCGCGCATCGCCATCTGCACCAGGTCGACGCGCTGGGTGAGCCGGGCCAGGACGTCGGCCACGCCCGCGGCGCCGACGGCGGGCGGTCCGCCGAGTACCCCGGACTGCACCAGTGGCGCGAGGGACGAGGCACCCGAACCGGCCGGGTCGATGACATGCACCGTGAACTCACCGACGGGATACACGGCGAGCAGCCGCGCGGCATGCGCCACCGCCGTGTCCATGGCGAGGCGACGCAGTTGGTCGGAGTCGGCGAGCGAGTCGTCCAGGCCGGCGCGACCGCTGTCTATCCACAGGCCGCGCTCCAGCGGCAGCCGGACCAGCATCGGGATGCTCAGGCCCTCGCTCTCGGGCAGATGGAGGTCGCCGAGGCGCAGCGCCATGGGGATCTCCATCGGTACCCGGTAGCCGTGCCAGACCGGGTTGTCCCAGCGCGCGTACGCCGCGGGCAGCGCGGGCTCGACGACTTCGGCCTCGGCGGTGAGCTGTGCGAGGTCCCGGTCGAGGGCCGCCCTGGCCTGGTCGACCAGCTGGGCATGCTTGGCCTGGGCCGCCTCGCGCGCGGCGTCGCCCTGTCCGCCGATCCTGCTGCGCGGGTCGGACAGGACCTTGTCGAGCTCCTGCTCCATGCGCGAGTCGGCGAAGTCGACGGCGCTGCGATACGCGGCGGTGCTGCGGGCCAGGTCCTCGAACATGCCCCACACCTGGTTGTAGAGCCGCTCCTCCATGGACCAGCCGGTCGCATCGCCCGCGACGGGCTGTGCGGGCTGCCCGGGCCGGGCCGGTGGTGCGGTCGGCGGGGGCGGTGGCGGGGCGGCGGTCTGCCGGCCGGGGTGGCTGTAGTTGACCGGGCCGCCTGCCGTGGGCCCGGCCGGCTGGGTGACCGCGGAGGGGTCCGAGGCGTGACTCCCCTGCGGCGCCGTGCTGCCTTGCGGACCTGGTGCGTCGTACGGGGACGAAGAAAGCGGGCCCTGGGGTACGTTCCCGGTGGCGCCCTGGGACCCGGTGTACGGCTGGTCCGGTCCCGGCGCCGAGGTGGCCGCCTGTCGTGAGCGGTCGCCGTCGGGCGTACGCGGCGGAGGTGCCGCCACCGAGCGGGCCAGGCCCTGGACCACCGCCTCGTTGATACAGCCCGCGAGCTGCTGAGCTTCGGGCAGGCCCTGGTCTGTGAGGAGTTCGGCGAGGCCGCCGGCGTATCCCTGGCCGACCGCGCGGACCTTCCAGGCGCCCTGTCTGCGGTAGAGCTCCAGGGCGACGACGGCCGACTCGGCGTCCAGGCCGGTGATGGTGTAGCTGGCTACCTCGGAGCCATCAAGGCCGGTGACCGCGACGAAGGGGGCGGCGACGGCGCCGAACCGAACCGGGCCGCCGACCCCGGACGGCAGTGCGAGCAGCACATTGACTCGGTGCACGGTCTCCGGCAGGGCATCCAGGTCGAACGCGAGGCGGTGGTCGGCCGCCGCCTGCTTGGAGACCTCGAGTCCGGGCAGCGTCGGCGCGCCCGGGTGGGCCACCCACTCCACACCGCGGACCTTGCCCTGCTCGTCGCTGAGCGTGGCGCCGGCCACGATCGGCTTGCCGGCCGAAACACGGACCTCAAGACGGACCTGGGAGAGCGGATGGTTCTGCCCCCGGACCAGCTCGGCCGTCATCGCCTTGTCCCCCTACGTCGCTTCTTGTGCTGCGCCCGGCTGCCTACAGGTGCGGCAGGATCGCGGGCATCAGGTCCTGGAACGTACGGCCGTTGGCCGGCGTGCCGAGGGCCGTCATCTGCCAGCCCGCGCCCGCGCGGTGCACCTTCGCCATGATCTGAGCCGTGTACTGTCCGCCGCCCGCGAGCGTGTAGCGGGCGAGCTCCTGGCCGTTGGTCTCGTCGACCAGACGGCAGAACGCGTTCTGCACTTCCTGGAACGTCTGGCCCGTGAAGGAGTTCACGGTGAAGACGATCTGGTCGATGTGGACCGGGATGCGCTGCAGATCGACGAGGATGGCCTCGTCGTCGCCGCCTTGGCCCACACCGCCGACCAGGTTGTCACCCGTGTGCCGTACGGAGCCGTCGTCGCTGACGAGGTGGCGGAAGAACACCACGTCGACGGGCTGCTTGTCCGCGAACAGCACAGCGGAGGCGTCGAGGTCGATCTCCCGGGTGCGCGAGCCGAACAGGCCGCGCCGGGGGGCCGCCTGCCAGCCGAGCCCCATGCGCACCGCGGTCAGGGTGCCCCCGTCGTTCTTCTGCAGACTGATGGCCTGACCCTTGGTCATGTTGACCGTCACGCGCTGTTCCCCTCTCGAACTGTCCCCTGTTGCCGCGGAGTCCGCGGATGACCAGAACCCTACGCAGCGGCACTGACAGTGCCGAACCCTGGGGCGCGCTTTGTGTCGGTCTTGCAACACAGCGCGCATATGCCGAGGTCCGGCACGGCCCGCGAAGGCGTCAGGCCAGGCCTGCCTCCTTCATCTGGCGCAGCTCCTTCTTCATCTCGGAGACCTCGTCGCGCAGCCGGGCCGCGATCTCGAACTGGAGATCGGCCGCGGCGGCGCGCATCCGCTCCGTCATCTCCTCGATCTGCCCGGCGAGTTCGGCCACGGGGCGGTCGGTCGGGACCGTCTCCTTGGCCTTGCCCTTGGCGGACTTGGCCGCCTTGCCGCTGAGCGAGGGCACGGGGGCTTTGGCGCCCTTGCCATCCTTGCCCTTGCGGTAGCCCGAGCCGAGCAGCTGCTCTGTGTCGACGTCCTCGCGGGCGATCTGCGCGACGATGTCGTTGATCTTCTTGCGGAGGGGTTGCGGGTCGATGCCCCGCTCCGTGTTGTACGCGACCTGCTTCTCCCGGCGCCGGTTGGTCTCCTCGATGGCCTTCTCCATCGCCGGTGTGATCTTGTCGGCGTACATGTGGACCTGCCCGGACACATTGCGCGCCGCGCGGCCGATGGTCTGGATCAGTGAGGTGCCCGAGCGCAGGAAGCCCTCCTTGTCGGCGTCGAGGATCGACACCAGGGAGACCTCGGGCAGGTCGAGGCCTTCGCGGAGGAGGTTGATGCCGACCAGGACGTCGAACTCGCCCGCGCGCAGTTCGCGCAGCAGCTCGACGCGGCGCAGGGTGTCGACGTCGCTGTGCAGATAGCGCACCTGGATGCCGAGCTCCAGGAAGTAGTCGGTGAGGTCCTCGGCCATCTTCTTGGTGAGCGTGGTGACCAGGACGCGCTCGTCCTTCTCGGTGCGCTTGCGGATCTCGTGCACCAGGTCGTCGATCTGACCCTGGGTGGGCTTGACGACGACCTCGGGGTCGATCAGGCCGGTGGGGCGGATGATCTGCTCGACGAAACCGTCCCCGCGGGAGAGCTCGTACTTGCCCGGAGTTGCCGACAGGTACACGGTCTGGCCGATGCGCTCCTGGAACTCCTCCCACTTCAGGGGGCGGTTGTCGAGCGCGGAGGGCAGCCTGAAGCCGTGGTCGACGAGCGTGCGCTTGCGGGAGGCGTCGCCCTCGTACATCGCGCCGATCTGGGGAACGGTGACGTGCGACTCGTCGATGACGAGCAGGAAGTCGTCCGGGAAGTAGTCGATCAGTGTGTTCGGCGGGGAGCCGGGGTCGCGGCCGTCGAAGTGCATCGAGTAGTTCTCGACGCCGGAGCAGGAGCCGATCTGGCGGAGCATCTCGAGGTCGTACGTCGTCCGCATGCGCAGGCGCTGGGCTTCCAGGAGCTTGCCCTGCTTCTCCAGCTCGGCGAGGCGCTCCCCCAGCTCCTTCTCGATGTCGTTGACCGCGCGCTCCATGCGCTCGGGGCCCGCCACGTAGTGGGAGGCGGGGAACACATAGATCTGGTTGTCGTCGCTGATGACCTCGCCGGTGAGCGGGTGCAGCGTGGAGAGGGCCTCGATCTCGTCGCCGAACATCTCGATGCGGACGGCCAGCTCTTCGTAGACCGGGAAGATCTCGATGGTGTCGCCACGGACCCGGAAGGTGCCGCGCGCGAACGCCACGTCGTTGCGCGTGTACTGGATGTCGACGAAGCGGCGCAGCAGGTCGTCGCGGTCGATCTCGTCGCCGACCTTGAGCGAGACCATCCGGTCCACGTACTCCTGCGGCGTACCGAGGCCGTAGATGCAGGAGACCGAGGCGACCACGACGACGTCACGGCGGGTCAGCAGCGAGTTGGTCGCGGAGTGACGCAGGCGCTCGACCTCCTCGTTGATCGAGGAGTCCTTCTCGATGTAGGTGTCCGACTGCGGGACGTACGCCTCGGGCTGGTAGTAGTCGTAGTACGAGACGAAATACTCGACGGCGTTGTTCGGCAGCAGCTCGCGGAACTCGTTGGCCAGCTGGGCGGCCAGGGTCTTGTTCGGGGCCATCACCAGGGTGGGGCGCTGGAGCTTCTCGATCATCCACGCCGTGGTGGCGGACTTGCCGGTGCCGGTCGCGCCCAGCAGAACGACATCCTTCTCACCTGCGCGGATGCGCTTTTCCAGCTCGGCGATGGCCGTGGGCTGGTCACCGCTTGGCTGGTAGGGGCTGACGACCTCGAAGGGCGCCACCGAACGTTCGATCTTGGATACGGGCCGCATGGAATCCACCGTACGACCCCGCACTGACAACCGGGCCGGATCACCAGCTCTGCGGGGTGCGGGAGCTGCGGTGCCGCTGGTTCCGCTCGGCGCCGGACGGAGGACGGCGGCCGGGGTGCGGGGCGGCGGGGTGGGCCGGAATGCCGGGCCGGTTCTCCGTGGGGGTCCAGTCGGGCTTTCCCATGACCATCATCGGGTCGAACATCACGACGACGCCCGCCAGACACAGGAAGGCCAGGGGGCCGATCATCATGGGCGCGAGCAGGGCGGCGGGCGAGTCGCCCCCAGGGGTGCTGGACGCGCCGTGGAGATGGACGCTGAGGGCGGCCATGCCCGTGTAGTGCATGCCGCTGACGGCGAGTCCCATGACGAGACTGGCGCCCACACTCCAGAGAAATCCTCGCACTTGTCCCGCCGCCCACAGGGCGGCCGTGGCGGCCACGACGGCAATGACGACCGAGGCGGAGACGGTGAGGGTGTTGTATTCGAGTTTCCCGTTGAGGCGCATGCCGGCCATGCCCAGGTAGTGCATCGACGCGACCCCCAGGCCGGTGATGGTGCCCCCGGTGAAGAGTGCCGTTCCGCGGGCGCCGCGGTAGCCGACGATGAAGATCCCGATGCCGACCATCACGATGGCCACGCCCAGGCTCGCGAACGTCGTCGGCTTGTCGTAGTGGATCGGGGTCTCCTTGACCGTGAACCCCATCATCGCGATGAAGTGCATGGTCCATATCCCCGAGCCGATCGCGGCCGAGCCGAGCGCCAGCCAGCCGGCGCGCCAGGAGCGGGCGACGAGCATCGATCTGGTGGTGCAGCGCAGCCCCAGTGCTCCGCCCAGGCAGGCCATGAGATAGGCCACCAGCGGTGTGACGAGTCCGTAAGTGAAGCCGTCGACCGTGCCCTGCATGCGCGGCTGCCCTTCCCGCCCTGTTGCTCCTGAAATTCCCTGAAATGCCCCCGCCCTCAGGACCGCAAGAGCGGACAGGGTCGAGGCAGAGAGTATGACTCCCACCGGAATGGTCGAACGATTTTCCGGCAAAGAATCACGGCCTCGCCCCACTTGTGCGGCGCCAGTGAGCGGACTTGGACAACTCCATTCAATCTGTGGCCATCTCGCACCCCTCCTCCATTGACTCTCTGCTGTCACTCTTGTGCTGTCAGTGATCACTGGACGCGAGGAGAAGGAATGCACGCGCGCGTTGCCGCAGCCACGACCGCCGCGCTTCTAGGGGGCGCTGTTGTGATACTCCCCAGCCCGCACGCCCGAGCCGGGTCCCAGAGCACCGGGCCGGTGATCGTCTCCCACCGCGGCGCCTCCGCCTATGCGCCCGAAAACACCCTGGCCGCCATCGACAAGGCGGCCGCGATGGGGTTCACCTGGGTCGAGAACGACGTCCAGCGCACCAAGGACGGTGAACTCGTCGTCCTCCACGACGCCACGCTGGCGCGTACGACCGACGTCGAGACGGTCTATCCCCACAGGGCGCCCTGGAAGGTCAAGGACTTCACCGCCGCGGAGATCGCTCGCCTGGACGCCGGGAGCTGGTTCAGCCACCGGTACGCGGGCGCGCGCGTGCCGACACTGAAGCAGTACATGAACCGCGTTTCGCACAATCATCAGAAGCTCGTCCTGGAGATCAAGAACCCCGATCTTTATCCCGGCATCGAGCGGCAGACGCTCAAGCTCCTGAGCAACGAGGGCTGGCTCGATCCGGCGCATCTCAGGAGCAGCCTGCTCGTCCAGAGCTTCAGCGCGGACAGCGTTCGAACGGTCCACGATCTGCGCCCGGGCATCAGGACGGCCTTCCTGGGCAAACCGTCGATCGCGCAGCTCCCCCAGTACGCCCGATTCGCCGATCAGATCAACTCGGATCACACCTCGCTCTCGTCCGGCTACATCTCGGCGGTCCACGGGTTCGGCGGACCGCACGGCAGTCCGATGAAGGTCTTCGCCTGGACCGTGGATGACGCGAACACCGCCCGGCGCCTGACCGGATTCGGCGTGGACGGCATCATCACGAACGTGCCCGACGTCATCAGGACGACATTGCGGTAGCGCTACGCGGCTCTCTCGCCCGTGGTGCGGACATGTGCCCGCGTCCGCACCACGGGCGTTGTCAGTGGCGGGCCGTACGGTGGATCGCATGGACAGCCATGGGCAGTACGAGCAGCAGGTCGTGTGGACCGTCGTCGGCACGGACATCGGTCCGCTGCTGCTGGCGGCGACACGCGACGGCCTGGTGAACGTCGTCTTCCACGCCACGGACGAGGTACGCGACAAGGCGCTCGACCGACTCGCGTCCCGTCTGGGCGCCGAGCCCGCCGAGGCACCCGAGTCGCCTCTGCTGGCCGAGGCGATACGTCAGGTCACGGCGTACTTCGCCGGCGAGCGACGCGACTTCGAACTGCCGCTGGACTGGTCGCTGATCTCCGGGTTCAACCGTCAGGTGCTGCGCGAGCTTGCGTCCGGCGTTCCGTTCGGCGCGGTCGTGGGCTATGGCGACCTGGCCGGGCGGGTCGGCCAGCCGGGCGCGGCGCAGGCCGTGGGCGTGGCCATGGGCTCGAATCCGCTGCCGGTCGTCGTGCCGTGCCACCGGGTGGTCGAGAGCGACGGCGGTATCGGCGGGTTCGGGGGCGGCCTGGAGACGAAGCGGAAGCTGCTCGCGCTGGAGGGAGTGCTTCCGGAGCCGCTGTTCTGACGGCTCTCCCGAGAGACGGGGGCCGGTGCCGCACAGCTGAGCCGGTGCCCAGATCCCGTTTCGCATCCCATTCCGCCGCGTCCCTGGGCCTCGCCGCGTGCCTGCTGATGCCGCTGGGTGGGTCGGCTTCGGGGCGTCGCCGTCGGTGAGAAATGGTGTCAGAGGCTGATGTGGTACGCCTTGCGGAGTGTCTCGTGCACGGTCCAGGTGGTGCGGTCGCCCTCGCGCAGGATCGCCGCGTCGCCGGGGCCCACCTCGATGACGTCGCCGCCCTCGTGGCGCGGCCGCTGACGACGACGAAGAGTTCGTTCGCCTCCGTGTCGGTCACCACGCCGGGCGTGATCTGCCAGATGCCGCGCAGTTGCTTGCCGTCGGCCGACTCCCACAGCACCTTGCCCGTCACAACCGGGTCGCCGGAGACGATCTGAGCCGGGTCCAGGGGCTCCGGTTCGAGCTCGGCGTCGGGAATGTGTACGGCGAAGGACGGGGTGGCCTGGGTGTTCGTCGTCATGAGCGGTCACCTTAAGGGCATTCGAGAAAGACCTCACGCGGAGGGTGGCCGGAACGCGCGGCCGGTAGCAGACTCCGCCCTGCGCACAGCCGCTGGCATCCGAAGTCACGGAGCCGAAGGGACGGCGATCACGCATGAGCGGAAGCGGAAACAGGGCAGTCGCGTATCTCAAGCCGGGTGCGGTGGAGGTCAGGACCATCGACCATCCGACGCTTGAACTGCAGGACGGGCCGGGAGTGGCCCCCGAGAACGTCGGTCGCAAGTGCCGGCACGGGGTCATTCTCAAGGTGCTCGCCAGCAACATCTGCGGAAGTGACCAGCACATGGTGCGCGGCCGTACGACCGCGCCCGAGGGGCTGGTCCTCGGCCACGAAATCACCGGAGAGGTACTGGAACGCGGCCCGGACGTCGAGTTCATCGAGGTCGGGGACATCGTCTCGGTGCCGTTCAACATCGCCTGCGGGCGGTGTCGTAACTGCAAGGAACGGAAGACCGGTATCTGCCTGAACGTGAACCCGGCACGTCCCGGGGCGGCCTATGGCTATGTCGACATGGGCGGCTGGGTCGGCGGTCAGGCCGAGTACGCCATGGTCCCGTACGCGGACTTCAACTTGTTGAAGTTCCCCGACCGCGACCAGGCGCGCGAGAAGCTCCTGGACCTGACCATGCTGTCGGACATCTTCCCGACCGGCTTCCACGGTGCGGTCACCGCGGGCGCCGGGGTCGGTTCGACGGTGTACGTCGCCGGAGCGGGCCCGGTCGGTCTGGCCGCCGCCGCGTCGGCGCAGCTCCTTGGGGCCGCCGTCGTCATCGTCGGGGATCTCAACGCCGAACGCCTGGCCCAGGCAAGGAGTTTCGGCTGCGAGACCGTCGACATCTCACGTGGCAGCGTGGAGGACCAGATCGCGCAGATCCTCGGTGAACCCGAGGTCGACGCGGCCGTCGACGCGGTCGGCTTCGAGGCCCGGGCCCACGGCCCGAACGCCCAGGAGGCACCCGCGACCGTCCTCAACTCGCTGATGGGCATCACGCGCGCGGGCGGCGCCCTGGGCATCCCAGGGCTGTACGTCACGGACGACCCCGGCGGGATCGACCAGGACGCGCGGACCGGGACGCTGAAGGTGCGGCTCGGTCTGGGGTGGGCGAAGAGCCATCACTTCACCACGGGCCAGTGCCCGGTGATGCGGTACCACCGGGGGCTGATGAAGGCGATCCTGCACGAGCGCGTGCACATCGCCAAGGCGGTCAACGCGACCGTGATCGGCCTGGAGGACGCACCGCGCGGCTACGCCGAGTTCGACCAGGGCGCCAGCCGCAAGTACGTACTCGATCCGCATGGGGCGCTGGAGGGCGTGCGGCCTGTCTGACCTCGCGCCTGTCTCCCGGAGGGGTGCTCCCGCACGCGTGGGAGCACCCCTTCTCCGAGCAGAGGGTCACTCGTAGTGCCGTGCCTCGAAGACGTTTCCGTCCGGGTCGCGGAAGTAGAAGCTGCGCTTGGCCATCCCACGGGCGCCGTAGGAGTCGTACGAGAAACCTGAGAGGGGGACGGACCGCTCCTCCAGACGTGCCCGTAGCGCTTCGAAATCAGGCCCACTGAGGGACAGGCATACGTGGTTGACCGGGTGCCCGGCGCTGTCGGCGCCTCCGGGGACCACGTTCATGTACTCCGCCAGAGGGAGGGGTGCGAGGTCGAAAATGGTCTCTTCATTGAGGCGTACTGAGGGGAACGACGCCTTTCCGGCGGCGAATTCCGTGACCCTCAGAGGCTCCAGGCCCACCGCCTTCTCGTAGAAGTCGGCCGAGGCGACCGGATCGCGCACCCACAGGACGACATGGTCGAGACGCGTCGAGTTGTCCGTCATGCCCCCAGGCTGGTGTCGTACGCCGCAGGTCGCAAGGGTTTGACCAGGCGCGCCGCCCGCCAGAGATGAGGAAAGACGACCGACAGGAGGCAGACGCGTGATCGTGGTGTCCGAAGAGGTGCGGGAGGCGCTCGACGCGCGCCGGCCGGTGGTAGCCCTGGAGTCGACGATCATCGCGCACGGGCTGCCCCGCCCGCGCAATCTGCAGGTCGCGCTGGAGCTGGAGGAGGTCGTACGACGGGAGGGCGCCGTCCCCGCGACGATCGCCGTGCTCGACGGGCGGCCCCATGTCGGTCTGGACAAGGAGCAGCTGGAACGGGTCGCGAACGAGGACGGGATCCGCAAGCTGGGTCACCGCGATCTGCCGCTGGCGGTGGCGTCTGGTGCGAGCGGGGCGACGACCGTGTCCGCGACGGCGCTGCTGGCCGCCCGCGCGGGCGTACGGGTGTTCGCGACGGGCGGGCTCGGCGGGGTGCACCGGGAGTGGACGGTGACGCAGGACGAGTCGGCCGACCTGGGTCTGCTGGCGCGCACCCGGATCACCGTGGTCTGCGCGGGCGTGAAGTCGATCCTGGACGTGCCCGCGACGCTGCAGCGCCTGGAGACACTCGGCGTGGCGGTGGCGGGGTACGGCACGGAGCGCTTTCCCGGCTTCTATCTGTCGGACTCGGGGTATCCGGTGGACTGGACGCTGGACTCCCCCGAGCGGGTGGCGGATGTCATGCGGGCGCAGGACGCGCTGGACGCTCCCGAATCGGCGCTCATCGTCGCGAACCCCGTCCCTGAGGAGGAGCAGCTCGATCCCGCGCTCCACGCGCGCGTGCTCGCCGACGCGCTGCACGCGTGCGAGGCGGAGGGCGTGACCGGGCAGGCCGTGACGCCGTTCCTGCTCGACTATCTGGTGCGGCACACCGACGGCGCCTCGCTGAGCGCCAACCTGGCGGCGGTGCGCGGCAACGTACGGCTCGCGGGGCGTATCGCGGCGGCCTGGGCCAGGGCGTGAGCGGAACGGATCGCGGGGGTGCCGGGCGGGGTACGGGGGTGCCTGCGGGCGCTCTGCTCGTCGTCGGGGACGTGGTCACGGACATCGTCGCCCGGCATCGCCGACCGCTCGCGGCGGGCACCGACACGGCCGCCGCGATCCGCATGCTGCCGGGCGGCGCGGGCGCCAACGTCGCGTGCTGGGCAGCGCACTGGGGCTGCTCGGACGTACGGCTTCTCGGCCGGGTGGGCGCGGACGCGGCCGGGTGGCACGAGCGTGAGCTCGCGGCCTGCGGCGTACGTCCCCTTCTCGTCGTTGATCCGCAGGCGCCGACCGGGACGGTGATCTGCCTGGTGGACACGGGCGCTTCGGCGGAGCGCACGTTCCTCACGGACAGCGGGGCCTCCCTGCGGCTCGACCCCGGCGACTGGTCGCCCGCGCTGCTCGACGGTGTCGCGCGGCTGCATCTGTCGGGCTACTTGTTCTTCTCCGAGCCGAGCCGGGCGCTGGTGTCGGTGGCACTGGAGTCGGCACGCGCGCGTGGCGTGCCGGTGAGCCTGGATCCGGCGTCGGCGGGGTTCCTCACCGAGCTGGGTGTGGACCGATTCCTCGAGCTCGCCGAGGGCGTCGACATCCTGCTGCCCAGCCGTGACGAGGCGTACCTGCTGACCGGGCTGCCCGATCCCGCGGACGCGGCGGCCAAGTTGAGCCGCCACGTCCCCCTGGTCGTCGCCAAGCAGGGCGGTGACGGGGCCCTGGTGGCCCGCTCCGGGACCGTCAGGGCCCATGTCCCGGCCGTGCCCGCCACGCCCCGCGACACCACAGGCGCCGGCGACGCCTTCACCGGAGCGTTCCTGGCCGCCTTGCTCGCGGGCGCGGAACCCGAGGAGGCGGCGGCCGAGGGGTGCGGGGCGGGCGCGATGGCGGTGGAGCGGGTCGGGGGGAGGCCGCCGGTGGGCGTCTGACGCCGGCCGGACCGGGGCACATCAGGTGAGGTCGACGACGCCGGCTCGTAGGACCGATACACAGGTGGGCTGACGGCGCCACGGCGTAGAGCCGTCATGCCTGCGGGCATACGAAGCCGACCGGGTGGGCGGCACGCAGGCGGGTTGACAGCGCCGCCGCACAGAGGTGACACGCGGGCGGGCGAAGCCGACCAGGTAGGGGCGACACACCCGTGGGATGACACCGCCGCCGCACAGAGCCGTCACGCCGCCAGACGGGCAGACGGGCAGACGGGCAGGCAGGCAGGCGAAGCCGACCGGCACCGTGCCCGGCGGCGCCGACCAGCCGTCGGCCAGCCGCCAGCGCTCACGCAAGCGGGCCGGCGAGGCCGACGCGGCGGCCACGACGCCGACCGCAACCGCTGGGCCGGCGGGCCGGCGCGGCCCGGCGCCACCAACCGCTGGGCCGACACCCAGGTGGACGGCCATACCCGAGGCGCCCCGCCAACTCCCCTCCCCGTCTACCGCTTGCGGCCCCAAGCCGAGATCATGGGTGCCGTCGCCAGGTCCATGGAGTCGGAGGCGACATTGGCCAGGTGGCGGTCGATGTCCTGGTGGGTGGCCAAGCCCGCGGTGACGAGCTGGTCGCGGATCTGGCGGATCGTCGCGGACTCCAGAGCGGCGCAGGCGGGCGAGGTGACGGGGAAGTACGCGTCGGCCTCCACGCCGCTCAACCCCACCTCGCGGAGCAGGCGCGGAAGTTTGCGGCCGTACGCGAGGTCGGCGCCGCGGTCCGCGAGCAGGCTGCGGAAGCCGTTGCGCAGCCGATTCGCGAGCTGTTGCTCGGGGCCGTGCTCGTCGGGGCAGAGCAGGGGCTGCAGCGCGGGGTCGGCGTCCTCGACGAGGAGCCGGCCGCCGGGCCGCAGGGCCTTGACCATCGACCGCAACGCCCGCTCCCGATCCGGCACATGGACCAGCACGAGCCGTGCGTGCACGAGGTCGAAGCCCTCTCCCGGCGGTTCCTCGGCGCCCACGTCGTGGACTCGGACCTCGACCGGCGGGCGGGCGGCGGAGGCCGCCCAGGAGGTGTCGATGTCGGTCGCGATGACCCGCCCGGTCGGGCCGACCTTCTTGGCGAGCCAGGACACCACGGACGTACCGCCCGCGCCGACCTCCCAGCAGCGCCAGCCGGAGCCGATGCCGAAGCGCTCGATGTGCCGGAATGTCGTGGGGTCGAAGAGAGTGGCGAAGGCGTCGAAGCGCTGTCCCGCCTCGTTCTGCTGGTTGTCGAGGAGATACCCGTCGGTTCGCGTCATAGGGCGATCATCCCAGTTGACCGGCTTGTCCGGAATCGCCGACGCTCCCGTTGTCGTCACCCGCGCGATCGGGCGAGCACCGCCTGCGCGATCGGGCGAGCGCAGCCTGCGCACTCGGGCGGACATCGCGTGCGCCCAAACGCACAGTCGGAACGGAATATTCCGTTCCCACAGGCTTTTCCGGCGCTCGATCAGGCCTGGCAGACTGGCACGCCAAGGCGCAAAGTGCGGCGCGAGGGGATCCACGCAAGGAGATCCAGATGTCCATGGCAGGGAATCTGCGGAAGGTCACGGCCCTCGGCGCGGTCGACGGCCTCCGCAGGGTGGCGCGGCTGACGCGGCGGCGCGCCCGTGTCGACCTGAGTCACCCCGCCCGGTCTCCGCTGGGCTCCGCGGTGGTCAACTGCGTGGCGTACCAGGACGGTGCCCGCGTCCCGGGCGGCCGGGATCTGGTCGACACCGTGGAGCGGATCCGCAAGAGCGACGAGGGATTCGTCTGGCTCGGACTGCACGAGCCGACGGACCGCGAGTTCGCCGGCGTCGCCGAGCTCTTCGACCTGCACCCGCTGGCCGTGGAGGACGCGGTGGAGGCGCATCAGCGCCCGAAGCTGGAGCGGTACGGCGAGACGCTGTTCGCGGTGTTCAAGACGGTCTGCTACGTCGAGCACAAGGAACTGACGGCGACCAGCGAGGTGGTGAACACCGGCGAGATCATGGTCTTCGTCGGTCCCGACTTCGTCATCACCGTGCGGCACGGACGGCACGGTTCCCTGGGCCCGCTGCGCGAGGAGCTGGAGGCCGACCAGCAGCAACTCTCCAAGGGACCGGCCGCGGTACTGCACGCGATCGCGGACCATGTGGTCGACGACTATGTGCATGTCACGGACTCGGTCCAGGCGGACATCGACCAGGTCGAGGCCGATGTGTTCGCGGAGAACGGCGCACGGACGGACGCCGGACGCATCTACCAGCTCAAGCGTGAACTCCTCGAACTGAAGCGGGCCGTGGTCCCGCTCGCCCGCCCGGTCCAGGAGCTCTCCACCCGGCCGATACGGGTGGTCGACCCGGAGATACAGGCCTACTTCCGAGACGTCTCGGACCATCTGCTGCGCGTCACCGAGCAGATCGCCGCCTTCGACGAGCTGCTCAACTCGATCCTGCAGGCGCACCTCGCACAGGTGACGGTGGCGCAGAACGAGGACATGCGGAAGATCACGGCATGGGCGGCGGTCATCGCCGTCCCGACGATGGTCTGCGGGGTGTACGGCATGAACTTCGACAACATGCCGGAGCTGCACTGGAGGTTCGGCTACCCCCTCGTCATAGGCGTGATATCCGCCGCCTGCCTCGTCCTGTACCGGGGATTCAGGCGCAACGGCTGGCTCTGACACGCCCTCGCCCGGCACGGCCGGCCGGACGAGAGCGCGCACCAGTGAACGGCTGGAAAGTGGGAACAGGCAGATCGAGAGGGGTAGGTGGGACGAGCCGGGTCAGCTCCTGGCGTAGACGCTCTCGACCCAGGCGGCGAGCTGTTCGTCCGTCAGGTGCCGGGCCAGGTCGGCCTCGCTGATCATGCCGACCAGTCGCTTGTTCTCAATCACGGGAAGCCGACGGATCTGGTGCCCCTTCATCTCCTGGAGCACCTCGCCGACATCGGCGCCCGATTCGATCCAGCGCGGTGTGCCCTGGGCCATCTCACCCGCGGTGACTCGCGCCGGGTCGTGGCCCATGGCCACACAGCCGACGACGATGTCGCGGTCCGTGAGGATGCCGCAGAGTCGTTCGTTCTCGTCACTGATGGGCAGGGCGCCCACGTTGAGCTCGCGCATCAGCTGGGCGGCGCGGTCCAGGGTCTCGTGGGCGGGAATCCACTGGGCACCACGGTGCATGATTTCTCCGGCGGTGGTCATGAAGTACCTCCCGGTGCCGGACGGCCGGCGCGGCGCGGAACACACCGCTAGTCCCGGCGCCCTACATTCTTGCCGTGTCCCCAGGGATGCGCACCCGGAAGTCCGCGGTTACCGAAGGTTGCCCGCCGCGTCGGCCCGCCCGGGGTCAGGCCGAGAATCCGACGATCTTCTGCGGGACGACGCGGATGATCACGCGGACCTCGTCGTCCTTCTCCGCCGGAGGGTCGATACCGAGGTACTTGTGCGAGAGCTCGTACGGGAGGCGCTTGGCGTCGTCCGGGAGGATCTCGGCGGTGCCACGGATCTCGACCGAGGTGTAGGGGTTGGCGAGGTCGAAGACCGAGAGGCTGATGCGGGGGTCCCGCTGGAGGTTGCGCACCTTCTGGCGTCCGGCGGTCGAGGAGAAGAGGACGGTGTCGCCCTCGCGCTTGATCCAGACCACCGAGTTCTGGGGAGCGCCGCCGGGACCGAGGGTGGCGACGCTGGCGAAGTTCTTGCCGTCGAGGAGGGCGCGGACCGAGTCGTCGAAGGTGGCCGGGTTGCCGGCGGAGAGCGTCATGGACTCAGACTAACTACATGCACGTGCATATAAAAGCCCTGAGGGATCGGCACTTTCGATCAGCCGCTCCACGCCGGGTGGCGCGGATCGTCGGCACGCACCAGGACGTCGGCCGTACCGCCTGGGTCCACCTCGGTCTCGTAGCGCTCGAAAGCGGGGAGCGTCCAGTGCTCGGCCTCGGGGGTACGGCGGCGGAGGGCGCTCGGGGACAGGAGCACGTGGACGCTGAGGTCGAAGGGGAACCAGTGGCGCAGAAGGAGGGGGCCGTGCAGCAACAGGAGACCGCAGGGTGGCAGTTGGACGTAAGGGCTGCGGGTGGCACGGTCGGTGACCGGGTCCCAGAGGTCGGGCAGGACGCGGCCGTTGCCGCCCACTTCGAGGGGACCGAAGACCTCGCGCCAGAGGGCGCCGGTGTCGACCCAGCCGTCGTAATAGGCCTCGACGTCCTGGCGGCCGTACTCGAGCCGGAGCGACGCGGGACGCAGGAAGCCCTCCGCACCGACCACGAGCGAGGACCGGCCGCGTATGCGCAGCGCCTCGGACACGCGGTGCGCGAGGTCGCCGGGGCGGGCGGCCGCGGCTCCGTCGAAGGCGATGCGCGGCCAGGGGCTGCCGTCGTCCGGTTTCAGGTCGAGCAGCCGCTCGGCGAGGAGGTCTCCGAGTCGTTCCCAGGTGATCGCTTCGAGTCGCACAGGCCCATGATGCCGCGATCAGGAGGCGTTCTCGTGGGGGTGGCGGGCGCGAGGCGCTCAGGAGGTTCGCCTCCGGCTGCACCGGAGGACGGCTCCCGCCGACGGCTGACGCGCGCGGCTCACCGGCGGCGTAGATCCCGGGGCGGACGGGGGAATGAACCGCGTATGGCACCGATCGCAACTCCCCCGCATCGCACCGGACTTCTTGTCATCCAGCCACTCAAGAAGCGGCACTGTGCCGAGTGCCGGACCGGGCCGCTGGCGCTGCTGGTGCTGGAGGAGGGATTGCCGCGGTGTCTGGACTGCGCGGATCTGGGGCATCTGGTGTTCCTGTCGCGCGGTGACACGGCGCTGACGCGGAGGTCGCGGGAGGGCAGTGCGCTGTCGGCGGTGGTGGTGCGGTTCAACCGGCGGCGGAGCCGGTACGAGCGGCAGGGCGTTCTCGTCGAGGAGGCGGCGCTCGCCCGGGCCGAGGAGTGGTGCCTGGCGGACGCGGAGGCGCGCCGGCGCCGCCGGGTGCGGGACGCGCGGCGGCGGGAGGCGGAGGATCTGCGGTTCACGGACGCGTTCGCGCGGGAGATACGCCGGCTGTTTCCCGGTTGCCCGGCCGACCGGGCGCGGGCGATCGCCGCGCACGCCTCGGTGCGCGGCAGCGGGCGGGTCGGGCGCAGTGCGGCGGGCCGCGCGCTGTCCGAGGCCGCGGTGACGGCGGCGGTCCGTGCCGCCGTACGGCACACGGACACTCCGTACGACCAGCTGCTGATGAGCGGTGTGCCGCGGCATGAGGCACGGCGGAGGATCGCCGGGGCGGTGGACGCCACACTGCGGGGATGGCACGCCGGGCCTGCGCCGACGTGACCGGGCGCCGTCGCCCGCTTCGGCCGCGCCGACCGCGCCAGTCGCGCTGACGGCGCCGACCCCGCCGGCCTGCCGGATCGGCATCGCCGCGCCACGCCGCGGTCCGCATCGCCCGATCACATCAGGTCAGCATCGCCCCGGCCACGCCGGGGTCGGCTCCACCCCCACGCCCCCGCCTGGACTCTCGCGTATGCGCCCGCGGCCCTTGACCATGGTCACTGTCCCCGTACGGGATTTCACTTGTGGTGACGGCAGGGCGCCGTGCAGGATCTTTGACCTCGGGGAACGATGCGGGAGTTGTCATGATCGATGGGCCGTATTTCGTGCTGACGTTGCTGGGCGTGCTCGGCTGCGGGTTGGTGGCCGGGGTGTTCTGCGGGTTCTCGACGTTCGTGATGAGGGGGCTCGCCGAGCTGCCGCCCGCACAGGGGGTCGCCGCGATGAACGCGATCAATGTCGCCGCGTTGCGCCCGGCGTTCATGCTGGTCTTCATCGGCTCGGCGGGGCTGTGCGCGGTGCTCGCCGTGGTGACGTTCGTGCTGTTGCCGGACGACGGGACGGTGGAGCTGCTGCTGGGTAGCGCACTGTATCTGTTCGGGTCGTTCGGGGTGACGGTCGTCGCCAACGTGCCGCGCAACGAAGCGCTGCTCAAGATGGACCCGGGGGCGTCGGAGACCGCCATGTACTGGCGTACGTACGTGCGCCAGTGGACGACGTGGAACCACGTCCGCACGGTCGCGTCGGCCGCCGCGGCGATCTCGTACACACTCGCCCTCACCTGAAGTGTGTGTTCGCCCTCACCTGAGGCACTCGCTCGCCCTCACCCGAGCGGGGCGTGCGCGATGAGCAAGCCCAGCGGAAGCGACCCCTCACCTGAGCGGCGACGCCCACGGAGGCGACGTATCGTGGCGGGAAAGGAGTGTCGCCCGACGGCCGCGGGCCGATGACGTCCGACGGCCGCGCGGCCCCGTGCCCGTCGCGTACGCAAGGGAGACGGCCATGGCCGATCCCAAGGGATTCATGACCACACCGCGCGAGGAGTACCCGCGCCGGCCCGTCGAGGAACGCGTACGGGACTGGAACGAGGTGTACGTCCCCGGGGCGCTGCTGCCGATCATCAACAGACAGGCCGACCGCTGCATGGACTGCGGCATCCCCTTCTGCCACGAAGCCTGTCCACTGGGCAATCTGATCCCCGAGTGGAACGACCTCGTCTCGCGGGACGACTGGCGGGCGGCGAGCGACCGGCTGCACGCCACGAACAACTTCCCCGAGTTCACCGGACGGTTGTGTCCCGCGCCCTGCGAGGCGGGCTGTGTGCTCGCGATCAACCAGCCCGCCGTCACCATCAAGAACGTCGAGGTGGCCATCGCCGACCGCGCCTGGGAGGACGGTTTCACGCCACCGCGTCCACCGGACCGGCTCTCCGGACGGACCGTCGCGGTGATCGGTTCCGGGCCCACCGGGCTCGCCGCGGCGCAGCAGCTGACGCGGGCCGGGCACACCGTCGCGGTGTACGAGCGGGCCGACCGGATCGGCGGGCTGCTGCGGTACGGGATCCCCGCGTTCAAGATGGAGAAGCGGCACCTGGACCGGCGGCTCGAGCAAATGCGGGCGGAGGGAACGAAGTTCCGTACGTCGACGGCGATCGGCACGGACATCCGCGCCGCCGACCTCAAAGCACGCTACGACGCGGTCATACTCGCCATAGGCGCCACAGCATGGCGTGAACTCGACGTACCCGGGAGGGAGTTGGCCGGCATCCATCAGGCGATGGAATATCTGCCGCTGGCCGACCGGGTGTGCGAGGGGGATCTGGAGGTCTCGCCGCTGTCCGCGGCCGGCAAGCACGTCGTCATCGTCGGCGGCGGTGACACCGGCGCCGACTGTCTGGGGACGGCCGTACGGGAGCGCGCGGCGTCCGTGACCCAGCTGGACATCTATGCCCAGCCGGAGGCGCAGCGCGACGAGGACGTCGAACCGTGGCCGACGTATCCGAAGATCTACCGGCTCTCGGCCGCGCACGAGGAGGCCGGCGTGCTGGGGACGGCGCCCGCGGCGGACGCGGACGCCCGGCTGTTCGCGGCGTCCACGCTCCGCTTCACCGGGGACGCGGACGGGCATGTGCGCTCGCTGCACCTCGTCGAGGTCGACGAGCGGCGCCGCCCGGTCCCCGGCTCGGGCCGGACCCTCCCCGCCGACCTCGTGCTGCTCGCCCTCGGCTTCTCCGGCCCCGACCGGCACGACGGCCTGATCGACCAGCTCGGCCTCGCCCTCGACCCGCGCGGCACGATCGCCCGCGACGCGGACTTCACGACCAACGTCCCCGGGGTGTACGCCGCCGGGGACGCGGCCCGCGGCCAGTCCCTCATCGTCTGGGCCATCGCCGAGGGCCGCGCCGCCGCTGCCGCGGTGGATCGCGCGCTGACCGGGGCGTCGCGGCTTCCGGCGCCGATCGGGCCGTACGACCGCCCCATGAAGGTGTAGGAATCCCGCTACCGAATGGCCACCGATCGCGGCCCGGTTCGGCACCGGCGGAACGCAGGCCCCATCGGTTCAGCGTTCGTCCGTGCCCGCCGTCTTCGCCGTCGACAGCGCCACCCGGTTCCATGTGTTGATCGTGAAGATCAGGGCCAGGACGTGGGCCAGTTCCTGGTCGTCGAAGACCGCGGCGGCCTGTGCGTACACATCGTCGGGCACGCCCGCGTCGGCGACGCGCGTGACCGCCTCCGTCAGCGCGAGGGCCGCCTGCTCCCGGGGCGTGAAGAAGTGCCGGGCCTCGCGCCACACCGCGACCATGTGCAGCCGGTCCTCGCTCTCGCCGGCCTTGCGGGCGTCGTTGGTGTGCATGTGGAGGCAGTACGCGCAGTGGTTGAGGTGCGAGGCGCGGATCTGGATCAGTTCGACGAGGGCCGGGTCGAGCCCCTCGCGGGCCGCCGCGTCGAAGCCGATGAGGGCCCGGAAGACCTTCGGCGCGGACTTCGCGAAGTCGAGGCGAGGGTTTTCGGCCACGGCCGCCACGCCCGGAACAACAGTGGTGCCGGCCGTCGTGTGCATCGTGTTCGTCGTCATGCCCATGAATCTACGGGCCTGAAAGACCGGCTGTAGGGTGCATTTCTGTGGCGGAATCATGGGTCAATTACGCGGAGCGCATCGGCGCCGACCTGCACTTGGAGCTGTCGGGTTCGGGCGGGCGGCGAGCCGCGCTGATCCGCGCGCTGCGCGAGGCCGTACGCAGCGGCAGGCTCGCGCCGGGCACCCGACTGCCGCCGTACCGCTCGCTCGCAGCCGACCTGGGCGTCGCGCGCAACACCGTCGCCGACGCGTACGCCGAACTCGTCGCCGAGGGCTGGCTGACCGCCCGGCAGGGCTCGGGCACGCGGGTGGCCATGGGGGTACCGTCCACGCCCTCAAGGCAGTTGGGGAGGGCCGCACCGCCGGGCGCCCCCGCGCGCGTACCCAAGAAGGCACCTCCACGCGCGCGTGGACCCCGGCACGACCTGCGGCAGGGCACCCCGGACGCGTCCTCGTTCCCGCGCGCCGCCTGGCTCACGTCGTACCGCCGGGCCCTCCAGCAGGCGCCCAACGAGGCCTTCGGGCCGGGCGATCCGGCGGGGCGGATCGAACTGCGCGAGGCGCTCGCCGAGTATCTGGCACGCGCGCGTGGCGTACGCACGGAGCCCGGCCGGATCGTGATCTGCTCCGGCTTCGCGCATGCCTTGCGGCTGCTCTTCCCCGCCGTCCTGCGGGGCCCGCTGGCTGTCGAGTCGTACGGCCTCGGCTTCCACCGCGAGCTGCTGGCCGCCGCGTCCGTGCGGACCGTGCCGCTGCCCGTGGACGAAGACGGCGCTCAGGTGGCCGAGTTGGGCCGGGAGTGGGGCGTACTGCTCACGCCCGCCCACCAGTTCCCGACCGGAGGTCCGCTGCATCCCGAGCGGCGGGCCGCGGTGATCGACTGGGCACGCGCGCGTGGCGGGGTGATTCTGGAGGACGACTACGACGGGGAGTTCCGCTACGACCGCAAGCCCGTCGGCGCCGTACAGGGCCTGGACCCCGAACGGGTCATCCACATCGGCTCGGTCAGCAAGAGCCTGTCGCCCGCACTGCGGCTGGGCTGGATGGCCCTTCCGGAGCGGTACGTCGATGCCGTACTCGCCGTCAAGGGCGAACGGGAGGCTTGGGCCAGTGTGTTGGACCAGCTGACCCTCGCGGACTTCCTCGTCTCCGGGTCGTACGACCGCCACGTGCGGCGCATGCGGCAGCGGTACCGGGGGCGGCGGGACCGGCTCGTCGCCGCGCTCGCCGCGCGGGCGCCGCACATCGAGGTCACCGGGATCGCGGCCGGGCTGCACGCGGTGCTGCGGCTGCCGCCCGGGACCGAGCGGTCGACGGTGAAGGCCGCCGTCTGGCAGGGCGTCGCGCTCGACGGTCTCGCCGAGTTCCGGCACCCTGCGGCGGTGACGGCCGCGCCGGACGGGCTGGTGGTCGGCTATGCGACGCCCGCGGAGCATGCCTACGGGGCGGCTCTCGACGCGTTGTGCGGGGTGCTGCCACCGGGCTGACCATCCGACGTTCGTCGAGTGTCGTCATCGCCCGTCACTGGCCGGAAAGTGACCGCCGGCCGACATGCGACGCAACAGCGGTGGGACCACTGAGGACAGGAGGCGTGTTGTCGACGCGGCCGTGAAACGGGCGTGGCGAGGACCCGCCCCCATCCTTCGTCCCGTCGTCAGGCGCAGGGCCACCCCCGCGCATCCCCCGGCCGCGCTGCCCCGACTCGCAGGCTCCAAGGCCGCGCGTCTCGCGCGGGCGGCACGCGCCGGGCTGCCGGTGCTTGCCGGGTGCGTGGTCCCCTACGAGGACGTCGGTGATCCCGAGGCCCTCCGCCGCGCCTGGCACGAGCTCTCGCACGGCGGCACGCGCCCCCTCGTCGTACGGTCCTCGTCTCCGCAGGAGGACACCCAGGGTTCCGTGACGGGCAGACGCCGACGTCCCGCCAGGTGGAGCGCTTCCTCGCTGTGGTCGGCGAGGCGTCGGCGCCGGTGTTCGTGCACCGCGGCGCGGGAGTCGGGCGTACGGGGCGATGGCGGCGGCGTATCTCGTGCGTACCGGGAGGGCGTCGCCGCCGGGGGCGGTCCGGCGCAATCTCGCGGTCGGACCGCCGTCGATCGAGCGGATCTACTACGGGCTGAGCCTCGGCCCGGGTCGCGCGGAGCAGCCGCCGTTCCCGGTGGTGGCCGTGAGCCGTCCGGTGGACGCCCCACGGCGCATGTGGTCGTGGCTCTGACCGTCCCGGCCGGTCAGCACTTGCGACCCACCGCCCCGTACCCGGGAATGACCCCGTCGTCCTGCCCGGGAACCGGCTCGCCCAGCTCGGGGCGCCACTGATGCGGCACCTCGACACCCGGCTCGACCAGGTCGAGGCCGTCGAAGAAGCGGGCGAACTCCTCTCGGGAGCGCAGCGCCAGTGTGACGCCGGCCGCCTTGAGCTTCTCGATGGCGGCTGCCGACTCCTGCGGTGTGAAGTCGGCGGTGGCGTGGGTCATCATCAGGTAGCTGCCGGAGGGCAGTTCGGACAGCAGCCGGCCGACCAGGGCGTGCGCGCCGTCCTCGTCGGAGACGAAGTGCAGCAGTGCGACGAGGGAGAGCGCCACGGGCCGGCTGAAGTCCAGGACCTTCTTCGCCCCGTCGACGATGGCGTCCGGGTCCCGCACGTCGGCCTGCAGGTACTCGGTCGCCCCCTCGGGCGTGCTGCGCAGCAGGGCCGCCGCGTGGGCCAGCACGATCGGGTCGTTGTCGCAGTACACGACGCGCGCGTCGGGCGCGACGCGCTGGGCGATCTGGTGCAGGTTGGGCTCGGTCGGGATGCCGGTGCCGATGTCCAGGAACTGCCGTACCCCGTTCTGGGCCAGCCTGGGGGTCCCCCAGGCGTTTAGCACTGGGGGAGGGTGGCACGCTGCATGAGCGCGCGGTTGACCCGTGCCATCACCGGCACCCTCGGGTCGAGGGCGAGCATCTGCCGCCCCATCTCCTCGTCGACTGGGTAGTTGTCCTTGCCGCCGAGATACCAGTCGTACATCCGCGCGGTATGCGGCTTGCTCGTGTCGATCTCGACGGAGGTCGGGACGGGGGGCTCAATGGGGGGCTGGCCGGTCATGACCGTCTCCGTAAGTCCGTGCCGCGGTAAGTATTCAAGTCACTGCCAAAATCAGGGAAGTCGGAAAAAGGGAGCGCAAGTGGTTCAGGAGAGAAGGAAGTCCGCCTCTCCCGCCTTCGCGCCCTGGATGAACGCGGTCATCTCGCCGGGTGTGTAGATGAGGGCGGGTCCGTCCGGATCCGCCGACTGGCGGACCGCGATGCGCCCGTCGGCGAGCTTCATCGCCTCCAGGCAGTTGCCGCCGTTTCCGCCGCTCCACGGCTTGTGCCAGCCCTCGTTGCCCAGTTCGCGAGCGGGCATTCCGTTGTAGATGCGCACATTGCGTATCCGCGGCTTGATGCGTTCCATTCACAGCTCCTTGCGGAGATCCCGGAGGATCTCCTTCGTGCGATGTGCCGTAGCGGCCTGAGCCGCCATGCGGTCCATGACCTCGAGGTGGGTCGCCACCTCCGAGCGCGCGTCCAGGTAGACGGCGCCGGTCAGGTACTCGCTGTAGACCATGTCCGGGAGTTCCGGCATGGCAAAGCGGAACAGCACGAAGGGCCCGTACGTGCCGGGGTGCGGACCCGAGGAGAACGGGATCACCTGCAGCGTCACATTGGGCAGCTTCGTGGCCTGGAGAAGCTTGTCGATCTGGGCGCGCATCACCTCGGGACCGCCGATGGGACGGCGCAGGGCCGTCTCGTCCATCACGGCCCAGATCCGGGGTGCGCCCTCACGAGTGAGCAGATCCTGGCGTTGCATGCGCAGCGCCACATGCCGCTCGATGTCCTCGGGTCTGGTCTGGCCGATGGCGCCCGCCTTCAGGACGCCGCGCGCGTAGTCCTCGGTCTGCATCAGTCCGGGCACGAAGTGGGGTTCGTAGGAGCGGATGAGCGCGGCCGCGCCCTCCAGACTCACATGCATCGAGAACCAGTCCGGCAGGATGTCGTGGAACCGCTGCCACCAGCCGGGTCTGTTGGCCTCCTCGGCCAGTTGGACGAAGGCCTCGGCCTCCTCGTCGCTGACGCCGTAGGACTTCAGCAGCAGTTGGAGGTACGGGATTTTGAGGGAGACCTCGGCCATCTCCATACGGCGGACCGTGGCGGGCGCGACACGCAGGATGCGGGCGGCCTCCTCGCGCTTGAGACCCGCGCGTTCGCGCAGGTCCAGCAGGCGCCGGCCGAGGACGACCTGGCCGACCGTCGGCGCGGACCGCGGTTCGCTCACGTCCCACCTCCACTGAGTCCGGACAGCCCGGGCGGCGCCGTTCGGGGTCTGTTTCGACCGCCCCAACTGGCGCCGCTCGCCGTGCTGTTGCGAGCAGTGTGCCACGCGCCCTCACGGAGTCACACGGCACTCTGCATTTTTCAGAGTGACACTTGCCAAGTGTTCACGGCGGGGCGATAGTGGCAAGCGTGACTCCGTCCGCGCCGTTAGGAACAGACGCCGCCGAGGACCGGATCGGTCTCCGTGCCGCCGCAGGGCTTGGCCCCGGCGCGGCCGCCGAGCGCCGGTTCCACTTCGAGCTGGCCGCACACCCGGGATCCGTCGCTCGGGCCAGACGCCTGGCGCATGCCCGGCTGTCCGGCTGGGCGGTGTGCGAGGACACCTGCGACACGGCGGCCCTCGTCATCTCCGAGCTGGTCACCAACGCGATCGTGCACGCCGCGGGCGAGCGCGTCGTGTGCGAGCTGCACGACCGGGACGACGTCGTACGGATAGCCGTACGTGACGAGGGATGCGCTCCGGGTGAGCCGCACGCCTCGCCGCAGCGGCCCGAGGAGGAGCACGGGAGGGGATTGCTCCTCGTCGCGGCCGTGTCCAGGGCCTGGGGGGCCCAGGACACCGGGCCCGGCCTGTTGGTCTGGGCGGAGCTGGAGCGCGCGGCGGACACCGAAGCGCCGCCCCACGTCGGCACGGACACGTGGCCCGACGCGAACACCGAGGCCCGGTCGGACCTGGGCTGGAGCGCGACGGACACCGAAGTACGGTGCGACCTGGGCTGGAGCGCGAAGAAGCCACCGGCCGACGGCCGGGGCGCCGGGACGGAAGCGTCCTGGGGAACGGGGACCAAGGGGGTCCCCCCGATCGCGCGGAGCCGAGATGGGGGGAGGGTGTGAGGGGTACGCCGGCGGCGGGACCCGGAGCGCAGGTCCTGAGCCTGGACACGCTGGTCCGTCTGAAGCGCGGGCAGCGGATGCCGGGCCCGTTGAGGCGTCTCCTCGTACCCGAGGGCATGACCGTGCCGCTGGGCTGCGACGCGGTGTCGGTGCCCGCCCGGTTCGGACCGCTGCTGCTGCCTCGGCTGCCCCGGGTGGGCTGTGTCTACGCCGACGGGGCGCACTGGTGGTGGATCGTGCCCTCCGACTCCGACGTCGCGCTGGAGTGGCCGGCGCCCTCGCGTTACGCCACGGGGGCGGTCGTACCGGACGCGCCCGACGCGCCCGGACTCATCCACAAGCCGGACGGCACGCTTCCGTACACCCCGCCGATCCCCCTCTATCTGGCCCTGTGCCGGGTCACCGGGACTACACCCGCTTGGTCGCGTCCGATCAGCGCGTGAGCCTCCGGACGGGACCGGAGCGGCGCATGGGCTCGTAAAGCCCCGGACGGGCCGGAAGGCACTGCAGGCGTGTCCGAAGTGCGCCCGTCGGTGCGCCGGTCGCCGCAAAACTCCGTTGCCACCGTGGGTGGAGGGCCGCGTTCCTGGGGAATGCACCGTTCGTCCGCTCTCGGGGGAGGCCAACGGTGGGGAAGACCGCACGAAAATCGGCGGGGAAGAAGAAGCGCGGTGACGACAAGCCGCCGCCGTCCGACTCGGAACACCTGCTCTTCGGCGGCCCGCTCCGCTACGACATGGGCTGGTCCCAACACGCCGACGCGTTCATGGAGTTGAACTTCCGCGCGATGGTGACCCGGCTGCCGTCGCTGCTCGCGTCCAGTTTCCGCCTCGCCTGGAGGGCGGACCCGCGCGCCGCCCGTATCGTGCTGGCCTCCGAACTGGCCCGCGGCGGAGCTCAGGCGGTCAGCCTGCTGGCGGTCAACAGCGTCCTGGGGCGGCTGATGACGAGCGGCCCGGTCGAGGACCGCTTACGCGGCGCGCTCCCCGCACTGGTGACCGTCGCCGCCGTGATGCTGGTCGCCGCGCTGCTGCGGGCCGCGTCGACGTACGCCACCGGACGCCTGGAGCCGAAGGTGGAGCGGGTGGCGACCGAGTTGTACCTGGAGCGGGCGGCGGCCGTGGAGCTGGCCGCGATCGAGGACGACGCCTTCCACAAGCTGCTGGACACGGCGCAGTACGGCGCCCGGTCCGCCCGGAGCATGATCACCATCGCCACCCGGGTCGTGAACGCGATGATCTCGCTGTGCGCGGCGGCGGGCGTCCTGACGGTGCTGCACCCCGCGCTGCTGCCGCTGCTCGTCACGATGACGCTGCCGAGCGCGTGGAGCGCGCTGACGATCGCGCGACGCCGCTACGAGTCCTTCCACACCTGGGTGCAGCACGCCCGCGCCGGGCATCTGATCAGCAGTCTGCTCACCGAGCCGGGTGCGGCCCCGGAGATCCGTGTGCACGGCGTCGGGCCGTTCCTGCTGCGCCACTTCCGCTCGATGTCGGAGACCGCCGAGGCGGAACAGGCCCGGCTGGCCCGGCTCTCCGCCCGCACCGGTCTGATCGCCGCCGCCTGGACGGGACTTGCCACCGTGGCGACGTACGCGACCCTCGGCGGACTGCTGCTGGCCGGCGCGATGGCGCTTTCCGTCGCCGGTACGGCCGTGATCGCGATCCGCACCGGCTCCGCGAGCCTCGACACGCTGGTCCTGGAGGTCAACTCCCTCCACGAAGAAGCTCTCTTCGTCGGCGACCTGCAGCGCCTGTACGTCGAGGCCGCCGAGCGCGCGATCCCGGTGGGCGGCGATCCGCTCCCCGACGACCCGAGTGAAATCCGCTTCGAGAACGTCACGTTCACCTATCCGGGGACGTCGGCCCGGCCCGCGCTCGCGGACGTCACCCTCAGTGTGCCGCTCGGCAAGATCGTGGCGCTCGTCGGTGAGAACGGCTCGGGCAAGACGACCCTGGTGAAGCTGCTCGCGGGCCTCTACGCACCCGAACACGGCCGGATCCTGTGGGACGACGTCGACGCGGCGACCGCGGACCGGCATCAACTCGCCGAGCGCATCGCGATGGTGGCCCAGGACTTCAAACGGTGGCCGTTCACGGCGCGCGTGAACGTGGCGGTCGGCCGCGCCTCGGCCCCGCTGACGGACGAACGTCTCGCCTCGTCGGTCGCCGAGGCCGGGGCGGAGGACGTCGTGGCGGATCTCCCGCGCGGCCTGGACACGCTCCTCGCCCGCGGCTTCAGCGGCGGTCACGAGCTGTCGGGCGGCCAGTGGCAGCGCCTGGGCATCGCACGGGCCGCCTACCGGCGCGGCGCCATCCTGATCGTGGACGAACCGACGGCGGCGCTCGACGCCCGGGCCGAGCTGGAGGTCTTCGAGAAGATCAGGGCCCTGGCGGGCACCGGTCAGACGGTCATCCTCATCACGCACCGGCTGGCGTCCGTACGCCACGCCGACCTCGTGCACGTCCTCGACCAGGGTCGCCTCGTGGAATCCGGGAGTCCGGACGAACTCCTGGCCACGGGCGGCATCTACGCGGAGCTGTACTCACTGCAGGCGGAGCAGTTCACGACGCATCCGCCCTCGCCGAAGGCGAGTTGACCTCATTCGGCGGTGCCGCAGCCCTCGCCAGGGCGAGCCGACCTCATTCGAGGGTGTCGCCCGAGTGTCACTCGACGACGTCGACACCTCGTACGACCACCAGGAACGCGTCCGTGGAGAGGTCCATGACGACCTCAGCGGCCTGGCCCTCCTGGCGGCGCGCCTGTGCGAACTCCTCCGCGGGCCACGACCCGCGCGGCCCACCGGCGGGAAAGCGCTCCAGCACCGTTCGCCCGTTCACCCTGCACCTCCATGTAGCGCTGCTCTCATTGAGTTAAACGCCCTCCATGGGGTGAACGGCTCGCGAAGTGACGGTACTGAGACGTAGTCGACACTTGGCCACGGGTTCGGTGTGAGGGAACTCTCAGCTCCGGTTACCCGCCGTGTCAGTCCTCGTACTCGTCGTGGTATCGGATCCGCTCACTGCCCGCGGGCGCCCCCAGCGCCGATGCGCGCCCCTTGGGCTCCTCCCACTCCTCCTGCCGTCCGAGTGCGGTGAGGTCGAGGAAGCTGGTCGTGGAGCCGAGCCCGTCGAGGCCGCGTTCGTACGTGGAGTACGTGTGGAAGACGCGGTCGCGGTCCCGCAGGAAGCAGCTGACGCCCGGGCGTTCACAGGGCTCGCCGCCGCCCTCTTCGTCACCCTCGTCGCTCCCCATGAAGGACACCTGGAAGTCGTAGTTGAAGTCGCTGTCGTACGACGAGTACCAGGGCACGGTCCAGCCCATGCGTGCCTTGAAGGGCAGGATTTTCGTGTACGGCGCCCGGGACACGGCGGCGAACTCGGTCCCGCGGGCCCGCAGATGCGCGAGGTGCCCGATCTGGTCGAGGAATCCCGAGCAGCTGCGGCAGCCCGCGTCCCATTCCGGCGCGAACATGAAGTGGTAGACGACGAGTTGGTGCCGCCCGCGGAAGAGGTCGAGCAGCGTCGCCTTCCCGTCGCCGCCCTCGAACACGTACTCCTTGTCGATCTCGACCATCGGCAGCCCGCGCCGCTCCGCGTTGAGCGCGTCACGCGCGCGCGTGGCGGCCTTCTCCTTGGCCAGCAGTTCCGCGCGCGCGGTCCGCCATTCCTCGCGCGAGACGATCTGCGGAAGCGTCATGTGCTCCTCCTACGGAACGGTGCCTTCTGTGTGGTGACCGGCCGCAGAAGCAGAACTCATCGGCGTATCGCCGAGATTTTCCTCAGCACCTCAGCACCTCAGCACCTCAGCACCTCAGTACGTCGTGGATGAGTACCTCAGTACGCCATGGGCTCAGTACGTCACCGGAAGCGCGAGCAGGCCGCGGGCGCGCAGGGAGGGCCGCCACCGCAGATCGGCGGGGTCCACGTCGAGCGCGAGGTCCGGGAGGCGTTCCAGGAGCGCGGTCAGGGCGATCTCCGTCTCCAGGCGGGCCAGCGGAGCGCCCAGACAGTAGTGGATGCCGTGGCCCAGCGCGAGATGCCCCGAGGCGTCGCGGCCGAGGTCGAGGCGGTCGGGGTCGGGGAAGCGGCGCGGGTCGCGGTTGGCGGCGGAGAGGGACAGCAGGATGGTCTCGCCCGCGGGCACGGCGACCCCGCCGATCGTCACGTCCTCGACGGGGAAGCGCCGGATGGCGAGCAGGGCGGGACCGTCGAAGCGGGCGAACTCCTCCAAGGCTGCCGGCAGTTGGTCCGGGTCGGTCAGCCGGCCGGGATGGGTGAGCAGCGCCAGGACGGCGTTCCCGATGAGCTGCACCGTGTTCTCGTACCCCGCGAAGAGGATGAGGAAGGCGAGCGACATCAACTCGTCCTCGGTGAGCCGGTCGCCCTCGCCGTGCCGGTGACCCCCTGCGAGCCGGTCACCCCCGGTGAGCCGGTCGTCCTCGTCGCGCACCGCGATCAGGTCGGAGAGCAGGTCGTCCGCCGGCTCCTCGCGCTTGGCCGCGAGGAGCCCGGTGAAGAACCCGAGCATCGCCACGATCGCCTCCTTCGCGGCCCCGGGGCGTGCCGGGTCGGGCGCGACGAGCGCGTCCGTCCAGGCCCGGAAGTCCCGCCGGTGCTCGTCCGGAACGCCGAGCAGGTCGCAGATGACGGTGATCGGCAGGGGCGCGGCGTAAGAGGCGATCAGATCCGTACGGCCGTGCGCTCCGAGCGCGTCGAGAAGCCGGTCGGCGGTCTCCCTGACGGGCGCCCGGAGTTGCTCGATACGGCGCGGTGTGAAGGCCCGCCCGACCAGCCGCCGGATGCGGGTGTGGTCGGGCGGATCCATGTTCAGCAGGTTGGCGTCGAGGGCCGGCGGAAGGGCGAAGCCCTGGTAACTCCCGGGCAGCGCATGCCTCTTGTCCAGCGAGAGCAGCGGATTCGCCAGGGCCTCGCGCACGTCGTCGTACCGCGTGACCAGCCAGGCGGGGCTGCCGTCGGGGCCGGCGACGCGATGAACGGGTGCGGTGTCGCGGAGGCGGGCGTAGACGGCGTACGGGTCGTCGATGAGGCCGGCTGCGGGGTCCTGGAGGTCTTCTGCGGAGTCCCGGCGGTCTCCTGTGGGGCCCCGAAGGCCTTCCGTGGGGCCCTGAAGGCCTTCTGCGGGTTCGTGGTCCAAGGGCATGGCTCCACCCTAGGCAGAGTGGATCAGGTGTCGTACTCCTGGATCCGCCGGCCGTGGCCACGGTCGACGAGAGCGGGCAGCCGCTCCCCCAACTCCCGTACGGTGGACGGCAGATCGAGGGTCAGCAGCCGCCGGTCCCGCATCAGCACCCGACCGTCGACGATCGTCGTCCGTACGTCACCGGCGCGGGCGCTGTGCACGAGCGTGGCCGCGAGGTCGTGCACCGGCTGGGTGTGCGGGCCGGTGAGGTCGACCAGGATGATGTCGGCCCGCCGCCCCGGCGCGAGACTCCCGATCCGCTCCCCCAGGCCGACGGCCCTGGCGCTCTGGAGCGTGGCGTGGTGCAGGGCTTGACGGGACGTCAGCCACCGTGGGTCGCCCTCGGCCGACTTCTGCGCGAGGGAGGTGAGCGCCATGGACTCCCACACGTCCAGGGAGTTGTTCGAGGCAGCTCCGTCCGTGGCGAGCCCGACGGGGACGCCGATCTCGCGCAGGGCCCGCACGGGTGTCGGGCCCCAGGCGAACTTCAAGTACCCGCGCGGTGCGGTCGCGACGGCCACACGACCCGTCGCGCGCTCCAGCACGGGCAGGTCGCGCTCGATGATGCCGGTGCCGTGGGCGATGAGGATCTCCGTGTCGAGGAGTCCGGTGCGCTCCAGGATCTCGATCGGTGTACGGCCGTGGCGGGCCAGGCTGTTGTCGGTCTGCTCGCGGCTCTCGGAGGCGTGGAGGTGCACGGGAAGGCCGTGCTCGCGGGCGAGTTCGGCGGTCGCGGCCAGATCGGCGTCGTCCACGGTGTACGGAGCGTGCGGGGCGAGTGCGGTGGTGATGCGCCCGTCGGCACCGCCCCGGTGCCGCAACGCGAACTCCAGGGATTTTTCCCGCCCTTCGACGCCCTGCGAGGAGAAGAAGGCTTCCCCCAGGTGAGCGCGCAGCCCGCTCTCGGCCGTCACGGCGGCGACGGTGTCCATGGAGAAGTAGTGGTCGGCGAAGCAGGTGACGCCACCGCGGATCATCTCGGCACAGGCGAGCCGTGCGCCCAACTCCACGTCCTTTTCCGTGAGGTTGGTCTCGATGGGCCAGATGAAGTCGTTGAACCACTCCTCGGCGGGCAGGTCCTCGGCGATGCCGCGCAGGGCGACCATCGGCGAGTGGGTGTGGCAGTTGATCAGGCCGGGCATCGCCACGTGACGGCGGGCGTCGATGCGCTCGACGGCGTCCAGGTCCCGTACGTCGTCGGTGATCGCCTCGATCACCCCGCCCCGTACGACGATCGAGGCGTCCTCGACGAACCCGATCTCCTCATGATCGTCGTGCACGAGGGCGGTGCATCCGGTGATGATGAGATCAGCGGGAGACTGCGTCATTGCGTCACCGTACGACGGTGTCGTGCCGCGGGGGGAGGTGAACCGCGCATCCCGTCCCAGCCCTGTCGCCAGGCCGGTTGCGCGAGCACCCTGACGTCATCGAAGCCCGCCTTCTGACGTCACCGCCCCGCCTTCTGGAAGGATCCGGCATGCTCCTCGGCACCTGGAACCTGGAGAACCTGTACCGGCCCGGCGGCCCCTTCGGACCGAAGGACAAGGCCGCGTACGAGACGAAGCTCGCCGCCCTGGCCGCCGTCATCACGGAACTCGACCCGACGCTGCTGGGTGTGCAGGAGGTCGGGGACCCGGACGCGCTCGCGGACCTGGCCGGAATGCTGGACGGCGACTGGCAGGTCACGCTCTCCGGTCATCCGGACGACCGCGGGATCAGGGTCGGCTTCCTCAGCCGAGTGGTGCCACAGGTACTCGCCGACACGAACGCCTTCCCCGAACTGCTGCGCCCCGTCCAGGCCGACGACACCGGGACCACCGTCTCGCACGCCGGCCGCGGCTTCCTCGCCGTGGAGATATCCACACGGGCCCTGACCCTCAAGGTGGCCGTCTGCCACCTGAAGTCGAAGCTGCTGTCGTACCCCGGCGGACGCTTCCAGCCGCGCGACGAGGGCGAGCGGGCCCGCTACGGCGCGTACGCCCTGTACCGCCGCGCCGCCGAGGCCACGGCGCTGCGCGCGCTGGCCGACGATCTCCTGGCCGGCGAGGGCCGTACCCGTGACGTGGCGGTGCTCGGCGACCTCAACGACGAGGTGCAGGCCGCGACCACCCAGATCCTCCTCGGCCCGCCCGGCTCCGAGATCGGCACCCCCGGGTACGACCGTCCCGACTCGGGCGACGCGATGCGCCTTTGGGACGTGGCCCCGCTCATCCCGGCCGACCAGCGCTACTCCCGCATCAACTCGGGGCGCCGCGAACTGATCGACCACATCCTGGTCAGCCATCGCCTGGTCCACCGTGTCACCGCCGCGGGTACGGGCCTGCCCGGCACGGAGCAGCTGACGCTGCCGTCGGTCGGTGCGGATCCGGGCGAGCGGCGCGGGGCGGCGGGGTCGGATCATGCGCCGGTGTGGGTGCGGGTGCAGCCGTAGTTTCTGTCGGTGCGGGCGAACTACCGTGCGGATCAGACGGCGATGGGGAGCCAGGGTGCCTTGGGTGCCCTGGTAGCGACCAGCCCCGCCCGCTCCCGGCGCTCGGCCAGCTCGTCGAGGAGTTCGGCGATCCGCTGAGTGTGGTGGGGTGTGAGCCGCCCGGTGTCGTCGAGCTGGACGGCGCATGCGGTGGTCGTGTCCACGAGCCGTTCGAGAGTGGCCGCGACCTCGCCCGCGCCCTCGGCATGCCGTGCCAGGGCGGGGAGTTCGGCGGCGGCCAGGTCGATCGCGGCGCGGGCCTCGGCCAGCGCGCGATAGGCCTCGCGCCGCAGCATCCACCGGCCGGCCCGGTTCTCCGCCGTGCCGTCGCTCAGCACATGCGCGAGATAGGCGTCCGCCGCCTCCACGGCGCGCACGAGCCGCGCCCGTACCGTCCCGCCACGCTGCCCGAGCGCCGGCAGATGCCCCACGAGCAGCACGATCCCGCAGGCCAGCAGCGTCTCGCCGATCCGGCTCCAGGAGGCCTGCGGTTCCCCTCCCACCATGACGAGGGCGAGCACGAGGACGGTGACGACGGCGGTCTGCGCGGCGAAGTGCCGGGTGGCGACGGGGATCAGGGCGCCGCTGACCGCCACCAGGGCGATGAGTCCTTCCGGCCGCGGCAGCAGCGCCGCGAGCCCCGCGAAGACGACCGCGCCGAGCACGGTCCCCGCCGCCCGGCACAGCACGCGCGAGGCGAGCGGCCCGAGATCGGGCTTGACGAGAAAGACGGCGGTGGCGGGGAGCCAGTACCAATGCGAGTGGTTCCCGTACCAGCGAGCCTGATGCAGGGCCTGCGCCACGGCCGCGCTGGCGCCGAAGCAGAGGGCGACCCGAAGCCCGTACTCGCGCCCTCCGGAGCCGAGAGCGGTGCGTACGAGGGAGACGGCGGTACGACGCCGGGTGTGCAGCGTGTCTCCGGTGCCGCCCCGGTCGAAGGCGTCGGCGGCGTGCAGCAGCGCGTCGTCGAGGGCGCGCAGCGCGGGGGCGGACCGGTGTGGCGCGGGCAGCGGCCCCGTGTGGGTGCCGGTGCGGACGGCGACCGCGAGCCGCTGCGGCCCTTCCGCCGCCCGCGCGGGCACCGCCTCGCCCGCCCACGCGAGCGCCGTCGCGGCCTCGGCGAGCGGCAACGCGGCGGCGTACTGCGCGTGCAGCCGCCGCTCGGCCGCGGAACTGGCGTACCGCCGCAGCCGGGGCCCGGCGAGCGCGTCCTGCGCGTGGTCGAGCGCGGCGGTCAGCGCGACGCGCCGCGCGCTCGCGTGCGGCCCGCCGGCCGCTTCGAGCAACGCGGCGATCGCGTCGTACACGGCCCCGACGGCGTCCCGCTCCCCGTCGAACCGGTAATCCCCGGCGGTGACGCCGGTCGTCGGCAGCGCGAGCCGCAGCGCAAGCAGCCACCCGGCCCCTCCCAGGAAGAAGAGCGCACGCTGCCAGCCGGGCTCGGGCAACGGCATCCCGGCCCCGATCGCCGAGGCGACAAGCAACTGCGTCCCGGCCCCGGAGGCGACGGGCCCGACGGCACTGACGGCTCCGGCGACGAGCCCGAGTCCGGTGAGGAGGAGGGTGAGCACCACGGCATCGACGCGCTGTCCGGCGTACGACCCGACGAGCAGCCCACCGGCCCCGGCGAGGGCGGGCACCCCCAGCCTCCTGACGGCAGCCCGCCGACTCCCCGGCCGGTCGTTGATCCCGGCGAGCATGGCGCCGAGCGCGGCGACGACTCCGACGGAGGTCCGCCCGGCGAGGACGGCCACGAGGAGCAGTGGCCCGGCTGCCAGCGCACCCCGTACGACGGCGTTCCACGGCACGGGCCCGCGCTGCGCACGCAGGGCATGGGCGAGCCAGGGCGGTACGGCGACGCTGGGGAGGGGCACGGGGCTCCTGTCGGACGAGGGCGGGCGGGGTGCCTTCGGGCGACGTCGGCCGGGCTGTTGTGATGCCTACGGTAGATCGCGTTGCTGGAGAAAATGGGACGTGGACGTTTCCACGATGTGACGCTTGGCGAGGATGCCGCGTTCTTTATGAACGCAATTGGCGGCGGTGGGCCATGACGACCCCGTGATCGTCACTGAACGCGGAGCGGGCCCGAGGGCGTAGCCGGCCCCCGGACCCTGTGATGCCACCCACTTCACACGCCGGCACGCTTGAGAACCCAGGTCAGTCGTTATGTCGCCGCGTCCTGCCTTTGGACCACCACGCATCGAGCTGCGCGGACTGGACTTGAACCAGCATTTCGGCGCGCCGGGGCCTGGGCCCGGTCGATCCGGCGATCGGCGGCGAATACTGAGTCTGGAGCAAGAGTCTGAGATTGATCGCGGCCGGCTCTGAGTCCTGGCCGCTCCATCACGACAAGCTTCAGCTTCAGCTTGCGCTCCTCGCGCACCCCGGCCGTAGTGCGTGGTGGCCGGGGAGAACTAGAGGCTACCCAAACAGGTAGCCGAACACAGCATCGCCCAGCCGCTGGTCGACGACATCCACGCCGTTCGCCTCCTCACGGGCGAACTTGACGGCCTGCTGCAACTTCTCGACACGGTCGAGAAGTTCATTGATACGGCGCGCGGGCAGGGCACCGGAGAACTTCACGGTCGTCCAGTACCCGACGGGAATGTCCTCGTAATACACCTCGACCTGAGCCGGATGCTTGTCGGTCGCCTCGGCCTTGACGTGATTCCGAGGCACTTTCTTCGTACGAAGCGTGCGCACGGGCTCGGTCTTCCACGCATCGGTGGACGGATCCTGCACCCAGGACTCGGAGGCGTCGAGGACGGGCAACTTCCTTACGAAAGTGTTGAGATCGGTGAGCTGCTTCTCAAGGAAAAGCAGATACGACACGGGAACATCGGCGACCAGTACCCGCCCGTCCACCTTCACGTCCGCGCGAGCGGTGCAGTTGGCCCAGTCCTTGGTGGCGGTCACATCAAACAGCCGCGTCAAGGTGGCCGCGGTCTCCCGCAACACATCCTCAGCCTTCACCTGCACCCGAGTCGACTCGGGCGGCAACTGCTCACCCTCCTCGTCCTTCGGCTGGTAGGTCCGCGAGATTCCTGCCAGCAACGCGGGCTTCTGCAGCCCATGATGAGCAGACGTCAGGTCCTGATGGGACTTGGACTTGATGCCCTTCTCCACTGCGATGATCTGATTGAGTTTCGCCACGTCGGAGACGGTAGCAGCGTCAACGGCCATGAATCGAAGGATTATTCGCGGAACGAGACAGTAGGGAGCGTATTCGAGGGCCTGTACGCTTTGATCCCCATCCGATCCTTCAGAGGCCTGCGGCTTGACCCAGTCCTTTTGACTCGAAGAGCGACTGAGCCGCCACAAGCGCGCGGGACAGGTGATCCGGGGCCGATTCTGTGGACAGAGACTCAATAATTCGGTCGACGGTTCGCAACTCCGCGCGTTCCAACAACCGCTTCTCGTTCGTCACCCACTCCCCCCGCGCCGCCAGCACCGCGTGCGCGGCTTGCGTGGCGGCTGTCGCCAGGGCTCCGGCGACCTCTGTGAGGCGGCCGGCAGGCGCATGGTTGGCCTTCGCGTACGCGAGGGTGGCCCGGGCGGTGCCGTACCAGCGTTCGGAGGCGGAGATGCGGAGCTCGGCCGGGTACGTGGACGGGCGCGGGAGGGCGCCACGCAGGACGCGGTTGATGGCCAGCTCGGCGACGATCAAGTAAGTGGGGATGCCCGCGAGGTGGAAGAGGAGCGGCTCCACGCGGAAGCGGCCGGCTTGCACCTCCGCCAACTCGTGTTCGACGACGTCGAGATCGCGGTAGTGGACGTCGACGCGGCGGTCGTCGATGGTCACCCAGGCACCGCCGTTGAACACGCCGCCGCCCCAGCCGCCGACCTCGGAGACCTCGCCCGCCCAGCCGATGGCTCTGAGGTCGCCGGGGTCGAAGTCTCCCCGGTAGTAGATCGCCAAGTCCCAGTCACTGTCGGGTCCGTGAGTGCCCTGCGCGCGGGAACCGCCGAGGGCTACGGCGCGGACGGTGGGGAGGGTAGCGAGGCGGTCGGCCACGTGGGTGAGGAACGTGTCGTCGTCGGGGTTCAACAGCGCGACTCTCCGATGGTCAGGTTGCCGATCGACTGGGCCTGGACGACCGAACCGTGGGGTCGCGCTCGTCCAGGTCTTCGGCCGCGTGGAGCGCTGAAGCGTCCTGGGTGCTTGGTGCGCATGGGGTGAGGATCGGGGTGCCGTGGCGGCGGTGTCGAGTCAATATCCACCGTCCCGTGCACCCGGCTCGCAGTGATTGTCAGTGGTGCGCGCTATTAATGGGGAGTGTCGTCACAGAGCGTCACGACTGGTGGCTACGGGGGAGGTAGCAGCGGTGGGTTACGAGGTGGACGGGCAGAGGTACGTGTCGTTGGCCGGGCTGCGGGCGCGTGGGTGGAGCGGCGCCATAGTGCATCGGCTGCTGGGGCCGCCGGATCGGCTCGGTGTCGATCCGCGGTTCAGGACCGCGCCGTACACCCGGCTCTACCGCGCCGAACGGGTCGAGGCCGCCGAGCGGAGTGAGGAGTTCCGGGCGGTGGCGGAGATGGCGGTGCGGCGGTCGGAGGAGGTGCGGGCGGCGGTGGCGCGGCGTCGGGAGGCGGTTCTGGAGCGGATCGCAGTGGAGCCGATCGAGGTGCCGCGCCTCGACCCGGGCAAGCTGGCGCTTCGGGCTGTGGAGTATCGGGCCCGGCGGGAATTGGTGGAACAGGGTCGCCTCGCACCGGCGAGGGCCGAACGCAGTGGGTCCACCGGCCGCGCCTCTCTCGACCCGTGGAAGGTCGACTACTTGCGCCATCGGCTCACCCACTACGACAAACTCCTGGACGCACTGCCCGGACGCGCGCGCTCCGCCGAGCGCGCGGAGGCCGTCACGCTGCTTCGGCGACGGATCTACGCGGCGATTGCTGAGTCGTACCCGGCCCTGGCCCACGAGTGCGCAAGGCAACTGCGTGAGCTAGGGCTTGGTCCACCGCCTGGGTGAGGTGACCTTGGGGCCTCCGCCCGCGGCCGGGGTGGGTGCTCGGTGCGCTCGGTGCGCCCTCGGTGCGCTCGATACGAAATTCAGATGCAGGGGCAGTCACCCCACCCGCATCATCGGCAGGTTGCAGCCAGGCCGTAAGCCGAAGACCCCTAGGAGTCCTCATGGTCCAGCGCGTCACCGTCCCCAGCCTCTTCACGCCGCCCGTCTACTCCCACGCGTCCGTCGTCGAGGCCGGGACCAAGCTGGCCTTCCTCGCCGGGTCCGTGCCACTCGACGCCGACGGGAAGATAGTCGGCGAGGGCGATCCCGTACGGCAGGCCGAGCAGGTGCTGGCCAACCTGGACGAGCAACTGCGCGCGGTGGGGAGCGATATGGAGCACGTCGTGTCGACCGACGTGTACGTCGTCGGCAGTGAGCCGGCGGTGCTCTCCGCGGTCTGGGATGTCGTCGAGGCGTCCGGGCTCAGCATCGGCCCGCACTCGTCGACGCTGATCGGGGTGGCCTGCCTCGGGTACACCGGGCAGCTCGTGGAGATCACGGCAACCGCCGTCGTGCCCGAGCCCTGACCGGTGCCCGGACCGGCCGACGTGTCCAAGCGCACGCACGTGTCCGAGCCCGCGCACGTGTCCGAGCGCGACCGCGCCCAAGGCTGGCTCCGACGGAGGCGAGCCCCGGTCGCATCACCCCGACCGAGGCGAGCCCCCGGCGGCCCCAAGGGACCCCCACGTCCGCCGCTTGGGCAACGGCCGCGCATAACCCCCCGCCCGACTCGTCGTCAGCCCCAGCGACACCAGCGACTCCGCGAGCTTGACCGCCGCGGCCACCCCGTCGACGACGGGCAGCCCCAGCTTCTCCCCCACCGCCCGCTGCAGCCCGGTCATCCCCGCGCAGCCGAGGACCAGCACTTCGGCCCCGGCCTCCACCGCACGTTCGGCGGCCGCGACGAACGCCTCCTCGGTGCGTTGCGCGTCGCCGAGGTCGAGGACGCCGAGGCCGGTGCCGACGACTGCGGCGCAGTTGCGCCCCACCCCGGCCGTCTCCAGGCTGTCCTCGATCTGGCCGCACGACCGCTCCAGCGTGGTGACGACGCCGTACCGGCGGCCGAGGAGGCACGCGAGGTGAGCCGCCGCCTCGGTGATGTCGACGACGGGTACGTCCACCAACTCGCGGGCTCCCTCGCGTCCGTGCTCCCCGAACCCGGCCATGACCACGGCGTCGTACGGGCCCTCGTACGTCCGCAGGGTGTCGAGGACGGCCGCCGCCGAGAGGTAGCTGTCGAGCCAGCCCTCCGCGGACTCGGGTCCCCACGCGGGGGTGAGTCCGAGCACGGTGGTGCCCGGGCCTGCGGCGGCCCGGGCACCTCGTACGATCTCCTCGGTCATCCCCTGCGTCGTGTTGCAGTTGGTGACGACGATCCGCACGCCGATCAGACCTCCACAGGCTCGGGAACGGTGGCCTCGGTGGCTGCGCGCTCCGCGCGGCACAGCACCGCGTACAGTCCGGCCGCCAGCGCCGTCCCGATGAACCAGGAGTACGGCGCCACGTCGCTGAAGGCCTTCACCAGGGCGAGGACCGCGGCCACCGCCGCCGAGGGCAGGAAGGCCCACAGCGCCTTGGGGTTGACGCCCTTGCGGTAGTAGTACCGCGATCCCGGCTGGGCGTTGAAGAGCTGCTCGACGTCGATGCGGCCGCGCTTGACCCAGTAGTAGTCGAGCATGATCACGCCGAACAGCGGTCCCAGGAAGGCGCCGAGGCCGCCGAGGAAGTAGTTGACGACGGTGGGGTTGGAGAAGAGGTTCCAGGGCGTCACGACCAGCGCGGCGACCGTGCTGATCATGCCGCCGACCTTGAAGGTGATCTTCTGGGGCCAGACGTTGGCGAGGTCGTACGCCGGGGAGACGAAGTTGGCGACGATGTTGACGCCCATGGTGGCGATGGCGAAGGTCAGGGCGCCGAGGATCAGGACCCAGGTGTTGCCGACCTTGGCGACGAGCAGCGCCGGGTCGGTGATGGCCTCGCCGAACGCCTCGATGGAGCCGGCCGTGACGATGACCGACACGATCACGAAGGCCGTGGAGTTGATGGGCAGGCCCCAGAAGTTGCCCCGCTTGACGGTCTTGTAGCTGGGGGCGAAGCGTGAGAAGTCGCAGAAGTTGAGCATCAGGGTGCCGTAGGTGGCGAGGATCAGCCCGACCGCGCCGAACCACTGGCGCCACTGCTCGCCCACCGAGACCGGGTGCGGGGTAGAGGTGAGCGAGATGCTCCAGCCGGCCTTGGCGAGGACCCAGATGGCCAGCGCGATCATCACGAGCCAGATGGCCGGACCGCAGAAGTCCTGGAACTTGCGGACCGACTCCATGCCCTGGCTGATGATCACGGCCTGGATCAGCCACAGCGCGAGGAAGGACGCCCAGCCGAGCGCGTCCAGGCCGAGGAAGGAGTGGTGGGTCCACGACTCCAGGCCCGGCCAGGCGGCCAGCAGCATGACGTTGACCGCGACGGAGGCCAGATAGGTCTGGATGCCGTACCACATGATGGCGATGATCGCCCTGATCAGCGCGGGGATGTTGGCGCCCCAGACGCCGAAGCTGATACGGCTGACGACGGGAAAGGGCACGCCGGTGCGCTGCCCGATGCGGCCCATCAGGTTCATGCCGCCATAGATGATCACGAAGCCGACGAGCAGCGACGTGAAGATCTGCCACACGTTCATGCCGAGGACCAACAGACCCGCGGCGAACGTGTAGTTGCCGAGGTTGTGGACGTCGGACATCCACATGGCGAAGAGGTCGAAGACCTTCCAGTTGCGCTTCTCGGCGGGCGCGAGGTCTTCGTTGGTGAGCCGGGGGTCGGGGACGAACGCTGGTGCGCCGGTGGCTTCGGCGCTGTCGGCGAGGGACACGGGGCCTCCATGGGCGAGGGGACGGGGGGCGGCCTTATGGAGCGCGTTTGGTATACCAAACTGCCTCATGGTCCCTCCGTCAACCGTTCTGACCGATGTCCGTGCCGTTACGGCTCCGTAAAACACCCCTCGAGTCGGCGAAGATGGCCCCATGACGAAGATCGAACCCCTCGACGCGGAACGGGAACCCCTCGGCGCGGTGCGTGAGCGCGTCCTGGCCGCGCTGCGGCAGGAGATCATCGCGGGGCGGCTGCGCCCCGGCGACCGTCTGGTCGAGCGCGAACTGGCCGAGCGTTTCGGGGTCTCCCGGGTGCCGGTCCGCGAAGCGATCCGCGCGCTGGTCGCCGAGGGGTTCGTTCTCTTCGAGACGCCGCGTCGGACCGTCGTACGTCGTCTGACTCCGACCGACGTCAAGGAACTCTTCGAACTACGCGAGGCTCTTGAGGTCTACGCGGCCGGACTCGCCGCGTCCCGCGCCACAGCCGAAGCCCTCGCGGAACTGGAGGAGCTGCTCGACCGCGCGGCGACCGCCACCCACGCCGACGACGCGGAGGCGATCACCGACATCAACACCCGTTTCCACGACCGCATCCTGGCCATGGCGGGCAACAACCTGCTGATCTCCGTCATGGAACCGGTGGACGGCCGACTGCGCTGGCTCACCCGGCAGAACGAGGAGTGGCCCCAACTCCTGACCGAGCACCGCGAGTTGTACGAATCCATCGCGTCCGGCGACCCGGAGCGGGCCCGGGCACACGCGCTCGCACACGTCCAGGCCAACTACCGGTCGACCGTGCGGCACCTCTTCGGAGACGCACAACTCCCCTGACGAGTCGGGCACTTGCCCCGTCAGCGAGTGCGTACTCACCCTCATCGGCGAGTCCCTCAGCGAGTGGGCACCCGCCCTCGTCAGCGGTTCGCGTACCTGTCCGTGGCCGCCACCAGCACGTCCACCATCCCCGGAGCCCCCGCGTTGTGGCCCACGTCGTCGACGACGACCAACTCGCTGCCGGACCAGGCATGGTGGAGGCGCCAGACGATGCCCAGCAGATTCCCGAAGTCGAGGCTGCCCTGCACGAGCGTGCCGGGGATGCCCTTGAGCAGGGGTGCGTCACGCAGGACGACGCCCTCGTCGTTGCCCTCCCCCAGGAAGTGGTCGTTGCCCCAGTAGTGCGTGACCGTGCGGGCGAAGCCCATGCGGAAGGCCGGGTCCTCGTAGCGCTCCACCGACCGCGGCGGCGCGGGAATGATCGCCGTCTCCCAGTCGGTCCAGGCGCGTGCCGCCCGTGCCCGCACCTCCGGGTCGGGCGATTCGATGAGCCTGCTGTACGCGGCCGCGAGGTTCCCGTCGCGCTCGTCCTCGGGCAACTCGGCGAGGAACCGCTCGAAGGCCTCGGGGAAGACCTGGCCAAGTCCCCTGGTCAGCAGGGCGACTTCGGCGTTCGAGCCGGTGGCCACCCCCGTCAGCACCAGCTCGGACACGGCATCCGGATGCGTCTGCGCGTACCGCAGCCCCAGCACCGACCCCCAAGAGACCCCCCACACCAGCCACCGGTCGATGCCCAGGTGGCCGCGCAGCAACTCCAGGTCCCGGATCACATGGGCCGTCGTATTGACGCTCATGTCTGTCTCGTACGCGCTCGCGCCGGGCGTGGAGCGGCCGGCGCCGCGCTGGTCGAGCAGGACGATGCGGTACGCTCCCGGGTCGCAGTACCGCCGGTACCAGGCACCGCACCCCGAGCCGGGGCCGCCGTGCAGCATCACCGCGGGCTTGCCGCGCGGGTTGCCGCAGACCTCCCAGTACACGCGGTTGCCGTCCCCGACGTCGAGCATTCCGTGGTCGTACGGTTCGATCTCCGGATAGATGCCCATCGCGCGAGGCTAACCCGCGTACGGCTGGGGCGTCAGCCCCGCCGCCCGAGCCGCCGTGCTCAGCACGTCCCGGAGCATCGCGGGCGTGAGGCGTCCGGTGAAGGTGTTCCGCTGGCTGACGTGGAAGCACCCGAAGAGTTCGAGCCCGTCCAGGGACACATGGGCTCCGTGCGCGAAGGCGGGCCGCGGCCGGGGCACGGTCCAACCCGCCTCGGCGAGCGCGGGCAGCGCGGCCTGCCACCCGAAAGCCCCGAGCACCACCACCGCCCGCAGCGTGGGCCGCAGCAGCTCCAGCTCCCGTACGAGCCAGGGCCGGCAGGTGTCCCGCTCCCCGGGCGTCGGCTTGTTGGCCGGCGGGGCGCAGTGCACGGGCGAGGTGACGCGTACGCCATACAGTTCAAGCCCGTCGTCCGCGCTCACCGACGTTCCCCGCGACGCGAGACCCAAGTCGTGCAGCGCCGCGTAGAGCACGGCTCCGGACCGGTCACCCGTGAACATCCGCCCGGTCCGGTTTCCGCCGTGCGCGGCGGGTGCGAGTCCGACGATGAGCAGCGAGGCGTCGGCCGGTCCGAAGCCCGGGACCGGGCGGCCCCAGTATGTCTGGTCGGCGAAGGCGGCGCGCTTGGTGCGGGCCACCTCCTCGCGCCACGCGACCAGGCGCGGACAGGCCCGGCACCCGGTGATCCGCGCGTCCAGTTCGGCGAGGCCCCTGCCGTCCGAGCCCCTGCCGTCCGGGCCGTCGCCCTTGAGGCCCCCGCCCGCCAGGCCCTTGCCCTCCGGCCCGCTGCCGTCCAGGCCTCTGCTGTCCATGGCTTCACCGTACGACTGGAAAGTCACGGGCACGACTACGTCATCACCGCCCCCGCCGGCACGAGACCGCAGATCAGCAGGAGGATGATCGCGAGGAGCGGCCGGAGGAAGCGCAGGTACGTCCGTGCGGTGCTTCGTGCGAGGGGAAATCCACCCGGCGTCCCGGGCCGCGGGGACTAAAGTCGAGGGCATGGCTTCTCAGGGTGCTGACGGGGAGAAGAAGGGCACGGGTGCCGACGGTGCGCGTGGCTCCGGCGACGCGGTGGCCGCCGCCGAGGCCGCCGGTCCCGCGGGCGGCGAGAGCGTGCGCGTCGACAGCTGGATCTGGTCCGTCCGTCTCGTCAAGACCCGCTCGATGGGCGCCACCGCCTGCCGGGGCGGTCATGTCCGGGTGAACGGCGAGCGCGTCAAGCCCGCGCATGCCGTGCGCGTCGGGGACGAGGTGCGGCTGCGGCACGACGGCCGGGAGCGAGTCGTCGTCGTGAAGCGCGTGATCCGCAAGCGGGTCGGTGCACCCATCGCCGCCGAGTGCTACGTCGACAACAGCCCGCCGCCTCCGCCGCGCGAGGCCGTCGCCCCTGCCGGTATCCGCGACAGGGGTGCGGGGCGCCCGACCAAGCGGGACCGGCGTGACCTTGAGCGGCTGCGGGGGCTTGCCTCCGGATCCTCCGGTTTCTCCGAGCCCTCCGGCTCGCCCGGCTTCTCCGGCTCGTCTCGCTCCTCTGGCCGGCAGGGCGGTCCCGGCGGCTCCTGAAGCATGGGTGGCCGGGGCGCCGGGCGCCGGTTCCGCAGCCGTACGACGTCGAAGGCTCCCCCTGATTGATACGGGGGAGCCCTTCGCCTTGCACGGCCTACGGCCTTCACGCCCGCCGGCGTACGAGGCGGAGCAGTTCCTTGGTGTGGCTCCGTCGGGCCCACGCGATCAGGGCGAGCGGCAGGATCAGGATCAGCGGGGTCGCCACGTACGGGCCGTGGATGACGGTGACGTTCACGATGAACGCGCCGACCATCAGCGCGCTGAGCGCCACCGCCGCCACGGAGTCCAGCAGCGGGACCAGCAGGGCGATGCCACCGGCGAGTTCGAGCGCGCCGATGATGTACATGCCGGTGTGGCCCCAGCCGAGCTTGTCGAAGGCCTCGACGGCCGACGGGTGCGCGATCAGCTTGGGCAGCGCGCTTGCGATCGCGTAGAAGAGGCCGAGGACGATCTGCAGGGCGGTCAGGGAGATGCGGGCGCGGCGGGCGCGGGGGGTGCCGGTGGCGTGGGAGACGGCGGTGACGGGGGCGGTGGTGTCGGACATGGGGGTCTCCTGTGTGAGCGGTAGCTGCTGCATTCACAGAGGTAGACCGGGCGGTGGTGCGGAACTCATCGGTGCGGGGCGGGATTTGTCTCGCCCCGTCCGCCCCTACCCGACCCGTGCCTGGCTCCGCCCCCAGACCCCCGTGATCGCGCTGACGCGCTCGTCCTCGAACGCCGGACGGACTGAATGATCCCGGCCCGCCCTGGCTCAGCGCGTCGACCCGTCAACGCACCGCCCTCACCCACACCCCGTCCCCCGTCAAGTACCGATCCACCCTCAACCCCGCCTCCGCCAGCGCCTCCTTGAACTCATCCTTCGTAAGGGGCCGGGCCCGGAAGGTCTGGGTCCAGGTGGCGTCGGGGAACTCGTACTCCGCGCGGACCGAGTTCACCCCGTCGCCGACCGGCTCCGTCGACACGATCCGTAGGGTGAAGCCGGAGGGGTCGACCCGCTCGCGGGGCACGTTCGTGTGATAGTCCTCCCCCTCGCGCTGGATCAACACACAGCCGTCCTCGGCCACATGACGGGCGCAGGTCTCCAGGAATGCCCGCCGTACCGCTGTGTCCCCGGTGTGGACGAGGAACGACGCGAGCATCACGACGTCGAACGTCTCGCCCAGGTCGAGGTCCTCGATCGTGCTGCGTATCGTGCGCGCTCCGCGGACCCGCTCCAGCATCTCGGCGGACTCGTCCACGGCCGTGATCGTGAACCCGCGCTCCAGGAGCGGGTGGGTCATCCGTCCGACCCCGCTGCCCAGTTCCAGGATGTGCGCGCCCGCGGGCACCGCCGCGGTGATGATGTCCGGCTCGTCCCTGACGGGCAGGCGCTCGTAGAGCTCGACCGCGCAGCCGTCCGGTGTGATGGCACCGGGTCCGGTTCCTTCGTGTCCCTGACGCTTCTCGATCCTCATATCCGTCCAACGGGCCGCCCTCATCAGCCCGTTCCCATCTCGCACCCATTCACCCGTTCGAGTGGCGAGCTACAGCGCGAACCATCCCTGCCCGCCGTACCAGTGCCCGCCCGTGCGCAGATGGTCACCCACCGCCCGCTCGACGCTGTTGCGCCGCGGCAGCTCGTCCGGCGGCAGCTCCGGATCGCCGAAGACGAAGCCCACGGGCACCCCGTCGTCCGGTGTCTTCTCCTCGTACGCGGTCTCGAAGCGGTCCTGGAAGCGGATGATGTTGGAGTCGGCCGACAGATAGCGCTTGAGCTGCGAGTCGAGCAGCCAGGAGTGGCACACGGCGACTTCATAGCGCTCGTCGGGATAGTGGCGGGCGAAGAACTCCCGTGCCAGCGCGAGCGACCGGTCGCAGGCGGTGGGTGACAGGGGGCCGCGGAAGTCGGTGATGTGCAGGCTCAGGCAGGGATCGCCGGGGCCCAGGCCCAGGCCCGCCGCCGCGACGGCCCCACCCGTGTGCCTGCCCAGTCGCGCCCGCTGGAACTGCAGTCGACCCAGCTGAAAGAGCTCGCCGTGGAAGTGCAGGGCGATCCACCAGGGGAACAGCAACCCCGGCGAACCGACCCGCCTGTGGTGCACGGCCACATGCCGGCCGAGGTCGGCGAGGGTACGCCGGGACACCGCCTCCGGGACGCCGCGCTCCCGGTGATAGGCGCGCACATAGGGAAGCGCGGCGATGAAGACGTACACATGGAAGCAGCGCCCGAGCGCCCCGGCCGACGCGGGGAACGCGGGCGGCTCCCAGCCCTTTCCTATCTCCCCCATGTCCCGTACGAAGCGTCCGACGCAGCGCGCGAGGAGCGTCATCGCCTCCGGGTCCGCCGCCAACCGGGCGCGCAGCGCGACGAGTTCATTGATGTGCTCGTGGGCCACGGTCAGGTCGAGCAGGACGTCGGGCAGCTCGTCCGCGTCCGGAAGCACCGCTTCCACCCGGGGCGCGCCCTCGCTCTCCAGGTCCCTCAGCCACTCCGCGAGCCTCGCGTCCGCCCGCAGCGCCTCCAGCAGCACCGTCGCCTCCCCCCGTCGGCCGTCGGTCCGACCGCTCTCCCATGGTGAACGTGCACCACGAAGAGTACGTTTCCGAGTAGGAGTAGTGATCCGGATGCGTACGGGCAGTGAACCGACGACAGCGCGCAGTGCTCTGCGGCTGCGCTTCTGGCTGAGCCTCTGGGGCCTGATCTGGGCGATCTTCGGAACGACCGCGTTCGCCCTGGTCGGGCGGCCCGGATGGGCGGCCGCGTGTGGCGTGCTGTGCCTGGTCGTCGCCGTGGATATGACCATGATCTTGCGGCACATCCACCAGGGGGCGCACTACCAGCCGGGCCCGGACGTCCCGCCCTACCCGCCGCCGGACAGCCGCCTCCCGCCGTACCGGCCGAGGCAGCACCGGCTTCCTTAGCCGAGCGTCACGTGTCGAAGCGCGCCGCTTCCAGGTACTGCGGCTTCGGGTCGAGCGCCGCCGCAAGCCTGAAGTGCCGCCTCGCCTGCTCGGGGCGGCGCTGGCGCTCATAGGTGCGGGCGAGCGCGAAGTGCGCGAACGCGTTGTCCGGCTCGCGCTCCAGGACGATCGTGAACTCCAGCTCGGCGGGGCGCAGTTGCGCGGCGGCGAAGAAGGCACGTGCGCGCAGCAGCCGGGCTGCCGTGTTCTCCGGATGCGCGGCGATGACTGAGTCGAGCAGCTTCACCGCGCCCCGCGGGTCCCGCGCGGCGAGCAGTCGCTCGGCGGCGCGGAAGTCGATGACATGCGTCTCCGGAGTACGTCCGGTCGAACCGCTGGTCTCGGGCACGGCAGAGTCCTTCCCTCACTGCAAGGGTTCAACGCCCCCACAGGGGGCCGCTATTCCTGGGGCTGGTGGGCCCTGCGGACGAGATCGGCCCATACATCCCGTACGCGCCGCTCCAGGTCCTCCCGGGGTACCTCGTTGTCGATGACGATGTCGGCGATCTCCAGGCGCTTCTCGCGCGGGGCCTGGGCGGCCATGCGGGCGCGGGCGTCTTCCTCGGTCATCCCGCGCAGCCGTACGAGGCGGTCCAGCTGGGTTTCGGGGCTTGCGTCGACGACGATCACGAGGTCGTACAGCGGCCCGAGGCCGTTCTCGGCGAGCAGGGGCACGTCGTGGACGACGACGGCCTCTTCGGAGGCGGCGTCTTCTAGCTCGCGGGAGCGTGCGCCCACCAGGGGATGCACGATCGAGTTGAGGACGGCGAGCTTCTCGGGGTCGGCGAAGACGATCGAGCCCAGCCTGGGCCGGTCCAGGCTGCCGTCCGGCGCGAGCACGTCCTTGCCGAAGGCATCGACGACCGCCGCGAGGCCGGGAGTTCCGGGCGCGACGACCTCCCGGGCGATTCTGTCCGCGTCGATCAGCACCGCGCCGTGCTCGACGAGCAGCCGCGACACTTCGCTCTTGCCGGCGCCGATACCACCGGTCAGGCCCACCTTCAGCATGCCCAGCAGCTTAGGGCCTGCCACTGACAGGCCCTTCGAGAGGGAGCCTGGACCAGGGCTAGGCGTCGCCCTCCCGCTCGGCCAGGAACCGCTCGAACTCCAGGCCGATCTCGTCCGCCGACGGGATGTCCACCGGCTCCGCGAGCATGTTGCCCCGCGTCTCGGCGCCCGCCGCGGCGTCGTACTGGTGCTCAAGGCCCTGGACGAGGGCGACGAGCTCTTCGTCGCCCTCCTGGATCTGGCGGTCGATCTCCGTCTGCGTACGGTGCGCTTCCGTGCGCAGCGAGTGCGCGATGCCGGGGAGCACCAGGCCGGTCGCGGCCGTGATGGACTCCAGGACGGTCAGCGCGGCGTCCGGGTACGGGGAACGGGCGATGTAGTGCGGCACGTGCGCGGCGACACCGAGGACGTCGTGTCCGGCCTCCATGAGGCGGTACTCGACGAGGGACTCGGCGCTTCCGGGGACCTGCGCCTCGTCGAAGGGGCTGCGGTGGCCGGGCACCAGCTCGGTGCGGTTGCCGTGCGGGGTGAGGCCCACGGGGCGCGTGTGCGGGACGCCCATGGGGATGCCGTGGAAGTTCACGGAAAGGCGGACGCCGAGCCGCTCGACGATCTGCTGGACGGCGGCGGCGAACCGCTCCCACTCGACGTCCGGCTCAGGGCCGGACAGCAGCAGGAAAGGCGCCCCTGTCGCGTCCTGCACGAGGCGTACGTCAAGCGTGGGCTCTTCGTAGTCGGTCCAACGGTCGCGCTTGAACGTCAGCAGCGGGCGCCGCGCCCGGTAGTCCACGAGCCGGTCGTGGTCGAAGCGGGCCACGACCTGGTGGGGCAGCGAGTCGAGCAGCCGGTCGACGATCTGGTCGCCGGTCTCGCCCGCGTCGATGTATCCGTCGAAGTGGTAGAGCATGACAAGACCGGCCGACTCCTGGGCGAGTGCCATGTCGACAACGGCCAAGCCCTTCGGCTCCCATGCGTACAAACCCTGCGGATCAAGCACTGTGACCGCTCCTCCTCGTGTTCGTACTGCACAACATGGTGCGGAGCGCCGGCATTCCCGCCCGCGCTCCGCACCATCGCCTCTCACCGACTTCTCAGCCGCCACGAGCGGCTGGAAAGGCATCTACAGAAGGTTGCCAACTCATCCACAAAGGGCTGTCGAGGCATCCACAGATGGCTGTTGATGCATCTACCGACGGCTACCAGGACAGCACGCGCGTGTTACGAGGACAGCACGCGCGCGTGGAGCGCGGTGACCGCCTTGCGGGCGGACGTGAAGGCACCGTGCTGCCAGGCGTCGGTATAGCTGAGCCAGTCGCCCGCGAAGTAGACCCGCCCGGTGGGCTCGTTCAGCGGCTTGTACCGGACGTCGTCGGGTCCGCCGGGGGTGTCGTGCCAGGCGGCCTCCAAGTGGGGTGTCTGGCGCCAGTGGTGCGAGAAGGAGGACGCGAGTTCGGTGCGGTACTTCTCGCCATAGATCTTCACGCCCGCGGCCACCGCGCGCTTCTCGCGCTCCTCGGGGGTGAGTTTCGCGTACGAGTCGGCGTCGTCCCCGTAGTTGTAGTAGCCGATGAGCACGCCGCGCTCGCCGTGGAAGCCGTACGAGGGGTGCCAGATGTGGGTGACGTCCTGGTCGGTCTCGGTGATGCCGCCGTAGATGTTGTGATCAAGCTCCCACCAGCGCGAACGGTACTCCAGACCGATCTTGGCCGCTGACGAGGGAGTGATCGCCTCCAGGGCGCTCTGCACTCCGGAGCCGAGGTTGTGCGGGATCTTGGCGAGGATGTTGGGCGGCAGGGCGCCGATGCAGTAGTCGGCGTCGATGGACTTCGTACGGCCGCCCTGGGTGTAAGTGACCGTGACGCCACTCCCCTTGTCGGTGATTTTGGAGACCGCGGCGCCCGTACGGATGCGGTGGGCCCCGATCGCCTTCGTCAGCGCCTTCGGTATCTGGTCCATGCCGCCCACCGGTTGGAACATCAGCATCGCCTGGTCGAAGCCGAACTCGAAGGAGAAGTAGCGGCCGACGCCGGTGGCGAAGACATCGGAGGCGGTGGGGATGTCGCCGAGGAGCACACCTGGGGTTCCCGCGGCGGCGGGGACGGTGGTGTAGCCGCGGCGCTCACCGCCTTCGTACGTCAGCTTGTCGCCGAGCTCGCCGAAGTCCTTGAGGAACTCGACGAGTTTCTCCTGGTCCGTGGCGGTCAGCTCCTTGTCGAGAGCGCCCTTGTCGGTGGCCTTGGCGAGCAACTCGGAGACGTAGCCGTAGACATCGGCCTTGGCGGTGCGGTACCGCATCGGCTTGGTCATGCCGGTCGACTCGTTGTAGATGTACGCGTCCGCGTTCGTGTTCGTGAACACCTCGATCGGGACGCCGAGTTCGCGGCAATAGTCGAGGGTGACCATCCACTGCGGAAGGCGGGCCGGGCCCGCATTCATGTAGTGGCCCTCGCTGAAGCGGGCCGTCTGTGTGTTGCCGTAGAGGTCGGTGGTCGAATCGCCGCCGCGCACGGTGAAGTTGCGGCCGCCGGTGCGGTCCCTTGCCTCCAGGACCGTACAGTCGTAGCCCGCCTTGCCGAGCTCGTACGCGGACGCGAGCCCGGCGATGCCGCCGCCGACGATGACGACCTTGGCGGCGCCGCGTCCGGTGAGTGTGAAATCGCTCGACTTCAGTGCGCGGAAGGGCTGTTCACGTCCTGCGGCCTGCGCGGTGGGCGCGAGGCCGAGGGCGCCCATGGTGGCGAACATCGCGCCCGCCCCACCGGTGAGACCCACATTGCGGAGAAAGGTGCGCCGGCTCGCATCGGTAGATCGTCGCTGTGCTGCCATGACTTCGGCTCCCCTCACGATCTTGAATGACCCGGGGATCCTGGCAACGCCCTGTTACAGCACGGGAGTTACTCGTGTATCTGCCACGTTTCCCTCCCCGCACACTCGAACTGGTCCAGACCTTGACGCGAGCATGAGGCGCATCTACGTTCACATGAGCACCCAAAGTTCATGTACAAGAACACGCTTCTATGCGAACCGACGGGAAGGTCCCCCCACATGCGCATGCGACGCACGCTCGTCATCCCTCTGCTCGCCGCGACGACAGCCTCGGTCGGGGCAGCCCTGACCGCTCCCCCTGCCGAGGCCGCCCAGGTCATCGAGGTCTCCACCGCTGCCCAGCTGAAGTCCGCACTCACCTCGGCATCGCCCGGCGACACGATCCACCTCGCCGACGGCACGTACACGGGCAACTTCAAGACGTCGACGGCGGCAAGCTCAGGCTCCCGCATCACCCTCACCGGGTCCTCGAAGGCGGTCCTCAAGGCGAGCGGCGGCTACGGCCTCCATCTCAACGGCGCCTCGTACTGGACGGTCCAGGGCCTCACCGTCACCGGCGGACAGAAGGGCATCATGATCGACTCGGCGAAGGGCGTCGTCGTCGACGCAGTCACCGTCCACGGACTCGACATGGAAGGCGTCCACTTCCGCAACTCCAGCACGGACGGCATGATCAAGAATTCGAAGATCTACGACACCGGCAACGACGGCCGTGGCATGGGCGAGGGCGTGTACGTCGGAACGGCCGGCGGAACCTCCGACAGGAGCGACCGCGTCCAGATCACCGGCAACACGATCGGCCCGGACGTCGGCGGCGAGAACGTCGACATCAAGGAGGGCACCACGGGTGCCCGCATCACCGGCAACACCTTCGACGGCAGCGGCCTCACCGGCGCCAACTACGACGACTCCTGGGTCGACGTGAAGGGCAACGACGTCCTCGTGGAGAACAACAAGGGCAGGTCCACGACGAACGACGGTTACGAGACCCACACGCAGCAGTCCGGCTGGGGCTGCGGCACAGTGTTCCGCTCCAACACCTCGGACCTGACGGGCGCGACGGGCGACAAACAGCTCGCGATCAACGTGACCAACTACAGCACGAACTGCAAGGCGACGGTGTATGCCTCGAACACGGTGACGGGAGGCAAGGGCCTCACCAACATCACGGTCACTCCATAGCACCGTCCAGGGGAGCGCCCCACAGGGACGCGGGGGTGTGACAGGTGCGGCTCCGCCGTGTGGGCGCGACCAGCCCCCACACCCTGAAGACAAAAAAACCGGTGGGCCGCACCCCCACAAGGGGTGCGGCCCACCGACCAGCTACTGCCTGGCGGAACCTACACGGTTCAGCTCTGGCCACCCGCGAGCTTCTCGCGAAGCGCGGCGAGGGCCTCGTCCGACGCCAGGGCGCCGGAGGTGTCGTCCGACTCCGAGGAGTACGAACCGCCACCGGTGGCGGCCGGAGCCGCACCCGCGGCGCCAGCACCCTCGGCCTCGGCCTGCGCGTCGGCCTCGCGGGACTTGATGACCTGCGCCTGGTGCTGCTCGAAGCGCTGCTGCGCCTCGGCGTACTGGTGCTCCCACGCCTCGCGCTGGGTCTCGTAGCCCTCGAGCCAGTCGTTGGTCTCGGGGTCGAAGCCCTCGGGGTAGATGTAGTTGCCCTGGTCGTCGTACGACGCGGCCATGCCGTACAGGGTCGGGTCGAACTCGACCGAGGCCGGGTCGGCACCGAAGGACTCGTTGGCCTGCTTCAGCGAGAGGCTGATGCGGCGGCGCTCGAGGTCGATGTCGATGACCTTGACGAAGATCTCGTCGTTGACCTGGACGACCTGCTCCGGGATCTCCACGTGGCGCTCGGCCAGCTCGGAGATGTGGACCAGACCCTCGATGCCCTCGTCCACGCGGACGAACGCACCGAACGGAACGAGCTTGGTGACCTTACCCGGGACGACCTGACCGATCTGGTGCGTACGGGCGAACTGCTGCCACGGGTCTTCCTGCGTCGCCTTGAGCGACAGGGAGACGCGCTCGCGGTCCATGTCGACGTCGAGGACCTCGACGGTGACTTCCTGGCCGACCTCGACAACCTCGGAGGGGTGGTCGATGTGCTTCCAGGAGAGCTCGGAGACGTGCACCAGACCGTCGACGCCACCCAGGTCCACGAACGCACCGAAGTTGACGATCGAGGAGACGACGCCGGAGCGGACCTGACCCTTCTGCAGGGTCGTGAGGAACGTCTGGCGAACCTCGGACTGGGTCTGCTCCAGCCAGGCGCGGCGGGACAGGACCACGTTGTTGCGGTTCTTGTCCAGCTCGATGATCTTCGCCTCGAGCTCCTTGCCCACGTAGGGCTGGAGGTCGCGGACACGGCGCATCTCGACGAGAGAAGCCGGCAGGAAGCCACGGAGGCCGATGTCGAGGATGAGACCACCCTTGACGACCTCGATGACGGTACCGGTGACGATGCCGTCCTCTTCCTTGATCTTCTCGATGGTGCCCCAGGCGCGCTCGTACTGGGCGCGCTTCTTCGAGAGGATCAGGCGGCCTTCCTTGTCCTCCTTCTGGAGAACAAGGGCTTCGATCTCGTCACCGACGGCGACGACCTCGTTCGGGTCGACGTCGTGCTTGATCGAGAGCTCGCGGCTCGGGATGACACCTTCGGTCTTGTAACCGATGTCGAGCAGGACCTCGTCCCGGTCGACCTTCACGATGACGCCGTCGACGATGTCGCCGTCGTTGAAGTACTTGATCGTCTCGTCGATCGCGGCGAGGAAGGCTTCCTCGTTACCGATGTCGTTGACCGCAACCTGCGGGGTGGTGGCGGTGGTCTCGGTGCTGCTCGTCATGTGGGAAAGGGCTCCGGTACGGACGGTGAGTCGTAGGTACTGCTTACGCCGGGAGCCCGTTTCGCTCTGCAGAAGGCCGGACAGCCAAGGAAGCGCCCAGCCTGGAGGGTGTTTTTACAAACACAACCCAGTGGCGCCTCGAAAACCGAGGGGACATACATACAGATGCGAGCGCAGCCTGCTACGTCTGAGGAGCGCAGGCTCGCAGCGCAACTTGTAGCATACGGGGGCAGCCGGGCAGGGTCAATGCGCGAAGGCGCACACCCGGGGCGGATCGCCGCATACCCGGCACAAGACCTGTCTCATGAGGCCACGCGGGCCATAGCGCGCCTCTGTCGTGACACCCCCGAGACGGGTTGGACGGAAGAGTACGACGAGGGAGCCGATCATCCAAGAGCCCGAACCGTTCGAGCCAGAAGCCACCCGACGCGAGGCGGGTGTCACGGAGAGTTCCCGTGCCAATCGTGGCTGGTGGGACCGGAACGCGGACGAGTACCAGATCGAGCACGGCACGTTCCTCGGAGACGACCGTTTCGTGTGGGGACCCGAGGGTCTCGACGAGGTGGAGGCCGAGCTGCTCGGCGCGCCGGAGGACCTGAAGGGCAAGGACGTCCTGGAGATCGGCGCCGGCGCGGCCCAGTGCTCGCGCTGGCTGGCCGGCCAGGGGGCGCGTCCGGTGGCCCTGGACCTCTCCCACCGCCAGCTCCAGCACGCTCTGCGCATCGGCCAGGGCGTGCCCCTCGTGGAGGCCGACGCGGGCGCCCTGCCGTTCGCCGACGGCTCCTTCGACCTCGCGTGCTCGGCCTACGGCGCGCTGCCGTTCGTCGCCGACCCGGTCCGCGTCCTGCGGGAGGTGCGCCGGGTGCTGCGCCCCGGGGGACGCTTCGTCTTCTCGGTGACGCACCCGATCCGCTGGGCGTTCCCGGACGAGCCGGGCCCCGAGGGACTGAGCGTCTCCGCCTCCTACTTCGACCGCACGCCTTACGTGGAGCAGGACGACGAGGGCCGCGCGGTGTACGTCGAGCACCACAGGACGATCGGCGACCGCGTCCGCGACGTCGTGGCCGGCGGGTTCCGCCTGGTCGACCTCGTCGAGCCGGAGTGGCCCGCCTGGAACACCCAGGAGTGGGGCGGCTGGTCCCCGCTGCGCGGGAATCTGATCCCGGGGACGGCGATCTTCGTGTGCGAGCGGGACTGAGCGCACACAAAGCGGGACTGAGCGCACACAAATGGGGTGCCCGCGCGTGCGTGGGCACCCCATTTGTGTCGCGCACGCGCGCGTGAAGGGCCGCACGCGTGCGCGGACGGCATTTCTACGCGTGTACGAGACGGGTTTGACGCTCGTACGAGACTGGGGGCGTGATCCGTTACGACGCCCTGGACCTGCTGCCCGTGCGCGGCGCGCTGCCCGGTCTGAACGACGCCCTGGAGGACGGCGGCAGCGCGGTGCTCGTGGCGCCGCCCGGTACCGGCAAGACGACCCTCGTACCGCTGGCCCTCGCCGGTCTGCTGGACGACGGCCGGCCGGTACGCCGGGTCGTCGTCGCCGAGCCGCGGCGGATCGCCGCCCGGGCCGCCGCGCGGCGGATGGCGTGGCTGCTCGGCGAGAAGGTCGGCGAGAGCGTCGGCTACACCGTGCGCGGGGAGCGGGTGGTCGGTCGCCACGCACGCGTGGAGGTCGTCACGACCGGAGTCCTGCTGCAGCGGCTCCAGCGGGACCAGGAGCTGGCGGGCGTCGACGTGGTCGTGCTCGACGAGTGCCATGAACGGCATCTGGACGCGGACACGGTGGCCGCCTTTCTGCTGGACGTACGGGCCGCTCTCCGCCCCGAGCTGCGACTTTTGGCCGCGTCCGCGACGACGGACGCCGAGGGGTGGGCCCGGCTGCTGGGCGACGCGCCGGTGGTCGAGGCGCAGGGTGTCTCGTATCCGGTCGAGGTGGTGTGGGCTGCGCCGGTACGCCCCGTACGGCCGCCGCACGGCATGCGGGTGGACCCGGCGCTGCTGACGCATGTGGCGTCGGTGGTGCGGCGGGCGCTGGCCGAGCGCGAGGGGGACGTGCTCTGCTTCCTGCCCGGCGTCGGGGAGATCGCGCGGGTCGCCGGGCAGCTGGGGGATCTCGGCGAGGTCGACGTGCTTCAGGTGCACGGGCGGGCGCCGGCCGCCGTGCAGGACGCGGTGCTGTCGCCGGGTGTACGGCGCCGGGTGGTCCTCGCGACCTCGGTCGCCGAGTCGTCGCTGACGGTTCCCGGGGTACGGGTGGTCGTCGACTCCGGGCTCGCGCGGGAGTCGCGGGTGGACCACGCGCGCGGGCTGAGCGCGCTGACGACCGTACGAGCCTCGCAGGCGGCGGGGCGGCAGCGGGCCGGGCGCGCCGGGCGTGAGGCGCCGGGAACGGTGTACCGGTGCTGGACGGAGGCGGAGGACGCGCGCCTGGCGCGCTTCCCCGCGCCGGAGATCAAGGTGGCCGACCTGACCGCGTTCGCCTTGCAGGCGGCCTGCTGGGGCGATCCGGACGCGACGGGGCTCGCGCTCCTCGACCCACCGCCGGCTGGGGCGATGGCGGCGGCGCGGGCGGTGCTGTCGGCCGTGGGTGCGGTGGATTCCGCGGGGCGGGCCACGGAGCGGGGTGCGCGTATGTCCCGGCTCGGGTTGCATCCGCGGCTCGCCCGGGCGCTGCTGGACGCGGCGCCGGTGGTCGGTGCGGACCGGGCCGCCGACGTCGTCGCCCTGCTGAGCGAGGAGCCGCCACGGGAGTACGGCGACGACCTCGCCGGGGCTTGGCGTTCCGCCCGGCGCGGCGGCGACGCCTACGCCGGTCGCTGGCGCGCGGAGGCCCGGCGCCTGCGGGCCGGTGCGTCTGCCGGTACAGGCATGTCCCGCTCGCCCATCCGTGACGCTCTTTCGGACCCGGTCACCGTCGCCGCACCTCACCGCGGCGCCGTTGCGCCGCCCTCGAACACCGCCGCCGCTTCCGCCGCGGGTGGGCGGGCAAGTGCCGGGGACGACCGTGTCGTGGGTCTTGTCGCCGCCCTCGCCTTCCCGGAGCGGGTCGCGCGGGCTCAAGGCGGGTCCTATCTGATGGCCTCCGGGACCCGGGCCGAGCTCGGGGACGGCACGGGGCTGCGCGGAGCGGCCTGGATCGCTGTCGCGGTGGCGGATCGGCCCGTGGGCGCCGGGCACGCGCGTGTGCGGCTCGGGGCCGTCATCGACGAGGAGACGGCACGACGGGCCGCCGCGAGCCTGTATGCCGAGGGGGACGAGGTCCACTGGGCCGGCGGGGACGTCGTCGCGCGGCGGGTCGAGCGGCTGGGGGCCGTGGAGTTGGCGGTGCGCCCGATGATGGACGCCGACTCCAGGCTCGTACGAGAGGCGCTTCTGGAGGGGCTGCGGGAGGAGGGGCTGGGGCTGCTGCGGTGGACGCGGGACGCGGAGCTACTGCGGCAGCGGCTGGCCTTTCTGTACCAACACCTCGGCGCTCCTTGGCCCGACGTCCGCGACGATGCCCTCCACGCGCGCGTGGAGGAGTGGTTGGAGCCGGAGCTCGGGCGGGCGCGTCGGCGGAGCGATCTGGCGCGGATGGATGCGGGGCAGGGGCTCACCCGGCTGCTTCCGTGGGCCACCGGCGATGCCGCGCGGCTCGACGAGCTCGCGCCGGAGCGGATCGAGGTGCCGAGTGGGTCCAGAATCCGGATCGACTACGGGGATCCTGAACGGCCCGTCCTGGCGGTGAAGCTGCAGGAGATGTTCGGGCTGGCCGAGACTCCCCGCGTCGCCGGTGTGCCGGTGCTCGTGCATCTGCTCTCCCCCGCGGGACGACCCGCCGCCGTCACCGCCGACCTCGCCTCGTTCTGGGGGGACGGCTACAAGGCCGTGCGGGCCGAACTGCGCGGCCGCTATCCCAAGCACCCCTGGCCCGAGGACCCGGCCACCGCCGAGCCCACCCGGCACACCAACGCACGGCTCAGGCGTTGACCGGCTCGGGTTCCGCGGCCTGAGTCGGCGCCGGGTCGCCGGGCCTGCGGCTGCGTGCCTCCAGGTACAGGGAGAGGGACAGCAGGGCCGCGCCCAGGAACAGGAAGCCCCACGGCAGATAGGACGTCATCAGGAGGACCAGAGTGCGGTTGGACTTGACCAGGTCGACCGTGTACTTGATGTAGTCCTCGCGCATTTTCACGTGCCCGGAGAAGGCGGTCACTTTGTCACGGCCGCCCAGCAGGGTCCCGCCGCGGAGTTCCTCCTTGTGGATCTCCTCGCCGTAGACGGGCGCTCCGGTGACCGGCTCCACCCAGAACTTGCGAACCGTGGTGTACCAGCGGGTGGTGCCGGTCTTGGCGACGGACTCCGGAGTGATGCCCTTGACGGGCATGACCTTGGGGAACTTGACCTTCGTCCAGGGGATGGTCTGCTCGAAGTAGTAGACCTTGACGCCCCGGAAGTTCTGGGTGCCCTTGTAGTGGATGGGGGCCGAGGTACGGGTCTGCGCGTCGAAGTACTCGTAGTCCCGCTTCTCCGTCCGGAAGGGCCACTTGAATTCGATGCCCTCGCGGGTGACGGGGTCGCCGTCGACCATCTCCCCCGTGGCGTGGACGGGTTCCTGGCTGTGCGCGTCGAAGATGTAGCGCTCGGGGAGCTTGGAGACCATCTTGCCGTCGGGGCCCTGGACGTAGGAGAGGGAGTCCCAGACGACGACGTCCCGGCCCGCGGTCTTCTCGATCTTCTCGGATGCCTCGACGTTGCCCTTGAGGGTCTGTACGACGGTGACCTCGGGGACCTTCCTGGCCTTCATGGTGCCGTAGTCGAGGAGGGTCGCGTCTTTCGCCTCCAGGACCATGTCCTGGTACTGGTTGGCGGGGATCTTCGCCAGGCGCGGGAAGGCGTACCAGCGCAGGAGTGGGGACAGCGCCGTGAAGAACACGGCGAAGGCGAGCAGGATCAGGCTTGCCTTGCGGCGCATCTCGGCGTCCCTCCCTGGGAGTTACGGGTGTGCGGGCACGGTGTACGGGTGCGGGGCACGGTCTACGGGTGTTTGGGCACGGTGGTCAGCAGCGGCTTCGGTGACGTCTTTCCCGCGGGTGAGCCCATGGCCGTGATGGTCAGCACCAGGGCGAGCGCCACGGCGAGACCGATCGCGGCGGCGATGAGGGCACGCATGCGGCCTCCCGAGGGCCAGGAGCTGATAGGTCGTCAGGTCCGGCACCGTAGCAACGGCGGGGCGAGATGAGAACACGTTGCACACACAGACGAGGGCGCCCCTCCGCCGGACAGCGGAGGGGCGCCCTGGACGCGCGTACGGACTACGAGGTGGCCGCGGCCACCTTCAGCTCCACGGTCAGCGTCGCGCCGCCCGTGGTGTTGATGCGGAGCAGGAACGTGCCGGTGGTGTCGTCCGCGTACAGCTTCGGGAGCTTCAGCACGCCGTCGGCGTCCGTGGTGAGGTCCGTGAGGGTGCGTACGGTCTTGCCGTCCGCGTCCTTGAAGTACGGGCCCTTGTCGTTCTCGGTCGCGTCGTCCGCCGACTTGACGAGCGTCGCGGTGGCCGCGACCTTGTCCGCGACTGCGCCCTTGTAGGTGGCCTTCACCTCGACCTGGTCGGCGAACTCGCCGCCCGGCACGCAGGTCAGCGCGGTGTCGCTGGTGCGGGTGAGGGTGTCGGCCTGGCGCGGGTTGACGGTCGCCGTGTAGTCGAGGCCGGCCATGACGCGGCCGACGACGGTGGCGCGGACCGTGAAGTCGCCGGTCTTCTCGCCGGCCACGAGCGCGGGCGCGGTGGCCGTACCCGCGCTGTTGGTGACGACCGTGGCGACGGTCTCGCCGCCGGTGAAGGTGGCGTCCGTGTCGTCACCGACGATCGTGAACCGCACCCGGACCTTCGCCACCGCCTTGCCGGCCTCGGTCTCGGTCCGTACGGCGACCTTCTCGCCGAACATGTCGCCCGCCGTCGCGGTGAGCTTCCCGGTGCCCGCGTCCTCCAGGTGGTCCACCGTCTGGGTGGGCGTCTGGGTGGGCGGTGTCGTCGTCGGCGGCGTCGTGGGCGGCGTGGTCGGCGGCGTGCTCGGCGGCGGCGAAGCCGGCGGGGTCGGGCTGCCGTCGCCAGGCTCGGGGGAGTTCGGCGGCGTGGTCGCGGGCGGCGTCGGGCTGGGGCTCGCCCCGGAGCTGTCGTCGCTGTTTTGCGAGGGCAGCGTGCCCGTGCCGTCCGGCACCTCGTGGGTGCCCTTGCGGTAGTACTCCAGCCACGACAGGACCGTGTTGAGGTACGCCGTCGAGTTGTTGTAGCTGAGAATCGAGGCGTTCATCTGCGACTGGACCGACATGTCGTGGTCGAACCGGCAGAGGTAGTGGCCGGCCGCGAGCGCCGCGTCGTAGATGTTGTTGGGGTCCTTCTTGCCGTCGCCGTTGCCGTCGCGGCCCGCCCACTCCCAGGTGGAGGGGATGAACTGCATCGGCCCCACCGCACGGTCGTGCGTGGAGTCGCCGTCGTACGCGCCGTTGTCGGTGTCGCTGATGTTCGCGAAGCCGTTGCCGTTGAGGACCGGGCCGAGGATGGGCGAGTACGTCGTGCCGGCCGCGTCGACGCGGCCGCCGCGGGCCTGGCCCGACTCGACCTTGCCGATGGCGGCGAGGAGCTGCCAGGGCAGGTTGCAGCCCGGCTTGGACTCGCGCAGGGACGCCTCGGCCTTCTTGTAGGCGTCGAGGACGGTCGCCGGAATGCCCGCCTCGGCGTCGCCCCTGGAAACCGGCGTGCCTATGGTCGGCGACGGGCTCGGGCTGTCGAGCGGCGGCAGGTCCGTGTAATAGCGCGAGTTGCCGGTCGCGGTGTCGTCGCCGCTCGCGTCCGGTGTGGCCTCGGCGCCGGTCGTCTGTCTGCCGTGGTCGTCGGTGGTCACTCCCGGGGCCTGGGACGCGGACAGGGCCGCGACCGCGGCCGCGGCCACGGCGGTGGTAGCCGCCCCTTTGCGCAGCCTCCTGCCGAATTGCGCCGCCATTGAGTGAACCCCTCCCGTGGACGACCGCTTCTGCGCTTCTTCGCGTTCTGCGCTTCGTACGTTTCCTGCCGGTGTTCGACCGTGCTCCCCGGCACAGTGACCCAGGTGACCCTACGACAACTTCCGTCGCGCGGGCACCCGTTCGCGCCCGATATTCACCGGTTGGCCATGTGTGATGATGCGCGGAATGCCGCGTCCGAGTGGCCCACTCGGATGTTTTCACACGTCCCTCATACTGGGCGTCAGCGATCGGCGGGCCGGACATACCGCCCAACATCAGCCGCAGGGGGACGACTTGCCCTTCACTCTCAGCCATGCGGCGGCCGTGCTGCCCGCTGTGCGCGGTGACGGAAGCGGTCGCGGTCGGCTGGTTCCCGCCGTTCTCGTGGCCGGATCGTTCGCTCCCGACATGACCTACTACGCGGCGAGCGTGCTGCCCGGGGCGATGGAGTTCGGCACCTTCACGCACTCGTTCACCGGCGTGTTCACCTTCGACGTGCTCGTCGCATGGGCGCTCGTGGGCGCCTGGCTGGTGCTGCGCGAACCCCTGGTGGCACTGCTGCCGCCGGCCCGGCAGGGGCGTCCGGCACGGCTGCTGCGCTGCGGGGCGCCACGCCGACGCCTCCGCCCGTCGACGGCCTTGTGGTGGTACGGCTCCGCGGCGCTCGGCGCCCTGACGCACGTCGTGTGGGACGCGTTCACGCATCACGACCGGTGGGGAGTGCGGCTGCTCCCCGTCCTGGGGCGGGACGTCGGGGGCACGCCGATGTTCTTGTACGCGCAGTACGGCAGTTCGGCGGTGGGGGCGGTCGTGATCGCGGTCTTCGTGGTCGTCGCGCTGCGCGGGACGTCCCCCGACGAACCCGTGGGGGTGCCGGCGCTGTCCGCTTCCGACCGGTGGCTGGCGGCTGCCGTTCTCGGGTGCTGCGCGCTGGTGGGCGCGGTGCAGCGGGCGTCGCGCTGGTGGGCCTACTGGGGTTCAAGCGCGAAGCCCTGGGAGTTGGTCCCGACGCTGTGCTTCGGCGCGGGCGCGGGCCTGGTGCTCGGCCTGGGGCTGTACGCCGTGGGGGTCAGGATGTGGCGTCCGGCTCCGGCTCGTCCCAGCCCGGCAGCGGCTCGTACGGAGCCGAGCCGTCCGACTTCTCACTGATCGCACCCTCCGGGGTGGGGCTCTGGATCGCGCCGCGGCCCGGGTTCAGGCCGCGGTGCACGGCCTGGGCGATGCGCTCGATGGTGCGGATCCCGTACGCCATCGTCGGGTTGTCGTGCGACAGGACGACGATGCGGTACGTGCGGTTGGGGCCCGTGAACGCGCCGACGCTGTGCACTCGCCAGCCGTGTGTGGCCCGGGGCAGCCAGCCGTTCTTCACCTGGGCCGTGAGGCCTTTCGGCATGCCGGAGGGCACGCCCCAGCGCTGGTCGCTGCGGACCTGGCTCATCAGCTTCAGGCCGTAGGCGCGGGTCTTCAGGAACGAGCCGGCGTTGGTGAGCACGTCCAGCAGCCGCATCTGGTCGGCGGCCGTGGTGCGGGTCAGGCCCCAGTAGCCGTCCGGGCCGAGGATGGTGCCGGTCGTCCCGACGCGGGCGATGAGGCGATCGAGGTAGGCGTGGCCGAGGTCGGTCCACAGCCGCAGGGCGGACGTGTTGTCGGACTTGGTGATCATGGGGCGAATGTTGGCCAGTTCCCAGTCGGTGAGTGTGCGGCCGAGTTCCTCCGCCCGTCGCAGGGTGCCCTCCATGATCATGACCTTGGCGATGCTCGCCGAGTCGTACTGCCGTTCGCTCGCGAGGGCGCAGGTCAGACCGGTGTCGTCGTCGTGCACCGTCACGGAGACCGTGCCCTGGCGAGACGACAGCTCCGCCTGGATGTCGCGGGACAGCCGGGCGGCGAGGTCGGGGTCACTGGTGGAGCGGCAGGCCGCGGGCACCTGGGCGGTACTGGCTTCCGCGGCGACCGCGGGTATCGGCGCGAGCAGCGCCGAGACGACAGCTGTGGCCGCGAGGACGACGGCGGTGGCCATGGCCGTGCGGCAGTGGAGCATGCGTATACCCATGCCCGCATCCTTACGGCCCCGCCGGGCGGGGGGCGTCTTTGCGGGGGCCACGCGGGTGACGGTTCCCTCCGGGGGTTGGGCGGAGTACAGCGGGCCTGCGCGCTCCGGCCCCGCCGGGTGCGGCCTGCCCTGCGGGCGGCCTTTGGAGCCAGGGCCCGGCTCCGACCGAACCGAGGTGGGGCCCTGCCCTGCGGGCGGCCTTTGCAGCCGGGGCCCGGCTCCGACCGAACCGAGGTCGGCCCACCATGCGGGCGGCCTTCCGAGCCGGGCTCGGCTCCTACCGAACCGAGGGAGCCATGCCCTACGGGCGGCCTCAGGCGCTGGGACTCGCCCCCCGGCCGAACCGAGGTAGGCCCGCCCTGCGGGCCGCCGTTGGGGTCGGGGTCTTGCTTTCAGGCCGGGCCGGGACGGTGCTCGCCCCGCGGGCGGCCCGCCGGGCTTCCGGCCGGTTCGGCACCGTCGAAAAGCGCGGTGGAGGTTCTCGCCGTGGCCGCGGACGTTCAAGGGCCCGGCACCTTGTGGTGCCGGGCCCTTGAATGTGCGAGCCGGAGGACGGTGACTCCCCGTCCTTCGATGAGTCCACTCCGCAGGAGCGCTCGACCGCTCGGCCCCTCAGCCACTCCGCGACTCAGCCGCTCGGCGCGTGCGGTTCCGCTCAGCCGCCGGAGGCTAGTGCGCCGCCGACTCCCAGTCCGCGCCCGAGCCGATGGACACGTCCAGGGGAGCCCGGAGGTGGACGGCGGACGCCATTTCGTGGCGGAGGAGCTTCTCGGTCTTGGCGCGCTCGCCCGGGGCGATCTCCAGGACGATTTCGTCGTGGACCTGGAGGAGCATGCGGGACTTGAGGCCCGCCTCGCGCAGCGCGCGGTCCACGTTCAGCATGGCGATCTTGACGATGTCCGCCGCCGTGCCCTGGATGGGGGCGTTGAGGGCCATGCGCTCGGCCGCCTCGCGGCGCTGCCGGTTGTCGCTGTTGAGGTCCGGCAGGTAGCGGCGACGTCCGAAGAGCGTCGCCGTGTAGCCCGTCGCCCGCGCCTCGTCGACCGCCCGGCGCAAATAGTCCCGTACGCCGCCGAAGCGCTCGAAGTACGTGTCCATCAGGGCACGCGCCTCACCCGCGTCGATGTTCAGCTGCTGGGAGAGGCCGAAGGCCGACAGTCCGTACGCCAATCCGTAGGACATCGCCTTGATCTTGCGCCGCATCTCCGCGTCGACCGCGGACCGCTCCACGGAGAACACCTGGGAGGCGACGGTGGTGTGCAGGTCCTCACCGGAGGTGAACGCCTCCAACAGGCCTTCGTCCTCCGACAGGTGGGCCATCACGCGCAGTTCGATCTGGCTGTAGTCCGCGGTCATAAGGGATTCGAAGCCCTCGCCGACCACGAAGCCGCGGCGGATCGCGCGGCCCTCGTCCGTACGGACCGGGATGTTCTGCAGGTTCGGGTCCGTGGAGGAGAGGCGGCCGGTCGCCGCCACCGTCTGGTTGAAGGTGGTGTGGATGCGGCCGTCCGCGGCGATCGTCTTGATCAGACCCTCGACCGTGGAACGCAGCTTCGCCTGCTCGCGATGGCGGAGCATGATCACCGGCAGTTCGTTCTCGGTCTGCGTCGCGAGCCATGCCAGCGCGTCCGCGTCCGTCGTGTAGCCCGTCTTCGTCTTCTTCGTCCTGGGCAGGGCCAGCTCGCCGAAGAGGACTTCCTGAAGCTGCTTGGGGGAGCCCAGATTGAACTCGTGCCCGGCGGCCGCGTGCGCCTCCTTCACGGCCTGCTGCACGGCGCCCGCGAACATCTGCTCCATGGCCTCAAGATGGGCCCTGTCCGCCGCGATGCCGTGCCGCTCCATGCGGGCCAGCAGCGTGGAAGTGGGCAGTTCCATGTCCCGCAGCAGGTCGGCCGCGCCGACCTCCGTCAGCTTCTGGCCGAACGCCTCGCCCAGGTCGAGGATCGTGCGGGCCTGCGCCATCAGCGCATCGGCCTCGGCCTGTTCGTCGGTGCCGAAAGCGAGCTGGCCGTCGGCCGCGGCGGCGGGCCCCAGCTCCCGGCCCAGATACTCCAGGGACAGCGCGTCCAGCGCGAAGGAGCGACGCCCGGGCTTGACCAGATAGGCGGCGAGCGCGGTGTCCATGGACACGCCCTCGATGCTCCAGCCGTGCTCGGCGAAGACCCGCATCGCGCCCTTGGCGTTGTGCATCACCTTGGGCTTCTTGGGGTCGGCGAGCCACTTCGCGAACGCGTTCTCATCGGCCTCGTCCAGCTGCGACGGGTCGAACCACGCGGCCGCACCGTCGGCGGCGGCGAGCGCGACCTCGGCCACGGAGCCCGTGCCCAGAGCCCACGCGTCGACCGTGGCCAGGCCGAGGACCGCCTTGCCGTGCTCGGCGAGCCATGGCTTCAGCTCGCCCGCGCCCAGCACCGTGCCGTCGAGCTCCACGCCCTCGGCGACCGGCTGCGCCTCTTCGGCCTCCTCGGCGCCCGGGTCGACGGCGAGGAGCCGCTCCCGCAGCGACGGGTTGCGGATCTCCAGGGTGTCCAGGACCATCGCGACGGCCTTGCGGTCGTACGCCGCGCGCTCCAGGTCGGCGACCGTCCTGGGCAGCTCCACGTCCTTCACCATCTCGGTGAGACGGCGGTTGAGCTTCACCGCCTCCAGGTGGTCGCGGAGGTTCTGCCCGACCTTGCCCTTGACCTCGTCGACGCGCTCTACCAGATCCGCGAACGAACCGAACTGGTTGATCCACTTCGCGGCCGTCTTCTCGCCGACCCCGGGGATGCCCGGCAGGTTGTCGGAGGGGTCGCCGCGCAGCGCCGCGAAGTCGGGGTACTGGGCCGGCGTCAGCCCGTACTTCTCGAAAACCTTCTCCGGGGTGAACCGGGTCAGCTCCGAGACGCCCTTCGTCGGATACAGCACCGTCGTGTGCTCGGAGACCAGCTGGAAGGAGTCGCGGTCGCCGGTGACGATCAGCACCTCGAAGCCCTCGGCCTCGGCCTGCGTGGCGAGCGTCGCGATGATGTCGTCGGCCTCGAAGCCGTCGACCGCGAACCGCTGGGCGTGCATCGCGTCGAGCAGCTCGCCGATCAGCTCGACCTGCCCCTTGAACTCGTCCGGGGTCTTCGACCTGTTCGCCTTGTACTCGGTGAACTCCTCGGAGCGCCACGTCTTGCGCGAGACGTCGAACGCCACCGCGAAATGCGTGGGCGCCTCGTCGCGCAGCGTGTTCGCCAGCATCGACGCGAAACCATAGATGGCGTTCGTCGGCTGGCCGGTCGCGGTGGTGAAGTTCTCAGCGGGCAGCGCGAAGAACGCGCGGTACGCCAGCGAGTGCCCGTCCATGAGCATAAGGCGCGGACGGCCCCCACCAGGCTTCTTCTCGGTCTTCTTCGATGCTGTTTCTGCCACGCCCCCGATCCTGCCACGGCGCACTGACAGTGCGGACCGTCCGGGACCGCCACAGTCGTTGTCGGCGCCCCGTGCGAGGATCGATGACGTTCAGGCGACGTGTGCACGCGAAGGGGTTCAGCGATGGCCAGCAAGCCGCCGAAAAGCGATCCGGTTCAGGACGCACCGCAGGTCGCCGAGCCGAAGCGCGCGGCGGCCGGGCTGCCCGCCATCGGGCACACCCTGCGCATCGCGCAGCAGCAGATGGGTGTGCGCCGCACCGCGCTGACCCTGCTGCGTGTCAATCAGAAGGACGGCTTCGACTGCCCGGGCTGTGCCTGGCCCGAGCCGGAGCACCGGCACACGGCGGAGTTCTGTGAGAACGGCGCGAAGGCGGTCGCCGAGGAGGCCACTCTGCGCCGGGTCACCCCGGACTTCTTCGCCGCGCACCCGGTGACCGACCTCACGACCCGCAGCGGCTACTGGCTCGGCCAGCAGGGCCGCCTCACCCACCCCATGTACCTCCCCGAGGGCGGCGACCACTACGAGCCGGTCACCTGGGAGCGCGCCTTCGACATCATCGCCGAGGATCTGAAGAGCCTGGGTTCCCCCGACGAGGCCCTCTTCTACACCTCCGGGCGCACGAGCAACGAGGCCGCCTTCCTCTACCAGCTGTTCGCCCGCGAGCTCGGCACGAACAACCTGCCGGACTGCTCGAACATGTGCCACGAGTCCTCGGGCTCCGCCCTCTCCGAGACCATCGGCATCGGCAAGGGCAGCGTCCTGCTCGACGACCTCTACAAGGCGGACCTGATCATCGTCGCCGGGCAGAACCCCGGCACGAACCACCCGCGCATGCTCTCGGCCCTGGAGAAGGCCAAGGCGAACGGCGCGAAGATCATCACGGTCAACCCGCTGCCCGAGGCGGGCCTGGGGCGCTTCAAGAACCCGCAGACCCCCCAGGGCATGCTCAAGGGCGCCGCCCTCACCGACCTGTTCCTGCAGATCCGCCTCGGCGGCGACCAGGCCCTCTTCCGCCTCCTCAACAAGCTGATCCTGGCTGAATCCGACAGCGCCTCCGGCGCGGGGTCCGGCGCCGTCGACGAGGAGTTCATCCGCGAACACACCCACGGGTACGAGGAGTTCGCCGAGGCCGCCCGCGCCGCAGACTGGGACGAGACGCTCACCGCGACCGGCCTCACCCGCGAGAAGATCGACGAGGCCCTCCGCATGGTCCTCGCCTCCAAGCGCACCATCGTGTGCTGGGCGATGGGCCTCACCCAGCACAAGCACGCCGTGCCGACGATCCGCGAGGTCGTCAACTTCCTGCTGCTGCGCGGCAACATCGGCCGACCCGGCGCGGGCGTGTGCCCGGTGCGCGGCCACTCGAACGTGCAGGGCGACCGCACGATGGGCATCTTCGAGCGCCCCGCCCCCGCCTTCCTGGACGCCCTGGAGAAGGAGTTCGGGTTCGCACCGCCCCGCGAGCACGGCTACGACGTCGTACGGGCCATCCGCGCCCTGCGCGACGGCGAGGCGAAGGTCTTCTTCGCGATGGGCGGCAACTTCGTCGCCGCCTCTCCCGACACCGAGGTGACGGAGGCGGCCATGCGCCGCGCCCGCCTCACCGTGCACGTGTCGACGAAGCTGAATCGCTCGCACGCGATCACCGGCGCGCGTGCCCTGATCCTGCCCACCCTCGGCCGCACCGAGCGCGACCTCCAGGGCAGCGGCGAGCAGTTCGTGACCGTCGAGGACTCCATGGGCATGGTGCACGCCTCACGCGGCCGTCTGGAGCCCGCGAGCCCCCATCTGCTGTCCGAGCCGGCCATCGTCTGCCGCCTCGCCCGCCGGGTCCTCGGGCACGAATCCCGTACCCCCTGGGAGGAGTTCGAGAAGGACTACGCGACGATCCGCGACCGCATCGCGCGCGTGATCCCCGGCTTCGAGGACTTCAACGCGCGCGTGGCGGACCCCGGAGGCTTCGCGCTGCCGCACGCCCCGCGCGACGAGCGCCGCTTCCCGACGGCCACCGGCAAGGCCAACTTCACCGCCGCGCCCGTCGAGTACCCGAAGCTCCCCGAGGGCCGCCTGCTGCTGCAGACCCTGCGCTCGCACGACCAGTACAACACCACCATCTACGGCCTGGACGACCGCTACAGGGGCATCAAGAACGGCCGCAGGGTCGTGCTCGTCAACCCCGAGGACGCGCGCGAGCTGAAGCTGTCGGACGGCTCCTACGTCGACCTGGTCAGCGAGTGGAAGGACGGTGTCGAGCGGCGCGCGCCCGGCTTCCGCGTCGTGCACTACCCGACCGCCCGGGGCTGCGCGGCCGCCTACTACCCGGAGACCAACGTCCTCGTCCCGCTGGACTCGACCGCAGACACCAGCAACACCCCTGCCAGCAAGTCCGTCGTCGTACGTCTGGAACAATCGGCAACCGACTGAGCGTTTGCTCAGCGAGAGTGATCCACGACGAAGTGATCCACGACGAACGGAGTCTGGCCCGATGGGCGAGCAGCGCACGGTGAAGTTCCCGCAAGAGGTCATCGACGAGTACGCCGCGCTCGGCGTCGACCTGCCCGCGCTGTTCTCCGCGGGCCACCTCGGCACCCGCATGGGCGTGCAGATCGTCGAGGCCTCCGCGGACCGCGTCGTGGGCACCATGCCGGTCGAGGGCAACACCCAGCCCTACGGCCTGCTGCACGGAGGCGCCTCCGCCGTCCTCGCCGAGACCATCGGATCCGTCGGCGCCATGCTCCACGGCGGCAGCACCAAGATCGCCGTGGGCGTCGACCTGAACTGCACGCACCACCGCGGAGTCCGTTCCGGCCTGGTCACCGGCGTGGCCACACCCGTACACCGCGGGCGCACCTCGGCGACGTACGAGATCGCCATCACGGACGAGGACGGCAAGCGCGTCTGCAGCGCCCGCCTGACCTGCGTCCTCAAGGACGCGCCCACCCGCTGACTTCGAAAGGCACCCGGTGCGCGGTGCGGGAGTTCGCCCGCCTCCCGCAGCGCCGGGGCCACCGACCTCGCGCCGCCAGGGGCGAGCCGGCATTGGCGGAGCCGCACGCTCCGGCATAGCGTGAAGCATGACCGGCATCGGGCCCGTCGAGCCGTACCACCCCGATGACACCGACGGCCCTCACGAGGACACCCCGACCGACCTGCTGTGGTCGAAATCCCCACCCGCCACCACCCGTTGGGCCGCGCTCCCCCGCTCCCGCCGTCGCCTCCTCCAGGCCCTGATCATCGCCGCGGCCGCCACCGGCGCCTTCTTCGCGCTGCGCCCGACCCCGGTCACCCAGGCCACCCCGAACCCCTACCCCTGGCCCGCCGGCGTCACGAGCCTCCACTACAAGGGCCGCGGCCCCACCCCCGCGACCTACCGGTTCGAAATCGACGTCGCCCGCGGCAGCCCCGTCACCGTCCACCAAGTCCTCGCCGGACTACCCGAGTTGGGCGCCACCACCACACCCCCACTGCCACTGACAGTGAGGGCCGGGTCGCCACGGCTGATCACCGTACGCATCTCCGTATACAAGTGCGCCGCCCTGCCGCCCGCCCTCGATCTCCCCCACCTCGACCTGCTCCTCAGCAACAGGACCGCACGGCAACAGCAGAGCTTTCTCTTCGGTGGCGCCTACCCCCGCGACCTGTGGACCGACCTGCGTGCCTCCTGCTTCCCCAACCCCGCATCCGCCGCGCCCACTTCCCCCGTCGAGGACACCCGGCACGACCTCACACGGCGGTAACAGTCGGTTACCTCTGCCGTAATGAAGCAATGCTTAGGCCACGGCCCCCCACGTGGCCCGACCCGCAGGCCACCCCAACCCGCCGCCGCGCCAGTCGAGATCAATCCGTGCCACGAACCGGAACAGGGCGTTCTCAGCATGCGAACACGCAGTCACCTCCCAACAGGCAACCGAAATGCCCGAATTGCCCGTCCTGCGCCCACCAGGACACTCCCCGCATAACAAGAGCGTCACAGCCTTCCCCACGCTCCTGTGAGCACCCCCTACCTGCGCTTATAGTCACGGCCAGTCACCGCGCCGCCGGGCGCGTCTACTGCACGGCCTGCATCACCCAGTACGGCCCGGCGAGACACACGGCCCCCACCCTGGGGTGCCGCGCCAGGGAGAGGATTCAACGTGCGACAGCGTTCTTTGGTCATACTCACCTCCGTGCTCACCACAGGAGCACTCACGCTGACCGCCTGCGGCTCGCGCGACGACAGCGGGGACAGCAAGAGCAGCAAGAAGACCGAGATCATCATCGGCGTGGACGCGCCGCTGACCGGTCAGAACTCCGCCACGGGCCTCGGCATCCAGGGCGGCGTACAGATCGCTGTCGACGACGCCAACAAGAACAACACCGTTCCCGGCGTGAAGTTCAAGGTCGTGGCGCTCGACGACAAGGCGATCCCGGCCTCCGGCCAGCAGAACGCCACCCAGCTCGTCCAGAACGACAAGGTCCTCGGCGTCGTCGGCCCGCTGAACTCCGGCGTCGCCACCCAGATGCAGCAGGTCTTCGCCACCGCCAACCTGGTCGAGATCTCGCCGTCCAACACGGCGCCCGAGCTCACCCAGGGCAAGAACTGGCAGACCTCGAAGTCGCGTCCCTTCAAGACGTACTTCCGCACCGCCACCACCGACGCCCTCCAGGGCGGCTTCGCCGCCGACTACGCCTACAACACCCTGAAGAAGCGCAAGGTGTTCGTGGTCGACGACAAGCAGACCTACGGCGCCGGCCTCGCCAAGCTCTTCAAGGCGGGCTTCACCAAGGCGGGCGGCAAGGTCGCGGGCGAGGACCACGTCAACACCGGCGACACCGACTTCTCGGCCCTCGTCACCAAGATCAAGAACTCCAAGGCCGACCTCGTGTACTACGGCGGCCAGTACGACGAGTCCGAGAAGCTCACCAAGCAGCTCAAGGACGGCGGAGCCAAGATCCCGCTCTTCGGCGGTGACGGCATGTTCACCCCGACCTACATCGAGACCGCCGGCAAGACCTCCGAAGGCGACCTCGTCACCTCCGTCGGCCAGCCCGTCGACTCCCTGCCCTCCGCCGCCGAGTTCATCAAGAAGTACAAGGCCTCCGGCCTCAAGGGCGACTACGGCACCTACGGTGGCTACTCCTACGACGCCGCCACCGCCATCATCAAGGCCATCGGCAACGTCGTGAAGGACGGCAAGGTCCCGAGCGACGCCCGCGCCAAGATCGTCGACGAGGTGCAGAAGACCAAGTTCGACGGCATCGCCGGCCCGGTCTCCTTCGACGAGTACGGCGACACCACCAACAAGCAGCTCACCGTCTACCAGGTCGTCGACGGCAAGTGGAAGGCCGTCAAGAGCGGCACCTTCAACGGCTGATCTCCACCTGCCGCTAGCACCACCCAAGGGCCGCGCGGCCAGACCACCCGTCACCGCGCGGCCCGTTTCATACGCCCTGCTCAACTCTCCCCACCACATGGAGGCCATGCGGTGAACACCCTGCCGCAGCAGCTGGCCAACGGGCTGTTCCTCGGCTCGATGTACGGGCTGATCGCCATCGGCTACACGATGGTGTACGGCATCGTCCAGCTCATCAACTTCGCCCACGGCGAGATCTTCATGACCGGCGGCTTCGGCGCACTCACGGTCTACCTCTACGTCCTGCCCGACGGCACATCCATGTGGATAGCCCTTCCAGCGATGCTCATAGGCGGCGGAATCGTCGCCGTCCTCATCGCCGTCGGGGCCGAACGCTTCGCCTACCGACCACTACGCGGAGCACCACGCCTCGCACCACTGATCACCGCCATCGGCCTCTCCCTCGCACTCCAGCAGATCGTCTTCAACGCGTACCCCGACGCCAAGACCGACCGAAACTTCCCCCAACTCCCCTTCGGTCCCTGGCACATCGGCTCCATCAGCGTCCAGAGCGGCTCCGTCTTCGTCATCATCGCCGCCCCGATCTGCATGGCCGCCCTCGCCTTCTTCGTCCGCCTCTCCCGCACCGGCCGCGCCATGCAGGCCACCGCACAGGACCCGGACACCGCCCAGCTCATGGGCATCGACACCAACCGCATCATCGTCATCGCCTTCGCCATCGGCGGCTTCTTCGCCGCCGTCGCAGCCGTCGCCTACGGCCTGCGCTACGGCACGGTGAAGTACGACATGGGCTTCCAGATGGGCCTCAAGGCCTTCACCGCGGCCGTCCTCGGCGGCATCGGCAACATCTACGGCGCCATGATCGGCGGCCTCGTCCTCGGCCTCGCCGAAACCATGGCCACCAGCTACATCGACGGCATCCCCGGCATGCAGCAGCTCGGCGGCGGCGGCTGGTCCTCCGTCTGGGCCTTCGTACTCCTCATCCTCGTACTGCTGTTCAGGCCACAAGGCCTCGTCGGCGAACGCGTCGCGGACAGGGCGTGAGCACCATGGCAACCACCGAGACCACCGCCACCGCGCGCGGCCTGATCGCGCTCCCCCAGAGCGCCGCCCGCGCCCTCATCGCCTTCGGCGCCATCGCCACCATCGCCAGCACGTTCATGTCCTGGACCTACACCTCCGATTTCCCCGGGGACCTCACCTACTACGGCTCCCCGGCCGGACTCCAGGTCCTCGACCTCGTCGCAGGCGCCCTCACCCTCCTCTTCGCGCTCACCCTCTTCAACGTCCGCGGCCTCGGCTGGCTCAACCCGGCAGGCGCCACCCAGCCCGCCGTCCTCGCCGCCGCCTCCGCGTTCGCCGTCAGCTGGTTCAGCGCCATCGCCATCGCCGTCGACCTCAAGGGCCTCGTCGCCCTCGACCCCGGCGCCTACATCGCCGCCATCGGCTCCCTCGTAGCCCTCCTCGGCACGCTGGCACTCCCCAAGCCCGGCGACACCTTCAAGGACTACGTCACCAAGCCCGAGAACATCCCCCCGGCAGCCAAACTCCCCGCCTGGGGCGAACGCCTCGTCATCACCGCCGCCACCGCCGTCGCCCTGATCGTCTTCACCTACGGCATCGGCGTCGACCCCGACGCAAGCGAAACGTTCCTCGGCTACCTCCTCCTGGTCATCTTCGGCACCTGGTCACTCCTCGCCGCCGGACTCTTCGACCGCTTCGCCGAACTCAACGCCCGCCACAAGGGATTCGCCACCTCCATGGCATTCCTCGCAGCGGCGATCTTCCCCTTCGTCGAGAACAACGAACACAACGCCAACCTCGGCGTGAACATCCTCGTCGTCGGCACCGTCGCCCTCGGCCTCAACATCGTCGTCGGCCTCACCGGACTCCTCGACCTCGGATACGTCGCCTTCCTCGGCGTCGGCGCCTACGCCGCCGCCCTCGTCTCCGGCTCCGAGTTCTCCCGCTTCTCCGGCGTCCAGTTCCCCTTCTGGGCCGCCATGCTCACCGGCATGGCCGCATCGCTCGTCTTCGGCGTCCTCATCGGCGCCCCCACTCTGCGACTGCGCGGCGACTACCTCGCCATCGTCACCCTGGGCTTCGGAGAGATCTTCCGCATCTCCGTCAACAACATGGACGGCTCCAGCGGACCCAACCTCACCAACGGCCCCAACGGCATCTCCATGATCCCGGACCTCAAGATCTTCGGGTTCAACTTCGGAAGCACCCACGACATCGGCGGCATCACCCTCGGCCGATTCGCGAACTACTTCCTCCTGATGCTGCTCATCACCGCACTCGTCGTCATCGTCTTCAACCGCGCCGCCGACTCCCGCATCGGCCGCTCCTGGATCGCCATCCGCGAAGACGAGACCGCCGCCACCGCCATGGGCATCAACGGCTTCCGCGTCAAGCTCATCGCCTTCGCACTCGGCGCGTCGCTGGCGGGCCTCGCCGGTACCGTCAGCGCCCACGTCGGCTACAGCGTCAACCCGGCCCCGTACCAGTTCGCCGGCTCCGTGCCCCCGAACTCCGCCTTCCTGCTCGCCGCGGTCGTCCTCGGCGGCATGGGCACGGTGAACGGCCCCATCCTCGGCGCCACGCTGCTCTACCTCCTCCCCGAGAAGCTCAGCTTCCTCAAGGAGTACCAGCTCCTGGCCTTCGGCATCGCGCTCGTCATCCTCATGCGCTTCCGCCCCGAAGGCATCATCGCCAACCGCCGCCGCCAGCTCGAATTCCACGACACCGGCCAACTCGACATCCCCGAACAAGGCCTGCCCGACAGCACCGTCGGCGTCACCAAGGCAGGGGCGTGACCCACATGACCACCACAACAGCCCCCAGCCCCGTTCTCGAAGCCAGCGGCGTCACCATGCGCTTCGGCGGCCTCACCGCCGTACGCAGCGTCGACCTCACCGTCAACACCGGCGAGATCGTCGGCCTCATCGGCCCCAACGGCGCCGGCAAGACGACCTTCTTCAACTGTCTGACCGGCCTGTACATCCCCACCGAGGGCAAGGTCTCCTACAAAGGCAAGGTCCTCCCGCCCAAGCCCCACCTGGTCACCAGCGCCGGCATCGCGCGAACCTTCCAGAACATCCGGCTCTTCGCCAACATGACCGTCCTGGAAAACGTCCTCGTAGGCCGCCACACCCGGACCAAGGAAGGCCTCTGGTCGGCCCTCCTCCGCGGCCCGGGCTTCCGCAAGGCGGAGGCCGCGTCCCGCGAACGCGCCATGGAACTGCTGGAGTTCATCGGCCTCGCCCACAAGGCCGACCACCTCTCCCGCAACCTCCCCTACGGCGAACAGCGCAAGCTGGAGATCGCGCGAGCGATGGCGAGCGAGCCGGGGCTGTTGCTCCTCGACGAGCCCACCGCGGGCATGAACCCCCAAGAAACGCGGGCAACGGAGGAGTTGGTCTTCGCCATCCGCGACAGGGGTATCGCCGTCCTCGTCATCGAGCACGACATGCGCTTCATCTTCAACCTGTCGGACCGCGTCGCCTGCCTCGTCCAGGGCGAAAAGCTCGTCGAGGGAACGTCGGAGGTCGTCCAGGGCGACGAACGCGTCATCGCCGCGTACCTCGGTGAGCCGTTCGAAGGCGCCCCCGGCGACGAGGAAGTCGCCGAAGTCGAAGCCGCCGAGGCCGCGGAGGGCGCCGAGGCCTCTGAGGCAGAGAGCACCACCAGCAAGGAAGGAACCGCCCAGTGACCGCACTGCTCGAGGTCGAAGACCTCAAGGTCGCCTACGGCAAGATCGAAGCCGTCAAGGGCATCTCCTTCACCGTCGAAGCCGGCCAGATCGTCACCCTCATCGGCACCAACGGCGCCGGCAAGACGACGACCCTGCGCACCCTCTCCGGACTCCTCAAGCCCAGCGCGGGCCGCATCCTCTTCGACGGCAAACCCCTCAGCGGCGTCCCCGCCCACAAGATCGTCGCCCTCGGCCTCGCCCACTCCCCCGAGGGACGCCACATCTTCCCCCGGCTGACGATCGCCGAAAACCTCCAACTCGGAGCGTTCCTCCGCTCCGACAAGGCGGACATCGAAAAGGACATCCAGCGGGCGTACGACCTGTTCCCCATCCTCGGGGAACGCCGCAAGCAGGCGGCGGGCACGCTGTCCGGCGGCGAGCAGCAGATGCTCGCCATGGGACGCGCGCTCATGTCCCAGCCCAAACTGCTCATGCTCGACGAACCCTCCATGGGCCTCTCGCCGATCATGATGCAGAAGATCATGTCCACCATCGCCGAACTCAAGGCCTCCGGCACGACCATCCTCCTCGTCGAGCAGAACGCCCAGGCGGCGCTCTCCCTCGCCGACCAAGGACACGTCATGGAAGTCGGCAACATCGTCCTCTCCGGCACCGGACAGGACCTGCTGCACGACGAATCCGTACGGAAGGCGTACCTCGGCGAGGACTGAGTTCGCTCCGGGTGTACGAAGAGGCCCGCGCCCCATATCGGGGACGCGGGCCTCTTCCGCTGTACTGGGGGGCCGGGCTAGCCCTTCGCGGACTTCTTCTCCTCGGCGTCCTGAATGACCGCCTCGGCGACCTGCTGCATGGACATGCGACGGTCCATCGACGTCTTCTGAATCCACCGGAACGCGGCCGGCTCGGTCAGCCCGTACTCCGTCTGAAGCACCGACTTCGCCCGGTCGACCAGCTTCCGCGTCTCCAGACGCTGCGTGAGATCCGCGATCTCCTTCTCCAGCGCCTTCAGCTCCGTGAACCGCGACACGGCCATCTCGATCGCCGGCACGACGTCACTCTTGCTGAACGGCTTCACGAGGTACGCCATCGCGCCGGCGTCCCGCGCACGCTCCACCAGGTCGCGCTGCGAGAAGGCGGTGAGCATCAGCACGGGGGCGATGGACTCCTCGGCGATCTTCTCGGCCGCCGAGATCCCGTCCAGCTTGGGCATCTTCACGTCGAGGATCACAAGGTCCGGCCTGTGCTCCCGGGCCAGCTCGACGGCCTGCTCACCGTCACCCGCCTCGCCTACGACGGTGTAGCCCTCTTCCTCCAGCATCTCTTTGAGGTCGAGACGGATCAGCGCCTCATCCTCGGCGATGACGACGCGGGTCGTCAGCGGAGGCACGTGCGACTTGTCGTCGTCGGGCGCGTCTACGGGCTGGGGCGACTCGGGGGCGGTCACGGGGGCTCCTCGTTACGGGCCGGGCAGTGCTGCTGCTCAAGAGCCTACCTAGCTGCAGCGCGCTCCGGTGAACCGGTATGCTTCCGGCAGCCACTTAGGCCGGGTTGGTGGAACGGCATACACGGAGGTCTCAAACACCTCTGCCCGTGAGGGCTTGCGGGTTCGAATCCCGCACCCGGCACAGTTTCCCCACTAAGCGGATGTTCACGTTCTCGTGAACGTCCGCTTTTTCATGCACATGGTGACGATTAGTAACGCAGAGTGTCCGCATGGAACAGCACAGCTCTTCGATTCGCGCCCAGGCTGTCGCACTATTGCGTCAAGGCACCCCCAACCGCGTAGTCGCGGAGCGTCTCAACATCCCGCGCGGAACCATCGGCTGGTGGCGCAGCGAAGATCGCAGAGCGCACGGCGAATCCTACGAACAACCGACGGACTGCCCCCGCTGCACCGCCCGGGACTTCGACAGGGTCGCGTACGCCTACTTGCTCGGCCTCTACCTCGGCGACGGCCACATCATCTCGAAGCGCAAGCAGCACCACCTGTCCATCTTCTGCAACGCAACGCAGACCGGCCTGATCGCAGCTGCCGAAGAGGCCATGCGAAAGGTGATGCCGCTGCCAAGCGTCAACCAGCGCCACAAGCGGGGCTGCACCGAGGTTAAGTCATTCACCAAGCACTGGACATGCATGTTCCCCCAGCACGGCCCCGGCAAGAAGCACGAGCGCCCCATCGTCCTCGAACCCTGGCAGCAGGAAATCGTCGACGCCCACCCTTGGGAGTTCATCCGCGGTCTCATCCACTCCGACGGCTGCCGCATCACCAACTGGACAACCCGCCTCGTGGGTGGTGAACGCAAGCGCTACGAGTACCCCCGGTACTTCTTCACCAACGTCTCCGACGACATCCGCCGGCTCTACACCGACACCTTGGACAAGCTCGGCATCCAGTGGACCCACTGCACCCGCAACGGGAACCCGTACAACATCTCCGTCGCCAGGAAGGCCTCCGTCGCCCTCATGGACACCCACGTGGGCCCCAAGTACTGACCCGCAATATGACCCGTCACTGTTCGCCCCGCCCCCGATTGGGAGCTGCCCCAAATCGCGAAGGAACCGTTGACCGGAGTCGGCCCGCGCGGCGATCTTCGGCCGCATGACTCCCATGAACCGACGAGGTTTCGTCGCCGCGGCCGCCGGTGCGGCTGCGGCGGCCGTGTCCCTGAATCCGCAGTCCGCTGCCGCATTCGGTGTCCCCAGGACCGGTACGACGGATGCCGGTGACTTCGAGGCCGCCGACAGGGGGTTCATCGCCGCGCTGGAACCGGGCGTGGTGAAGAATTCGGCCGGCACCGTGGTGTGGGACAACGACGTTCCTCTTCCCTGAGCTGCGTGCCGTCTGTATGGCGGAGAACGCGACGCACACGATGCACAACATCATCACCCTGCGCGGTGCGCAGGTCAGGGACGCCAAGCAGTGGGCCGCGTATCTGACCGAGTCCATCGGGCTGTACGACGGTCGGGTCGACGTCGCTTTCGCTTCACACCATTGGCCGACGTGGGGGAACGAGGAGATCGTCGCGCTTGTCGAGCAGCAGCGGGATTTGTACGCGTACATACATGACCAGACCCGGCGGATGCTGAATTCCGGGATGACGGGACGGGAGATCGTGGAGGAGTTCGTGTTGCCTCCGGCGCTCGCCGAGGTGTGGGCGAATCGGGGTTATTACGGGGCTCTGAGTCATAACGTGAAGGGTATTTATCAGCGTTACATGGGGTGGTTCGATGCGAATCCCGCGCATTTGTGGGAGCATCCGCCGGTCGCTGAGGCGAGGCGGTATGTGAGGGCGTTGGGTGGGATGTCGTCCGCTGTTTCGAAGGCTCGGGGATTTGTTCGGGATGGTGATCTGCGGTTTGCGGCGACTCTGCTCAATCATTGTGTTTTCGCGGAGCCCGATGCCGAGAGGGCGAAGCAGCTTCTCGCGCGGGTCTACGAGAGGCTGGCGCATGCGACCGAGAATGCCGTGTGGCGGAACTTCTATCTGACTGGCGCGATGGAGCTTCGTGAAGGGGTGAAGCCGCCGTCGGCTGCGTCGGACAGTTCGGATGTGAGGGCCGCGCTGTCCGTCGATCAGCTGATCGACGCGATGTCGGTGCGCGTCAACGGTCCGAAGGCCTGGGATCTGGATCTGGCGATCGACTGGTGTCTGCCGGCGCAGGGCAAGTACTGGCATCTGCGGTTGAAGAACGGGGTGTTGACTCACACGGTCGGCACGGAGGCCAGTGCTTCGGCCGGGCTCACGCTCACCATGACCAAGGTGCAGTTGTTGCAGCTGTTGGCCGGTAAGGGGCTGGGGTCGATTCAGGTCTCCGGTGACGCGGCGCTGCTCACCAGGTTGTTCTCGGTGATCGTGACGCCGACGGCGGACTTCAACATCGTCACGCCGTGAGAAAGCAAACGGGGGCCCTCCGTAAGAACGAGGGGCCCTCCGTAAGAAGGGCCCCTTTACGCAACTACTTGTCGTCCTCGCCGATGTGGTGGACGCGTACGAGGTTCGTCGAGCCGGAGACTCCGGGCGGGGAGCCTGCGGTGATGACGACGATGTCGCCTTTTTGGCAGCGGCCGTACTTGAGGAGGAGTTCGTCGACCTGGTCGACCATGGCGTCGGTGGAGTCGACGTGGGGGCCGAGGAAGGTTTCGACGCCCCAGGTGAGGTTGAGCTGGGAGCGGGTCGCGGGGTCCGGGGTGAAGGCCAGCAGGGGGATGGGTGAGCGGTAGCGCGAGAGGCGGCGGACGGTGTCGCCGGACTGGGTGAAGGCGACGAGGAACTTGGCGCCGAGGAAGTCGCCCATTTCGGCGGCGGCTCGGGCGACGGCGCCGCCCTGGGTGCGGGGCTTGTTGCGTTCGGTCAGGGGTGGGAGGCCCTTGGCGAGGATGTCTTCCTCGGCCGCTTCCACGATCCGCGCCATCGTCCTGACCGTCTCGATGGGGTATTTGCCGACGCTGGTCTCGCCGGAGAGCATCACCGCGTCCGTGCCGTCGATGACGGCGTTGGCGACGTCGGAGGCTTCCGCGCGGGTGGGGCGGGAGTTGTCGATCATCGAGTCGAGCATCTGGGTGGCGACGATGACCGGCTTGGCGTTGCGCTTGGCGAGCTTGATGGCGCGCTTTTGGACGATGGGGACTTGCTCCAGGGGCATCTCGACGCCGAGGTCGCCGCGGGCGACCATGATGCCGTCGAAGGCGGCGACGATGTCGTCGATGTTGTCGACGGCCTGGGGCTTCTCCACCTTGGCGATGACGGGGAGGCGTCGGCCTTCTTCGTCCATGATGCGGTGGACGTCGTCGATGTCCTTGCCGCTTCTTACGAACGACAGTGCGATGACGTCGAAGCCGGAGCGGAGGGCCCAGCGGAGGTCTGCTTCGTCCTTGTCGGAGAGGGCGGGGACGGAGACGGCGACGCCGGGGAGGTTGAGGCCTTTGTGGTCGGAGATCATGCCGCCTTCGACGACGGCGGTGTGGACGCGGGGGCCGTCGACGGCGGTGACTTCGAGGGTGACTTTGCCGTCGTCGACGAGGATGCGTTCACCGGGGGTGACGTCGGCCGCGAGTCCTTCGTAGGTCGTTCCGCAGGTCTGGCGGTCGCCTTCGATGCCTTCTTCGACGGTGATGGTGAAGGTGTCTCCGCGTTCAAGGAGTACGGGGCCTTCGCTGAAGCGGCCGAGTCGGATCTTCGGGCCTTGAAGGTCGGCGAGGATTCCGACGCTGCGGCCGGTCTCGTCGGAGGCCTTTCGCACGTGGTGGTAGCGCTCCTCGTGTTCGGCGTAGGTGCCGTGGCTGAGGTTGAAGCGGGCTACGTCCATTCCGGCTTCGACCAGGGCTTTGATCTGGTCGTACGAGTCGGTGGCGGGGCCCAATGTACAGACGATTTTTGCTCGGCGCATGGTTCGAGCCTAGGCCTTACCGGCGGGTAGAGAATTGGTCGTGCGTGACTACCCAACAACCTTTGCGTGAAGAGCTATTGACAACTGTTGAATTGTGCGCGGGTGCGCTCCGATGAGCAGGCCGGGTTTTGGGCACACCCCGGTCGCATTTATCCATTCGGCCGTGCGACCCCGCGCAGGAGATGCAGTCGGTCACCGAGTGTCACATTGGCTACAACTGTGGTGGTGCCATGGTGAATCGGGCGTTGACCTGGGCGTAGACGTGTTGGCGTTGGGGTTCGAGGTCGAGGGTGGCGGCTTCGTCCTCGATGGGGCCGCCGCCGTAGGCGGATCTGGTGCGCATGGCGCGGGAGGCCTGGGCTTCGAATGCGTACGGTTGGGCATTTTCGGCGCCGATGTCGGCGAGTTCGACGAGGGCGGACAGGTGGGTGCCGAGCGCTTCGGCGTATTCGCGGGCGCGTTGGAGGGCTTCCCGGACGGCTTGCTGCCTTGCGGTGCGGTGGGCGGGTGAGTCGGGGCGCAGGGCCCACCAGGGGCCGTCGACTCGGGTGAGGTCGCGGTCGGCGAGTGCGGTGGTGAGTTCGCCGAGTGCGGTGAAGTCGGTGAGTTCGGCGTTGATGTGGACGCGGCCGTGGTAGGTGCGGACACGTTCGCCACGGCCGCGTCTGCTGAGTTCGGGGCTGATGGAGAAGGCGCCGGTTTCCAGGCGTTCGACCGCGTCGCCGTACGACTTCACGAGGTCGAGGGCGGCGGCGTTGCGGCGGGTGAGGTCGGTGAGGGCTTCGCGGCGGTCCCGGCCGTGGGCCTCGACGGTGATGCCGATGCGGGCGATTTCGGGGTCGACTTCGAGGTGGGCTTCGCCTCGGACGGCGATGCGGGGGGATTCGGGTGTGCCGTAGGGGACGGCGGGTTGGGGTTCTTGTGAGGTGGAGTCCGCGGTGGGGGCCATACGTCCCACTCTGTCACTGGGAGGGGTGGTTGTGGTGCTCACAGGTCATCAGATCGAAACCTCCTGGACCTGTTGCGGTGGTGGCTGTTGGGTCAGAATCTACGCGCGTCGTTGACCCTTTCCCTAGGAGCCGTAGAGATGCCGTTGAACCGCCGGAAGTTCCTGAAGAAGTCCGCCGTGACGGGTGCGGGGGTCGCGCTCGCCGGGGCGGCCGCCGCTCCGGCGGCGCAGGCTGCCGAGGCAGCGGGGGTCAAGAAGTCCCCGAAGCGGTACTCGCTGACGGTCATGGGCACGACGGACCTGCACGGTCACGTGTTCAACTGGGACTACTTCAAGGACGCGGAGTACACGGACAAGGCGGGCAACGCGCAGGGTCTGGCGCGGATTTCGACGCTGGTGAACGAGATCCGCGAGGAGAAGGGCCGCTGCAACACACTGCTGCTGGACGCGGGCGACACGATCCAGGGCACTCCGCTGACGTACTACTACGCGAAGGTGGACCCGATCACCGCCAAGGGCGGTCCGGTTCACCCGATGGCGCAGGCGATGAACGCGATCGGGTTCGACGCGGCAGCGCTCGGCAACCACGAGTTCAACTACGGCATCGAGACGTTGCGGAAGTTCGAGTCGCAGTGTCACTTCCCGCTGCTGGGTGCGAACGCGCTGGACGCGAAGACGCTGAAGCCGGCCTTTCCTCCGTACTTCATCAAGAAGTTCCATGTCGCGGGTGCCCCGCCGGTGAAGGTGGCCGTTCTCGGTCTGACGAACCCGGGTATCGCGATCTGGGACAAGGCCTATGTTCAGGGCAAGTTGACGTTCCCGGGTCTGGAGGAGCAGGCGGCGAAGTGGGTGCCGAAGCTGCGGTCGATGGGTGCGGACGTCGTGCTCGTGTCGGCGCATTCCGGCTCGTCGGGCACCTCCTCGTACGGTGACCAGCTGCCGTACGTCGAGAATTCGGCGGCGCTGGTGGCGCAGCAGGTGCCGGGTATCGACGCGATTCTCGTCGGGCACGCGCATGTGGAGATTCCCGAGCTGAAGGTCACCAACACGGCGACCGGTAAGACGGTCGTCCTGTCGGAGCCTTTGGCGTACGCGGAGCGGTTGTCGGTCTTCGACTTCGAGCTGGTTTTCGAGAAGGGGAAGTGGCAGGTCGAGTCGGTGGCGGCGTCGGTCCGCAACTCGAACTCGGTGGCGGACGACCCGAGGATCACCAAGCTGTTGAAGGACGAGCACGACGTGGTCGTGGCGTATGTCAACCAGGTGGTCGGTACGGCGACCGAGACGCTGACGACGGTGGAGGCGCGGTACAAGGACGCCCCGATCATCGATCTGATCACCAAGGTGCAGGAGGACGTGGTCAAGGCGGCGTTGGCGGGCACGTCGTACGCGTCGCTGCCGGTGATCGCACAGGCGTCGCCGTTCTCGCGTACGTCGGAGATTCCGGCCGGCGATGTGACGATCCGGGATCTGTCGAGCCTGTACGTGTACGACAACACACTGGTCGCGAAGGTGATGACGGGGGCGCAGATCCGGGCGTACCTGGAGTACTCGGCGAACTACTTCGTGCAGACGGCGGCGGGCGCGGCGATCGACGTGGAGAAGCTGACGAACGCGAACAACCGTCCGGACTACAACTACGACTACGTGTCGGGGCTGCGGTACGACATCGACATCGCGCAGGCGGAGGGTTCGCGGATCAAGAACCTGACCTACGACGGTGCGGCGCTGGACGACGCGCAGCAGTTCGTGCTGGCGGTGAACAACTACCGGGCCAATGGCGGTGGCGCCTTCCCGCATGTCGCTTCGGCCACCGAGGTGTGGGCGGAGTCGACGGAGATCCGTACGCGGATCGCCGAGTGGGTGACCGCGAAGGGCACGCTCGATCCGAAGGAGTTCGCTTCGGTGGACTGGAAGCTGACGCGGGACGGTACGCCCGTCTTCTAAAGATCCAGTAGCTCCGTCCAGAGCTGTCCGTCCAGCTGGAGCTGTCCGTCTTCTAAAGATCCAGCAGGGATACGTCCACGGCGTCGGCGATGGCTTTCGCGCCGGCGTCGTTGACGTGGAGGCCGTCGCCGCTGTTGAACTCGTCACGGATCCGGTCGGGTCGCTCCGGGTCCGCGACGGCGGCGGCGATGTCGACGATCGCGTCGAAGGGGTGCTCGTCGCCGAGCAGCCAGGCGTTGACCGCGCCGCGGACGGCTTGGCCCGTCTCGCTGTCGTAGCCCTCGTACACGGTGCCGCGGTAGGGGCCGATGGTGGAGCCGATGACGGTGAGTCCGGCGGTGTGGAGGCGGTCGGCGAGGGCGGTGAGTCCGGCGGTGAACGCGTCGGCGGTGGGGAGTGAGCCGGGTTCGGGGTAGGAGATGGCTCCGGGCAGGCCGAAGTCGTTGAGTCCCGTGTGCACGAGGACATGGCTCACGCCCGGGACGCCGAGAACGTCACGTTCGATGCGTGCCAGCAGGTGTTCGCCGATCTCGTCGGTGAGCAGGCGGTTGCCGGAGATGCCGTGGTTGACGATCCAGCCGTGGGTGAGGCGGCGGCTGAGCTGGGCGGGGAAGCTGCTGTCGGTGCCGGGGGTGGTGGCCTGGCCTTCGATCCAGGAGTCTCCGAAGGCGACGGCGATTCGGGTGTCTTCCGCCGCGAGGACGTCGACACCGGTGATGAGGTGCCCGGTCGTCAGTTCTTCGGCGTCCTTGAGGACTTCGGCGCCGAGCTGGTCGCCGGGGGCGGCGTATCCGATGTCGTACGGCACGGCGGAGTAGGTGGTGAGTCCGGTGTCCGCGGGCAGATGGAGGCTGAGGACGATCTCCTCCCCCGCGCTGACGGCCTGCTCGACGGTGTCGCTGACGATCTCCTCGCCGGCGGGGATGGTGACGCTCGCGGCGCCCGCGAAGAGCAGGGCGGTGTCCGTCGCGGGGTCGATGCCGCTGTCCTGGGTGCGTCCGGCGATGTGTGCTCCGGCGATGTCCAGGGGTTCTTTTCCGTAGCGGTTGCTCAGTCGCACCCGCAAGGCCGCGCCGCCGCCGGCCAGTCGCAGGGCCTGGCGTACGGTCTGGCCGGCGAAGCGGCGGGGTTCGAAGAGGTGGAACGTCTCGTACGGGTCGATGACGGCGGAGCGGTGCGCGGCGATCCACGTGGTGGTCATGCCGGGCCCAACGTCGTCGCCGTCGGGCTGCTTCCGCTCCCGCCGCATTTCTTACCGTCCCTCGACGAGGGGCGTCAGTGTCCGGGTCGTCTGGCGTGCGGGTGGGACCTGCGGATGCGGTTCGAGTCCGAAGGTGGTGAAGGCGGTTCGGCCGGGCAGCGGGTAGGGGTCCTTGCCGGTGAGGGAGTTGAGGATGGTGGCGCTGCGCCAGGCGGCGAGGCCGAGGTCGGGGGCGCCGACGCCGTGGGTGTGGAGTTCGGCGTTCTGGACGTAGACGTGGCCGGCGACGGAGGGGTCGAGGACGAGGCGGAACTGGTCGTCGATGCGGGGGCGTTCGCTGCTGTCGCGGTGCAGGTAGGGGTCGAGTCCGGCGAGGATTTGTCCGAGGGGGCGTTCGCGGTAGCCGGTGGCGAGGACGACGGCGTCGGTGGTGAGGCGGGAGCGGGCGCCCTGCTGGCCGTGTTCTAGGTGGAGTTCGACCTTGGTGGTGGCGACGCGGCCCGCGGTGCGGACGGTGACGGCGGGGGTGAGGACGGCGTCGGGCCAGCCGCCGTGCAGGGTGCGGCGGTAGAGCTCGTCGTGGATGGCGGCGATGGTGTCGGCGTCGATGCCTTTGTGGAGCTGCCATTGGGCGGCGACGAGCCGGTCGCGGACGGGTTCGGTGAGGGCGTGGAAGTAGCGGGTGTAGTCGGGGGTGAAGTGTTCCAGGCCGAGTTTGGAGTACTCCATGGGTGCGAACGCTTCGGTGCGGGCGAGCCAGTGGATCTTCTCGCGGCCCGAGGGGCGGTTGCGCAGGAGGTCGAGGAAGACTTCGGCGCCGGACTGCCCCGCGCCGATGACGGTGATGTGTTCGGCGGTGAGGAACTGTTCGCGGTGTTTGAGGTAGTCCGCGGCGTGGATGACGGGCACGCCGGGGGCGTCGACGAGGGGTTTGAGCGGTTCGGGGATGTGGGGGGCGGTGCCCACGCCGAGGACGATGTTGCGGGTGTAGGAGCGGCCGAGGGATTCGGCTTCTCCGTCGGTGTCGAGTTGGGTGAAGTCGACTTCGAACAGGGCGCGTTCGGGGTTCCAGCGGACGGCGTCGACCTGGTGGCCGAAGTGGAGTCCGGGGATGCTGTCGGCGACCCAGCGGCAGTAGGCGTCGTATTCGGCGCGCTGGATGTGGAAGCGCTCGGCGAAGTAGAAGGGGAAGAGGCGTTCGCGGGCTTTGAGGTAGTTGAGGAACGACCACTGGTTCACGGGGTCGGCGAGGGTCACCAGGTCGGCGAGGAAGGGGACTTGGAGGGTGGCGCCGTCGATGAGGAGGCCGGGGTGCCAGTCGAAGCCGGGGCGTTGTTCGTAGAAGACGGTGTCGAGTTCGACGAGGGGGTGGGCGAGGGCGGCGAGGGAGAGGTTGAAGGGGCCGATGCCGATGCCCACCAGGTCGCGGGGTGCTTCGGCGGCGGGGCGTGGAGGGGTGGGCGTCGGGCTCATCGTGGTGTGTGTCCTTCCACCAGTTTCAGGAGCGCGGCCAGGTCGCCCGGCCGGGTGTGAGGGTTGAGGAGGGTGGCTTTGAGCCAGAGGCGGCCGTCGAGCGCGGCGCGGCCGAGGACGGCGCGGCCTTCGTGCAGGAGGGTGCGGCGTACGGCGGCGACGGTGTCGTCGGTGGCCCCGGCGGGCCGGAACAGGACGGTGCTGATGACCGGCCGGTCGTAGAGCTCGAAGCCGGGGTGGGCGGCTGTCAGGTCGGCCAAGTCCTGGGCGTGGGCGCAGACTTGGTCGACGAGGGCGCCGAGGCCGTCCCTGCCCAGGGTTTTGAGGGTGACGGCGATTTTGAGGATGTCGGGGCGCCGGGTGGTGCGCAGGGAGCGGCCGAGGAGGTCGGGTAGGCCTGCCTCGGTGTCGTCGTCGGCGTTGAGGTAGTCGGCGCGGTGTTCCAGTACGGCGAGGTCGCTCGCGTCGCGTACCGCGAGGAGCCCGGCGGCGGCCGGCTGCCAGCCGAGTTTGTGCAGGTCGAGGGTGACGGTGTGGGCGCGGTCGAGTCCGTCGAGTCGGGCGCGGAGCCGGTCGCTGAAGAGGAGGCCTCCGCCGTAGGCGGCGTCGATGTGGAGGCGGGCGCCGTGGGTGGCGCACAGGTCGGCGATGTCGGGCAGCGGGTCGATGAGTCCGGCGTCGGTGGTTCCGGCCGTGGCGGCGACGAGGAGCGGGCCGTGCAGCTCGGTGAGGGCCTCGTCGAGGGCGGCCGGGTCCATCGTTCCTGCGGGGGCGGGGACGACGACGGGGTCGGGCAGGCCGAGCAGCCAGGCGGCGCGGTGCAGGGAGTGGTGGGCGTTGGCTCCGCGGACGAGCTGTACGCCGCCGTGGGCTTCGCGGGCGAGGAGGAGGGCGAGTTGGTTGGACTCGGTGCCGCCGGTGGTGACGAGGGCGGCGCCCTCTTTTCGTGGCTCGTTCGCCCTTGCGTAGACCTCCGCGGCCAGAGCTGTGGTCACGAGGGCCTCCAGCTCCGAGGCTGCCGGTGCCTGGTCCCAGGAGTCGAGGGACGGGTTGAGGGCGGAGGCGGCGAGGTCGGCGGCGGTGGCGACGGCGAGGGGTGGGCAGTGCAGGTGGGCCGCGCAGAGCGGGTCCGCGGGGTCGGCGGCGCCCTCGGCGAGGGCCCGCACGAGGACGCGCAGGGCGTCTTCGCTGCCTTGCGGGGGCAGTACGTCGCCGGCCGCGTCCCGGACGCGCCGTGCCACTGCCTCGGGCCCTCCGGCGGGCAGCGGTCCCCCGCGTGCCGCGCCGCCGTCCTGGAGTGCGTCGAGGACGGTGTCGAGCAACGGCCGCAGTGCGCTGGGGCCTTCGGGGCCTGAGGCGAGGCTGGTCCGGGGAAGAGCGGGTGCGTTCCCGTGTCGTTCGGTGCGTGCTCGCGCTTCCTCGAGGTCGCCTGGGGGCGGCGTGCTCATGGGTGTCCTCCGGTGGGCGCGCGGCAGGGGGAATCCAAGCGTGTACGCATTTAGGGTCGGCGCGCCCGTATAGACAACGATCCGACCCAAAAGGGGGTACTGCCGTGCGGAGGAAACGTGTTGGGGCGGCGGAGGTGCTAGGTGTCGTGGGTGCGGGGCCCTTCGGCGGCTGGGGGTGGGATTTCGCCCCCTCCGCCCCTGCCCTCCCCCACTCTCGGCTTCGCTCGAGCGGGGGGACCCCATCGTCCCTGGGGGGCTGCGCCCCCAGACCCCCGCTAAAAGATCGCGCAGTTCCCCGCGCCCCTTTTCAGGGGCGCGGGGAACTGCGCGACCAGCCCGGGTAGGGCGGTGGGGGCGAAAAACCTACGCCTGGCGTACCCGCAACGCCCTTGTCAGGTCGTCGAGTTGGTCGGCGAGCTTGCGGCGCAGGGCCGGGATGGGGTCGGCGTCGCGCAGGCAGGTCTCGCCGAGGGTGAGGGTCTCGGCGGAGATGGCGTGGACGGGAAAGGCCCAGCGGCCCGCGGCTTCGGCGATGGCGGGGCCGCGGCGGGCGGCGACGGCCACGGCGTCGGGCCAGAAGCGCTCGACGTACTCGCGGACGAGGTCGGCCTGTTCGGGCTGCCAGAAGCCCTGGGCGGTGGCGGTGAAGAGGTAGTTGGAGAGGTCGTCGGTCGAGAACATCGCCTCCCACGCCGTCCGCTTGGCCTCGGGGTCGGGCAGCGCGGCATGACAGCGGGCGGCGCCTTCCTGGCCGGTGGCGCTGGGGTCCTGGACGAGTTCGGCGTCGATGACGGCGTCGTCGACGGCGCCGAGGACGGCGAGCCGCCCGAGGATGCGCCAGCGCAGCTCGGGGTCGAGCTCGGGGCCGCCGGGGACGGTGCCTTCGGAGAACCAGGCGCTGATGGTGTCGGGGTGGGCGGCGACGTCGATGAAGTGGCGTACGGCGGTGAGGCGCAGGCCGGGGTGGGAGCCGTCCTCGGTGCGGCGGATGAGGTCGCGGCACAGGGCGGTGAGGGTGGCGAGGGCGGTGGGGCGGTCCTCGGGGGCCAGGTAGCGGTCGGCGACGTGGGCGGCCGCGAAGGACAGGACGCCTTGGACGAGAGCGAGGTCGGTCTCGTGCGGGAGGTGGGCGCGGGCGGCGTCGATGTAGGCCATGGCGGGCAGTTCGCCGTCGCGTACGGCGTCGCGCAGGGCGTTCCAGACGACGGCGCGGGTGAGCGGGTCGGGCAGGCCGGAGAGGGTCGCGCTGACGGTCTCGAAGGACTCGGGGTCGAAGCGGACCTTCGCGTAGGACAGGTCGCCGTCGTTGAGGAGGAGCAGGGCGGGGCGCATGCCGATCGCCGTCGGTTCGGCCTGCGGTACGTCGACGTCGAGGCGCTCGCGCAGGGTGAGGCGGCCCTCGCCGGTGAGGTCCTGGTCGTAGAGGCCGACGGCGATGCGGTGCGGGCGGCTGCCGTCGTGCCGCACGGTGAGGGTGTGGGTGCCGTCGGCCGCCGCGGTGATCGTGGGGGTGAGGGTGTCGACACCGGTGGTGCGCAGCCAGGCGTCGGCCCAGGCGTGCACATCGCGCTCGGTGGCGGAGGCGAGGTTGTCGATGAAGTCGGCGAGGGTGGCGTTGGCGAACTTGTGGCGGGCGAAGTGGGTGTTGATGCCGGCGAGGAAGTCCTTCTCGCCGAGCCAGGCCACCAGTTGACGCAGCGCGGAGGCGCCCTTGGCGTAGGAGATGCCGTCGAAGTTGAGCATGGCGGACGCGGTGTCGGGGACGGCGTCCGGGTCGGGGGCGACGGGGTGGGTGGAGGGGCGCTGGTCGGCGTCGTAGCCCCAGGATTTGCGGGCGACGCCGAAGTCGGTCCAGGTGTCGGTGAAGCGGGTGGCTTCGGTGAGGGTCTGGTAGCCCATGTACTCGGCGAAGGACTCGTTCAGCCAGATGTCGTCCCACCAGCGCAGGGTGACGAGGTCGCCGAACCACATGTGGGCCATTTCGTGCGCGATGACCATGGCGCGGGTCTGCCGCTCGGTGTCGGTGACGGCGGAGCGGTAGATGAACTCGTCGCGGAAGGTGACGAGCCCGGGGTTCTCCATGGCGCCGGCGTTGAACTCGGGGACGAACGCCTGGTCGTAGGAGTCGAAGGGGTAGGGCTCGTCGAACTTCTCGTGGTAGCGGTCGAAGCAGGCGCGGGTGACGTCGAGGATCTCGTCGGCGTCGGCGTCCATGTGGGGGGCCAGGGAGCGGCGGCAGTGGATGCCGAAGGGCAGTCCGCGGTGTTCGGTGCGCACGGAGTGCCAGGGGCCGGCGGCGACGGCGACCAGGTAGGTGGAGATCAGTGGGGTGGGCGCGGCCTTCCAGCGGCCCTGACCGAGGTGTTCGGTGACGCCGTTGGCGAGGACGGTCCAGCCGTCGGGGGCGGTGACGGACAGGTCGAAGACGGCCTTCAGGTCGGGCTGGTCGAAGGCGGCGAAGACGCGCTGGACGTCTTCCATGAACAGCTGGGTGTAGAGGTAGGTCTCGCCGTCGGTGGGGTCGGTGAAGCGGTGCATGCCTTCGCCGGTGCGGGAGTAGCGCATGGCGGCGTCGACGCGCAGTTGGTGCTCGCCCGCGGTCAGTCCCTTGAGCGGCAGCCGGTTCTCGACGAGGGTCTCGGGGTCGAGGGGCTGCCCGTCGAGGGTGACGGAGCGCAGTTCGGCGGGCTTCAGCTCGACGAAGGTGTCCGCGTCGGCGCGGACGGTGAACCGGATGACGGTCAGGGAGTCGAAGGTCTCGTCCCCGCGGGTCAGGTCGAGTTCGATCCCGTAGTGGTGGACGTCGAGGAGCTTGGCACGGGTCTGCGCTTCGTCGCGCGTCAGTACGGACATGGGGACATGCTGCCTGATGCCGCTGACAGGGCACAGAGGTGGCCCGGTACGGGCTTTATGTCCCGCGGCGGTTACGGGGGCAGGTACCCGTCGGCCAGGGGGCGCGTGTACCCGTCGGCCACCGGGCGCGGGATCCGTCGGCTATGGGGTGCGGTCCTGCTCCAGCCTCTTGTTGCGGGCCTCGCGCTGGAGGGGGACGCGGGTTTCGGGGTGCGCGAGGGCGGGGTCCGGGAAGTGTTCCTTCACCAGGGCTCGCAGTTCGCGCAGCTCGCGCTCCAGGGCCTGGTGGCGCTGGTGGGTGTCGTACAGGTAGCGGACCTTGGTGCGCAGCGCCCAGGGGTCGATGGGTTTCATGACGAGGTCGGCGACGCCGAGGCCGAAGGCGATGGAGGTGAGTTCGGCGTTCGGGCCGAAGCCGGTGAGCAGGATGATGGGGATGTGCTGGGTCTGCTCCACGCGCCGCATGTAGCGCACGACGTCCAGGCCGCTGACGCCGGGCATGCGCACGTCGAGGAGGAGCAGTCCGACCTGGCCGCGCAGCACTTCCTTGAGCGCTTCGTCGCCGCTGGTCGCCCGGGACACCTGGTAGCCGAGCGGGGCCAGGGCGCTCTCCAGGGCGTACAGCGTGTCCTCATGGTCGTCGACGATGAGGATCTTGGCATCCGACGGCATGGCCCGACGTCCCCTCGTTTGGACATACCAGCTTATGCCCGTACCGACTCACGAAGTGCGCCCGTGGTTGTGGCGGGAAGTGCCGGCGGCGAGTGCCCGGCGAAGAGTTCTCCCGCAGGATGCACGCTCCGACCGCCCGCTGTCACTCCCCCGTGTCGGCCGCTGCGCTGCCCGCGTCGTCCGCGATGCGCTCGTGGTGGCGGATGACCTCGGCGATGATGAAATTCAGCAATTTTTCGGCGAAGGCCGGATCCAGTTTGGCGTTCTCGGCGAGCCGGCGCAGCCGGGCGATCTGGTGTGCCTCGCGGGACGGATCGGCGGGCGGCAGCTGGTGTGCGGCCTTGAGGTGGCCGACCTGCTGGGTGCACTTGAAGCGCTCGGCGAGCATGTGGACGACGGCGGCGTCGATGTTGTCGATGCTGTCGCGCAGCCGGGCGAGTTCGGCGCGGACCGCGGGGTCGACCTGGCCGCTTCCGCCGGCGGTCGCTTCGTTGGTGTTGCTCGTGGTCATGGGATCCAACCCTACGTGGCGTACGGGGGCTCGATCATGGTCCCTATGTGGCGCGCAGGGACTTGATCATGGTCCCTACTTGGCGTGGAGGGGCTCGATCATGGGCGGATCGTCGGGGTCCGGTATCTGGTTGCTCCAGCCGCCGGGGACGGTTCGGCCCTGCTGTTCGCGGAAGCGGACGGGTGCCATGCCGACACGGCGGGTGAACAGGCGGGAGAAGTAGGCGGGGTCGTCGTAGCCGACGCGGCGGGCGACGGCGGCGACCGGGAGCTCGGTGGCGGCGAGGAGTTCCTTGGCGCGGCCCAGGCGGATGCCGAGGAGGTAGTCCTTGGGGCTGCATCCGGCGCCGCGGCGGACGGCGGTGCGCAGTTCGGCGGGGGTCATGCCGTGCCGGGCCGCGTGTTCGGCGACGGACAGCGGCTGGAAGGCGTCGCGGGCGAGGGCCTGCAGGACCTCGTCGCCGTCGGGGGCGAGGTCGGCGCGGGCGCGGCGCAGGGCGACGAGGAGTTCGTGGATGGCGGCGCCCGTCTCGACCTCCAGGAGGGGGTTGCCGCGGCGGGCGGCGCGGGCGATGCGGCCGACGACCGCGCGGGCGGCGCCCGCGTCGGCGAGGGGCACGACGGGCCGGCCGGGTTCGATGTAGCCGAGTTCGGTGTACGTCGCTGTCGCGGGCCCGGTGAAGTCGACGAAGCATTCGTCCCAGCTCGGGTCGGGCCCGTAGTGGTGCGGTACGCCGGGGGTGAGCCAGATCAGGGCGGGCGCGGTGACGGGGTGGCGGTGTCCGTCGGGGGCCCGGTACCAGCCGCTGCCCGCGCTGATCACGACGGCGACGTGGTGGTCGAGGGTGCGCGGCCCGACGACGGGCAGCTCGCCGTGCTGGAGGCCGACGCCGAGGCAGGCGAGGCCGAGCCGGTGATGGGCGGGGGCGGGGGTGAAATAGCGCATCCAGGTGTGGTACATCCGCTTTCCTCCCGCCCGGCTCGGCGACTCCGGCGTGTCTCCCCGCGTACCTGAGCGTCACTGCGTGTCCGTACGCGTCTCTTGCGTCCAATCAGCGCTGATCTTTGTCCATGGACGCGGCTGCCGCCAGGGGGTGATCGTGTGGCCATGAGCGAGTTCACGGTGGGGGACACGGATTTTCTGCTGGACGGACGCCCGGTGCGGCTGCTGTCGGGCGCACTGCACTACTTCCGGGTGCACGAGGAGCAGTGGTCGCATCGGCTGGGGATGCTGCGGGCGATGGGGCTCAACTGCGTGGAGACGTACGTTCCGTGGAATCTCCACGAGCCGCGCCCCGGCGTCTTCCGGGACGTCCAGCAACTGGGCCGGTTCCTGGACGCGGCCCGCGAGGCCGGGCTGTGGGCGATCGTGCGCCCGGGCCCGTACATCTGCGCGGAGTGGGACAACGGCGGGCTGCCGCACTGGCTGACGGGGAGGATCCGGACGCGGGACGCCGAGTATCTGGGGCACGTGGAGCGCTGGTTCCACCATCTGCTGGGCGAGATCGTGCCGCGGCAGATCGACCGCGGCGGCCCAGTGCTCATGGTGCAGGTCGAGAACGAGTACGGCAGCTACGGCTCCGACCAGGTGTATCTGCGCAGGCTCGCCGACCTGTTGCGCGCCGGGGGCGTGAGCGTTGCGCTGTTCACCTCGGACGGCCCCGAGGACCACATGCTGACCGGCGGTTCGATCCCCGGCGTCCTGGCGACCGCCAATTTCGGCTCCCACGCGCGCGTGGCCTTCGAGACGCTGCGCCGGCACCGGCCCGAGGGCCCGCTGATGTGCATGGAGTTCTGGTGCGGCTGGTTCGATCACTGGGGCGCCGACCACGTCGTACGCGATCCCGGGGACGCCGCGGACGCGCTGCGGGAGATCCTGGAGTGCGGGGCGTCGGTCAACCTCTACATGGCGCACGGGGGCACCAACTTCGCGGGCTGGGCGGGCGCCAACCGGGGCGGCGGCGATCTGCACGAGGGCCCGCTGGAGCCGGACGTCACCTCGTACGACTACGACGCGCCGATCGACGAGCTCGGGCGCCCCACCGAGAAGTTCTGGCGGTTCAGGGAGATCCTCGCCGCGTACGCCGACGGGCCCCTGCCCGACGTACCCCCACCGCCCGCGCCCCTCGGGGCACCCGCGTCGGTCGACCTTGGTGAATGGGCACCCCTGGGCGCCGTACTGGAGACGCTGGGCGGCCCCGAGGCCGAGTACGCCGTGCCGCCGACCTTCGAGGAATTGGACGTGGACCAGGGGCTGGTCAAGTACGAGGTGACCGTGCCCGGCCCCCGGCAGCCGTACCCGTTGACCCTGCGCGGGCTCCGGGACCTCGCGGTGGTGTACGTCGACGGCGCGCGGGCCGGTGTGCTCACCGAGGACGAGCCGCAGCTCAAGGAGCCCGTCGCGGGGCACGCGCGCGTGGAGCTGTGGGTGGAGTCCCTGGGGAGGGTCAACTACGGGCCGCGCACCGGCGAGCCGAAGGGCATCACCGGGGGTGTGCTGCACGAGCGGCAGTATCTGCACGGAGTGCGGGCGCGGGGGCTGCGCCTCGACGCGCTGGACGACATCGGGGGTGTCCCCTTCCGGGAACTCCCCGAGGACGGCGCCCCCGGCCTGTACCGCGGCACCGTCGAGGTGCGCGGCGCCGGGGACGCCCTCCTCGAACTCCCGGGCTGGACCCGGGGGTTCGTGTGGATCAACGGGTTCAATCTCGGACGCTACTGGTCCGTGGGCCCACAGCGTTCGCTGTACGTCCCTGGTCCCGTCCTGAGGGAGGGCGTGAACGAGGTGTGGGTGCTGGAGCTTCAGGAGGCTCCGGAGACCTCGGTGACCTCGAAGGAGTCCAGCGCGAACTCCGCCGTGCCGTCGTCCCCGATCTTGCGGAGTCCGACCCAGGCCTCGCCGTCGGCGGGCGCGGTGAACTCGTAGGCGATTTCTGCCGGTTCGGTGGCGGCGGGGAGGTCGGTGCGGTCGAGCTCACCAGTCGTCGCCCCTCGGTCGACGGCGGTGATCCAGGCGTACTGCACGGCCTTCTCGTTCTCGTAGCGGAAGGCGACCCGGTAGCGCCTGCCCGGCTCGAACCGGACCGTGTGCGGCACGGTCCGGTAGACCAGGCCGTCGTTCTCGCCGCGCGACTTCAGCGACTGGGAGCCGTCGATGACGTCGTCGATCGCCTTGCCGTTCCAGCCGCGCTGGGTGAACGGCGCGTGCCGCTGGGCGATGTGGGTGCGCGGGTCGGTGGCGCCGCCCGCGTCACCCTTCACGAAGGGTCCCCAGCCCTGGGGGACGTTCTCGAAGTCCTCGAAGACGAGGGTGCCTTGCTTCGTCGTACGGCGCGCCGGCACGACCCGTACGTTGTCGAACCGCACGCGCGCGTACCCGGCGTCGGCGCGCAGAGTGAGGTCGACCCGGCCGCCGCCCTCGGGCACCGTGAAGTAGGTGAACAGCCTCTGGAAGCGGGTGCCGTGCTTGCGGTCGGCGGCGACATGGTTGCCCGCGGTGGACGTCTCGGTCCAGTTGGCGGCAGTGACACCGTCGGCGGTACGGACCTGGAGGGACGCCTTGCGGGTGTCGTCCGCGCTCTCGCCGACCTCGACCTGGACGGAGGCCGCGTACGGGCCGGGCCTCAGGCGGGTGAGCCGCTGGGAGACGGTGGCGGCGCCGCCGGAGCCGATCACCAGCTCGTAGTCGCCGAGATCGCTGAGCTCGACGGAGGCGGGCCCGCTGACCGTCCAGCCCTTCAGCGAACCGGAGTTGAAGCCGGGGTCGTGGAGTGGTGTGGCCTGACCCCAGGCGGGGTCGGGGGCGTCGGAGACGCGGGTGCGGTAGAGGACGTACGGCTGCTTGGCCGTGGCGTCGAGGGTGATCCCGCCGTCGCGTACGGGGACGTACTTCAGGAACACCCGGCCCTGGTCGGTGAGCCGGTACAGGGCGACCCGGGACAGGCTCCCCCACGCGCGCGGGAGCCGCCAGCGGCTGGTGCCGCCCCCGGGGTTGTAGTGGTAGAGCTTCGTGGGTCTCTTCGGCTCCCAGGGCAGGAGGTAGGTGCCGCCGTCGTAGACGAGCCGTCCGTCGGTGGTGATGCGGCGGGTGCCGTCGGCGTCGGAGACGGCAGTGGACCCGTCGAAGGTGATCCGGTGCTCGCCCCATGTCCTGATCGGATACGCCTGGAGGTACTTGGCGGGCAGCGAGTGGGTCCAGATCAGGTCGTAGAAGTAGGTCCAGTCGGTCTTGCCGGTCCAGCCCTCGAAGTTGCCCATGCGGGCGATGCCCAGCAAGGTGGGCCACTTGTCGGCGAAGACGTCCTTCTGGTGGTTGCGGATGAAGCGGATGAGCTGCGAGTTGATGCCGCGGGAGGTGTCGGGGCCGTAGTCCGTCTCGGTCGCCCAGTGCGACCACAGGGAAGAGCGTTCCAGGCCGTGGCCCCACTCGGAGGTGACGTGCCAGCCCTGGTCGCGCAGGGCGCGCTGGAGACGGTCGGAGGTCCAGCCGGACTCGCGGAAGACGTCGATGTAGAGGGAGTTGAGGGCGGGGTCGGCGTCGGCTCGCAGATCCGCGAAGCGCTTGATGATGTCGCCGGAGACGAGGTCGCGGCGCTGGTCGATCCGGTAGGACTGGTCCAGCCAGTCCCACTGCTCGTTGGTCTTGTCGACGAGGGTCTCGGAGAAGGCGTGGGCGACGGGGTAGGACTCGGTGGCGTTGACGTGGACGGCGAAGTCGCTGTTCCACTTCTTGCCCTCGCCGACCAGGGTGTTGAGGTCGTCGAGGCCGCCCGCGCGCTCGTTGTAGTTGCCCGCGTAGTCGGGGTGCGCGGAGTCGTGGCCCTCGGACTGGTAGCCCTTGAGGAGCGTGAACTGCCTGAGTCCGTCGGTCGCCAGGGAGATCCGCTTGACGTTGTCGAGGGTGGCGAGGAACGGGTTGGTGGCCTGCGAGGCGAAGTTGAACGGGATGTGCGGCACGACGCGCAGATATGTCTCGTCGGCCCCGAGCGGGGTGACCATGATGTCACGGAAGGCGATCGCGGCGTCCTGCCAGTCGATCACGCCGTCGCCGTTGCGGTCGCCGGTGACGATGACCGTGGCGTACGGGAGGGGCTCGGTGTCGGTCGCGGTCGCCGCGCGGTGGGTCCACTGGCCGGGGGCGAGCTGCGCCTTGACGTAGCCGTCCTTGCGGACCGTCTGCCGCCACAGCCTGCCGTTCTCCCACGAGCTGGTGCTGTCGGGCTTGTCGTAGACCGTGTTGGTCTCCACGGCACCCGCGAGTCCGTGGTGCGCGACAACGGCGTACGCGCACCCCGTGGCGGTATCGGCCGGGGTGTCGGCGGTCGGGACGATCAGGGTGTCGCCGCTCTTGGACTTGTCCAACTGGACTCGGGCGGCGAGGAGTTGGGCGCCGGGCTGGTCGCTGCGGACGGAGAGCAGGGCGAGGCCGGGGATACGGAGAGTGCCGACCGGGAAGGCAGCGGAGTCGGCGATCTCCGTGACGCGCCAGGTCACTTGACGATCCGTCACCGTGATCTCGACGTGGATCGTGGTGCCGCCGTCGAAGGAGAGGCGGTACGCGACCGCGGTGTCGCCCGCCGTGGTGGTGACCGTCGGGGTGCGCTCGGCGTTGTCGACGAGGACGGAGGTGACCTCGTCCTCCTGGCCGTGCAGGACGGCACCGGTGGCGCGGTCGGTGTAGGAGACGATCCGCGGGAAGGCGGCGGCGACGCGGACCTCGAGGGCGCGGGAGCGGATGACGAGGTCCTCACCGGAGGCGGCCGCCTCGGCGGAGGCCGTACCCGGTGTGCCGAGTGCGGCCCCGATTCCGGCGGCGGCACCCACCGCGACGACGGCGCGGCGGGTGGGGGCGAACGAGTCCGAGGGCAGGGCTTGTGAAGGCATGGCTGAGGGCTGCAAGGCACTCCTCCTGGAGGCGGCGTTCGGTGCCGTCAGCCTGCGCCGGGTGGGGCGGACGTGCCCATGGACAAAGGAGGGAGAGGAGTTGGACTAACGGGCTGCCGGTCTAACGGTCCGACGCCCGCAGCACCTTGTGCAAGTGCACGTCCTGATGACCGCCCGGGATGCCCTCCGTGCGGCCCGTCTCGCGGTAGCCGTGCCCGCGGTAGAAGTCGGGGGCCTGGAAGGTGAACGACGAGACGATCATCTCGGCGCAGCCGCGCCGGACTGCCTCCTCCTCGGTCGCCTTCAGCAGCTTGCTCCCCCAGCCCGCGTGCCGCTGGTCCGCACGCACCCACAGCATGTCGACCGCGCAGCAACTGCCCCAGACCCAGGCGGTGAGTCCGCCTACGAGTTCGCCCGCGGTGTCGGTCACGCGGACCGAGAGCGGGATCGGCGCACCGGCACCGGTGGCTTCCGCGTTGAACGCGGTGAGTTCGTCGTCGAGGCGCTGCTCCAGGGCGTCGTCCTTGCCGCCGACCTCCAACGATGCGGGGACGGGCGGCTGCTGGGCGGGGCCGACGGGGTGCTCTTCGGTGGTCATGGCGCGGAGTATGTCAGCGTCCCGGGGCCACCGCCGAGGGCTTTTCCGGCGCCGGACGCGGGCCACGGCTGTGGCCTTTCCCGACGCCGGACGCGGCCACGGCCGAGGGCTTTCCCGACGCCGGACGCGGGCCACGGCTGTGGGCTTTCCCGGCACCGGACGCGGGCCACAGTTGCAGCCTTTCCCGACGCCGGACGCGGCCACGGCCGAGGGCTTTCCCGACGCCGGACGCCGCCGCGTCATCGCCCGCCGGTCTTCTCGTACGGCAGGACCGCGCGGACCTGCCAGCCGCCCTCCGGGGCGGGGCCGGCGGTGAGGCTGCCGCCGAGGGCGGTGACGCGTTCGGTGAGGCCGACGAGGCCGAAGCCGCTGCCTGGGAGGCCGGGGAGCGGCTTGGTGCCGTCGTCGGCGACGCGTACCTCCAGGCCGGTGGGGACGGTGCGCAGGGCGATGCGTACGGCTGTGGCGTCCGCCGCGTGTTTACGGATGTTGGTGAGGGACTCGCGCACGATGCGGTGGGCGGCGGCCGCGAGGTCGGCGGGGAGGTCCTCGGGCAGGCCCGGTTCGACGTACAGGACGGCGGGCGGGCCGATGCGCGAGAAGGTGTCGGCGAGTTCGCGGATCTCGCCGAGGCCCGCGATCGGCGCGGTCGGCGCCCGTTCCTCGCGCAGGACGCGCACGAGGCGGCGCATCGCACCGAGCGCCTCGTCGCCCGCCGCGGCGATCCGCTCGAAGGCGTCGGTGGCCCGTTCGGCGTCGGCCGCGGTGGGGTGTCTTCCCGGGGCACCCTGCGTCCCGTTGTCGCCGCGCGACGGGCCGGACTCCCGGCCGGAACGGCTTCCCCGGGATTCTCCAGCCGGCTGGGTACCGGTGAACGCGGCGGCGCGGGCCTGGACAACCATGCCGGTGACGTAGTGGGCGACCAAGTCGTGGAGCTCCCGGGCGAGTTCGAGACGTTCGGCGGTGCGTACGGCCTCGAGGTCGCGGACGCGCTGCGCGTTCTGGGCACGCAGCAGCAGCGAGAACGCGGTGACGACGACGGTGAGCACGGCGAACAGGAGAGTGAAGCGGCCCGGGTCCGCGTCCCGCACCGGTGCCGCCATGCAGGCGACCGCCAGCAGCGGCCCGAGCACGGCGGCGCGGCGCGCGGGCGCGTGCAGCAGGACGCCGGTGAGCAGTACCAGCAGGGCGACGGCTTCGCCCATCCCCCACACGACCAGCGGCCGGTCGACGATCAGCAGATACAGAGTCACCGCCCAGGACACCCCCACCGCGACCCAGGCCCGCACATCCCGGGGCACCCTCCCCCACGGCACCGCACACAGACACACCACGATCCCCGACCCCCACACCACGACATGCGGCCCCGTGGGCTGCCGCGCCAGCGCGACCCCCTCGTACGTCACGAGCAGTATCAACACCCCGGCCAGCACGAACTTGGCAGCCAACGCGACGGCGGGGTGCCGCTGAAGGGAGCGGGCCAAACGGGCGATGACGGCGGGGCTGGGGGGCTCGGGGCGGGGTCGCGGGCGGGGTCGGGGGCATAGCCGGGATCGGAGCCCGAAGCGGGACCTGGGCCGGAGCCGGGACCGGAGCCCGAAGCGGGACTGGGGCCCGGACCGAGACCCGGATCGGGACCTGGACCTAGACCCGGACCGGGACCGGCAGCGGGATCGGGGCCCGGAAGGGGACTGGGTTTGGGGCCTGGACCAGGACTTGGGTCGGGATCGGGACCGGAGCCGGAGCTGGGATCGCGGCCCTGATGGGCGCCGGAGCCCGGACCGGGGCCGGAACCGGAACCCGAGCTGGAAGCGGGGCCCGAGCCCGGACCAGGACCGGCAGCAGGACCGAGGCCCGGAAGGGGACCGGGGTCGGGGCCTGGACCAGGACTTGGGTCGGGATCGGGACCGGAGCCGGAGCTGGGATCGCGGCCCTGATTGGCGCCGGAGCCCGGACCGGGGCCGGCACCGGAACCCGAGCTGGAACCGGGACCGGGACCGGGACCGGCAGCAGTACCGGGGCCTGGACCAGGACTTGGGTCGGGATCGGGACCGGAGCCGGAGCTGGAAGCGGGGCCCGAGCCAGAACCGCGACCGGGACCCAGATCGGGGCCGGGACCGGAGCTGGGACCGGGACCCGAGCCCGGACCGCAACCCGAAGCGGGACCGCAACCGGAGCCCGGATTCAGGCCGAGGTTTCCGCCGCTTCGTGCCGGTGCCGGTGTGCCCCCGGGCACCCCGGCACCGGCAGACTCGCTCGCCCCGTCGCCATCCAAAGCCTCGCGCCCGGCAGGCGCCAGGCCACCCCCGCCGGACCCGGCGCCCGCGCCCGCGTCGGCCCTCGGCCACGCCCCTCCGCCACGGCGTCCGCCCGCTCCGCCGTCTCCTCGTTCCGCCCCCTCCGCCGCGCCCTTCACGAGCCCCGGGCGGTGAGCCCGCTCTCCCAGGCCCACGCCGCGATCTCCACCCGGTTGCGGGCGTCGAGCTTGGACTGGACGTGGGTGAGGTGGGTCTTGACGGTGGAGAGGGAGACGGAGAGATCGGTGGCGATCTCGGCGTTGGTGAGGCCGCGGGCGAGGCAGCGGACGACGTCCTCCTCGCGGCCGGTGAGGGGCTCTCGGGGAACGCGAGGCGGGGTGCGGTTGGCCGATGTCAGTTCGCGCAGGAGCCGTACCGTGATCGCGGGCGAGACGAGGGAGTCGCCGACGGCCGCGGCCCGCACCGCTTCGACCAGCATGGCGGGGCCGGCGTCCTTCAGGAGGAAGCCACTGGCCCCGCCGTGCAGCGCCGCGAACACGTATTCGTCCAGGTCGAAGGTGGTGCAGATGACGATGCGGGGACGTTCGGCGCCGGTGGCCACAAGGCGCCGGGTCACTTCCAGGCCGTCAAGTCCGGGCATCCGGATGTCGAGCAGGAGAACGTCCGGATCGTGCGTGGCGACCGACGCGAGCGCCGCCTCGCCGTCCACCACGTCGTCGACGACCTCGATGTCGGACTGGCTCTCCAGGATCATGCGGAAGCCGGTGCGGACCATCTCCTGGTCGTCCGCGATGACCACCGTGATCGCCATGCGCCTGCCTGTCCTCAAGTCTCGTCCTCAAGTCCCGGAAAGACTTCGGAGAGCCGCCCGAGAGAGCCGAAACACGATCCCGAAACGGCTCCGAAAACAGGGTCCGGGGACCCGGGAACGGGACCCGGGAACGGGACCCGGGAGCGGACCCGAAACGCGCTCTCCCCTCCATGGGACCGGCGCAGCGGGGCGCCCGCAACCGGGGGTCACGGGCGCCCACACCGTCAGGCGTACGAGGCGACGGCCTCGGATCTCACAGCCCGGCCGCCGCCCGGGCTATGTCGGCCGCGAACGTCGAGACCTCGCTGTACACGCCGGGGTATCCGGGCTCCGCGCAGCCCTGGCCCCAGCTGACGATCCCGACCTGGATGTAGGCCCCCGTGTTGTCCTTGCGGAACATGGGCCCGCCGGAGTCGCCCTGGCAGGTGTCGACCCCGCCCTGCTGGACGAATCCGGCGCAGATCTCGTCACCGGGGACGAGATCACTGCCGTACGCCTGCTGGCAGGTGGCGTCGTCGACGAAGGGGACGGTGGCCTTGCGCAGGTAGCGCTGCTGGCCGCCGCCCTCGCGGGTGGCGCCCCAGCCGGCGACGGTGAAGTTCCCGTTGTTGTACGCGGTGGTGGTGGCGATCTTCAGGGTGGGCTGCTCTATCGGTTTGGCGAGCTTGATGAGGGCCCAGTCCTTGCCCTTGCCGTTGTAGCCGGGCGCCTGGAGCACCTTGGTCGACTTGACCTTGATCGCGCTGCTGCTCTGCAGGTCGACGACGCCGGCGGTGGCGGTGATGGAGGTGTTGGTGCCGGAGCCGTCCACACAGTGCGCGGCGGTCAGGACGATGTCCTTGGTGTAGAGGGCGCCGCCACAGCCCATGGACAGCCGCACCATGAACGGGAACTCGCCCTGCGCGGCCCGGGTCCCGCCGACGACGGGCGCGGGCGCGGCGTGCGCGGACAGCGGCTGGAGAGACACCGCGGCCAGGGCGACCGCGGCGACGGCGAGCGTTCTTCTTATGAAGCTGAACTTCTTGAGAGACTTCAACGCGCTTCCTTTCGTGGGGGGTTGAACGCGAGGCGAGGGGCATGGAGAGGCGCTATGGCATGCCCCTGCCAAGCTGGTGCGGATTATGGGGACCACCGCGCGGCCCGGGCAAGGGCCGCATTCCGGCCAGACGCGGCTCCGGGCGCCCGCGCACCCCCGCCGCCGGGAGAAACCCCGCTTAGAGTGGAATCCAGTGCTGACGTCTTCAGGGGGTACGGACGTGGCGAACGGCGGACCCGTCGAGCACGGCTACCCGCATCTGGACACGGTGCGGGCGTCGATCACCGCGCTGTACAAGCGGCTCTCGTACGACACCATCCACACCTTCGCGACCAGCGTGGCCCCCGCCGACGTGGCCTTCGCCGACATCGACGACCTGCACCTGGGCGCCCAGCGCGTGGCCCGCGAGATGGTGCGGCACTACCGGCTGCCGGACGCCCGGATGATCATCGGCTTCCGCGAGATGACCCACGCGGCGAACGTCGAACTCGCCGCGGGCCCCGAGTACTTCATCGAACTCAACGACCGCTTCCGCACCCACCGCCGCGACATCGGCGCCGCCCTCGCCCATGAGGTGATGCACGTCTATCTGCACCGCCTCGATCTCTCCTTCCCCGGCACCCGCGACAACGAGATCCTCACGGATACGGCGGCGACGTACCTCGGCGCGGGCTGGCTCCTCCTCGACGCCTTCCGCGAGGACGCGGCGTCCTCGCAGAAGCTCGGCTACCTCACCCCCGAGGAATTCGGCTACGTCCTCGCCAAACGCGCCCTCGTCTTCGGCGAGGACCCCTCGATCTGGTTCACCAGCCCGCAGGCGTACACCGCGTACACCAAGGGCATGGCGCAGGCCCGCCGCGACGAACAGCAGCCTCCGCTGACCGCCGCCGGCTGGGCCGGCCGCCGCCGCTACGCGAAGGACCGCCGCTACGCCCAGGACCACCACGCCCCCGGCTCCCACCCCGGCGTCCCGTACGCCTTCACCCCGGACACCCGTGGCCCCCTGCGCGTGTCGTTCCCCTGCCCGACCTGCCACCAGCGGATCAGGGTGCCGGTGCGCGGCAGGGTACGGGCACGCTGCGCGCTGTGCCGGACGGTGCTGGAGTGCGACACGTAAGGGGTGAGGTGTGAGAGGTGAGGTGTAAGAGGTGAGACAGAACACCCCAAAAGCCTTTGCCTCGCGCGTCCTTCGCGAGCGAGGGTCGAAGGATGAGCACGAACGACCCTCCGGCGCACCTCTTCACCGCTGTGTACGAGGGTGACGAGGACGCGGTCGTACGGCTGCTGCGCTCCGGCGTGAGCCCGGAGGCGGTGGACGAGGACGGCCAGACGGCGCTGTACCTGGCCGCGGTGAGCGATCAACCCGGCATCGTACGACTGCTGTTGGCGGCCGGCGCCGCCCCCGACCGGCTCAGCCAGGGTACGGACGCTCCGCTGTGCGGTGCGGCCTGCGGCGGCCACACGGCGGTCGTGCGCGCGCTGCTCGCGGCCGGGGCCGGCCCCGACACGGTGGAGGCGTTCGGCTTCACGGCCCTGACGTGGGCGCTGCGGCGGGGGCACACCGCCGTGGCGGAGGCCCTCCTCGCGGCCGGGGCGGACCCGAACCGGCCCGGCCCGACCGGCGAGCCGCCGCTCGTGGCGGCCGCGCACCGTGGCTCGCCGGGCTGCGTGAGAGTCCTGCTCGCGCACGGAGCAGGGGCGAGGACCGAGGCTCTCGTCGAAGCCCGCCGGTGGCTTTCCCTGAACGTGGAGGCCGAACTCCGCGCGAGCTTGGCCCGGACCCACGGCCCCGGGCACCCGTCCGTCACCCACCGCTATCCGGACGCCGACGGCATCACCGTCGAGGTCCAACTCCTCGACGCCGAGGGGCACCCGTTCGCCGCCGACGACCAGGAGACGGGGCACGCCGAGATAGCGGCGCTCCTGGAGGCGGCTCCCTGAGCCGGGGCCGCTCACGGATTTTTTCGCCCCCGCCGCCCCTGCCCATTCCCGTCACTTGGGGGCTCCGCCCCCAAACCCCCGCCAAGGGGCTGTGCCCCCTGGCCCCCCATCGGCCTTGACGGCCCCGTCCTCAAACGCCGGACGGGCTGACAACAGCCCGTCCGGCGTTTGAGGAGCGGGGGTCTGGGGGCGGAGCCCCAGGGATGGGCGGGTAGGGCGGATGGGGCGAAAACCCCATCCGCCCTCACCGTTCACCCCTGATGCCCAGTCACCGCCCGCCCCGGCAATGCCACACACAGCCCCGCGCAGAGCACGAACCCACCCATCACCCAAGGCATCGCCGAGGTCAGCGCCCCCGTCAGCCCACCCGACGCATGCCCGAAGAAAACGCTCCCGATCACCGCGGCCCCCACCGCCCCGCCGAACTGCTGAGCCGTGGAAAAGATCCCGGACGCCCCACCCGCAAGCTCAGCGGGCACCGCGGACAGCACCACATTCACCAGCGGAACCACCAGGAACCCCAGCCCAGCCCCCGCAAGCACCAGCCCCGGTACCAAGGGCCACGCCCCGGTGTGCGCGGCGGAGGAGTCCTCGACCGCCGCCCAGATCCACCCGAAACCCCCGGCCATCAGAAGCGCCCCCGCCCCCAGCACCAGCCGCCCGAACCGCACGGCCAGCCCGTCCGCCGCGGGCGCGGTGAGGAAGCCGCCGACCGAGAAGGCCACGGTCAGCACGCCCGCCTGGGTCGGCGTGTAGCCCTCACTGCCCTGCAGCCAGATCGCGAAGATCAGGAAGAAGCCCTGCATCCCGACGGAGAAGATGAGTTGGACGAGGACACCCACGGAGAACGCGGGGAGCCGGAAGGCACGGGAGGGCAGCAGCGGCACCGTCACCGACCCGCGTCGACGGGCCTCGTACACCCCGAGCCCACCCACCGCGAGCACCCCACCGGCGAGGCAGATCCATCCCCACAGCGGCCACCCGTTGCCGCGCCCCTGCACCAGCGGAAGCACGATCGCGACGAGCCCGCCGGCGAGGAGCACGCTGCCGAGCGCGTCGGGCCGCCGGGCGGACCGCTCACGCGTGGCCGGGACGAGGACGAGTCCCGCCACGAACGTGCCGACGGCGACCGGTATGTTCACCAGGAACACGGACCGCCAGCCCCAGCCGAACAGATCCGCGTCGGTGAGCACGCCGCCGAGCAGCAGCCCGACCGCGGAGGCGAAGCCGGCGACGGCGCCGTACATCCCGAAGGCTGCGCCGCGCTCCTTGCCCTGGAAGAGCGTGCGGAACGAGCCGAGCACCTGCGGCATCAGCACCGCCGCCATCACGCCCTGCACGGCCCGCGCGGCGATCAGCTGTCCCGGGGACTGGGCGATCCCGCACCCGAGACTCGCGAGCCCGAAGCCTGCCGTGCCGACGAGGAAGAGGAAGCGGCGCCCGAATCGGTCCCCGAGGTGCCCGGAGATGATCAGGGTCGCGGCGAAGCCCAGCAGATACGCGGAGACCAGCCACTGCAGCGCGCTCTGCGAGGCGTGCAGGTCACGGCCCATGGACGGGATCGCGACGTTCACGATCGTCACGTCCAGCAGGTCCATCAGCGCCGCGATCATCATCACGACGGCGGCGGCCCAGCGGCGCGGATACGGCTCCGTGAGGGGTGAGGGGGGTGCTGCTGTGAGGCTCGTGGACATGGCGTCTCCCGTTGCTCCGGATTCGTCGCGCTCGGATTCGTCGAGCTCGGATTCGTCGAGCTCGGATTCATCGCGCTCGGATCGATTGCGCTCGGATTTATTTCGTTCGGACTAACGAAAGACTTGCATCGACACTGCCGTGATCGCAAGTCCTTAGTTCGTCCGAACGAAATATTTGTTAGCCTGAACCCATGAGCAGCGCAGACAAGGACGCCACGGGCGACAGGGGCGACGGAGCCGCCGACGACAGGCGGGCCAAGACGCTGGACCAGCTCATGACGGTGGGCCGCGAGCACAGTGGCGTCACGGTGATGTTCCATTCGGCGGTCGCTGCCATGCAGGGCCTGAGCGCCACCGAGAGCAAGACCCTCGACCTGCTCCAGCGGTACGGATCGCTGACTGCGAAGGACCTGGCCGAACGCACGGGCCTGGCTCCCGCGTCCGTCACCGGACTGGTCGACCGTCTGGAGGGCAAGGGCTTCGCCCGCAGGGTCAAGCACCCGACCGACAAGCGCCGGGTGCTCGTCGAGTTGAACGAGGAGAAGATCGCCGAGCTGGCCGTGTTCTTCGACGACTGGGCGCGCGATGTCATCGAGGCCTGCGAGGAGTTCAGCACGGAGGAGCTGGAGACGGTGATCCGCTTCCTGTCCGTCATGTCCGACCAGCAGCGGAAGGCCGCCGCCCGTCTCTCCCGCTAGACAGGCAACGGCCTTCCGGCCCCCGTACCCCCGGTATCCCCCGTACCCACCGGGGTTCCGCGGACGCCACGCTCCACCGCCGAGAACGCGCCGCCCGCGGGGCTTTCCCACGCGGTTCAACCGACGGTACGGGCAGGCGGGTCCGGGCGCCCCGGGATGCGCCCCGGGGAAATCCCCAGGGCCGAGAGCTCATTGCCTGGCTCGCGGCTCGTCCGTCAGCACCGCCGCGAGACGGGTGCGTGAGTCGACGCCGAGCTTGGGGAAGATCCGCCCGAGGTGGTACTCGACCGTCTTGACGCTGATGACGAGTTCGCGCGCCACCTGCCGGTTGGTCAGACCGGAGCACACCAGACGGGCGACGGCCAGCTCCTGCGGGGTGAGCAGGTTCGCGCCGCGCATCCTCGGCTCCCGCTCGGCCGGGCGCAGCCCGCACGCGGCCAACTCCCGCTCACAGCGCGCCAGATCGGGCGCCGCGTCCAGCCGTACGAGGAGGTCGCGGGCGCGCTGCAACTGCTCCCCCGCCCGGCTGCGCTTGCCAGTGCGGCGCAGGAAGCCGCCATACGCGAGGTGCAGCAGCGCGCGGTCGAAGGGCGCCTCTACGTGGGCGGCGTGCTTGAGGGCGGAGCGGAAGGCGCGCTCGGCGGTGGCGGTGTCGCCGCGCGCGGCCTCCAGCGTGCCGCGGGCGCGGGCGGCGGCGAGCAGTGCCCCGTGATGTCCGCGCTGGGTGGCCAGTACCTCGTACGGAGCGAGGACCTGGGCGGCACGCTTCTCCTCGCCGAGTGCGGACCATGCGTCGGCGAGCAGGTCGGCCCAGGACACGGTTCCGGGCTCCTCGAAGTCGCCGCGCGGGCCAAGGCCGAGGAGCGGCTCCAGGGCCACGACCACATCTTCCGGATGCCCTTGGGCGCGGGCGAGGCAGCCCTCGGCGAGCGCGGCCCACAGGGCCGGGTTCACGTGGTCCCCCCTGGCGTATTCGCGGGCCACGCGCGCGTGGGCCTGCGCCTTGCCGAACGCGCCGCGCGCGGAGTGCACTTGGGTCGCGAGCATCCGGCAGAACAGGGCGATGTGCGGCTGGTCGGTGTCGGCGGCGAGCGAGAGCGCCAGGTCGCTGTGGACGATCGCGTCGTCCCAGCGGCCCGCGCGGTACTCGGCCGAGGCGAGCGCGGTCGCGGCGACCACCCGGAAGGAGGCCGCGCGTCCGTGGCACGCGCCGAAGACCCCGCTCAAGTCCCGTACGGCACCGGTGAGATCGCCGGTGAACTCGCGCAGGCTCCCACGGCCGAGCAGCTCCTCCAGCTGGGCGGGGGACGCGAGCGCCGGGTCGGGCAGCGGACCGAGCGCGGCCAGCGCCTGTGATGCGTGCCCGCTCATCGCCAGGCCGGTGAGCCGCAGGAACCGGATCATGTCGGTGGCGGTGTCGTCCGGTGCGAGCCGCAGCGCGAGGTCCGCCCACGCGGCCATCTCCGTGCCGTGCGACATGCTGCCGTGCAGCGCCGCGAACTGCCCCGCGATCCGAGCGCCCAGCACCGGCTCCGCCTCCGGATCGCAGCGCTGCCAGGCATCGGTGAGCAGCGCCTTCGCCCTGTCGAGGTCGAAGAGGCTCAGCCGCCCCAGCAGATAACTGCGCCAGCCACCGGGCGCGAACCGCCCGATCCGCCGGGCCACCTCCCCCACATCGGGCACATCCCCCGCCAGCAGCCCGCACTCGACGGCTTCCAGCGTGCACCGCTCATACGTCGCCGTGTCCGTGCTCAGCCGCGCCGCGGCGGCCAGCTGCCCCGCCGCGTCGGCCCAGGTCCCCTCGGCGGCGAACCTCCGTCCCAGCGCGGCCAGTTCGGCCGACAGTGCGGCGTCGGGTCCGGCCACCGCGAGCGCCCGGTGCCGCAGCCGCTGCGCCTCGCCCGTGACCACGCCGGCGGCCCGCAGATGCAGCGCGGCCCGCCGCGAGGGCCCGAGCTGGTGATACACGGCGGCATGCACGAGCGGATGCGGAAACCCGATGACGGGTCGCCCGGGCACCTCCATGAGCAGCCCCGCCCGTACGGCTTCGTCGAGGCCGCCGAGCGGATCCGCGCGCCCTGGGTGGGCGGCTTCCGCCTCCCCCGCTGCAACCTCCGCCGCGTCCGCCGGTGTGCACTGTGTGCCGAGTACCGCCGCCGCGCACACCAGGGCCTCGGCCGGCGGGCCGCACGCGGCGAGGCGGGCGAGCACGAGGGCCGTGAAGGACTTCGGTGCGGGCGGCGCGACGTCGGTCTCGGCCAGCGCGTCCAGCAGCGCGGATCCCTCCTGTTCCAGCAGGGCCCGTACGTGCAGGGGGTTGCCGCCGGTGTGCGCGTGGAGGCGTACGGCGGCCCGGGCGGTCAGCCCCGGGACGCCCAACTCTCCGCTCAACTCGCACAGTTCGGCGGGCCCGAGTCCGTCGAGCCGGACCCGTACCGCGTCATCGCCGGTGAAAAGCCGCCGGGGCCCCGCCGGCAGCCGGGGATCACCGCCATCCCTTACGACCACGAGTACCAGCACCCGATCGGCCCGCAGCCGCCGGACGGCGAAGGCGAGAGCCTGGAGGGAGGGGTGGTCGGCCCATTGGGCGTCGTCCACCACGACGACGACTGGTTCGCCGGACTCGGCCGGGGGCTTCGGGGCCGGGGTCTGCGCCTCGTCCAAGGCCTCCAGCAGCTCCGTACCGGCCGCGGGTGCGTCCGCCCAGCGGGCCCTCGTGCCCAGGAGCTGTTCCAGGACGCCGAAGGCGAGTCCCGACTCCGCCTCCTCGCCGGCGGCGTGCAGGACGTGGCCGGCGTCGCGCAGGAAGTGGCGTACGAGGGCGGTCTTGCCGATGCCCGCCGGGCCTTCGACGAGAACGCGTTGGGGGCGACCGGCGCGGGCCCGTTCGCGGGCGGAGGTCAGCAGCGCGAGGCTGTCCGCGCGGCCGACGAACTCACCGGCCGAATCACCGCCCGGCTCCGGTCGAGCGAAGGGCCCATCAGTGTCCGCCTCGGCTCACCTCCCCGGCCCCCGTGCCCGCGTCCTCCTCAACCCCGCCCCTGCTGTCATCCCCTCCGGTACTAGGCACCCGGTGCTGGGGGCTCTGCCCGCCCGTCCCGCCTGGGGGTCCCCCAGGCCCTTCAGGCAATGGGGGCGGGACGACTGCACAGAGCGGTAGGCCTCAGAGGGCGCCCGCCTCCCACGACGCGCCGGCCACGGTCACCCGACCGTCACCGGCGACCCCCGCGTCACCGACGCCCCACCCCTGAGGGCGTCCTCTTACCCGCCCTCTGCGGGCATCCTCCCCAGCCTGGGCTGCGCGGTCCAGGGCCCGAACTCCTGGATGTCGTACGCCGATCGCACTACTGCGCCCCGTACACCGCCCCCGGAACCTCCGCCTCCGCGAGCAGCTTCAGCGTCGCCTCACCCGCCTCCGACGGCGTCCATCGCGCGCCCTTGTCCGCGGTCGGGCCCGGTCGCCAGCCCTCCATCACGGTGATCCGCCCACCCTCGGTCTCGAAGACCCGCCCGGTGACGCCCGCGCTCGCGGCCGACCCCAGCCAGACGACCAGCGGCGAGACGTTCTCGGGTGCCATGGCGTCGAAACCGGTGCTGGGCGTCGCCATGGTCTGCGCGAAAGTCCGCTCGGTCATCCGGGTGCGGGCCGCGGGAGCGATCGCGTTGACCTGGACGCCGTACCGCGCGATCTCGGCGGCGGCGACGAGCGTCAGCCCGACGATCCCGGCCTTCGCGGCGCTGTAGTTGCCCTGCCCGACCGATCCCAACAACCCCGCCCCGCTACTGGTGTTGACGACCCGGGCCGTCGGCATCCGACCCGCCTTCGCCTCCGCCCGCCAGTGCGCCGCCGCGTGCTTGAGCGGCAGGAAGTGGCCCTTCAGATGGACGCGCAGCACGGCGTCCCAGTCGTCCTCGTCGAGGTTGACGAGCATCCGGTCGCGCAGGAACCCGGCGTTGTTGACGAGGGTGTCGAGGCGTCCGTACGTCTCCAGCGCGGTGCGGATGAGCGACGCGGCACCCTCGGTCGTCGCGATGTCACCGCCGTGGGCCACGGCTTCGCCGCCCGCCGCGCGGATCTCGTCGACGACCGATCGGGCGGGGCTGTCCGGTCCCGGCATGCCGTCGAGGCCGACCCCGAGGTCGTTGACGACGACGCGCGCGCCCTCGGCGGCGTACGCGAGCGCGTGCGCCCGGCCGAGTCCGCGGCCCGCGCCCGTGACGATCACGACACGCCCCTCGCACAGCAGCGGTGCGCTCATCTCACTTCTCCTTGTTGGCAGTTGCGGCATCGAGGAAGGCGGGCAGCTCCCCGCCCCCATGGACGAGCAGCGAGGCCCCGCTGATGTAGGCGGCGGCGTCCGAGGCGAGGAAGACGGCGGCCTCGCCGATGTCGGACGGCTGGGCGAGACGGCCGAGCGGGACGGTGCGCGCGACGGCGGCGACGCCGTCCTCGCCGCCGTAGTGCAGGTGCGCCAGCTCGGTGCGGACCATGCCGACGACCAGGGTGTTGACCCGGATGTCGGGGGCCCATTCGACGGCCATCGAACGGGCCAGGTTCTCCAGGCCCGCCTTGGCAGCCCCGTAGGCGGCCGAGCCGGGTGACGGTCGTGTCCCGCTCACACTGCCGATCATCACGACCGAGCCCTTGGCCTGCTTGAGGTGCTCGTACGCGGCGATCGACGCGGTCAGCGGGGCGGTGAGGTTGAGCTCGATCACGCGCGCGTGCCGCTCGGCGTCCGCCTGTGCCAGCGGCCGGTAGGGCGTGCCGCCCGCGTTGTTGACCAGGACATCGAGCCGGGGCAGCGCGTCGAAGAAGGCGTGCACGGCGGCCGGGTCGCGCAGGTCGACGGACACGAAGTCGGTTCCCTCCAGGGGCAGCTCGGGCGGCCTGCGCGCGCAGACCACGACGTGCGCGCCCGCCCGGGCGAACGCCCGCGCGATCCCGGCCCCGACCCCACGGGTGCCGCCGGTGACGACGACGGTCCTGCCTCCGAGATCCACGGTGTCCACGTTGTCCACAGGGCCTCCCGCGCGGATGCATTCGCTGCTAGCTTCGAGATTGCGCCTAACAAACGTTTGGTGGAAAGGTAGCTGATGCGCCCATGGGTGTCTCCACCTCGTCCCCGGAAAAGGGGATTTCCGTCGTCACGGTCGACTTCCCGCCGGTGAACGCACTGCCGGTGAAGGGCTGGTACGACTTGGCCGACGCCGTCCGCGCGGCGGGCCGCGACCCCGAGATCCGCTGTGTGGTGCTGAGGGCCGAGGGGCGCGGTTTCAACGCGGGCGTCGACATCAAGGAGATGCAGCGCGACACGGAGGGTCATCGCGCCCTCATAGGCGCCAACCGCGGCTGCTTCGAGGCCTTCGCCGCGGTGTACGAGTGCGAGGTGCCCGTTGTCGCGGCCGTGCAGGGCTTCTGTCTGGGCGGCGGGATCGGGCTCGTGGGGAACGCGGACGCGATCGTGGCGAGCGAGGACGCGACCTTCGGGCTGCCCGAGCTGGACCGGGGCGCACTCGGCGCGGCCACGCATCTGGCCCGCCTCGTACCGCAGCACCTGATGCGCGCCCTGTACTACACCTCGCGCACCGCCACCGCCGCCGAGCTGCACGCGCACGGCTCGGTGTGGAGGGTCGTGCCGCGCGAGGAACTGCACGCGGCCGCCCTGGAGTTGGCGCGCGAGATAGCCGCCAAGGACGGTCACCTCATCCGGCTCGCGAAGGCCGCGATCAACGGAATCGATCCCGTCGACGTGCGCCGCAGCTACCGCTTCGAGCAGGGCTTCACCTTCGAGGCGAACCTCAGCGGGGTCGCCGACCGTGTCCGCGACACCTTCGGAAAGGAGGCCGCCCAGTGAGCGACAAGACCATGTCGGCCGAGGAAGCCGTCGTCCGGCTGGAGAGCGGGATGACCCTCGGCATCGGCGGCTGGGGCTCCCGCCGCAAGCCGATGGCGCTGGTGAGAGCACTGCTCCGCACCGAGATCACCGATCTCACCGTCGTCTCGTACGGCGGCCCGGACGTAGGCCTGCTCGCCGCCGCCGGACGGATACGGAAACTCGTCACCGCCTTCACGACCCTCGACTCGATCCCGCTCGAACCGCACTACCGCGCGGCGCGCGAGAGCGGCGCCTTCGAGCTGATGGAGGTCGACGAGGCGATGTTCATGTGGGGGCTGCGCGCCGCCGCGAACCGCCTGCCCTTCCTGCCCGTGCGGGCCGGGATCGGCTCGGACGTGATGCGGGTCAACCCCGGCCTGCGGACGGTCACTTCGCCGTACGTCGACGAGTCCTCGGGGACACGGGAGGAGTTCGTCGCCATGCCGGCCCTGCGCCTGGACGCGGCCCTGGTCCATATGAACCGGGCGGACCGCCTCGGCAACGGCCAGTACCTGGGTCCGGACCCGTACTTCGACGACCTGTTCTGCGAGGCGGCGGACGCCGCGTATGTGTCATGCGAGCAGCTCGTCGAGAACATCGGCACGGCGGAGCTGACCAAGGAGGCCGCCCCGCAGACGCTGCTGCTCAAGCGGTCGAGCGTGACGGGGGTCGTCGAGACGCCGACCGGCGCGCACTTCACCTCGTGCGTCCCCGACTACGGACGCGACGAGGCCTTCCAGAAGCTGTACGCCACCACGCCGTACGCCGAGTTCGCCGAGCGGTTCCTGGGCGGGGACGAGCACGCCTACCGGAGCGCCGTCCAGGCCTGGCAGAAGGAACAGAAGGGGCAGCACCAGTGACCGTCTCCCGTGCCGAGTACTGCGTGATCGCCTGTGCCGAGGCCTGGCGGGGCGACGGCGAGGTGCTCGCCAGCCCGATGGGCGTGATCCCGGCCATCGGCGCCCGCCTCGCCAAGCGCACCTTCTCGCCCGACCTGCTGCTGACCGACGGCGAAGCCATGCTCGTCGGCCTCGACGGCACACCGGAAGGCTGGCTCCCGTACCGGCAACATCTGACGATGGTCACCGGTGGCCGCCGGCACGTGATGATGGGCGCGAGCCAGATCGACCGCTTCGGCAACCAGAACATCTCCTGCATCGGCGACTGGGCCAAGCCCAAGCGCCAGCTGCTGGGCGTGCGCGGCGCCCCGGTCAACACGCTCAACAACCCGACCAGTTACTGGATCCCGAAGCACTCGCCGCGTGTCTTCGTCGAGCGGGTCGACATGGTGTGCGGGGTGGGGTACGACCGTGCCGCCGCCGCGGGGCCGAGCGCCACGCGCTTCCACCGCATCCCGCGCGTGGTGACCGACCTCGCCGTCCTCGACTTCGCGACGCCCGACCACTCGATGCGCCTCGCCTCACTGCACCCGGGCGTCACGATCGCGCAGGTGAGGGAGGCGACAGGCTTCGCGCTGACCGTCCCCGAAGAGGTGCCGTACACCCGTGATCCGACCCCGGAAGAGCTGGAGTTGATCCGCGCGGTCATCGACCCGAAGGGCACCCGGGATCGCGAGGTCACCGAACCGAAGGGCACACGGGATCGCGAGGTCACCGAACCGAGGAACACGCGGGATCGTGAGGTCCCGGACAGTGGCAGGGTCGGACGCTGATGGACACCGCGCTGACCCGGCTCGTAGGCGTCCGCCACCCCATCGTGCAGACCGGCATGGGCTGGGTGGCGGGCCCACGCCTGGTCTCCGCCACGGCGAACGCCGGCGCGCTGGGCATCCTGGCCTCCGCGACGATGACGCTCGACCAGCTGCGGGACGCCGTACGAGAGGTCAAGTCCCGTACGGACCAGCCGTTCGGTGTGAATCTGCGCGCGGACGCCGGGGACGCGGACGACCGGGTGCGGATCATCGTCGACGAGGGCGTGCGCGTCGCGTCCTTCGCCCTCGCCCCCTCGCGCGAGCTGATAGCCGAGCTGAAGGAGGCGGGCGTGATCGTCGTCCCGTCCATCGGGGCGCGCCGGCACGCCGAGAAAGTGGCCGCCTGGGGCGCCGACGCGGTGATCGTGCAGGGCGGCGAGGGCGGCGGGCACACCGGCGAGGTGGCGACGACCGTGCTGTTGCCGCAGGTGGTGGACGCGGTCGACATCCCGGTCGTGGCGGCGGGCGGCTTCTACGACGGGCGGGGACTGGTGGCGGCGCTGGCGTACGGCGCGGCGGGCATCGCGATGGGTACGCGCTTCCTTCTGACCTCCGACTCGACGGTGCCGGACGCGGTGAAGGCGAGGTATCTGGCAGCGACGGTCAAAGACATCACCGTGACCACGGCGGTGGACGGTCTGCCGCACCGGATGCTGCGTACGGACCTGGTGGACGCCCTGGAGAACTCCGGCCGCGGGAAAGCCCTGCTCCACGCCGTCCGCCGGGCGGCCGGGTTCCGGAAGCTGTTCGGGCTCACCTGGCGACGGATGGTGCGCGACGGGCTCGCCCTGAAGCACGGCAAGGAGCTGTCCTGGAGTCAGGTCCTGCTCGCCGCGAACACCCCGATGCTGCTGAGGTCGGCGATGGTGGACGGGCGTACGGACCTCGGGGTGATGGCGTCCGGGCAGGTCGCCGGGGTGATCGACGACCTGCCGTCGTGCGCCGAGCTGGTGGAGCGGGTGATGGCCGAAGCCACGGAAATCGTCGGCGCGCTGTCGGCGGGCGGTGCTTCAATGCGCGCATGACAGAGACGATCAAAGAGCCCTGGGGGCTCAGTGTGTTCGGTGCCGGCAGCGTGCGGGTCGAACCGCAGCTGGTGCGGGTGAAACTGACGGTGGACGTGCTGGAGCCCGTGCCCGACAGGGCGTTTCAGGAGGCGGGCGCCGCGGTGGCGCGGCTGCGCGATGTGTTGCGCGAGCACGCGATACCGGATGCGTCGGTTTCGGGCTCCCGGCTCAAGCTCAGCTCGGACTACGACGGTTACGGCGGCGAGCGGAAGTTCCTCGGATACCGCTGCCGGGCCTCGTACGTCATCGAGACGGAGGCGCTCGACGACCTCCAGCGGCTGATCGTGGACGCCGTCGATGCCGGGGCGCACCAGATCGACAGCGTGGAGTTCGACGTGCACGACAAGCCGGCGCTGCGGGACGAGGCACGCCGGAAGGCGGTGGCGGCCGCCCGCCGCAAGGCCGAGGTGTACACGGAGGCGGCGGGCGTGCCGCTGGGCCCTGTGGTGCACATCCAGGACGTGGACTCGGAGTCGTACGAGTTCCGCCAGTACCGGGGCCATGGTGGCGGCGGTGGCAGCTCGGCGGGCGATCTCGCGCCCGGAAGGGTGGAGGTGTCCGCGGGCGTGGTGCTGGGCTTCTCCCTAGGACGCTGACGCCCGCCGACAGACTGCCCGCGACCGCGCACCGCCGACCGCCGGGCGTCCACTGCCGACGTATGGCCCTCAGACCCGTTCGATGATCGTCACGTTGGCCTGACCGCCGCCCTCGCACATGGTCTGCAGTCCGAAACGGCCACCCGTGCGCTCCAGTTCATGGAGGAGGGTCGTCATCAGCTTCACACCCGTCGCGCCGAGCGGATGCCCCAGCGCGATCGCGCCACCGTTGACGTTGACCTTGTCCGGGTCCGCGCCGGTCTCCTTCAGCCAGGCCAGGACGACCGGCGCGAACGCCTCGTTGATCTCGACGAGATCGATGTCGCCGATGGACATGCCGGTCTTCTTCAGGGCGTACGCGGTGGCCGGGATGGGGGCCGACAGCATGCGGATGGGATCCTCGCCCCGCACCGAGAGGTGGTGGACTCGCGCGCGGGGCGTCAGCCCGTGTTCGCGGACCGCCCGCTCCGAGGCGAGCAGCATCGCCGCGGCGCCGTCGGAGACCTGGGAGGAGCAGGCGGCGGTGATGGTGCCGCCCTCGACGACCGGTTTCAGGCCCGCCATCTTCTCCAGCGAGGTGTCACGGCGCGGGCCCTCGTCCACGGCGACTTCCCCGTACGCCACCGTCTCGCGCGCGAAGCGCCCCTCGTCGATGGCACGGATCGCCCGCTGATGGGAGCGGAGCGCGAACTCCTCCTGGTCACGGCGGCTGATACCCCACTTGGCGGCGATCAGCTCGGCGCCGTGGAACTGGTTGACGGGCTGGTCGCCGTAGCGCGCCCGCCAGCCCTCGCTGCCCGCGAAGGGCCCTTCGGTGAGACCGAGCGGTTCGGCGGCCTGGCGGGAGGCGAAGGCGATGGGTATCTGCGACATGTTCTGGACGCCGCCGGCGACCACCAGGTCCTGGGTGCCGGACAGCACGCCCTGCGCGGCAAAGTGGATCGCCTGCTGGGAGGACCCGCACTGCCGGTCGATCGTGACGCCCGGCACCTCCTCGGGCAGCCCGGCCGCCAGCCAGCAGGTGCGGGCGATGTCCCCGGCCTGCGGCCCCACCGTGTCCAGGCAGCCGAAGACGACGTCCTCGACGGCGGCCGGGTCGACACCGGACCGCTCGACCAGGGCCCTTAGAACATGCGCTCCGAGGTCGGCCGGGTGGACACCGCTCAGGCCTCCCCCGCGCCGCCCGACGGGCGTGCGGACCGCTTCGACGATGTAGGCCTCGGCCATGACAACTCCCTCGCAGACATGGGTTATTCGCGTACGGAGATCCCGTCGAGGACCATCGAGAGGTACTGCCGGGCGATCTCCTCCGGGCTGTGCTGTCCACCGGGCCGGTACCAGGACGCGGCGACCCACACGGTGTCGCGCACGAACCGGTAGGTGAGCCGGATGTCGAGGTCGGCCCGGAAGACCTCGGCATCGACGCCGCGCTCCAGCGTGCTCAGCCACGCCTTCTCGAAGTTGCGCTGCGACTCGGCGAGGAAGGCGAAGCGCTGCTGGGCGGCGAGGTGCTTGGACTCCTTCTGGTAGATGGCGACGGCGGCGCGGTGCCGGTCGATCTCCCGGAAGGACTCGGTGACCAGGGCCTCCAGGGTCTCCCGGGGGTCCAGTTCGGCGTCCAGGACGGTGTCGTACCCGTTCCACAGCTCGTCGAGGAAGGTCCGCAGGATTTCCTCCAGCATCGATTCCTTGGAGTCGAAGTGGTAGTAGAGGCTGCCCGCGAGCATCCCGGCCTCGTCCGCGATCTTGCGGACGGTGGTGGCGTTGTAGCCCTGCTCGGCGAAGACCTCGGCGGCGGTGTCGAGGAGTTCGCGGCGGCGCTCCGGCGAGGCGGTCACCTGGGGCTTCTTCTTGGTAGGCACGGGTCCATTGTCGTCCTAGGCGCGCTGACTACTGACGGAGACGACCTCACCCGTCATGTACGAGGAGTAGCCCGACGCCAGGAACACGATCACGTTGGCCACCTCCCATGGCTCGGCGTGGCGTCCGAAGGCCTCGCGCGCGGTCAGCTCTTCGAGGAGCTCGGGTGTGGTGACCTTGGCGAGGTGCGGGTGCATGGCGAGGCTCGGTGACACCGCGTTGACTCGCACTCCGTACGCGGCGGCCTCGATGGCGGCGCATCGGGTGAGCGCCATGACGCCGGCCTTCGCGGCGGCGTAGTGGGCCTGGCCTGCCTGGGCGCGCCAGCCGACGACGGAGGCGTTGTTCACGACGACCCCGCCCCCGTCCTGCTCCTTGAGCCGGCGCAGGGCTGCCCGGGTGCACCGGAACGTGCCGTTCAACGTCACGTCGAGCACCTTCGACCACTGCTCGTCGGTCATGTCGACGAGAGCGGAAGTGCCGCCCAGGCCCGCGTTGTTGACGACGACGTCCAGGCCGCCGTGCAGTCCGGCGGCCGTGTCGAAGAGGGACTGGACCTGGTCCTCGTCGGTGACGTCGCAGGGCAGTGCGGCGACACTCGCGGCACCGAACTCCTCGGCGAGTGCCTGCTCGGCCTCCTTGAGCCGCCGCGCGTGCGCGTCGCTGATCAGCACGCGCGCGCCCTCCTCCAGAAACCGACGGGCCGTGGCTCCGCCGATCCCGGCACCCGCGGCGGCGGTGACAACGGCGGTGCGCCCCTTCAGCAGCCCGTGCCCAGGCACGTACTCCGGACCCTCGACGTCTGTCATGACTCCACGCTAACCTACCAAACACTTGTTAGGGAAGGTTGCCGCAGAGATCACCGCCGAAAGGTGCCGCCGATGGATCTCGCCCACTCGCCCGCCGACGAGGCGTTCCGCGCCGAGGCCCGGGCCTGGCTCGACGCCCACGTCCCGGCCGTCCCCCTCCCCTCGCTGGAGACCGAGGAGGGCTTCGGCGCGCACCGCGCGTGGGAGGCCGAACTGGCCGCGGACCGCTGGTCGGTGGTGTCCTGGCCGACGGCGTACGGCGGCCGGGGCGCGGACATCGTCCGCTGGCTGGTCTTCGAGGAGGAGTACTACGCGGCGGGCGCGCCGGGCCGGGTCAGCCAGAACGGCATCAGCCTCCTCGCGCCGACACTCTTCGACCACGGGACGCGGGAGCAACGCGCGCGCGTGCTGCCGTCGATGGCCACGGGCGAGGTCATCTGGGCGCAGGCCTGGTCCGAGCCCGAGGCGGGCTCCGACCTGGCCTCCCTCACCTCGCGCGCGGTGCGCACGGACGGCGGCTGGCTGCTGAGTGGGCAGAAGACCTGGTCGTCGAGGGCCGCGTTCGCCGACCGCGCCTTCGGTCTGTTCCGCAGCGATCCGGACACCCCGAAACCCCACCAGGGCCTGACCTACCTGATGTTCGACCTGCGCGCGCCGGGCGTGACGGTCCGCCCGATCGGCCGTCTGGACGGCAGACCGGCCTTCGCGGAGCTCTTCCTGGACGACGTGTTCGTCCCGGACGAGGACGTGATCGGCGAGCCGGGCCAGGGCTGGCGGGTCGCCATGTCGACCGCGGGCAACGAACGCGGGCTGACGCTGCGCTCACCGGGCCGCTTCCTCGCTGCCGCCGAGCGGCTGGTGGACCTCTGGCGCACCTGGGCGGACCCCTCGGACACAGCCCTGCGCGACCGGGTGGCCGACGCGGTGATCGGCGCCCGCGCCTACCAGCTCTTCACGTACGCCAACGCCTCCCGTTTCCTCGACGGCGAGAGCATCGGCCCGGAGTCCAGCCTGAACAAGGTCTTCTGGTCCGAGTACGACATCGCGCTGCACGAGACCGCACTCGATCTGCTGGGCCCGGAGGGCGAGTTGGCGGACACCGACTGGTCCGAGGGGTACGTCTTCTCCCTCGCGGGTCCCATTTACGCGGGCACCAACGAGATCCAGCGCGACATCATCGCCGAGCGGCTGCTCGGCCTCCCGAAGGGACGCCGCTGATGCGTTTCCTCCTCGACACCGAGCAGCGCGCCTTCGCGGCCTCCCTGGACGCGATGCTGACCTCCGCGGACACCCCGGCGGCTGTCCGCGCCTGGGCCGCGGGCGACCACACCCCGGGCCGCGCCCTGTGGTCCCGCCTCGCCGACGCGGGCGTCTTCGCGCTGGCGATACCCGAGGCGTACGAAGGTGTGGGCCCCCTTCCCGTGGAACTGGCCGTCGCTTTCGTGGAGTTGGGCCGACACGCGGCGCCTGGCCCGCTGGTGGAGACGGTGGCGGCGGCCGCGCTCCTGTCCTCGCTCGGCGAATCGGGCCCCGCCAAGCGCCTCCTGCCGACGCTTGCCTCGGGCGAGGCGGTGGCCACGGTGGCCCTGCCGGGCGGGGGGCCGTATCTGCTGGACGGGGACGCGGCTGAGGTGCACCTGACGGTGCGGAACACCGCGAAGACCGCCGAGTTGCACCTGACACAGGCGCCGGTCCACGCGTCCACGCCGACCACGACCCCGACAGCCGCCGGCGATACCGACAGCAGCGGCTCGCCGGCCGCGACGCACGGCACGACAGCTCAAGCTCCGGTCCGCAGCCACCAGCACGCGCACAGCGGCAGCGGCAGCGGCAGCGGCAGCGGCAGCGGCAGCGGCAGCGGCAGCGGCAGCGGCAGCGGCAGCGGCAGCGGCAGCGGCAGCGGCAGCGGCAGCGGCAGCGGCAGCGGCAGCGGCAGCGGCAGCGGCAGCGGCAGCGGCAGCGGCAGCGGCACAACGGGATCGGGCGCGCCGGGACACGGGGCCTCTCAGCCCTCCGGGATCTCCGCACTCCCCGGGACCTCTGCCGGCTCCGCAACCCCCGGCGCCCCCAGCACCCCCGGAACCCCTGGAACCCCCGCGACGTCCACACCCCCCGCGCCCCCCGCGACTTCCCTCCGCCCCTCCCTCGACCCGGCCCGCCGGCTAACCCGCCCCCGCCCGGGCGCTGAGCTCCTCACCACGGGCCCGCACGTGGCCCGCGCCGCCGTCCACGCCCTCACCTGGGCTCGTCTCGCCACCGCTGCCCAAGCCCTGGGGGTGGGGCTGGCTCTCCTCGACCGGACGGTCGGCTACGTGAAGCAGCGCAGCCAGTTCGGGGTGCCCATCGGCTCGTTCCAGGCAGTCAAGCATCAGCTGGCGGACGCGAAGATCGCCCTGGAGTTCGCGCGGCCGCTCCTCTTCGGAGCCGCCCTGTCGATGGCCCCGGCCGATGTGGCCGCCGCGAAGGTCACGGCCTGCGAGGCCGCGTACGCGACCGCCCGTACCGCGCTGCAACTGCACGGCGCGATCGGCTACACGGCCGAGTACGACCTCTCCCTCTGGCTCACCAAGGCCCGTGCCCTGCGCACCGCGTGGGGCACGCCGGCGGAGTGCCGGGCCGAGGTCCTCAGTGGTGATGGTCCTCGCTCGTGAGCTCCCGGTACTCCTCGACGGTCGGCTTCGCAATCTGCGTACCGGGTCCGTACAGGGCCCGGGCCAGCCGGGCGCGCAGCCGGCGGGAGGGCCCCACCCGGCGGGCGACGCCGTTCGCGTCGACGAGCGGCCCCACCTCGTACGGCGGCGCCTGCTCGTGCTGGGTCAGGGTGAACCGCTGCGACTGCGTGAGCGGTTCGTGGACCTCGACGTACTCGCCGTGCGGGAGCCGCTTGATGATGCCGGACTCGCGCCCGTGCAGCACCTTGTCGCGGTCCCGGCGTTGCAGCCCCAGACAGATCCGTTTCGTGACGACGAAGGCGAGCGCGGGCCCGACGAAGACGGCGACCCGTACGAACCAGGTGATCGCGTTGATCGAGAGATGGAAGTGGGTGGCCCACAGGTCGTTGCCCCCGCCGACGAGCAGGACGGCGTAGAGCGTCAGCCAGGCGACGCCGAGCCCGGTGCGGGTGGGCACGTTGCGCGGCCGGTCCAGGATGTGGTGCTCACGTCTGTCCCCGGTGACCCACGCCTCGATGAACGGATAGACGGCGATGGCGGTCATGATGAGCGGGAAGAGGGAGAAGGGGATGAAGACGCCCAACTGCAGGGTGTGGCCCCAGGCGTTGATCTCCCATCCCGGCATCACCCGGATCAGCCCCTCGGAGAACCCCAGATACCAGTCGGGTTGCGCGCCGGTGGTCACCAGGTCGGGCCGGTAGGGCCCGAAGGCCCACACGGGGTTGATCGTCGCGATCGCACCCATCACCGACAGCACGCCGAAGACGAGGAAGAAGAAGCCGCCCGCCTTGGCCATGTAGACGGGCATGAACGGCATGCCGATCACGGACTTCTGGTCCCGTCCGGGCCCGGGGTACTGCGTGTGCTTGTGGTAGAAGACCAGGATCAGATGGGCGACGACCAGGCCCAGCATGATCCCGGGCAGCAGGAGTACATGGATCGGGAAGAAGCGCGGAATGATGTCGTGCCCCGGGAACTCCCCTCCGAAAAGGAAGAAGGAGAGGTACGTCCCCACGATCGGGACCGACAGGATGGCGCCCTGCGCGAAGCGGACGCCGGTGCCGGAGAGCAGGTCGTCGGGGAGCGAGTAGCCGGTCAGGCCGGTGATGAGGCCGAGCATCAACAGGGTCCAGCCGAACAGCCAGTTGACCTCGCGCGGCTTGCGGAACGCGCCGGTGAAGAACACTCGCATCATGTGCACGAGCATCCCGGCGAGGAAGACGAGCGCCGCCCAGTGGTGGATCTGCCGGATCAGCAGTCCGCCGCGCACGTCGAAGCTGATGTCGAGCGTGGACTCGTACGCCCGCGTCATGATGATGCCGTTCAGCGGCTTGTACGAGCCGTGGTAGACGACCTCGACGCCGCTCGGCTCGAAGAACAGGGTGAGATAGACGCCGGTGAGGATCAGGATGAGGAAGCTGTAGAGGCAGACCTCGCCGAGCATGAACGACCAGTGGTCCGGAAAGACCTTGCGCATATTGGCCTTGGCCAGCGCGTAGATGCCCAGTCGCCCGTCGGCCCAGTCCGCGAGCCGCTCCCCTTTGCCGGCCTCGTCCCGCCGCCCGGCACTCGACGTCCCGACACCTGAAGTCCCCGTAGCCCGCGCGGAGTTGATCTCTCGTGCGCCCATACGCCGCTCCCCTCGGCCCCCCAGGGTGGCATGACGCCTCCCCGAAGCCAACGGGGCGTCACGAGCCGAGCTCGGCACCCCGTGGCACGAGACCGATGACAGCGGTACGCCCCATCGCACGCAGCTCGGCGTCCTCGCCGGTCAGCAGCGCGGCGTCGTACCGCCCGAGGGTCAGTCCGGCCACCTCGGCGGTCCCCTCGAGCGCGACGACCAGCACGGCCGGCCCCGCCGGGACAGCGACCGGCAGCCGGGAACGCACCACCCTGACGGTCGGGACCGCCGCACCGCCCCTGCGCCACATGACATTGAGGTTCACGACCGGCCCCCCGAGCAGCCGGCAGTCGGTCGCCAGGTCACCGGGGAAGCCCTGAGGCACATACCGCGTATCGACACGACGATGTTCGCCCCCGACGGTCAGGTCCATCCCCTCGCCCTCGACCATGGTGAGGATCCGGTCCACCCCGGCGAACGCCGAGAACGGCCCGTCGGCGCCGACGTCGGCGAGGCTCACTCGCCGCACGAAGTCGCCCATGTCCGCGCCCTCGGGCCAGGCGGCGATCTCACGGGTCACCCCGCCGCCGTTCTTCCAGGGCACGGCGACCCGCTCGGCGGCGGGCAGGGATCGTACGGTCACTGCACGATCCCCCGCGCCCTTGCCGCCACCAGCCACTGCGGGAACTCCGCCACCAGCCGGTCGTACAGCTCCCCGTCGGACACCTTCCGCGGATCCGAACCGGCGTGGAAGAACCCGGCGTTGTCGAGGACCCGCTTCTGCGGCACCGCCAACTCGTCCAGTTTGCGCAGGAATTCGAACTGCCTACTCCCCGGATCCCCGAACCCTATGAACTGCCAGAACAGCGGAAGCTTGGCCGCCTTGCACAAGTACCGTTCGGCGGCGAGCTTGTTGATCGGCCCGCCGTCGGTCTGGAAGACGACGAGGGCGGGGTCCTTGGAGCCGCTGTCCAGGTAGTGGTCGATGACGGCGTCCATGGCGAGGTGGTAGCTGGTCTTGCCCATGTGCCCGAGCCCGGCCACGATCCGCTCGATGCGACCTTGGTGGTTGTCGAGCGCGATGTCGGTGACGGCGTCGATGTCCGTCGAGAAGAAGACGACCGGCACCGTCCCGTCGTCGTCGAAGTGGGCCGCCATCCCGAGTACCCGGTCGGCGAGCGCCTGCACACTGCCGTCCTGGTAGTACGGCTTCATCGACCCCGAGTAGTCGACCACCAGATACACGGCGGCCCGCTGACCGTTCAGCCCGTGCTTGGTGAGGGAGACCCCCGCGCTCTTGTACAGACTGACCAGCGCGGGCGCGGTCTCCTCCACCTTGGTGAGGCTGATTCCGGCCATGCGGGGGCTCCCATCGCGCGAGGGTTACGGAAACGCCGAGATTACGTCACCGCAGGCACCCCGGGCCCCTGCCGTCCCACCCGGCCACAGGTGTTCGCTATTTTGTTCGCCGCCGACCCCACCGGCTGATCGTTCCCCCATCCCGTTGCACTCCGAGGAGCCGGCCGTGGAGCCCGAGTCCGCCGTCACCACCTGCTATCGCCATCCAAAGGTGGAGTCCCATGTGCGCTGCACCCGGTGCGACCGCTACATCTGCCCGGACTGCATGCGCGAGGCGGCGGTCGGCCACCAGTGCGTGGAGTGCGTGAAGGAGGGCGCGCGCTCGATCCGCCAGGCCCGCACGGCCTTCGGCGGCCGTATCTCCACGGTGCCTCTGGTGACGTACGCCCTGATCGGCCTCAACGTACTCGCCTATCTGGCCGAGTTGGTGCGTACGTCGGTCGTGGACCGGTTCGAGATGCTGGGCGCCGGTCTGCTGGGGCCCGACGGCGGTCACTACATGTGGCAGTCCCCTTACCCGTCGGACTTCCACCCGGAGGGGGTCGTCGACGGCGAGTGGTACCGGCTGCTGACCGGGGCGTTCCTCCATCTTCCGCCCACCGAGGGCACGTTCGGGATCCTGCACATCGTGATGAACATGGTCTCGCTGTGGAACATCGGCCGGGTCGTGGAGGCCCAGCTCGGCCGCGCCCGCTACATCACCCTCTACCTCCTCTCGGCACTCGGCGGCTCCGTCCTCGTCCTGCTGATCGCGCCGGACACCCCCACGCTCGGCGCGTCAGGCGCGATCTTCGGCCTGGGAGCGGCCTACTACGTGATGGCCCGCCGACTGGGCGCGGACATGCGGAGCGTCAACCGCTTCATGGCGGGCCTGCTGATCTGGCTGCTGATCTCGGCGGGGCTCACCTCGTGGCAGGGCCACCTCGGCGGCCTGCTGGCGGGCGGCGTCGTGACGTTCGCCTACGCGTACGCACCCCGCGACCACCGCCGCACCCCGATCCAGGCCGCGGCCTGCGCCGGGCTGCTGATCCTGCTGGTCGTGTCGGCGCTGGGCAAGGTGATGGAGCTGAAGAACGGAACGGCGTAACGGCGGCCCCGAGGACTACACGGCGGACGTGGAGGCCCCCGGCGTACAGGCGGAACCACCCCCAGCCACGGCGGGCGCCACCCACTAGGCACCCGGCGCCGGGGATGCCGTCGGGGTGGGTGCACTGCCGGCGCTCGCAGGGTGCCGCTGCGCCCACCCGTGCCGCCCCAGCGGCACGATTGCCCGCAGCTGAGCCCCCACGGCCCCGCACCCGCCCACGCACGCCCCCACTCACCCGCACCCGCCCACGCACGGAAGGGGCCGTGCCGGTACATCACATGCCCCGTCGCTTACGTGGTTGCCAACAGGCAGAGCCATGCAAGCCAAGCGATCTGCCACCGGCGACGGGGCGGATGTACCGGCACGGCCCCGACCCACCCACCGACGGAACGCGATACGCCCACCCACACCCGCACCCGCACCCCGTGCGCACCCCCGCCGTACGCTGTGCGCCATGAAACGCGCTGGTTGCCTCCTGTTCGCCACCGTCCCACTCCTCGTTACCGCGGCGGTCTACTTCGTCACGCCCGAGCACAAGGACGCGCAGAACGCCAAGGGCAGCACGTCCGCCGCGGAGCAGGCGCGCGAGGACGCCAAGGCGCACGCCGAGCGCACGGCCGAGCAGGCGGCCGACGACGAGCTGATCGCCGACCTGCCGCCCGGCCTCGCCGCCCCGGCCAAGAAAGAGCTCGCGCAGCAGATCGTGGCGAGCGCCGAGAACTCCACCCTCGACTGGCGCAGCGCATACGCCTACATCGAGGACATCGGCGACGGCCAGGGCTACACCGCGGGCATCATCGGCTTCTGCACCGGCACCCACGACCTGCTCACCCTGGTCGAGCGCTACACGAAGGACCACCCGGCCAACGGCCTCGCCCGCTACCTCCCCGCCCTGCGCAAGGTCGACGGCACGGGCTCCCACGAGGGCCTCGACGGCTTCCCGGCCGCCTGGCGCAAGGAGGCCGGTGTCACCGCCTTCCGCAAGGCCCAGGACAGCGAACGCGACCGCGTCTACTTCGACCCCGCCGTCCGCCTCGCCAAACTCGACGGACTCGGCACCCTCGGCCAGTTCATCTACTACGACGCCATGGTCCTGCACGGCCCCGGCACCAACCCCGACAGCTTCTACGGCCTGCGCGAACGCGCGATGCGCGAGGCCGACCTCCCCTCCGAGGGCGGCAGCGAGAAGTCGTACCTCGACATCTTCCTCGACATGCGCCGTACGACCATGAAGTCCAAGAACCCGGACCGCGACACCACCCGCATCGACACGGCCCAACGGCAGTTCCTGTACGACGGGAACCTGGACCTGCGCACACCGCTGCGGTGGAAGGTGTACGGGGAGACGTACCACGTGCCGTAGCGCCGCTCAACGGACCGTAGCGCCGCTCAGCACGTAGCGCCCTCAGCGGATCCACTTCTCCTTCAGCACCCCCTCCGCCGCTTTGCCATGCGGGGTGTACGCGAGCTTCACCGGCGTCTCCCCGCTGTCCGGCCAGTCGTCCCACATCCACCAGCACACCCCGGCCCACCACCGCCGACCCTCGAAGGACTCCAGCAACGCCCGGTACGCGGCGGCCTGTTCGGCGTCTGAGGTGCGGTTGCTGACGGTCCAGGAGTAGGGAGCGGTCGTGGAGCCGCGCTGGCTCACGTACCCGGCCTCCGTGAACAGGATCCGCCGACCCTGCCGCGCCGAGAACGCGGCGAGGCTCTTCCCGATCGGCTCCCACGCGCGGCGCAGCCGGGCCGTGTCGTCCGTGGGCGTGGCGGACAGCGGCCAGTAGGCGTCGATCCCGATGAGGTCGAGCGCCTTCCAGAAGCGGATCTTCCGGTACTCGTCGTAGTTGGCGGCATAGGTGAGCGGTCCGTCGTACCGGTCGCGGACCGCCGCGACGACCTCGGTCCAGGCCGTCCGGTCGCCCGAGACTCCGGCCAGTTCGGTGCCGACCACGAACTGCTCGGTGTCCGTCTGGGCCGCGAGGTCCGCGTAGTGGGTGATGAACTTCCGGTACGCGGCGAACCAGGCGGCCCGGTCCCGGGGACGGATCTCGGCGCGGTCCACATCACCCGGCAGATCCACGTGCGGCTTGATCATCACCTTCAGGCCGGCCCGGTGCGCCCGGCGCACGATCCGGCGCAGACTCGCGTCGCTCGCGGTCTCCTCCGTGCTGTGCAGGGTCGAGTCGCCGACGTGCGTCTGGTACCAGGTCGGGGTGAAGGCGACCCAGCGTGCGCCGGTCGCCCTGATGTCCCGCAGATACGTGGCCGCGGCCGGGCTGTCGTAGTCGGTGCGGGACCAGGAGGGCAGCGCGATGCCCCGCATGACCGACGCCTTCTCGGACACCTCGGAATCCTGGGACTTCTTCTCGGCCCCGGCCTTGCCGCCGGAGTCGGCCCCCCGCACCTGTGTGCAGCCCGTCACGGCGAGGAGGACCGCTGCCACGGTGGCAGCGGTCCTCCTCAGGGCCTGTGCCCTCACAGGGCGGCCGGACTGACGAAGGTGTAGCCGAGCGCCTTGATCCCGGCGATCGTGTCCTTCAGCGGCTGGAGCGGGAAGTACGGGTGGTAGAAGAAGCTGGCGAATCCGTCCCGGACCGCGAGATTGGCCTTGGCCGAGGCGATGAGATCGGCGGGCAGCCGCGGCGGGTGATTGTTGTACGCCTCCGGCTCGTAATTCCCGAGATTCTCCGGAACCACCTTCGTCCCATACACATCACGCACCATATACGGGAAGAACTGTCCGATGAATCGGTTCGGGTCCGACGAGGCACCACTCAAAGTTCCCGCGAAATAAAGCGAACGTTCGAGCCGGGCCGAGAAATTCGAACTGAATACCTTGTAGTCGGCGGCCGAGCCCGCGTAGTGCGGGGTGGTCCACAGCGCCGGCTTCGCCAGGCCCGCCCTGGTGAACTCGGCGAGCGCGCTGGTGATCCGGCCCTGGGCCCACACCGTCGAGTCCTCGGGGACCGGACCGTCGTAGACGACGTTGTTCGCGGCGTCCACATGGGCCCGGTAGAACTCGAAGTCGTCGCCGCTCACACCGTTGTACGGGTTGGCGATGTTGCCGTACTGGTGGGTGTATCCGTGGTCCATCAGGACCGCGCCCCGGGCGATCATGTACTTCAGGGCGCTGACCACCTGCGGTCGCTGCGAGAGCGTGAAGGTCTCGGGGACACCGTTGTTGTAGGTGCCGTTCGGGTCGGTGTAGACGGGGATCACGTTGATGCCGTACGGGATCCGCTGGGAGTACAAGTAGTCGGCCATGGAGCGCAGTTCGGCCGGGTCCGAGTTGGGGCTGATGTCCTCGAGGCGGACGATCGCCCGGTGCCGCTCGGCCGTGGTGGGCGCGAGGGCGTCGAAGAGCAGGTCCTCGAAAGCGATGACGCGGTCGCTCTCGGAGACGTAGGCGAACGGGATCTCACCGATGTACGTGAGGTTGGACGACCTGACCGCCCAGCCGAAGGTGTGCCCGTTCGAGGTGTCCAGGCCCTCCGCGAGCCGGGTGACCACCGGATATCCCGTCCCCGTCAGGACGTTGGGGCGCAGCACGCCGCCGTCCTGCCCGGCGGGGATGTTCCGGGTGAGGGGCTGGCCCTTGTACGTCACCTGCGTCACGGTGCCGATGGATCCGCCGTCCTCGTAGTACGACGTCGTCGGGTCCCAGCCGTACTTCTGGGTGAACTGGGCTACGCCCGCGGCGTTCGCCATGTTCCAGATGTTGGCGCCGATCCAGGTCACGGGCTTGGTGGTGGTCAGCGCGTCCTGGTAGAAGGCGGCCGGGATCACGTCCGGGACGTCACCGCCGTAGTAGGTCGAGCCGATGTAGACGACGGCCGTGTACGAGTCGAGCATGCCCGCGGTGTACTGCTGGACCGGCTTGGCCGTCACGGTGCCGAAGTGTCCTGCGAGATTGGCCGTGGCCATCGCGTACAGCTCGCCCAACTGCCCGTAGGGGCCTGCCGTGTCGTAGAGCACGAGCGCCGACGGGTTGGCCTCGGCGGCCAGGTCGGCGGCCGGCTTCAGCGCGGCCGGCTTCAGCAGGGCCGCCTGCTGCCGCAGGGCCGTGGCGGACGAGCGGGTGGACGTGGCCGACGCCGTGGCGACCGACAGGCCGGTCGTCCTCGTCCGGGGTTTGCCGTGGCGCTGCTTGTCGGCCTTGACCTGGGCCTTGGCCCAGCCCTTGAGGTCGACGCGGTTCATCCCGGAGGAGGTGCCGCGGACCTCTCCGGGGTGCCTGCCGTGCCCCGCCGCCTGGGCGGACGAGGTCACGAAAGCACCGCCCAGCAGGGCGGCGACGAGCATCAGGGCAAGGGTGATCCTGGAGGTTCCCCGTCGCCTCCCGAAGATTCCCCGTCGCCTCCGGGACTGGTTCCACACTGGTCTCATGATGTTTATCCCCCCACTTTGCCAATCATTGACAAAGGCTTTTCTTCTTCCGGGAAGCCCCCGATTCTTGTGACGGTCCACAAGAGTGTCAACGGGCCGTTCGGTGAATTCCTCGGGACCCATCAGACCCTGTCGAAAGATCCGGTGTCCTCAATTTCCGATTGAGCTTCTGGACGGCCTTGTACGTCTGCTACGTTCGCCTTCCACGCGTTGGGGACGCGTGGTGATAAGTGGGGGGACAATGTATGGACGACCCGCCCTGGGGGCTCTTCTGCCCTTGGCAGGGGGTATGGCCGCACCCGAAGCGATACCCGGGATGCCTTTGGCCAAAGCCTTACAGGCCACCGCCGGAGTCGGTTTTCTGTTCTACTGCCTCACGGCGATCCTGATACTTCTGGCCCGGATACGGCTCCGTCGGCAAGCACCAAAAGTGCAGGTCAGTGCCGAGAGCAGTGATGATCACTGAGCTGCTGCTGTGGTCGAGCATCACCTTGATCGTGATGGCCGGCTGTTACAACACCAGTCTTTTCCTTCTCTCCAGGCGCAGAATACGCCGCGCCCGCGGCCCGCGTAGAGAACGCTTCTACGTATTTCTGCTTGCATGCCTCAACGAAGAGCAAGTGCTTTCCGAAAGCCTGGCGCGCATCACCTCTCTGCCCGCCGGGAATTTCATGGCGCTCGTCATCGACGACGCCTCGGACGACCGCACGGGTGAGATCGCGCTCGCCGCCGATCCCACCCGGGTCCGACTGCACCGGCGGACACTGCCGAACGCGCGGCGGGGCAAGGGTGCCGCGCTCAACGACGGCGTGCGTCATCTCAGGGAGTCCGGCCTGCTTGCCGGGCACGACCCCGACGACGTGGTGCTCTGCGTCGTCGACGCCGACGGACGGCTGGATCCGCACATCGTCCAGTCGGTGGACCCGTACTTCGATGATCCCCGTACGGGCGCGGTTCAGGTCTGCGTCCGTATGTACAACCGGGACCAGGGGCTCCTCGCCCGGATGCAGGACATGGAGTTCGTCGTCTACGGCGACGTGTTCCAGAGCGCGCGCCGCTTCATCGGCAGCGTCGGCATGGGCGGCAACGGACAGTTCATGCGGCTGTCGGCGCTCAACACCCTTGACGGCGACGGCCCCTGGAGCGACAGCCTCACCGAGGACCTCGACCTCGGGGTGCGGCTGCTCGCCAAGGGCTGGACGAACATGCACTGCACCACCGCCGCGGTGTCCCAGCAGGCCGTACTCGATCTGCGACGGCTGGTCCGCCAGCGATCCCGCTGGTTCCAGGGCCACTTGCAGTCGGCGAACCTCGTCCCGCTCATCCTGCGGGAGGTCCCGACCCGGGCAGCGCTGGATCTGCTCTACCACCTCTCCAGCCCGGTGCTCATCCTGCTCACCTCGCTGCTGCCGCTCTCCTTCCTCGTCGCCCTGGGCGCCACCACCGTGGCCTCGCTCCAGGTGGGACACCCGCTCGTCTCGCCCATGTGGCTGCTCGGCCCGTATCTGCTCTCGTTCACGGCCGCCTACACCTACGGCTTCGTGTACGCCAAGCGTGAGCGCGACCTCGGCCTGGTGCGCTCGGTCCTCCTCGCGCACGTCTTCATCTTCTACGGCTACATCTGGTTCGCCGCCGGCTGGTGGGGGTTCTGGCGGATGCTCACCGGCAAGCGGGGCTGGCTGAAGACCGCCAGGACCTGATGAGCACCGCCGGGATGTGAGCACCACGAGGCCTCGGTAAGTCCCGGGCAGCCCCGAGCTCCAGCGCGCCCGCTACCAGCCTCCTCCGTGCCTTCGTACGTCTCTCGTCACTCAACTCTGCTCTCTCATCACCGCTCTCTCATCACCCTCGCGCGACTGCGCTCGCGCATGCCCTAGGGGGGCTCATGTCCACACACCCGTCAGCCGTGCCCGTACGCGCCATGCTGGTGCTCGGGACCCGGCCGGAAGCGATCAAACTGGCGCCGGTGGCGCGCGCGATGACCACCGGCACGCAGTTCGAGCCGATCGTCGTCACCACCGGGCAGCACCGCGAGATGCTCCACCAGATGCTCGGACTGCTGGGGGTCGACGTCAGGGTCGCCCTCGACGTGATGCGCAGCCGCCAGCAGCTGTCCGAGCTGACCGCCCGCCTTGTCGGTGAACTGGGCGAGGTCATGCGTCAGCAGCGGCCCGACCTGGTCGTGGTGCAGGGGGACACCACGACCGCGCTCACCGGAGCGCTGGCCGCCTTCTACGAGAAGATCCCGGTTGCCCACGTCGAGGCCGGACTGCGTACCGGAGTGCTCGACAACCCCTTCCCCGAGGAGCTCAACCGCTGCCTCATCGGGCGCATCGCCCGCTGGCACTTCGCCCCGACACGCCGCGCGGCCCGGCACCTCACGGACGAGGGTGTTCCGGCGGAGCAGGTGTTCACCACCGGCAACACAGTGATCGACAACCTGCTGTGGGTGCTCGCGGAGGGCTCCGGGACCTCCGCGTTCCGCAGCGGCGCCAAGCGCATCCTGGTGACCCTGCACCGCAGGGAGAACCAGGGTGAGCGGATGCGCGGCATGGGCCGGGCGCTCGGCCGGCTCGCCGAGCGCGGGGACGTGGAGATCGTGCTGCCGCTGCACAAGAGCCCGGCCGTGCGGGAGTCCCTGCTGCCCGAACTCGAAGGCCGGGCCGGCATTTCGCTGATCGAGCCGCTGGACTACCTGGACTTCGCGGCGACGCTCGCCGAGTGCGATCTCGTCCTCACGGACTCCGGCGGCATCCAGGAGGAGGCCCCCAGTCTCAGCAAGCCCGCACTGGTGCTGCGCACCACCACCGAGCGCCCGGAGGCGGTGGAGGCGGGCGCGGCCCGACTCATCGGCACGGACCCGGACGTCATCGTGGGCGCCGCGACCACGCTGCTCGACGACCCGGCCGAGTACCGGCGGATGGCGCGCGCGGGCAACCCGTTCGGCGACGGACAGGCCGCGACCCGCGTACTCGCCCAACTGGCCGAGGACTTCGCCGCCGATGTACCCGTCACGGTCGCCGCTCCGAGGCCATACTCGACGGCATGACCTCGTCGCCTCCGCGCCCCCGATGGCGGATTCCGCTGAGTCCGCCGGAGCGCAGAGGACGTGTACTCGCCCTCCTGTCACTGGCCGCCGCGCTGACCGCGGTGCTCGCGATCACGCTGAGCCAGTGCCAGGGGGACGACGCGCCACCGCCGGAGCCCTGGGCCGACGGCTCCACGCACGGCCGCTGGTTCTCGGTGTTCAACGGCCATGGCACCAACAGCGGTGGGGACGACGCCCTTTCGCTCTCGCCCAGGGCGGCCGAGGACCCCGGTACGACGCACGCCGGGTTGATCGTGAGCACGACGTCGTACGGGGATCTGCGCTACGAGGCCCGGATGCGGACGGTCCGGCAGCTGCGCGACCCGGATCCCAACCCCTGGGAAGTGCCGTGGCTGGTCTGGGCGTACACCGACCCCGAGCACTTCTACTACATCACGCTCAAGCCGAACGGCTGGGAGCTCGGCAAACGGGACCCGGCCTACCCGGGCGGCCAGCGCTTCCTGGCGACCGGGCGGCAGAAGTACCCCGTGGGCAAGTGGTACGAGGTCGTGGTCGAACAGCGCGGTGCCGTACTCAAGGTCACGGTGGGCGACCGCCTCCTGGTGACCTTCACCGACACCGAACGCCCTTACACCCAGGGCAAGGTGGGCGCCTACACCGAGGACGCCACGGTGAAGTTCCAGGATCTGAAGGTGAGTTGACGAAACGCCAGCGGCGCCCGCCAACGTCCGGTCGGGGACAAGGCGAGCGCCGTGGTTGTTCCGTACGCCTTTGTACGGGACGTTTTTGAGTGACCGTCAGGTCACAGCCAGGGGGGTCAGACCATCAGCGAGCGGTCCGTCGGGCGGATCGGGGCCGGGAGGTCGCTGGCGCCGGTGAGGAAGCGGTCGACGCCGCGGGCGGCCGAGCGGCCCTCGGCGATCGCCCAGACGATCAGCGACTGGCCGCGACCGGCGTCACCGGCGACGTACACGCCGGGGACGTTCGTCGCGAACTCGGCGTCGCGTGCGATGTTGCCGCGCGCGTCGAGCTCCAGACCGAACTGGGAGACCACGCCGTTCTCGACGTCCGTCCCCGTGAAGCCCATGGCCAGCGTCACCAGCTGGGCGGGGATCTTGCGCTCCGTGCCCGGCTTCGGAGTCAGCTTGCCGTCGATGAACTCGACCTCGCTGAGGTGCAGCCACTGGACGTTGCCGTCCTCGTCTCCCTCGAAGTGGGTGGTCGAGACGGAGTAGACGCGCTCGCCGCCCTCCTCGTGCGCGGAGGTGACCTTGTAGAGCATCGGGAACGTCGGCCAGGGCTGGCCCGGGTTCCGCTCCTCGCCCGGTCGCGGCATGATCTCCAGCTGGGTGACCGAGGCCGCGCCCTGGCGGTGGGCGGTGCCCACGCAGTCCGCGCCCGTGTCGCCGCCGCCGATGACCACGACGTGCTTGCCCTCGGCCGTGATCGGGGGCGCCACGTAGTCGCCCTCCTGGACCTTGTTGGCCAGGGGCAGGTACTCCATCGCCTGGTGGATGCCGTTCAACTCCCGCCCGGGGACGGGGAGATCACGAGCGGTCGTCGCACCGGCGGCGATGACCACGGCGTCGTACCGCTTGCGCAGGTCCGTCGCCTTGAGGTCGCGGCCGATCTCGATGCCGGTACGGAAGCGGGTGCCCTCCGCGCGCATCTGCTCGATGCGGCGGTTGATGTGCCGCTTCTCCATCTTGAACTCGGGGATGCCGTAGCGCAGCAGGCCGCCGATGCGGTCGGCGCGCTCGTACACCGCGACCGTGTGGCCGGCCCGGGTCAGCTGCTGGGCGGCGGCGAGACCGGCGGGACCGGACCCGATGACCGCCACCGTCTTGCCCGACAGGCGCTCGGGGATCTGCGGGGCGACATCGCCCGTGTCCCACGCCTTGTCGATGATCGAGACCTCGACGTTCTTGATGGTCACGGCGGGCTGGTTGATACCGAGCACGCACGCCGACTCGCACGGAGCGGGGCACAGGCGGCCCGTGAACTCCGGGAAGTTGTTCGTGGCGTGCAGGCGCTCCGACGCGGCGGACCAGTCCTCGCGGTACGCGTAGTCGTTCCACTCGGGGATCAGGTTCCCCAGCGGACAGCCGTTGTGGCAGAACGGGATACCGCAGTCCATGCAGCGCGAGGCCTGCTTGGAGATGATCGGGAGCAGCGAGCCCGGAACGTAGACCTCGTTCCAGTCCTTGACGCGCTCGTCGACCGGGCGGGTCCGGGCGACCTCGCGGCCGTGGTTCAGAAAGCCCTTGGGATCAGCCATTGGTCGCCGCCTCCATCATCTTCTCGGTGATCTCGGACTCGGGGAGTCCGGCTCGCTCGGCGGCGTCCTTGGCGGCGAGCACTGCCTTGTACGTGCTGGGGATGATCTTGCTGAAGCGGTCCACGGAGACGGACCACTCGGCGAGGAGCTTCTCGGCGACCGTCGAACCGGTCTCCTCCGCATGACGGCGCACCACGTCGTGCAGCCACTGCTTGTCGGTGTCGTCGAGCTCCTCGACGGCGCCCACGTTGCCGACGTTCACGTTGTCGCGGTTCAGGTCGATGATGTACGCGATGCCGCCGGACATACCGGCCGCGAAGTTGCGGCCCGTCTCGCCGAGGACCACCGCGTGACCGCCGGTCATGTACTCGCAGCCGTGGTCGCCCACGCCCTCGGACACGACCGTCGCGCCGGAGTTGCGGACGCAGAAGCGCTCGCCGCTGCGGCCGCGCAGGAAGAGCTCGCCGCCCGTCGCGCCGTACGCGATGGTGTTGCCCGCGATCGTCGAGAACTCGGCGAGGTGGTCGGCGCCCCGGTCGGGACGGACGATCACCCGGCCGCCGGAGAGGCCCTTGCCGACGTAGTCGTTGGCGTCGCCCTCCAGGCGCAGCGTGACACCGCGCGGCAGGAAGGCGCCGAAGGACTGGCCCGCGGAACCCGTGAAGGTGATGTCGATGGTGTCGTCGGGCAGACCCGCGCCGCCGAACTTCTTCGTCACCTCGTGGCCGAGCATGGTGCCGACCGTGCGGTTGATGTTGCGGATGGCGACCTGGGCGCGGACCGGCTGAGCGTCGGTCGCGGAGTCCGCGGCCAGCGCGTCGGCGGCGAGCTTGATCAGCTCGTTGTCGAGCGCCTTCTCCAGGCCGTGGTCCTGTTCGACGACCTGGTGGAGCGGGGTGCCCTCGGGCAGCTCCGGCACGTAGAAGAGCGGGGACAGGTCCAGGCCCTGCGCCTTCCAGTGGTCGATCGCCTGCGCCACGTCGAGGGTCTCGGCGTGGCCGACGGCCTCCTCGATGGAGCGGAAGCCCAGCTCGGCGAGGATCTCGCGGACCTCTTCGGCGATGAAGTGGAAGAAGTTCACGACGTACTCGGCCTTGCCGGCGAAGCGGTCGCGAAGCACCGGGTTCTGCGTGGCGATGCCGACCGGGCAGGTGTCCAGGTGGCAGACGCGCATCATGACGCAGCCGGAGACGACGAGCGGCGCGGTCGCGAAACCGAACTCCTCGGCGCCCAGCAGCGCGGCGATGACGACGTCACGGCCGGTCTTCAGCTGGCCGTCGGTCTGGACGACGATGCGGTCGCGCAGGCCGTTGAGCAGCAGGGTCTGCTGGGTCTCGGCGAGACCGAGCTCCCAGGGTCCACCGGCGTGCTTGAGCGACGTCAGCGGCGAGGCACCCGTACCGCCGTCGTGGCCGGAAATGAGCACCACGTCCGCGTGCGCCTTCGACACACCCGCGGCGACCGTGCCGACGCCGACCTCGGAGACCAGCTTCACGTGGATGCGGGCCTGCGGGTTGGCGTTCTTGAGGTCGTGGATCAGCTGAGCCAGGTCCTCGATGGAGTAGATGTCGTGGTGCGGGGGCGGGGAGATCAGGCCCACGCCCGGGGTGCTGTGCCGGGTCTTGGCGACCCAGGGGTACACCTTGTGGCCGGGCAGCTGGCCGCCCTCGCCGGGCTTGGCACCCTGCGCCATCTTGATCTGGATGTCGTCGGCATTGACCAGGTACTCCGAGGTCACACCGAAGCGGCCGGAGGCGACCTGCTTGATGGACGAACGGCGCGCCGGGTCGTACAGCCGGTCCGCGTCCTCGCCGCCCTCACCGGTGTTGGACTTGCCGCCCAGCTGGTTCATGGCGATGGCGAGGGTCTCGTGCGCCTCCTTGGAGATGGAGCCGTACGACATGGCGCCGGTGGAGAAGCGCTTGACGATCTCGGAGACGGGCTCGACCTCGTCGATGGAGATCGAGGGGCGGTCCGACTTGAAGCCGAACAGGCCGCGCAGCGTCATCAGCCGCTCGGACTGCTCGTTCACGCGGTCCGTGTACTTCTTGAAGATGTCGTAGCGGTTGCTGCGCGTCGAGTGCTGGAGGCGGAAGACCGTCTCCGGGTCGAACAGGTGCGGCTCGCCCTCGCGGCGCCACTGGTACTCGCCGCCTATGTCGAGGGCGCGGTGCGCGGGCGCGATGCCGGAGGCCGGGTAGGCCTTGGCATGCCGGGCGGCGACCTCCTTGGCGATGACGTCGAGACCGGCGCCGCCGATCTTCGTGGCCGTGCCGTTGAAGTACTTCTCGACGAAGGCCTGGTCGAGACCGACGGCCTCGAAGACCTGGGCGCCGCGGTAGGAGGCGACGGTCGAGATGCCCATCTTGGACATGACCTTCAGGACGCCCTTGCCGAGCGCGTAGATCAGGTTGCGGATGGCCTGCTCGGGCTCGATGCCCTGCAGGAAGGTGCCCGCGCGGACCAGGTCCTCGACGGACTCCATCGCCAGGTACGGGTTGACCGCCGCGGCGCCGAAGCCGATGAGCAGGGCCACGTGGTGGACCTCGCGGACATCGCCCGCCTCGACCAGCAGGCCCACCTGGGTGCGCTGCTTGGTGCGGATGAGGTGGTGGTGGACGGCCGCGGTGAGCAGCAGCGACGGGATCGGCGCGTGCTCGGCGTCCGAGTGGCGGTCCGACAGGACGATCAGCCGGGCGCCGTTCTCGATGGCGGCGTCGGCCTCGGCGCAGATCTCCTCGATGCGCGCGGCGAGGGAGTCACCGCCGCCGGAGACCCGGTACAGGCCGGACAGGGTCGCGGCCTTCATGCCGGGCATGTCGCCGTCGGCGTTGATGTGGATGAGCTTGGCCAGCTCGTCGTTGTCGATCACCGGGAAGGGCAGGGTGACCGAGCGGCACGAAGCGGCGGTCGGTTCCAGGAGGTTGCTCGCGGGACCGAGAGACGAGCGCAGCGAGGTGACGAGCTCCTCGCGGATGGCGTCCAGCGGCGGGTTGGTGACCTGCGCGAAGAGCTGGGTGAAGTAGTCGAAGAGCAGCCGCGGGCGTTCGGACAGGGCCGCGATCGGCGAGTCCGTGCCCATGGAGCCCAGCGGCTCACCGGCGGTCTTGGCCATCGGCGCGAGGATGATGCGCAGCTCTTCCTCGGTGTAGCCGAAGGTCTGCTGGCGACGGGTCACCGAGGCGTGGGTGTGCACGATGTGCTCGCGCTCGGGCAGGTCGGAGAGCTCGATCTCCCCGGCCTCCAGCCACTCCGCGTACGGCTTCTCGGCGGCGAGACCGGCCTTGATCTCGTCGTCCTCGATGATGCGGTGCTCGACGGTGTCGACGAGGAACATCTTGCCGGGCTGCAGCCGGCCCTTGCGGACGACCTTCGCGGGGTCGATGTCGAGGACGCCGACCTCGGAGCCAAGGACGACGAGGCCCTCGTCGGTGACCCAGTAGCGGCCGGGGCGCAGGCCGTTGCGGTCGAGGACCGCGCCGACCTGGGAGCCGTCGGTGAACGTGACACAGGCCGGGCCGTCCCAGGGCTCCATCATCGTGGAGTGGAACTGGTAGAAGGCGCGCCGGGCCGGGTCCATGGAGTCGTGGTTCTCCCACGCCTCCGGGATCATCATCAGCACGGAGTGCGGCAGCGAACGGCCGCCCAGGTGCAGCAGTTCGAGCACCTCGTCGAAGGAGGCCGAGTCGGAGGCGTCCGGCGTACAGACCGGGAAGATCCGCTCCAGGCCCTTGTCACCGAAGAGGTCGGAGACCAGCTGGGACTCGCGGGCGCGCATCCAGTTGCGGTTGCCCTTGACCGTGTTGATCTCGCCGTTGTGCGCGACGAAGCGGTACGGGTGGGCGAGCGGCCAGCTCGGGAAGGTGTTGGTGGAGAACCGGGAGTGCACGAGCGCGATCGCGGAGGCGAAGCGGCGGTCGGACAGGTCCGGGAAGAAGGGCTCCAGCTGGCCGGTGGTCAGCATGCCCTTGTAGACGATGGTGCGCGCGGAGAGCGACGGGAAGTAGACACCGACCTCGCGCTCGGCGCGCTTGCGCAGCACGAAGGCCTTGCGGTCGAGGTCGATACCCTCCGAGGCCGACTCGCCGTCGGCAACGAAGACCTGGCGGAAGACGGGCATCGTCGAGCGGGCGGTGGCGCCGAGGAGTTCGGGGGCGACCGGGACCTCGCGCCAGCCGAGGACGGTGAGGCCCTCGCCGGCGGCGATCGTCTCGATCTGTGAGACGGCGGCGTCGGCGCCGTCCTCGGGCAGGAAGGCGATACCTACCGCGTACGCACCAGCCTGGGGCAGTTCAAATCCGGCCACCTCGCGGAAGAAGGCGTCGGGAACCTGGGAGAGAATGCCGGCGCCGTCACCGGAGTCGGGCTCGGACCCGGTGGCACCGCGGTGCTCCAGGTTGCGCAGAACCGTGAGCGCCTGCTCGACCAGCGCGTGGCTCGCCTCGCCGGTGAGGGTGGCCACGAAGCCGACGCCACAGGCGTCGTGCTCGTTGCGGGGGTCGTACATACCCTGCGCAGCAGGGCGAGCATCCATGAAGGACCAGTTCTGGCCGTTCGTGGAGTGCTGGGACGGCTGGCGCGGCGTACGCATCGGCTCTCCCGTCGTCGTCGTGGCATATGACATCTGCCGAGGGACGACGTTGGCCCTCTGCTGGGGTGCAAAATTTCACGCAGGTTACATGATGGAGCGATTCTCGGGAACCGGATACCGCGTTCCAACATGCGGACACCGCGGGGTGGCGGCGCGGGCACCGCGCTCGGCGGTGGAGTTAAGGGGACCTAAGCGGACAGATCAGTGTCCGTCGGTCCGGTTCGCGGCAGACTTCGTCGCCCGCTACGAGAGGTGCGGCGCAGGCGTCATTGCCCGAGGCGCTTACGGCTCATGCCCAGTGGTTAAGGAATCGAAACCGCCGAGTAACGGCTACTTATGCAGTCCCTTGCATAGGTGCTCGAGTCATCATCCTACGGCGGTACCGAACAAGCTGCCCAGGACGTACGTCACACCGGCCGCGGCACCCCCGAGAGCGAGCTGTCGCAGCCCGCTGAACCACCAGGAACGCGCGGTCACCTTGGCCACGACGGCGCCGCACGCGAAGAGCCCGATCAGCGCGAGCAGCAGCGCGGGCCACAGGACGGTCGCGCCGAGCAGATACGGCAGTACGGGGAGCAGGGCGCCGAGCGCGAAGGAGCCGAAGCTCGACACGGCGGCGACGGTCGGGGAGGGCAGGTCGCCCGGGTCTATGCCCAGCTCCTCGCGCGCGTGGATCTCCAGGGCCTGCTCGGGATCGCGGGAGAGCTGCCTGGCGACCTCCAGCGCGAGCTCGGGCTCGACGCCACGGGCCTGGTAGAGCTCGGCGAGCTCGCGCTCCTCGTCCTTGGGGTGCTTGCGCAACTCCCTTCTCTCCACGTCGAGTTCGGCCTCGACGAGTTCGCGCTGCGAGGCGACGGAGGTGTACTCGCCGGCGGCCATGGAGAAGGCGCCCGCGGCGAGACCCGCGAGCCCGGTGATGACGATGGTCTGATGGGAGACGGACCCGCCGGCGACGCCGGTCATCAGGGCGAGGTTGGACACGAGCCCGTCCATCGCGCCGAACACGGCCGGGCGCAGCCATCCGCCGTTCACATCCCGGTGGGTGTGGTTGTCGCGGTGCGCCTCGTGCAGTGTCGCTTCGGTCTCGATGATGGCCATGCCGGTCCCCCAGGACGCTTGATTGGACTGCTTCCACTTTTCGACAACTCCGAAAGTACGCCTGGTATTTCTCTCTCGCCAGCAAGGAAAGGCTGCGCTTACCTGCACCTTTACGCTGTTTCGCTCATCCGTGAACGATCATGCGCAGATGTCGACCGGGTGACGCTGGGGCTCGCGAGGCTCCTGTCAACCGCCAATGTGGGACAGATCCGCAAAGGGTTCCGCGCGCCGAGCTCCGCACACCGAGCTCCGCGTCCTGACAGGGGCCCTGAGAGGAGAGGCACGTATGGCTTCCATCGCCTGCATTCCCTCGGTCCCGGCGCCCGGGGACGCCGCCGATCTCCGCGAACGGGCGCGCGGTGCGCTGCTCGGACTCGCCGTCGGGGACGCGCTCGGCGCGCCCGCCGAGAACATGAAGCCGTCGGAGATCCGTGCGAAGTGGGGCCGGATCACGGGGTACGTCGACGAGCACCCGGCCGGGACGGACGACACCGAGTACGCGATCTTCTCGGGCCTGCTGCTGGCCCGGCACGGTTCGGCGCTCACCGTGGCCCATGTCGAGTCGGCCTGGCACCAGTGGATCGCGGACCGTGACGAGGGCCCGTTCCGCGGCGCGGGCTTCAGTGAGCGGGGCACGCTGGAAAACCTGCGCCGAGGCCTGGCCGCCCCCATCTCGGCGCAACACCGGCACGCCTGGAGCGACGGCCTGGCCATGCGCGCGGCCCCCTTCGGCGTCTTCGCGGCGGGCCGTCCCGCCGAAGCCGCCCGGCTCGTGGCGATCGACGGCTCGGTGAGCCACGACGGTGAGGGCATCTACGGCGGCCAGGCGGTCGCGGCGGGCGTCGCGGCGGCCATGGCGGGCGCCCCCACGATCGCGGTGGTCGCCTCCGCGCTCGCGGTGATCCCGGACGACTCCTGGACGGCCCGCTCGCTGCGCCGGGCGGTCGCCGTCGCCCACCGCGGCGAGCGTGCGGTCCGCTCCGCGGTCGTCATCGGCGGCTACCCCTGGACGGACCTCGCCCCGGAGGCCGTCGCCCTCGCCTTCGGCGCGTACGCGGCCGCCGACGGCTCCTTCACCGAGTCCGTGCTCACCGCCGTGAACATGGGCCGCGACGCGGACACGACGGCCGCGGTCGCGGGCGCGCTGGCCGGCGCCACACGCGGCGCCTCGTCGATCCCACCCGCCTGGGCGGCGGCGATCGGCCCGGCCCGGGGCAGCTGCCTGCCCTCCATGGAGGGCCACCACGTACTGGACGTGGCGGCCCTGCTGACACCGGGGGACGACGGGAAGTGGGCGGCCGGGGGGCTCCTACGAGGTGCGGGTGCGGGTCCCGGTGGGTTCGTACGAGATCCGGGGGGCGAGTGGGCGCCCCCCGACCCGGGCGGATACGTGCTGCCCGCCCCGGACAGGTACGCCCTGCCCTACGCGCAGGCGAACGCGCTTCCCGTGGCGGACGCCTACGTACTCGCCACCGATGACGACGAGGTACGACCGTGAGGCCCGGCCTGGTCGGAGACGAACCCGGAGAGGGCACCGGCGAGGGAGCGGGCGCGGGCGCCGACTCCGCGACGGAGGCCGGGACCCCGCGACCACCGGTCCCAACGGAGCCCGCCGGCACGACGGAGCCCGACACGGCGGAGCCCGCCGGCACGACGGAGCGCGACATGACGGAGCCCGCCGGCACGACGGAACCCTGGGCGGATGAGCCCCTCGCGGAGGCGCTCGCCACGATGACGTCACGCTTGGCGGAATCCGGCATGGAGGAAGCCCTCGCGGCGATGCTCGGCAGGGCGACATCCCGCTCGGCGACCCCCCACGCGAACGAAGCCCACGCCGAGCCACTCGGCACGGCGACATCCCGCTCGGCGACCCTCCACGCGAAGGAAGCCCTCGCGGAGATGCTCGGCGGGGCGACATCCCGCGCGGCGACGCCCCGCACGGACGAAGCCCTCGCAGAGCCACTCGGCACAACGGCACCCGGCACGGCCAAGCCCCACGCGAACGAAGCCCACGCCGAGCCACTCGGCAAGGCGACGCCCGGCATGGCAATGCACCGCTCAGCCGAGCCCCGTACGGAGAAACCCGGCACAGCAGCGCCCCCCACGGCAGCGCCTCGCTCAGTCGAGCCCTGCCCGGAGGAACCCGTCGCCGAGCCACTCGGCACCACGACACCCCACTCAGCGACGCCTCGCATGCAGCAAGCCCTCGCCAAGCCACTCGGCACGACGACGCCCCACTCGGCGAAACCCCGCACGAAGCAAGCCCTCGCCAAGCCACTCGGCACAACGACGCCCCACTCGGCGAAACCCCGCACGAAGCAAGCCCTCGTCAAGCCACTCGGCACAACGACGCCCCACTCGGCGAAACCCCGCACGAAGCAAGCCCTCGCCAAGCCACTCGGCACAACGGCACCCGGCACGGCAATGCACCGCTCAGCCGAGCCCCGCACGGAGGAACCCGGCACAGCGGCGCCCCCCACGGCAGCGCCCCGCGCCGAGGGGCTCGCCCCTGTGCTCCGCGCGGAGGCGACCCGTACGCGCCCCCGCCGTATCGAGGGGCTGCTCCTCGGGCTCGCCGCAGGTGACGCCGCCGGGTGGCCTGCCGCTCGGCATCGGGCGGCGCGGATGCCCGAGTGGACGCGGCGGCTGACGCGGGAGCTGGACACGTTCGCGGAGCAGAACGCGACCACGACGCTGCCCGTGCCGATCGCGCTGAACCAGCCGCCGGAGCCGCTGCGGCTCGGCCCGTCGGACGACGCGGAGTGGGCGGCGTTCGCGGCGGAGGCCGTACTGCGGGCCGGTGAGGGCGCCGCGCTCGGGGACCTGAGCCGGGAGCGGCGGATGCGGGCGTCCATCGACCTGTCGTGGAACGCCATCGCCAGCGAGGTCGCCGCCGCGGCCGAGCGCGCCCCCGAGGTCGAGTCCGCGCTGCTCCCCCTCCGCGCCCGTATCTCCGTACGGGCCGGACTCGGCAACCTCGCCACCGGCCTGCGCCCACCCGCCACCGGCCACGACAACCCGCACTACTTCGACGACGCGGCCTGTGTACGGGCCTGCGTCCTCGCCGTGGCCCACCCTGGCGACCCCCGACTCGCAGCGGAACTCGCCGAGTTCGACGCCCGCTACACCCAGGACGGCGACGGCGTGCACGGCGCCCGCGCCATGGCCTCGGCGCTGGCCCTCGCCCTCGCCGGGGCCGACGTCGACGCCTGTGTGGACGCCGCCCTCGCCGAACTGCCCGAGTCGACCGAGATCGGCCGCAACGCCCGGCACGCGATCAAGCTCGCCCGCGACAGCGAGGGCACCTTCGCCCTCGTCCCCCTCCTCGAGCACCAGATCGTCGACCACGTCTACAGCTACGGCATCGCGGCCGCCGAAACCGTCCCCGTCGCCCTCGCCCTCGCCACCGCCGCCCGCGGCCGGATCGCCGAGGCGGTGCCCGCCGCCGCGTGTCTGTCCCGGGTCGCGGACTCGGCGCCGGCGCTCGCGGGCGCGCTCACCGGCGCGCTCGGCGGCGGCGACGCGATCCCCGCCGCCTGGCGCGACGCCTGCCGCACCCTGTCCGGCTGCGCGCTGCCCCGACTGACCGGCACCGATCTCATCGGACTCGCCGATCTGCTGGAAGCGACGGAACTGGCCATCCCAGAGGGATGATTCGGGCATGACGCCCAAAGGAGAAGGAACGGGAACCCTCGACGAACGGATCACCGGAGCCCTCGTCGGAGCCGCCGTCGGCGACGCGCTCGGCGGCCCCGTCGAGGGGTACTCCCCCGAGCAGATCACCGAACGCCACGGCGGCCGCGTCCACGGCGTGGTCGGCCCCTGGAACGGCGACCACTGGCGTACGGCCCGCCCCATCGCCCCGTACCACAAGGGCGACGGGCACGTCACCGACGACACCTTGATGACCCATGCGCTGGTACGGGTGTACGCCACCGTCCGCGACCACCTCGACGCCTACGCCATCGCCGAGCACCTCGTCCCCGACCTCATGGGCACTCCCCGCTGGATCCCCGAACTGGAGGCCGAGGCCCTCCCCCTCCAGCGGATCTTCCTCGCGGAGAAATGGCTGGTGGCCCGCCTCCACTACGGCCATGTGGACCCCCGGGAGGCGGGCACCGGCAACATCGTCAACTGCGGAGCCGCGATGTACATGGCCCCGGTCGGCCTGGTCAACGCGGCGAACCCACCGGCCGCGTACGCCGAGGCGCTCGACATCGCTGGCGCCCACCAGTCGTCGTACGGCCGCGAGGCGGCCGGGATCTTCGCGGCGGCGGTCGCGGCGGCCTGCGCACCCAAAGCGACCCCGGACTCGGTCGTCTCCGCCTGCCTGGCCCTCGCGAAGGACGGCACGCGTTCGGCCATCCAGGCGGTCTGCGAAGTCGCCGCCCGCCATGCGGACTTCGAGTCGGCGCTCGGCCCACTACGGGAGGCGGTGGCCCCCTACGACACGGTGGGCCCCGACTACCGGTCCCCGTCCCTCGGCGCCCGCCGCCCGTCCCGCCTCCACTCCATCGAGGAACTCCCCATCGCCCTGGGCATGTTGGTGGTCTCCGGCGGCGACTACCGCCACGCCGTCCTCGGCTCGGTGAACTACGGCCGCGATTGCGACTCCATCGCCACCATGTCCGGCGCCCTCGCCGGCGCCCTCGGCTCCGAGGTCCCCCACGACTGGGCGAAGACGGTGGCGGAGTCGAGCCGCCTCGACCTCGAAGCCCCGGCGAGAACACTCGCGGAGGTGACGCGCGAGATCTTCGAACGGGACGTACACCGCCGCCGCACCCACGAGTCGGCGTACGCCGCGCTGACGGGGACACCATGCTCCGACTGACCTGGGTCCAACCGGAAGACCTCCTCGGCCACGAACTCCACCAGGCCTCCCAGGACGGCCGCGAGCCGGCGGCCATCGCAACCCGCTGGCGCGCAGCGGGCGGCCACGAGGCCCCCCTCCGCGCGGGCGCGTCCCCCACCCCGGCGTCCCCCTACCTCCGAGTCCTGGCAAAGGACCTCCTGGACGAACTCGCCGACCTGCCGAGCACATTGGCGGATCAGGAGCCAACGGACCTGAGCAGGATCAGGACCCACTGCCCGAACTGGCCAGCTGCCGTAGCTGTGGGCATGCGTGCCGCCAGGGGCGGCACGGGTGGGCACTGCGGCACCCTGCAAGCGCCGGTAAGCGCACCCACCCCGACGCCCGCCCCCACCCAGGCCCGCCTGGAAGCAGCCTGGCTGGGCAGAGCCGTAGGGTGCCTACTCGGCAAGCCGGTGGAGAAGCTTCCCCTGCAAGGGATCCGAGAACTGGCCCGAGCCACGGGAAACTGGCCCCTGCACACGTGGTTCACCGCCCGCGGCGTCCCCGACGACGTCAAGAACGCCTACCCCTGGAACAAACGCTCCGCCCCTACCTCCCTCGCCGAAAACATCGACGGCATGCCGGAGGACGACGACCTCAACTACCCCCTCCTCAACCTCCTGCTGCTCCAACGCCACGGCCGAACCTTCACCACCACGGACGTGGCCCGCCTCTGGCTGGACGAACTGCCCGCAGGCCGCACCTTCACCGCGGAACGCATCGCCTACCGCAACCTCCTCACCGGCATCGAACCCCCACGCACGGCCCGCCACCGCAACCCGTTCCGCGAATGGATCGGCGCCCTGATCCGCGCCGACGTCCACGGCTGGACGAACCCCGGCGACCCGGCCGCCGCCGCGGAACAGGCCCACTGCGACGCCACCCTCACCCACACCGCCAACGGCGTCTACGCGGCGATGTTCACGGCGGCCACCATCGCCGAGGCGGCCACCGGAGCGAGCGACGTCCACGCATGCCTCCGCACCGGCCTCACCGTCGTCCCACCGGCCTCACGCCTGGCCCAGGCGATCGGTCACGCCGTCCAACTGGCCCGTACGACACCCGACTTCGACGCGGTCGTAGACGAACTGCACACCACCCACTCCGCCTACCACTGGGTCCACGCCGTCCCCAACACCGCCCTGATCGCCGCCGCCCTCACCCACGCGAACGGCGACTTCACCGGCTCCATCTGCCGTGCCGTGTCGGGCGGCCTGGACACCGACTCGAACGGCGCGACGGCCGGAAGCATCGCGGGCCTGCTCGCGGGAGACCCCACCTCCCTCCCCGACCGCTGGACCACCCCGCTCAAGAACCGACTCGCCACCTCGATCGCCGACTTCAACGGCATCGGCTTCGACACCCTCGCCCAGCAGACCCATCTGCTCACCCGCCGGGAGGCACCCCGCCCATGACCCACATCGCCGTACTCGGCAGCACGAACATGGACCTCGTCGCGTACGTCGCCAAGGCCCCGCAGCGCGGCGAGACCGTGACGGGACGCGAGTTCCGTACGATCCCCGGCGGCAAGGGCGCCAACCAGGCGGTGGCCGCGGCGCACGCGGGCTCCGACGTCTCGTTGATCGGCGCGGTGGGCGCGGACGGCTTCGGCAGCCAGCTCCGGTCCACGCTGGAGCACTCGGGCGTGGACACCGACCATCTGCGCACCACCGAGGGCCCGTCCGGCACCGCACACATCGTCGTGGACGACGAGGGCGGCAACGCGATCGTCGTCATCCCCGGCGCGAACGGCACCGTCACCGCCCTGGCCCCCGGCGACGAGGCCCTCATCGCGACCGCCGACGCACTGCTGCTCCAGCTCGAGATCCCGCTGGACGCGGTCCTCGCCGGCGCCGAGGCCGCGCGCCGCCACGGCGTCCGTACGATCCTCACCCCCTCCCCCGCCCAGCCTCTGCCACCCAGGCTCCTCTCCTCCATCGACCTGTTGGTGCCCAACGAGCACGAGGCCGCCGCGCTCACCGGCGTCACCGACCCCCGCGAGGCCGCCACCGCCCTGCTCGACCAAGTCCCGGAAGTCGTCGTCACACTGGGCGCGGCGGGCAGCCTGTACGCGGCCCGGGGCGCCGCACCCCTCACCGTGCCCGCGCCCCGGGTGACCGCCGTGGACTCGACGGGCGCGGGCGACACCTTCGTCGGCAACCTCGCCGTGGCGCTCGCCGAGGGCCGGGAGATGTCGGAGGCGCTCGTGTGGGCGTCGGCGGCGGCAGCCCTGTCGGTGCAGCGGCCCGGGGCGTCGTCCTCGATGCCGTACCGCTCCGAGATCGACGCCCAGGCGTCGCAGCGCACCTCATGAGCGCGCGCCCCGAACAGAGCGGCCCGCTCACCGGCCTGCGCGTCCTCGACCTCGCGACCCTCTTCGCCGGACCGCTCGCCGCCACCATGCTCGGCGACTTCGGTGCGGAGGTCATCAAGGTCGAGCATCCGGCCAAGCCGGACCCGTCCCGGGGCCACGGCCCTTCGAAGCACGGCGTCGGCCTGTGGTGGAAGCTCCTCGGCCGCAACAAGCGCACGATCACGCTCGACCTGTCGAAGCCCGGCGGCCGCGAGACCCTGCTCCGGCTCGCCGCCACCACCGACGTGATCGTCGAGAACTTCCGCCCCGGCACCCTGGAGAAATGGGACCTGGGCTGGGCGGAGCTGTCGGCCGCCAACCCGGGACTCGTCCTCGCCCGTGTCACCGGTTTCGGACAGTTCGGCCCGTACGCGCACCGCCCCGGATTCGGCACCCTCGCCGAGGCGATGAGCGGCTTCGCGGCGATCACCGGCGAACCGGACGCCCCGCCGACCCTCCCGCCCTTCGGCCTGGCCGACTCGATCGCGGGCCTGGCGACGGCGTACGCGGTGATGACCGCGCTGACGGCCCGCGAGCGCACCGGCGAGGGCCAGGTGATCGACATGGCGATCATCGAACCGATTCTGACCGTCGTCGGCCCGCAGCCCATCTGGTACGACCAGTTGGGCCACGTCCAGCCCCGTACCGGCAATCGCTCCGCGAACAACGCGCCCCGCAACACCTATCGCACGGCGGACGGTTCGTGGGTCGCGGTCTCCACGTCGGCGCAGTCGATCGCCGAGCGGGTGATGCGACTGGTCGGGCGCCCGGACCTGATCGCGGAGCCGTGGTTCGCCACGGGTGCGGACCGGGCGCGCCACGCGGACATCCTCGACGACGCGGTCGGGACCTGGATCGCCCGCCGCACCCGCGCCGAGGTCCTGGAGGCCTTCGAGAAGGCGGAGGCGGCGGTGGCCCCCATCCAGGACGTACGGGACGTCATGACCGACCCGCAGTACGCGGCCCTGGACACGATCACCACGATCGACGACCCCGAACTGGGCCCCCTGCGCATGCAGAACGTCCTCTTCCGGCTCTCCGCCACCCCCGGTGCGATCCACTGGGCGGGCCGCCCGCACGGCGCGGACACGGATGCGGTACTCGCCGAAGTCGGCCTGACGGGGCCCGAGATCGCCGCCCTGCGAGCGGAGGGCGCCTTGTGACCGCGGAGTTCCCCCTCACTTGGCTGTACGTCCCCGGGGACCGCCCCGAGGTGGTGGTCAAGGCCCTCGCCTCCGGAGCTGACGTCGTCCTCGTCGACCTGGAGGACGCGGTCGCCCCGGACCGCAAGGAGTACGCCCGCGCGGCCACGGCGGACCTCCTCTCCGAGCCGCCGCCGGTGCCGGTCCACGTCCGCGTGAACGCCCTGGACAGTCCCCTGGCCGAGACCGACCTCAAGACCCTGGCCCCGCTCCCCGGCCTGTCCGGTCTCCGCCTGCCCAAGGTGAGCGCGCCCGCCGACGTCGTACGGGTCGCGGAGGGCGCCACCCCCGCGGAGGGCGGGGCGATCCCCGTGTACGCCCTCCTGGAAACCGCCCTCGCCGTGGAACACGCCTTCGCCATCGCGTCGTCGCACCGCGCACTGCGCGGCATCGCCATCGGGGAGGCCGACCTGCGGGCCGACCTGGGCGTACGCGACGACGTCGGCCTCGACTGGTCGCGCGCCCGCGTGATCGTGGCCGCCCGCGCGGCCGGGCTGCCCCCGCCGGTCCAGTCCGTCTACCCGGACATCCGCGACGTGGAGGGCCTCGCCGCGTCCTGCGCCCACGGCCGCGCCCTCGGCTTCCTCGGGCGCGCGGCCATCCACCCCCGCCAGCTCCCCATCATCGAGCGGGCCTACCTCCCCACCCCCGCCGAGATCGACTCCGCCGAGGCCATCGTCAAAGCCGCCGCCAACGCTCCCGGCGCCCAGGCCCTCCCCGACGGCCGCTTCATCGACGCAGCGGTGGTGACCGGCGCCCACCGCACCCTCGCACTCGCACGCCGCCTGAGCTGACGGTCCCGCCGCCAGGTTTCTTGTGCCCCCTCCGTCTCGTACCTGGGCCGCCGCCCCGAATGGGGCGCGGGGAACTGCGCGACAAGCCCCCACCGACCCGCAGCCGAAAAGGGGGTCGGGACGGGTAGGGGTGGAGGGGGCGAAAACCCAGGCGCCGGCACCGGAGGCCGGCACGCGAAGGGGGCGCCGCGTTCCAGGACGCGGCGCCCCCTTCGACGTAGCGAAAGCCGTCAGCTCTTCTTGGCCGACTCGGCCTCGTCCTCCGTGGCCGACTCGGTGGACTCGGCGGATCCCTCGGCCTCGGCGTCAGCCGACTTGTCGAGGTCGACGGACTCGCCGTCGGCGACACGCTCCCTGTCCCCGTCGCCGGACGCGTCCACGTCGGGCTCCACCACTTCCTCACGCCCCGGCCGACGACGCGCAGAGATGACGATGTAGATCACCGCGAGGAGGAAGACACCCATCGCGGTCCAGTCGTTGAGACGCAGGCCCAGGATGTGGTGGGCGTCGTCGACACGCATGTACTCGATCCACCCGCGGCCGACGCAGTACGCGGCGACGTACAGGGCGAACGCCCGCCCATGGCCCAGCTTGAAGCGGCGGTCGGCCCACAGGACGAGGAAGCCGACACCGATGCACCACAGCGACTCGTACAGGAACGTCGGGTGGTAGTACCCCGGCACCCGCCCGTCGGTGGAGGACGTGATGTGCAGCGCCCAGGGGACGTCCGTCGCCTTACCGTAGAGCTCCTGGTTGAACCAGTTGCCCCAGCGCCCGATCGCCTGCGCGAAGGCGATGCCGGGTGCGACGGCGTCGGCCCACGCGGGCAGCGGGATGCCACGACGGCGGCACCCGATCCACGCGCCCAGCGCGCCGAGCGCGATCGCGCCCCAGATGCCGAGCCCGCCCTCCCAGATCTTGAAGGCGTCCACCCAGTCGCGGCCCTCGCTGAAGTACAGCTCGTAGTCCGTGATCACGTGGTAGAGCCGACCGCCGACGAGGCCGAAGGGGACGGCCCAGACCGCGATGTCGGCCACTGTGCCGGACCGCCCTCCCCGGGCGATCCAGCGCTTGTTGCCGAGCCAGACGGCTACGAAGACGCCGATGATGATGCAGAACGCGTAGGCACGCAGCGGAATGGGGCCGAGGTGCAGCACACCGCGCGACGGGCTGGGAATGAAGGCAAGTTCCATGGCAAGGTCGACGCTACCGTGCCGGATACCACCCACGGCAAGCAGCCCGGCAACGGGTCCATAACGTGCGGTGCCCCCGGCCTGCCGACGGCCGGGGGCACAAGGGCTGCGAAGGACTCAGCCCTTGTTCTCCGCCTCCACCATCTGCTTCAGCTTGGCGGGGGTCATCGTCTGGTCCGCGTAGATGTTCTTGCCGCCGAACAGCACGGTCGGCGTGCCGGTGAAGCCGCTGCTCTTGAAGGCGGCCTGCGACTTTTCGACCCAGCTGTCGTGCGTGCCGTCGTTGACGCACTTCTGGAAGGCCGGGGTGTCCAGGCCGTCGACCTTGCCCGCGAGCTCGATGAGCTTGCTGTTGTCGGCGAAGGCGTCGACGGTTTCCTTGGGCTGGTTCTCGTACAGCACGTCGTGGTACGCGGTGAACTTTCCGGCGTCCTGGGCGCAGGCCGCGGCGTTGGCGGCGCGGAGGGAGCCGCTGCCGCCGAGGTTCCCGTCGATGAGGGTGACGAGGTGGTACTCGACCTTCAGCTGACCGGCGTCGACCAGCTCGTGGATCGTCGGGCGGTACACCGTCTCGAAGGCCTGGCAGGCCGGGCAGCGGAAGTCCTCCCATACCGTGAGGGTCGACTTGGCGCCGTCCTTGCCGACGGGAATCGCGAGGGCGTCCTTGCCGGTCGCTCCCGAGGGCGACACGACGGGGCCCGACGCCTCGCTCTTCTTTTCCTTGCCGGAGTTGGCGGCCAGCACGCCGACCACCGCGGCAAGGCCGAGGACGCAGACCACCGAGGCGCCCACGATCAGCGCCCGTCGGCGCTTCTCCGCGGCCCTCTGCTTCTCTCGCTCGACCGCCAGCCGCTCGCGGGCGGTGCGCTTTCCGTCACGGTTCTTCTCGCTCACATCCGGCAGAACGAACCGGGGAGGCGCAGCGCGCCTCCCCGGTCCCAGGTCCACCCGTTCGGGTGAGTGGATTGTCCGTTACGTACCTACGTGAGCCCTTGCGTTACGCCGTTCCGCGCACGCCCTTCGCCAGGTCGGCCGCGAGCGCCCGTACGGCCTCCAGGCCTGCCGCCTCGTCCGGGGCGTCCAGCATCCGCTTCACGAAGGCCGAGCCGACGATCACGCCGTCGGCGAAGCCGGCCACCTCGGCGGCCTGGGCGGCGTTGGAGACGCCGAGGCCGACGCAGACGGGCAGCTCGGTGGTGGCCTTGGTGCGCCGCACCAGGTCCTGGGCCTGGGCCCCCACCGACTCCCGCGTGCCCGTGACGCCCATCAGCGAGGCCGCGTACACGAACCCGCTGCCCGCCGCGGTGATCTCGGCGAGCCGGGCGTCCTTGCTGCTGGGCGCGACGACGAAGACGGTGGCGAGGCCGTGCTTCTCGGCGTGCTCCCTCCACAGGGCCGACTCCTGGACCGGCAGGTCGGGCAGGATGCAGCCCGCCCCGCCCGCTTCCGCCAGCTCGGCGGTGAAGCGCTCGACGCCGTAGCGGTCGATCGGGTTCCAGTACGTCATCACGAGGACGGGCTTGCCGGTCGCCCCGAACGTCTCGCGGACCGTCCGCATGACATCGGCGATCTTCACTCCACCGCGCAGGGCGATGTCGTCGGCCGTCTGGATGACCGGACCGTCGAGGACCGGGTCGCTGTGCGGCAGACCGATCTCGACGATGTCCGCGCCGCCCTCGAAGACGGACTTGACGGCCGCGATGCCACCGTCGACGGTCGGGAAGCCGGCCGGGAGGTACGCGATGAGGGCGGACCGCCCTTCCGCCTTGGCACCGGCGAGGGTGTCGCTCAACAGCTGGATGTTGCCGCTCACTTCACGTCCCCCTCGATCTCGGCGTTCTCGCTGTCGGCGTCCGCGGCGACGACGGCGTCGGCGCCGGTCTCGTACAGGCCGAAGTAGCGGGCGGCCGTGTCCATGTCCTTGTCGCCGCGGCCGGACAGGTTGACGATGATCAGCCCGTCCTTGCCGAGCTCCTTGCCGACCTCCAGGGCCCCGGCGAGCGCGTGGGCGCTCTCGATCGCCGGGATGATGCCCTCGGTGCGCGACAGCAGGCGCAGGGCCTGCATGGCCGCGTCGTCGGTGACCGCGCGGTACTCGGCGCGGCCGCTGTCCTTGAGGTAGGAGTGCTCGGGCCCGATGCCCGGGTAGTCGAGTCCGGCCGAGATCGAGTAGGGCTCGGTGATCTGGCCCTCCTCGTCCTGAAGGACGTACGACCGCGATCCATGCAGGATGCCCGGCTCGCCGGCGGTCAGGGTCGCGGCGTGCTCCCCGGTCTCGACGCCGTGTCCGGCGGGCTCGCAGCCGACGAGGCGTACGTCCGCGTCGGGGATGAAGGCGTGGAAGAGACCAATGGCGTTCGACCCGCCGCCTACGCAGGCGATGGCGGCGTCGGGGAGCCGTCCGGCGCGCTCCAGGATCTGCCGCCGGGCCTCGACGCCGATGACGCGATGGAAGTCGCGGACCATGGCGGGGAAGGGGTGGGGCCCGGCGACGGTCCCGAACAGGTAGTGGGTGTGATCGACATTGGCGACCCAGTCCCGGAACGCCTCGTTGATGGCGTCCTTGAGGGTGCGGCTGCCGGACTTCACGGCGATGACCTCGGCGCCGAGCATGCGCATGCGGGCGACGTTGAGGGCCTGGCGCTGGGTGTCGATCTCACCCATGTAGATGGTGCATTCGAGGCCGAAGAGCGCGCAGGCGGTGGCGGTGGCGACGCCGTGCTGACCGGCGCCGGTCTCCGCGATGACGCGGGTCTTGCCCATCCTCTTGGTGAGGAGGGCCTGGCCGAGCACGTTGTTGATCTTGTGGGATCCGGTGTGGTTGAGGTCCTCCCGCTTCAGGAAGATGCGGGCGCCACCGGCGTGTTCGGCGAACCGGGGCACCTCGGTGAGTGAGCTCGGGCGCCCGGTGTAGTTGACGAGCAGGTCGTCGAGCTCGCGGGCGAACTCGGGGTCCGCCTTCGCCTTGTCGTACTCGACGGCGACCTCGTCCACGGCGGCGACCAGCGCCTCCGGGATGAACTTGCCGCCGAACGCGCCGAAGTAGCCCTCGGCGCTGGGGACTTGACCCTCCGGGTCGGGAATGAAGAACTCGCTGGGCATGCGGTTACCTCGCAGGGGCGACAGCCCCGGTTACAGGTCGGACAGGGGTCACGTTAGCCACGTACGCACGCAAACGCCTCCGGCACCGGGCCCCGGCTGGGGGCACCCTCACCTGGACCGGCCGGCCCAGTGGCGGCACCGCCGGCTGCCCGCACACCCGCCCTTGACCGGAGCGGGTGTCCCCCACACAGGGGGAGGCAGGTTTGCCGCCGCCAGGCGGTTTCTCCCGCCGCGGGGAGGGGCCGCCGTCAGGCGGCTTCCCCCATCGGGGAGCAGAACCACCGACAGACAGTCCTCCCCGCCGCAACGGCGAGAAGCCCCACGGCGGTGACGGGCGGTGCCGAACCGGCCGGAGCCACCGTGAGGGAACCGGGCGAAGCCCGAGCCGTGCGGTGGGGCCGCCGACGGCCCGCGACCGGGACAACCCCCACGGCGTGGACCGACGGTGCCGGACTCGGCTCAGCCCACCCGCAGGGTGAACTCGGCGGGAGAGAGCGCGAGCGCGCGTACGCGCTCGGGCCATCGCATGCCGTTCACCTGGCCCGGCTCATCCCCGATGACATAGCGAACCCGGCGCCCGTGCACACGCCGTGCGGGCGCCCGGCAGCCCCGCGGACGGCAGCCGCGGGCAAGGCGGGCATAGGGGTCCCGGGCCGCCGAAGCGACCGGGAGCGACGCGGCGCCCAAGCCCGGCACAGCCGCCCCCGTGCGTGTCGAGCCGCCGTCGGGGCTCAGGCCCGGACGGGGAGCGGCGGGGGGCGGGGTGGGCACCGGTGCGTCAGTCCCGTCCGTGGCGCAGTGCGGGGTGAGCCCCGGCCGCGACGAGGTCGGAGACCGCCGTCTTCGGGTCGCGGCCGGTGACGAGCGACTCGCCCACCAGGACCGCGTCGGCGCCGGCATTGGCGTACGCGATGAGGTCGTGCGGCCCGCGGACACCGGACTCGGCGACCTTGACGATGTGGGCGGGGATCTCGGCGGCGACACGGTCGAAGGTCGAGCGGTCGACCTTCAACGTCTTCAGATCGCGCGCGTTGACACCGATCACCTTCGCACCGGCGTCCACCGCCCGCTCGACCTCGTCCTCGTCGTGCACCTCGACGAGCGGCGTGAGCCCGATGGACTCGGCGCGCTCGATGAGGGACTCCAGGGCCGACTGTTCGAGGGCGGCCACGATCAGCAGCGCGAGGTCGGCGCCGTACGCACGGGCCTCCCACAGCTGGTACGACGTGACGATGAAGTCCTTGCGGAGGACCGGGATGTCCACGCGGGCACGGACGGCCTCCAGGTCCGCGAGCGAGCCGCCGAAGCGGCGCTGCTCGGTGAGGACGGAGATGACGGCCGCGCCACCCGCCTCGTAGTCCGCGGCGAGAGCGGCCGGATCGGCGATCGCGGCGAGCGCGCCCTTGGACGGGCTGGAGCGCTTGACCTCGCAGATGACCTTGACGCCGTCACCGCGCAGGGCGGCCACTCCGTCCTTGGCAGCCGGAGCCTTCGCCGCGCGCTCCTTGAGCTCGTCGAGGCTGACGCGCGCCTGCCGCTCCGCGAGGTCGGCACGGACTCCGTCGATGATCTCGTCGAGCACACTCACGCGAGCGGCCCCCTTCCCTGCGGTGGACAGTTGAAGCGGTTGAGCATCTGACCCGGGTTCACCGCCTCGGACGGCAAAGACTTGTCACTGTGATGGTATCCGGAGGAAGGCGTAGGCCTCGCATCCGGTTGACGCCGGTCCCACTACCTGGACATTTGCCATTTGATCAAGGATGCAACCAGCCGCCGAACGGTAGGTTCCGGACAACGGTGAAGACCAGCACCAACGCGCCCACGCTCCACAGGTGGACCGGCCCGAGATCCAGCCGCACCGGCCGTCCGCGCGCCGAACGGACCACCCAGACGGTCCACACCACCGCGAAGACCAGGTATCCCGCGACAGCGAGCGCGTTGTCGGTGAGCGCCGCCGCGAAGTCCCCGTGCACGAAGGCATGCGCGCTGCGCAGACCGCCGCAGCCGGGGCAGTACAGGCCCGTGAAGCGCAGCAGCGGGCAGACGGGGTAGTGCCCGGGCTGATTGGGGTCGACGGCCCCGACGTACGCGAAGGCGCCCACGACGGACGCGAGCACCCCCGTGGGGACGACGAGCCGCCGCAGCACGACAGGGCCCGCGGCCCGCGTCACCCTCTGGGTCTCGGCGTTCACCCCACGCATTCTGCCCCTCCCCCGCGCGGCGCGCCCGCCGCCCACATGGGAGAGGCGGCCCCGGCAGGTGCGCCGGGGCCGCCTCTCACGAAGCGCTGGGTGCGATCAGCTCTCGGCGCCCACGGTCTCGCGGGCCTGGCGCACGGGCTCCGCGTGCGTGGTCTTCGGCTGGCCCAGGCCCGCCGCCCGCATCGCCAGGCCGACGACACCGCCGAGGGCGACGACGACCATGCCGGCCCAGAAGCCCAGCGGGTTGGCCATCACCATGAAGGCACCCGCCACGCAGAAACCGATGAAGGCGATGATGACACCGGTCCAGGCGGCCGGGGTGTGACCGTGGCTGCTGCCCGCCATGACTTGCTCCTCGTTGCTGTATGCGTGTGTGAGTCGGACACTCGATGTCCATTGTCCCGTACAAGCGCCCGTGCCGTGAGCGGGGGTCTCCGCTCGCGCGTCGGTTCGACCAAGTCACGACCAAAGTCCTGGGGCGAAGGACCCTGGGAACGCGGGGACGGCGGGACCTAAGTCCCTTGCGCCCCGGCCGGGTCCGGCCCCGTCGGGTCCTCGCCGCGGTCGAGCGCCTTCCAGAGGTCCTCGGGGCGGTCCGGGTCGACAGGCTTGGCCTTGCGCGGCCGGGGCGTCCCGTCGCGCTCGTAACGGCCCGACATCGCGGGCCACAGCCGCCCGTAGCGCAGCGCGAGCAGCCCCGCGAGGAGGATCAGCGCCCCGCCCGCGGCCGCGACGTACGGCCAGACGGTGTGGCTGAGCGCGTCCGCGGTGGCGGCGGTGTTGCCGGAGGCCGCCGCGGCCTTCTCGTCGAGCGCCGAGCTGTCGCTCGCGCCGAGCACGGCCGCGGCGACCGTGCCCGCGCCGGAGAGCGCGAGCAGCGCGGAGACCAGGAGGCGGCCGGAGCGGCGTACGGCGAAGACGGCGACGAGCGCGGCGAGGCCCACTATGGCGAGCGCCGCGGGCACGCCCGTGACGTCGCTGCCCTTGGCGGTCAGCGGGAAGGCGCCGCCGGCCACTGTCGCGGTGCCCTCCGACCAGCTCTGCCGGGTGGACAGCAGGGCCACGGCCGCGCCGAGCGCGCCGCTGAGCAGGGCGACGCCAAGGCTGCGGCGGCCGGACCGGGCGGGCCCGGCGGCTTCGGATCGGGGGTGAGGAACAGCAGTCACGTACTCCACTATCGCCTGAACCCCGGGCGAACCGTCACCCGGGGTTCACGTGAGCCTCGTCCCAGTACCGAAGGGAGTTGGCCGTCTACTGTCCGAGCCGGTTCGCCGTGTGCACCGCGCGCAGGACCGCCGCGGCCTTGTTGCGGCACTCGTTGTCCTCCGCGACGGGGTCGGAGTCGGCGACGATTCCGGCGCCCGCCTGGACGTACGCGGTGCCGTCCCGGAGCAGGGCCGTGCGGATGGCGATGGCGGTGTCGGAGTCGCCCGCGAAGTCCAGGTAGCCCACGCAGCCGCCGTACAACCCGCGCCTGGACGGCTCCAGTTCGTCGATGATCTGCATCGCGCGCGGCTTGGGGGCGCCGGAGAGGGTGCCGGCCGGGAAGCAGGCCGTCAGTACGTCGAAGGCCGTACGGCCCGCCGCGACCCGCCCGGTCACGGTTGACACGATGTGCATCACGTGCGAGTACCGCTCGATGGACATGAAGTCGACGACCTCTACGGAGCCGGGCTCGCAGACCCGGCCGAGGTCGTTGCGTCCCAGGTCGACGAGCATCAGGTGCTCGGCGCGCTCCTTGGGGTCGGCGATCAGCTCGTCGGCGAGGGCCTGGTCCTCCTGGACGGTGGCGCCGCGCGGCCGGGTACCCGCGATCGGGTGCACCATCGCCTGCCCGTCCTCGACCTTGACCAGGGCCTCCGGGGAGGAGCCGACGACATCGAAGCCGTCGAAGCGGAACAGGTACATGTACGGGGAGGGATTGGTCGCCCTCAGCACGCGATACACGTCCAACGCGCTTGCCGTGCACGGGGTCTCGAAGCGCTGGGAGGGGACGACCTGGAAGGCCTCGCCCGCCCGGATGCGCTCCTTGATGTCCTCGACGGCGTCCTGGAAGTCGGGGCCGCCCCAGAGCGCGGTGTACTCGGGGAGCTCGGAGGGCGGCAGCGCGGCCGGCGGCTGCGAGATCGCGCGCGAGAGGTCGGCCTCCATGGCGTCGAGGCGGGCGACGGCGTCCGCGTAGGCCTCGTCGACACCCGTGTCGAGGTCGTTGTGGTTGATCGCGTTGGCGATCAGCTGGACCGAGCCGTCCCAGTGGTCCATCACCGCGAGATCGCTGGTGAGCAGCATGGTCAGCTCGGGCAGCTTCAGGTCGTCCCGCTCGCCGGGGCCGATCCTCTCCAGGCGGCGCACGATGTCGTAGCCCAGATAGCCGACCATGCCGCCGGTGAACGGGGGCAGGCTCTCGCCGTGCGGGGTGTGCAGCGCCTCGATGGTGGCGCGCAGGGCGGCGAGCGGATCGCCGTCGACGGGGACGCCCACGGGTGGCGTACCGAGCCAGTGGGCCTGCCCGTCGCGCTCCGTGAGGGTGGCGTGGCTGCGGACGCCCACGAAGGAGTAGCGGGACCAGGAGCGGCCGTTCTCAGCGGATTCCAGGAGGAAGGTGCCGGGGCGCTCGGCGGCGAGCTTGCGGTAGAGCGCGACCGGCGTGTCGCCGTCCGCGAGGAGCTTGCGGCTGACGGGGATCACGCGGCGGTCTGTGGCCAGCTTGCGGAACGTCTCGAGGTCCATGGCGGCTGACCTTACTGATCCAGTGACGGCACGCCGGAATCGGCGTCCTTGAGGAGCTCGTCGAGCAGTACGTCGGCGTCGAAGCAGGTGCGGGCGCCGGTGTGGCAGGCGGCGCCCACCTGGTCGACCTTCACCAGGACCGTGTCGGCGTCGCAGTCCAGGGCCACGGACTTCACGTGCTGGAAGTGGCCGGACGTGTCGCCCTTGACCCAGTACTCCTGGCGGCTGCGCGACCAGTAGGTGCAGCGGCCCGTGGTGAGCGTGCGATGCAGCGCCTCGTCGTCCATCCAGCCCAGCATCAGCACCTCACCGGTGTCGTACTGCTGGGCGATGGCGGGGACGAGCCCGTCGGCGCTGCGCTTGAGGCGCGCGGCGATCTCGGGATCCAGGCTGCTGGGCCTGCGGGGCAAGGGCGTGCTGGTCATGGGTGCCATTGTGCCGCGCCGCACGGACGTGCCCCCCGATTGTCCACAGGCCGGACCTCAGCGTTGTCCACAGGCCGGTCCCTGCCACCCGCACAGGCCGGTCCCCGCCGTCGTCCACTGGGCGGACCAGTGGGGCGGTCGTAGGCTGATTGTCATGTCGACCCATGCCAAGCGTGAACGACTCCTCCTGGCCGATCTGTTGGAAGCCGTGGGACCGGACGCCCCGACCCTGTGCGAGGGCTGGAACACCCGGGATCTCGCCGCGCACGTGGTGGTCCGCGAGCGCCGCGCCGACGCCGCCGGCGGGATCCTGATCAAGCAGCTGGCGCCACGCCTGGAGCGGGTGATGGCGGAGTTCGCGGAGAAGCCGTACGAGGAGCTGATCCAGCTGATCCGTACGGGTCCGCCGCGCTTCTCGCCCTTCTCGGTGAAGCAGATCGACGAGGCCTCGAACACGATCGAGTTCTACGTCCACACCGAGGACGTGCGGCGCGCACAGCCCGACTGGACGCCGCGCGAGCTGGACCCGGTCTTCCAGGACGCCCTGTGGTCCCGGCTGGAGCGCACGGCCCGGCTGACCGGCCGCGGGGCGCCGACGGGCCTGGTGCTGCGCCGCCCGGACGGCCAGACGGCGGTCGCGCACAAGGGCACGCCGGTCGTGACGGCGACCGGCGAGCCCTCGGAGCTGCTGCTGTTCGCGTACGGGCGGCAGAAGGCGGCCGACGTGGAGCTGGCGGGCGACGAGGACGCGATCGCCAAGCTGCAGGAGGCGAAGCAGCTGGGGATCTGAGCGGCCGGCTCAGCGGGGCAGTTCGGCGCGGCGCAGGTCGCGGACGCACAGGGCGAGGACCCCGCCGAGGCCGCAGACCGCGGCGCTGGTGACGAAGACGGGCCCGGTGCCCCACCAGCCGATCGCGGCGGCGGTCAGCGGCATGCTGAGCGGGGCGAGACCCAGGCTGACGATGCCGGAGACGGCGCTGACCCGGCCCAGGTAGGCGGGGTCCGCCTGGGTCTGCAGCAGCGCGCCGCACAGCGCACCGCTGAGCCCGGCGAACAGCCCGATGAGCAGGGCGACCCCGATGGCCGCTGCGACGTTCGGTACGAAGGCGAGCGCGCCGATCGCGACCGAGCCCGCCAGGATCGCCACCGCGGCCAGATGTCCCGCGTGCGGCAGCCGCCCCCGCACGGTCAGCAGCAGCGCGGCGGTCCCCGCGCCGGCCCCGAACCCGGCGAGCACGCAGCCCATCCCGGACGCGCCCCAGCCACGCTGATCGGCCAAAAGGGTCAGGCCCACATTCAGCGGCCCGACGAATCCGAGGTCGCCGAGCGCGATGGCGGCGATGAGCGGGGCGAGGACGCGGTGGCGCCGGATGTAGCGCAGGCCTTCGCGGAGGTCCCGCCAGGCGGTGGGCCGTGCGGGCTGACCCTGCGCGGCTGGCGCACCATCGTCGGCGGCGGCCACGCGCGCGTGGCCCGTGTCGGCAGCCACGCGTGCGTGTCCCGTGTCCGCCGGGGCACCTGCCCCGCCTGCCCCGTTCACGTCGTCAGTGGGCAGCTCCCGCATCCGTACGGAGATCAGCAGCGGCACCGACACGGCGATCAGCATCCCCGCGAGCCCGAAGGCCGCCGCCGCGCCGCCGAGCGCCACACCGAGACCGCCGAGCGGTGCGCCGACCACGTTGGCGAAGCGGATCGCGAGGCCCCGCATGCCCTGGACGCGGGCGAGTTGTTCCCGGCTCGTGATGCGGGCCGGCAGGGCACCCACGGCGGGCATGAAGACGGCGTCGACGGTGCCGAAGACGACGGCGAGCAGGGCCAGCAGCCACAGACTCGGGCTGGTCGCGAACAGCAGCGCGGCCAGCGCGAGCACGGCGGCGCAACGCACGGTGTCACTGCCGATGACGACCTTCCGCGGCCCGAACCGGTCGGCGACCACACCTCCGCCGAGCATCAACAGCGCCCGGGGAACGGCGCTCACGGTCATCACGAGCCCTGCCTGCGTGGGCGTTCCGGACTGCACAGCCGCCCAGGACAGCGCGATGTAGCAGACGTTGTCGCCGATCATCGACGAGGCGTAGGCACCGAGCCAGCGCAGGACGTTGCCGTCGCGGTGGGCGGGTCTGCCGGTGGTGGCGGGAGCCGGGGGAATGACGTTCGTGGTCACGGAGCCAGGTCCTCTCAGACGCTCAATCAGGCGCGGAACGGGAAGCCGTACAGGTGCAGCGCGACGTTCTCGCGCCCTTCGGTGTCACCGGCCGCTTCGTCGGCGCGGCCCTTGTCGTCGTACTTCTTGATGACCGTGAGCAACTCGTCCTTGAGCGCGTCGAGTTCGGCGGCCGTCAGACGGAGCGTGGCCTCCGAGTCGGCGGCGGCGTCGTTCCACTCCGTGGGCCAGGTGGCGCGCTCGTCGAGGTAGCGCCGGTAGAGGTCGCCGCGCTGCTCGTGGAAGAGCCGGGTGAAGGCCAGGTGCGCGGCCTCCTTCTCGGGCGCGTCCCGGAAGTCCACGCCCCGGACACTCACGCCGTCCGAGGCGGGCTCCCACCAGCGCTCCCTGCCGTCCCCGCTGCGCGGCTCGGCCTCCTCGATCAGCCCGTGCTCGGCGAGCTTGCGCAGGTGGTAGCTGACCAGCGAGGGCGCCTCGTCGACCTGTTCGCCCAACTGGGACGCGGTCGCGGCGCCGGTCACGATCAACGCCCGATACAGCTTCATCCGCAGCGGATGTCCCAGAGCCTTGAGCGTGCCCACATCCGTGATGCGGCGGTTCTCCTTGCTTGCCATGCCCTGACCTTAGATGCGAAAGAAAAGTTGCGCAACTAAAATTGCGCAACTTCCCTTTCTCATCTGGACGGTGTCCGGACACAGCTGAGCCCCGGCCACCAAGTGACCGGGGCTCAAAGGCAGCTGACCTCAGCGAACGGGATGCCCCGCCCCCCGCAACGTCTCCTTCACCTCACCGATCCGCAGATCCCCGAAGTGGAAGACGGACGCTGCGAGCACCGCGTCGGCGCCCGCGGCGATGGCCGGCGGGAAGTCGGCGAGCCGCCCCGCGCCGCCGCTGGCGATCAGCGGCACGGTGACGTGCTTGCGTACGGCCTCGATCATCTCGATGTCGTACCCGTCCTTCGTGCCGTCCGCGTCCATCGAGTTGAGCAGGATCTCCCCCGCGCCCAGCTCGGCGGCCCGGTGCGCCCACTCGACGGCGTCGATGCCGGTGCCCTTGCGCCCGCCGTGGGTGGTGACCTCGAAGGAGCCGCTCTCGGTACGCCGGGCATCCACCGACAGCACCAGCACCTGCCGCCCGAACCGCTCCGCGATCTCACGGATGAGATCCGGCCGGGCGATCGCGGCGGTGTTGACCCCGACCTTGTCGGCGCCCGCCCGCAGCAGCTTGTCCACGTCCTCCGCGGTGCGCACGCCGCCGCCCACGGTCAGCGGGATGAAGACCTGCTCGGCCGTGCGGCGCACCACGTCGTAGGTGGTCTCGCGATTGCCGGAGGACGCCGTGATGTCCAGGAACGTCAGCTCGTCGGCGCCCTCGGCGTCGTACACCTTGGCCATCTCGACGGGGTCGCCCGCGTCGCGCAGGTTCTGGAAGTTGACGCCCTTGACGACCCGGCCGTTGTCCACGTCCAGGCAGGGGATGACTCGTACGGCGAGGGTCATGACTGCACTCCTCGGAACGCCTCCACCTCGACCTCGACGACCAGACGCGGGTCCACGAGGCCGGAGACGATGATCATGGATGCGGCGGGACGGACGGCGTCGAACAGCTCCTTGTGGGCGCGTCCGACATCCTCCACGTCCCGGGCATGGGTGATGTACATGCGTGTACGGACGACGTCGTCGCGGCCGAGGCCGAGCTGCTCCAGCGCGGCGAACGCGGCGTTGAAGGAGTTGACCGCCTGTTCGTACGGGTCGCCGGGGGCGATCTGGCCGTCGATCACGGAGGTGCAGCCGGCGACCAGCACCAGGCCGTTCGGCAGCTCCACCGCGCGGGAGTAGCCGAAGGCCTCCTCCCAGGGCGCGCCGGTCGTGACGCGTCGCACGTCGCTCACTTGGCTACCGCCTCCAGGGCCTCTTCCAGTGTGAACGCCTTGGCGTACAGGGCCTTTCCGACGATGGAGCCCTCGACACCGAGGGGCACCAGCTCGGCGATGGCGCGCAGGTCGTCCAGCGAGGACACCCCGCCCGACGCCACCACCGGGCGGTCCGTCGCCGCGCAGACGTTGCGCAGCAGTTCCAGGTTCGGTCCCTGGAGCGTGCCGTCCTTGGCGATGTCCGTGACGACGTACCGCGCGCAGCCCTCCTTGTTGAGACGCTCCAGCGTCTCGTAGAGGTCACCGCCGTCGCGCGTCCAGCCGCGGCCGCGCAGCGTCGTGCCGCGTACATCGAGGCCGACCGCGATCTTGTCGCCGTGCTCGGCGATGACCTTGGCGACCCACTCGGGCGTCTCCAGGGCGGCGGTGCCGAGGTTCACACGGGTGCAGCCGGTGGCGAGGGCGGCGGCGAGCGTGTCGTCGTCACGGATACCGCCGGACAGCTCCACCTTGATGTCCATCGCCTTCGCGACCTCGGCGATCAGCGCCCGGTTGTCACCGGTGCCGAACGCGGCGTCCAGGTCGACGAGATGCAGCCACTCGGCACCCGCACTCTGCCAGGCGAGAGCGGCCTCGAGGGGAGAGCCGTAGGACGTCTCGGTCCCGGACTCGCCGTGGACGAGGCGGACGGCCTGGCCGTCGCGGACGTCGACGGCGGGGAGGAGTTCGAGCTTCGAAGCCATCAGAGGGTTCCGATCCAGTTGTTCAGCAGCTGCGCTCCGGCGTCGCCGGACTTCTCGGGGTGGAACTGCGTGGCCCACAGGGCGCCGTTCTCGACGGCCGCCACGAAGGGCTTGCCGTGCGTCGACCAGGTGACCAGAGGTGAGCGCATCGCCGGGTTCGCGACCTCGAGGGACCAGTCGTGGACGGCGTAGGAGTGGACGAAGTAGAAGCGCGCGTCGGCGTCGAGACCCGCGAAGAGCTGCGAGCCGGCCGGCGCCTCGACCGTGTTCCAGCCCATGTGGGGCACGATGTCGGCCTGCAGCGGCTCGACCGTGCCGGGCCACTCGTCGAGGCCCTCGGTCTCCACGCCGTGCTCGATGCCGCGCGCGAAGAGGATCTGCATGCCGACGCAGATGCCCATCACCGGGCGGCCACCGGACAGGCGGCGACCGATGATCCACTCGCCCCGGGCGTCCTTCAGGCCCTTCATGCAGGCGGCGAAGGCGCCGACGCCGGGCACCAGCAGGCCGTCCGCGTTCATGGCCGTGTCGAAGTCGCGCGTTATCTCCACGTCGGCACCCGCGCGCGCGAGGGCGCGCTCGGCGGAGCGGACGTTACCGAAGCCGTAGTCGAAGACGACGACCTTCTTGGGTGCGCTCAATTCCACACCTCCAGCCTCATGACGCCCGCGACCAGACACATCGCGGCGCCGATGGAGAGCAGCACGATGAGGCTCTTGGGCATCTGCTGCTTGACGAAGGAGTAGATGCCGCCGAGGAGGAAGAGTCCGACGACGATCAGGATGCTCGACAGGCCGGTCACAGCGCGCCCTTCGTGGAGGGGAGGATGCCGACGGCGCGCGGGTCGCGCTCGGAGGCGTAGCGCAGCGCGCGGGCCAGCGCCTTGAACTGGCACTCCACGATGTGGTGCGCGTTGCGCCCGTAGGGCACGTGCACGTGCAGCGCGATCTGGGCCTGCGCGACGAAGGACTCCAGGATGTGCCGGGTCATCGTCGTGTCGTACTCGCCGATCATCGGCGCCATGTTCTCGGGCTCGGTGTGCACGAGGTACGGGCGCCCGGAGAGGTCGACGGTCACCTGGGCGAGAGACTCGTCGAGCGGGACCGTGCAGTTCCCGAATCGATAAATCCCCACCTTGTCGCCGAGCGCCTGCTTGAAGGCGGCGCCCAGCGCGAGGGCGGTGTCCTCGATGGTGTGGTGCGAGTCGATGTGCAGGTCGCCCTCGGTCTTCACGGTCAGGTCGAACAGACCGTGCCGGCCGAGCTGGTCGAGCATGTGGTCGTAGAAGCCGACGCCTGTCGACACATCGACCTTGCCGGACCCGTCGAGATCGATCTCGACGAGGACCGACGTCTCCTTCGTCGTTCTCTGGACACGTCCTACGCGGCTCATGCGTTCTGCTCCTTCTTCAGTTCACGTACCGCGTCGAGGAACGCGTCGTTTTCGGCGGGGGTTCCGGCGGAGACCCGCAGCCACCCCGGTACGCCGTTGTCCCGGACCAGGACGCCCCGGTCGAGGATCTTCTGCCAGGCGGTGTGGGAGTCCTCGAACCGCCCGAACTGCACGAAGTTCGCGTCGGATTCGATCACCTCGTATCCGATCGCGCGCAGTTCGGCGACCAGCCGGTCCCGCTCGGCCTTCAGCTGCTCGACGTACCCCAGCAGCGTGTCGGTGTGCTCCAGGGCGGCCAGCGCCGTGGCCTGCGTGATGGCCGAGAGGTGGTACGGCAGCCGTACGAGCTGGACCGCGTCCACGACCGCCGGGTGCGCGGCGAGATAGCCGAGGCGGAGCCCGGCCGCGCCGAACGCCTTCGACATCGTCCGCGAGACGACGAGATTCGGCCGACCTTCGATCAGCGGCAGCAGCGAGGCTCCGTGGCTGAACTCGATGTACGCCTCGTCCACGATCACCATCGACGGCTTCGCCGCCTGCGCGGCCTCGTACAGCGCGAGGACCGTCTCGGGCGGGACCGCGTTGCCCGTGGGGTTGTTGGGGGTCGTGATGAAGACGACGTCCGGCCGGTTCTCGGCGATGGCCTGCTCGGCGGCGGCGAGGTCGATCGTGAAGTCCTCGTTGCGGGGACCCGAGATCCAGCCCGTGCCCGTGCCGCGCGCGATGAGCGCGTGCATCGAGTACGACGGCTCGAAGCCGATCGCCGTACGGCCCGGTCCGCCGAAGGTCTGCAGCAGCTGCTGGATGACCTCGTTCGAACCGTTGGCCGCCCAGACGTTCTCCATGCCGACCCGGTGGTTGCCGGTCTTCGTCAGGTACTTGGCCAGCTCGGTGCGCAGCTCCACCGCGTCCCGGTCGGGGTAGCGGTTGAGGTCGCGGGCGGCCTCGCGCACCCGCTCGGCGATCCGCTCGACGAGCGGCTCGGGCAGCGAGTACGGGTTCTCGTTGGTGTTCAGCCGTACGGGGACGTCCAACTGGGGCGCGCCATAGGGGGACTTGCCGCGCAGCTCGTCCCGTACGGGGAGATCGTCGATTCCGAAGCTCACTTGCTGGGTACCTTCCAACCGAACCGAGCCTTGATCGCCGCCCCGTGGGCCGGCAGGTCCTCCGCCTCCGCCAGCGTCACCACGTGATGCGCCACGTCGGCCAGCGCGTCCTTCGTGTAGTCGACGATGTGGATGCCGCGCAGGAAGGACTGGACGGACAGGCCCGAGGAGTGGCAGGCGCAGCCGCCGGTGGGCAGGACGTGGTTGGAGCCGGCCGCGTAGTCGCCCAGCGACACGGGCGCCCAGGGACCGACGAAGATTGCGCCCGCGTTCTTCACCCGGTCCGCGACGGCAGCGGCGTCCGCCGTCTGGATTTCCAGGTGCTCGGCGCCGTACGCGTCGACGACCCGCAGGCCCTCGGCCACGCCGTCGACCAGCACGATCGCGGACTGCTTGCCGCTCAGCGCCGGGACGATCCGGTCCTCGACGTGCTTGGTGGCCGTGACCTGCGGCTCCAGCTCCTTCTCGACGGCGTCCGCGAGCCGGCGGGAGTCCGTGACGAGAACGGCGGCGGCCAGCGGGTCGTGCTCGGCCTGGCTGATCAGGTCGGAGGCGACGTGCACCGGGTCGGCGGTCTCGTCCGCGAGGATCGCGATCTCGGTGGGGCCGGCCTCGGCGTCGATGCCGATCTTGCCCGCGAAGTATCGCTTGGCGGCCGCGACCCAGATGTTTCCGGGACCGGTGACCATGTTGGCGGGCGGGCAGGACTCGGTGCCGTACGCGAACATCGCGACGGCCGTCGCACCGCCGGCCGCGTAGACCTCGTCGACGCCGAGCAGGGCACAGGCGGCGAGGATCGTCGGGTGCGGCAGCCCGCCGAACTCGGCCTGGGCGGGGGAGGCAAGCGCGATGGACCCGACCCCGGCTTCCTGGGCGGGGACCACATTCATGATCACGGAGGACGGGTAGACGGAGCGTCCGCCCGGCGCGTACAGCCCGACGCGCTCGACCGGCACCCACTTCTCGGTGACCGAGCCGCCGGGCACGACCTGGGTGGTGTGCGTCGTACGGCGCTGCTCGCGGTGGACCAGGCGGGCGCGGCGGATGGACTCCTCCAGGGCCGCGCGCACGGCCGGATCGAGCTGTTCCAGGGCGTCACTGAGCGCCTGGGCCGGAACCCGTACGGAATCGAGCCGCACGCCGTCGAATTTCTCCGCGTAGTCGATCAGCGCCGCGTCGCCCCGATGATGCACGGCCTCGCAGATCGGACGCACCTTCTCCAGGGCGGACGATACGTCGAAGTCGGCTCGGGGCAGCAGGTCGCGCAGGGCGGAGCCCTCGGGGAGGGCGTCGCCGCGCAGATCGATTCGGGAGATCACGGTCCCAATTCTCTCAGACGGCGATAAGACGCCGGACGGCTGTATCAATGGCTGATACAACGCCGGAACAGCGGCTGACACGACGCGGTGACCTGTGGCTGACACGACGCCGTGATCCGGCTGGCCAGTGGCTGATACCGGCCACCTTCGGTTCCGCGGAAGATCCCCTTCACCAGTAGCGTTCGGGCCGTCACTGAGCGGGCATTGGACGGTTGTACGAAACCCGCGAGTAGCTGGGGAGGAAGGGAAGTGCCGTGACCGAGGGTGCCGGCATCCGCGGTGGGGACCTGCCGGACGAACTGACCGCCGCCGAGGCCGGAATGTGGCAGGCCTTCCGCAACGGCAGCGTGTACGACCTGCGCAGCGGGGACACGACCGTCGACGATCCGCACGGGGGCCATCCCTGGGGCCCCGAGCGCAGCGTCCGGGCCCGGATCGTGGCGTGGCTGCTGCTCGACGGCCCTCCCGCACTCCAGGGCAGGGTCTCCTCCCTGAAGCTGACCGGCGTGCAGATCACCGACGTTCTCGACCTCGCGGGCGGCACCGTGGGGCCGTACGTCGAGATGAAGGGGTGCCGGTTCGAGAAGGAGATCCTGCTGCCGGAGGCGCGGTTCCAGACCGTGCGCCTGGTCGACTGCTCGGTGCCACGCCTGGAGGCCGCCCGGGTGCACACCGAGGGCGATCTGCATCTGCCGCGCTGCCGGTTCCACAACGGCGTACGGCTGACCGACGCGCACATCGGCACGGATCTGCTGCTCAACCAGGCCGTGGTCTACCGGGACCGGCGTGGGCGCTCGCTCACCTGCGATGGCATGACCGTGGGGCAGGATCTCCAGGCCGAGATGCTGGAGTCGCACGGCGAGCTGAGCCTGCGCGGCGCCACCGTAGGGGTCTCCCTCAGCCTGCGCGGCAGCAAGCTGAACAACCCGTACACACGTCTCGCCCTGAACGCCCCGCAGCTCACCGTCAACCGCACGCTCTACATGACCCCCGCGGCCGTCGGCAATCCGCTGGTGACCAGCGGCACGACCCCGGCGCGCGGCACGCTGGTGCAGCGGTTCGAGTGCCAGGGCGGGATCCGCCTCGACGACGGGCGGTTCGGGGACGCGGTCGACTTCGAGGGAGCCCGTTTCCTCTTCGACGACGACCAGGAGCTGTCACTGCGCCGGGTTCAGACGCCCGAGCTGCGCTTCCTCGGGGAGAGACCCGAGCGCGGCAAGGTGGTCCTGTCGGGCGCGCGGATCGTCAACCTGGTGGACAGCGCGTCCAGTTGGCCGGGGCCCGGCAGCCTCCACATGGGCGGCTTCGTCTACGAGAACCTCGTGCCGCAGGGCGCGTTCCCGCTGACCCGGCGGCTGGAGTGGGTGACGGCGGCGACCGCCGAGTACAACCCGGAGCCGTACGAGCGCCTCGCCACCGTGCTGCGCAACTCCGGGGAGGACGAGGACGCGCGCGAGGTGCTGCTCGCCAAGCAGCGCCGCCGCCGCGAGACCCTGCCGCTCGCCGCCAAGCTCTGGGGGTACGCGCAGGACTGGACGGTCGCCTACGGGTACCGGCCCGGGCGGGCCGCGCTGTGGATGGCGTTGCTGTGGGCGGCGACGTCGATCGCCTTCTCGCACGCCAGCCATCCGCCGATCAACGACGACGGGCATCCCCCGTGGAACGCCTCACTGTTCGCCCTGGACCTGCTGCTGCCGGTCATCGACCTCGGCCAGGTCGGCTTCTGGCAGCTGCGCGGCGGCTGGCAGTGGCTGGCCGCCGTGGTGATCCTCCTCGGCTGGATCCTTGCGACGACGGTGGCGGCGGGGGCGACACGGCTGCTGCGGCGCAGCTGACGCGGCACCTCCTCCGCACAGATCGCGGCTGGAGCGGCACCTCCCCCGCACAGATCGCGGCTGGAGCGGCAGCTACCCGCACAGATCGCGGCTCACACAGCGCGTTCCCGCGCAGATGCGGACCCTTCCCGCACAGATGTCGAACAGTGGAACAACAGTCACCTTTTACTCCCCCTTGACCGCCCGGCATACAACCAATCGACGGTTACAAAAGTGTCACCGCACGCCTCTGGTACAGCTCCGACCTGCGGCTTTCAATGGTCTTCACCATGGCTCTGCTGCGCGCGTTCATCCGTACGGCACGGATGGTCAGGAACACCTCGCGCCTCGCCGACGGACTGCCCACCGACGACGAGGTACTGCTCGACGCCCCGGACGAGCGCCTCGGCCCCACGCTCGTCGCGGCGGGCCGCGGCGAGTACGAACCCGCCGCCAAGCTGCTCGCCACCACGCGCGAGGCCGCCGAGTGGGAGAACCGCGACCGGTACGCGATGCGCCTCGCGACCTTCGCGCGCTCCCGGGACGAGTGGCTCCGGGAGTGGCAGGACGCCTCGGCGCACGATCCGGACGCGCTGCTGGTCAGGGCCGAGCTCGCGGTGCGCCGCGGCTGGGAGTCGCCCGCACGCGTCGAGCTGCTGCGCCAGGTCGGCCCGCTGATCCTCGCCGCCGCCGAGGGCGATCCGCGCGATCCGGTGCCCTGGCGGATCGCGCTCGACCACGCCCGCGGCACGCATGCCGGGCACACCGAGTTCGAGAAACTGTGGGGCGAGGCCGTGCGCCGCTCCCCGCACCACTACGGCTGCCATGTGGCCGCCCTGCAGTACCTGTCGGCCGCCTGGTACGGCTCGCACCGTGAGTGCTTCGACTTCGCCGAGCGGGCCGCGCACGACGCGCTGCCGGGCTCCCTGGTGCAGGCACTGCCGGTGCGCGCGGCCTTCGCCTATCTGACCGAAGGTGGCGGTGCGGTGGTGCCGCGCGAGCGCCTCGACGCCGCGGCCGACCTCGCGATCGCGGTCTCCGCGACGTACGGCGCCGCCGATGCCTGGCCCGCGGAGGTCCGCAACCTCCTCACGTACGTGCTGATCCGGCTGGAGCGCTGGACGGACGCCCTGGAGCAGCTCCGCCTGATCGGTCCGTACGCGACGTCGTTCCCCTGGGACCGGGTGTCGGACGACCCGCTCGGCCAGTTCCTGGAGCTGCGCGACGGCGTCCGTCTGGAGGTCGCTTCCGACATGCCCCTGCATCCACGGAATGGGCACGACGGACGCGCCCGCTCCGGCGACCATTAGGCTTTCCCGTCGTGACCACCGTCCGGCTCCCGCTCTTCCCCCTGAACTCGGTGCTGTTCCCGGGGCTCGTGCTCCCCCTGAACGTCTTCGAGGAGCGCTATCGCGCCATGATGCGCGATCTGCTCAAGACCCCCGAGGACGAACCGCGCCGGTTCGCCGTCGTCGCCATCCGCGACGGCCATGAGGTCGCGCCCACCGCGCCCGGCATGCCGGACCAGACCGCCGTGCCCGAGCGCGGGCCCGCGGCCGGTTTCGGCGACGACCCGGCGAAGGCCTTCCACGAGGTGGGCTGCATCGCGGACGCGGCGACCATCCGGGAGCGCGCCGACGGCAGCTTCGAGGTACTGGCGACGGGCACGACACGCGTACGGCTGCTGTCGGTGGACGCGTCCGGCGCGTTCCTCACGGCCGAGCTGGAGGAACTGCCGGAGGACCCGGGCGAGGAGGCGGGCGCGCTCGCCGAGGGCGTGCTGCGGGCCTTCCGCCAGTACCAGAAGCGTTTGGCGGGCGCTCGTGAACGCTCGCTTTCCACGGGCGCGGATCTCCCGGACGAGCCGGCCGTCGTCTCGTACCTCGTCGCGGCCGCGGCGATGCTGGACATCCCGGCGAAGCAGCAGCTGCTCCAGGCCCCGGACACGGCGGCGCGGCTGCGCGAGGAGCTGAAACTCCTGCGCGCGGAGACCGCGATCATCCGTAATCTGCCGTCGTTGCCGGCGTCGGACCTGACGCGCGGCCCGACGAGTCTGAACTGAGGCCGGAATCCTCGATGGCGAAGAAGCCGAAGAAACGGCAGCAGTCCGCAGGCACCCCGGCGACGGTGGCCCTGACCGCGGCGGGCGTCCCGTACACGGTCCACGCCTACGAGCACGACCCCGCGCACCCCTCCTACGGCGAGGAGGCGGCCGAGGCGATGGGCGTCTCGCCGGAGCGGGTCTTCAAGACCCTGGTGGCGGACGTGGACGGCTCGCTCGTCGTCGCGGTGGTCCCGGTGGCCGGCTCCCTGGATCTGAAGGCCCTGGCCACGGCGGTGGGCGGGAAGCGCGCGGCGATGGCGGACCCGGCGGCGGCCGAACGCACGACGGGCTACGTCCGCGGCGGCATCTCCCCCCTGGGCCAGCGCAAGAAGCTCCCCACCGTGCTCGACTCCTCGGCCTCCGCCCACACCACGATCTGCGTCTCGGCGGGCCGCCGCGGCCTTGAGGTCGAACTCGCCCCCGCCGACCTGGCGAGCCTCACGGAAGCGGTCTCCGCGCCCGTCGCCCGTGCGTGACCCCTCGACGTCCGTCCCGTCCTCGGTTAAGCACAAGGGACATGTCGAAGAAAACACGGAAACGCAAGTGGCGCACAAAAAAGGGCCGCTCCAACCACGGCAGCCGCCCGGCATAGCCGTCGGACCGTTCAGCTCCCCGCGCCCGTAAGGGGCGCGGGGAACTGCGCGACAAGCCCCCACAGGCCCGCACCAAAAGAACAAGGCAGGGGGGTCTGGGGGGCGAAGCCCCCCAGGTACGGGACGGGCGGAGGGGGCGAAACAACACCCACGGTCACCCCGGCGCCGAGTGCCTACCCAGCCGGAGGCGCAGGAGGCGCCCCGTACGGGCTCTGATACGGGTCGGGGTCCCGCGGCCCGAACAGGGCGGTGAGACCGAGGTGGACCACCAGCCCCGCCAGGGACCACGCGAGCAGCGCCCCCTTCGCCCCAAGCTTCAACGGCGCGGAGAACGTAACCCCCTTGCCCACGGCCTTCGCATGCGCGACCACGTTCTGCGTGGGCCCGAGCCAGACCCCCACGCGCCAGGCCAGCAGCGACCCGAGCAGCCCCCCGACGGCGAGCGCGACGACCAGCGGCACACCCCCACGCCGCCGCGCCAGAAAAACGACCAGCGCACTCACCGCACCGAACCCCAGCGCAAGCAGAGTGAACGTTCCGTCGACCCCGATGGCCTGCTCACCCTCGGTGTCCTTCAGATACACCGCACTGTCGTCCGCGATCAGCGGCACGTGCGGCGCCAGCCACCACCACAGCACTCCGAGCAGCACCCCCGCGAGCGCCACTGCCACCGTGATCACGGCGGCCTCCCGCACTTCGGTCTTCATCCCGGGGCCGTCCTGTCCATACGAGGCTTCATACGCGGCCGGATACGCCGCGGGAGCCCCATGTCCGGGAACGGGCGAACCCTGCCAGGCATTGTGCGGGGAGTGTTCATGCGGCGGCGGAGGCGGAGTCAACGGAGCGGTCACCCTGACATCGTGCCAGGCCCGGCTGTCAGCCGCGTCACCGGACGGCTGCCCGGCGGTACGCCCAGGTCGCGAGGGCCAGCGAGGCCACCCCGACACCGGCGCAGACGGCCAGGTCACCGAGGACGGCGGCCCAGTCTGGATGCGCCTCGAAGGTCCGCGCGAAGGCCTCCACCCCATACGTCGAGGGCAGCAGATCACGCCCGTACCGCACGACCGTGGGCAGCCGGTCCGCCGGCAGCACCCCCAGCAGAAGGGCCGCCGACATCCCCAACTGCCCCATCAGTGTGGCGAGTTCGGGCCGCGGGGCGAGCAGCCCGAGGGCGGCCCCGAGCCCGGCGAGCGCGGCACCGGCGAGCGGGACGACCGCGGCGAGCACCCACAGGTGGGCCATCGGCAGCCCGAAGAGCACGGAGCCGAAGACGGCGGTGGCGACGGTCCCGGGCACGGTGAAGGACGCGTACGCTCCCGCGACGCCGAGGACGACGGCGGCCGGCGGCACGGGCAGAGTCGCGTAGTGGTCGAGCCCGCCGCTGGCGCGCAGCTGCCCGAAGTACTGGGCGAGGAGGTTGAGGGCGACGAAGGCCACGACCAGCACCGACGACCCGGCCACCACGGCCCGCGCCTCGCCCCCGCCGTCCACCACGCCCCGCATCAGGATCATGATCCCGACGGACTGGAAGGTGGCCACGAACAGCAGCGGGATCCGCGCGACGCGCGCGCGGGAGAGCTGCGCGCGGTACACGGCGGCCAGCGACGGCCACAGCCGCGCCCGCGGCCCCAGCTCCGCTGCATCGCCGGGGTCCTCGGCCACGGGCAGCGCACTGCCCGGCAGAACTCCAGCGGGTACGACACTCACGTCGAGCTGCTCCCCTTCACTCCGGCAGCCGTCCTGTTCCCAACGCCCACGACGTCCCCCGGGTTCCACACACCCACGGCCTCCCCCGGGTTCCACACACCCACGGCCTTCCGCGGCTTCCGTACGCTCACGGCCTCCGGCAAGTTCCACGCACCCACGGCCCCGCGCAGCATCCGTACACCCACGGCCTCTCGCGAGTCCCGCGAAACCGCGGCATCCCGCAAGTCCCGCACGCCCACGGCCCCGCGCACCTTCCGTACGCCCACAACCTCCCACGAGCCCCGCGCACCCACGGCATCCCGCAAGTCCCGCACGCCCACGGCCCCGCGCACCTTCCGTACGCCCACAACCTCCCACGAGCCCCGCGCACCCACGGCATCCCGCAAGTCCCGCACGCCCACGGCCCCGCGCACCTTCCGTACGCCCACAACCTCCCACGAGCCCCGCGCACCCACGGCATCCCGCAAGTCCCGCACGCCCACGGCCCCGCGCACCTTCCGTACGCCCACAACCTCCCACGAGCCCCGCGCACCCACGGCATCCCGCAAGTCCCGCACGCCCACGGCCCCGCGCACCTTCCGTACGCCCACAACCTCCCGCGAGACCCGCGCACCCACGGCATCCCGCAAGTCCCGTAGACCCACGGCCGCCTCCCCGGTCCCGGCGCCCAAGGCACTCAAGGCGCCCATCCCCTCCCGTACAGCCTCCCGTACGGATTCCGCACGCCTCGCGCTCACGCCTTCACCAGCCCCTGCATATTGCCCCCGAGCGCGAGGTACACGTCCTCCAGGCTCGGCGTGGCCAGGGTGAAGTCGTCGAGGGCGGCGAAGGCGGCGCCTCCGGTGACCGTGGCGACGGCCGCGCGGGCCTCCTCGGGGGCGAGCCGTAGGGTCCAGCGGCGGCCGGACTCGACGGCGCGGGCGCGCAGCGCGGCGACCTCGGGGACGTCGAGCGGAGCGCTCTCGCGCCAGACGAGTTCGACCCGCACCTCGCCCGCGACCCGCTCCTTCAGCCCGGCCGGGGAGTCGCAGGCGATGACGCGGCCCCGGTCGAGGACGGCGACCCGGTCGAGGACGGTCTCGGCCTCGATGACGTTGTGGGTGACGAGCAGGACGGTCGTGCCGTGTTCCGCGCGGCGCCGGTCGACGGCGGACCACACGGCGCGGCGGGCCACGGGGTCCATCCCGGTGGTCGGCTCGTCGAGGACGAGCAGCGGCCGCTCCCCCACGAGCGCGGCGGCGAAGCAGGCGAGCCGCCGCTGTCCGCCGGACAGCTTCTTCAGGGCGCGCGAGGCGAGCGACGTGAGGCCGAGCTCCTCCAGGACGGCGTCCCGCTCGACCCGTGCCTGCCGCAGGTCCAGGCCGCGCAACCGCCCGGTCGTCTCGGCGGCGAGCGACACGGTCAGCTCGTCGAGGGCGGTGGACTCCTGGCCGAGGTACGCGAGGATCCGCGCCGCCCGCTCCGGGTGGCGCACGATGTCGTGCCCGAGGATCTCCACGCTGCCGCTGTCGGGACGCATGAGCCCGGTCAACTGCCGTACCAGGGTCGATTTACCCGCGCCGTTCGGCCCGAGCAGCCCGAAGATCTCGCCGCGCCGGATGTCCAGACGTACCCCGTCGGTGGCCCGCACCTCGGGCGTGGCCGGGGTGCCCCGGCGTCCGCGCACCGCCGGGTAGGTCTTGGTCAGACCGCGCACCGCGCACACGACATCACCTTTGTGTCCGTTCCGGACTGCCTGTGCCGTGCGCGTACTCACGAAGGACGAGAGTACGGGGTCCGATGCCCCGTTATGCGCCCGGGGCCTCGGCGCAGCCCTGGCGAAGGCTCTGGCTCACTCCCCCGCCGGAGCGTGCTCCGCCGCCGTACGTACGTCGATCTCGCGCCAGAAGCCCGCCCGGATCGCGTACCGGTCGTGCTCGTCGATCTGGTCGTCCTTGTGCGCGAGCAGGCCGAAGCGGGCCGCGTAACGCAGCAGCTCGCCGTCCACGCGGTGCGGAATCCGCGGGTACATCGTGGACAGCTTCTGCAGATGGCTCTGGTCGGTGAGGCGCTCCATCCAGCGGCGCGCGAAGACCTGCCCCACCTCGTACGGATCGCCGCCGACGGTGGTGATGTCCTCCTCGCGGTCCGCCCACCGCTGCTCGGCGGAGGTGAGCTGGGCGAGGGTGGGCAGCGCGGAGGCCTCGGCGGACTCCGTGGCGCCGCCGGGCCGCTCGATCCAGCCCTTGTCGGAGGACCAGCGCAGCGTCGCGCTGGCGGGGTGCTGGGCGGGCTGTGTGCCGGGTCCGCGCAGCGCGGCCAGATCCTTGGGCGTAGGGACGCCCTTGGGTGCGGGCACGCGCTCCTCGGTGCCGTTCTGCGACTCGGCCGCCGCGTGGTGCTCGGCCTCCCGGGCGGGCCGCTCGGTCGCGGTGGTGAGCGCCGACTCGGGCAGCGGCGCGGAGAGGATCGCGGCGATCTCGGGGCGCGGCGCGGGCGGCGGGGCGCAGATCCCGCCGAGTTCCTTGGCGCGTACGGCCTTGGTGATCCAGGCCCGGTCGAGCACGCGGCGCTCGTCGGCCTCGGCGACCAGGTCCTCGGACTGGTTGTAGTCGCCGTCGGCGGCCTGTACGGCCCACAGGTGTACGGCGACCCCGTGCTCCTTGGCGGCCATCATGCCCGGCAGCAGATCCCCGTCGCCGGTCACCAGGACCACGTCGGAGCAGGCGCGGTTGCGCGCCAGCTCGGTCAGCTCGGCGTGCATGGCGGCGTCGACGCCCTTCTGCGCCCACCGCCCGTCGCTGCGGGTCAGGGCGCCCAGGCGCACCGTCACGCGGGGCATCACGCGCAGCCTGCGGTGCTCCGGCTGCGGTACGCGGTCGGGGGCGCCGTCGAACCAGTAGATGCGCAGCAGGGGCCGCTCCGTGTCGGACTCGGCGCGCTCGCGCAGACCCTGGATGAGGGCGGCGTGGTCGACGGTGATCCGGGAGCGAGAGGGTTCCCCGGCGAGAAGGCTGGCGGCAGCCCCGAGCAGGTACCCGGCGTCCACCAGGACGATGCAGCGGTCCACGCGGTCCACCCTCTTTCCGGTTTCCGGGAGGTTTGCTTCGGGCTTCCTTCGAGTCTGCCCGACCGCGCGGAGGTTAACGGCCGGAACTCGATCTTCGGCGTGGCGTATCGGGAGAACACTCCCCGACAGGCCTTATTACGCACGGTAATTCTCTGAAATGCGCTGGTTGTCAGCCTATGTGAATCTGGTCGCGGCCCTGGCCCCTAGATCCCCCCCAGGAGGCAGATCACCATGGCCAAGAACAAGAACCGCAAGCAGGGCAGCCAGCAGAACCGCGCCTCGCAGGCCGAGCAGGCCCACGAGCAGGCGCAGCGTTCCTCGGCGGAGGCTCAGCAGTCGCCGATCACGCACACCCAGGGCAGCCCCGCGGATGTTGCCCGTAAGCAGCAGAAGCGCTTCGGCCACAACTGAGGCCCTGCGCACGGGCTGTTGAGGCCCAGGCACACACCGAGGGGCGCATCCGTTGGCGGATGCGCCCCTCGCGTATGTCGGCCCTCGACTGTGTGAGCCCGCTTCTTCTGGTGTCAGCCGGCCAGGCAGGACGGGCCCAGCAGCACCTTCAGGTCGCCGAAGAGCGCCGGATCCGGCTTCACGCGGTGCCGGTCGAGCCGCAGCACCGTCGTCTTGCGCGGGCCCTGCAGCTTGATGCGGACCTCGCTCTCGCCCTTGTGGTGGCTGAGGATCTCGCCGAGGCGGCTGACCATGGGCGGGGTGACCTTGACCGCCGGGATGGTGAGGATCACGGGCGCGTTGGTGCCCGCGTTCGACAGATCCGGGACCTGGAGCTCCATCGCGACCAGCCGCGGCACGTCCTCGCGCTTGTCGAGGCGTCCCTTGACGAACACGACCGCGTCCTCGACCAGTTGGGTCGACACCAGCTGGTAGGTCGCCGGGAAGAACATGCACTCGATGGAGCCCGCGAGGTCCTCCACCGTGGCGATCGCCCAGGCGTTGCCCTGCTTGGTCATCTTCCGCTGCAGACCCGAGATGATGCCGCCGATGGTCACGACCGCGCCGTCCGCGTGCTCACCTCCAGTGAGCTGGGAGATGCCCGCGTCCGCCTTGTCGGACAGCACGTGCTCCAGGCCGAAGAGCGGGTGGTCGGAGACGTACAGACCGAGCATCTCCCGCTCCTGGGCGAGCAGATAGGCCTTGTCCCACTCCTCGGTGGTGAACTCGACGTCGAGTCCGAAGCCGGGCTCGCTCGTCTCCTCCTCGCCCATGCCGCCGAAGAGGTCGAACTGGCCCTCGGCCTCCTTGCGCTTGACCTGCACCACGTTGTCGATCATCGGCTCGAACTGGGCGGTGAGGCCCTTGCGGGTGTGCCCCATCGTGTCGAACGCGCCCGCCTTGATCAGCGATTCCGTGGTGCGCTTGTTGCAGGCGACGGCCTCGACCTTGTCGAGGTAGTCCGGGAAGGAGGCGTATTTCCCCTTGGCCTTGCGGCTCTTGATGATCGACTCGACCACGTTCGTACCGACGTTGCGGACGGCGGAGAGGCCGAAGAGGATCACGTCGTCGCCCTGCGCGGCGAAGTTCTGCTCCGACTCGTTGACGTTGGGCGGCAGCACCTTGATGCCCATGCGCCGGCACTCGTTCAGATAGATCGCGGACTTGTCCTTGTCGTCCTTGACCGAGGTGAGCAGGCCCGCCATGTACTCGGCGGGGTAGTTCGCCTTCAGGTAGGCGGTCCAGTACGAGACCAGGCCGTACGCGGCCGAGTGGGCCTTGTTGAAGGCGTAGCCGGCGAAGGGGACCAGCACGTCCCACAGGGCCTGGATGGCCTCGTCGCTGTAGCCCTTCTTCTGGGCGCCCTCCTGGAAGAGGACGAAGTTCTTCGCCAGCTCGTCGGGCTTCTTCTTGCCCATCACACGGCGGAGGATGTCGGCCTCGCCGAGCGAGTACCCGGCGATGATCTGGGCGGCCTTCTGCACCTGCTCCTGGTAGACGATCAGGCCGTAGGTGACCGCCAGAACCTCCTGGAGGGGCTCCTCCAGCTCCTTGTGGATCGGCGTGATCTCCTGCAGGCCGTTCTTGCGGAGCGCGTAGTTCGTGTGCGAGTCCATGCCCATCGGGCCGGGACGGTAGAGCGCCGAGACGGCGGAGATGTCTTCGAAGTTGTCGGGCTTCATCAGGCGCAGCAGCGAGCGCATGGGGCCGCCGTCGAACTGGAAGACGCCGAGCGTCTCGCCGCGCTGGAGCAGTTCGAAGGTCGTCGGATCGTCGAGCGGGAGGGCCAGCAGGTCGAGGTCGACGCCCTTGTTGGACTTCACCATCTTGACGGCGTCGTCCATGATCGTCAGGTTGCGCAGGCCGAGGAAGTCCATCTTCAGCAGGCCGAGCGACTCGCACTGCGGGTAGTCCCACTGCGTGATGGTCACGCCGTCCGTGTGCCGCACCCACACCGGCGCGTGGTCGACGATGGGCTCGCTGGACATGATGACGCCGGCGGCGTGCACGCCCATCTGCCGGACCAGGCCCTCGACGCCCTTGGCGGTGTCGATGACCTTCTTCACGTCCGGCTCGTTCTCGTACATCGCCCGGATCTCGCCGGCCTCGCTGTAGCGCGGGTGCGAGGAGTCGGTGATGCCGCTGAGGTCGATGCCCTTGCCGAGGACGTCGGCGGGCATCGCCTTGGTGAGTCGGTCACCCATCGCGTACGGGTAGCCCAGCACACGCGCGGAGTCCTTGATCGCGTTCTTCGCCTTGATCTTGCCGTAGGTGCCGATCATGGCGACCTTGTCGGCGCCGTACTTCTCTGTCACATACCTGATCACTTCGACGCGCCGACGCTCGTCGAAGTCGATGTCGACGTCGGGCATGGAGACGCGCTCGGGGTTCAGGAAGCGCTCGAAGATCAGACCGTGCGGGATCGGGTCGAGGTCGGTGATGCCCATGGCGTACGCGACGATCGAACCGGCCGCCGAACCACGGCCCGGGCCCACCGCGATGCCCTGCTTCTTGGCCCACATGATGAAGTCGGCGACGACGAGGAAGTACCCCGGGAACCCCATCTGGATGATGACGTCCATCTCGTACTCGGCCTGCTTCTGGCGGTCCTCGGGAATGCCGCCCGGAAAGCGGCGCTCCATGCCCCGGCGGACCTCCTCCTGGAACCAGGTGACCTCGGTGTACCCCTCGGGGATGTCGAACTTCGGCATGAGGTTCTTCGCCTCGAACATGCCGGAGGTGTCGATCTGCTCGGCCACCAGGAGGGTGTTGGCACAGCCCTCCTGCCAGGCGTCCGAGGAGTCGATGGCGTACATCTCGTCCGTGGACTTCAGGTAGTAGCCGGTGCCGTCGAAGCGGAAGCGGTCCGGGTCGGAGAGGTTCTTGCCGGTCTGGATGCACAGCAGGGCGTCGTGCGCGGTCGCCTCGTGGGCGTACGTGTAGTGCGAGTCGTTCGTCACCAGGGGCGGGATGCCGAGCTTCTTGCCGATCTCCAGGAGGCCGTCGCGGACCCGGCGCTCGATGTCGATGCCGTGGTCCATCAGCTCCAGGAAGTACCGGTCCTTGCCGAAGATGTCCTGGTACTCGGCGGCCGACTTCAGGGCCTCGTCGTACTGGCCGAGGCGCAGCCGCGTCTGCAGCTCACCGGAGGGGCAGCCGGTGGAGGCGATGAGCCCCTCGGACCACTGGGAGATGGTCTCCTTGTCCATGCGCGGCCACTTCTGCAGCCAGCCCTCGGCGTACGCGTCCGAGGAGAGCCGGAAGAGGTTGTGCAGGCCCGTCTTGTTCGCCGCCCAGATCGTCTTGTGCGTGTAACCACCCGAACCGGACACGTCGTCGCGCTTCTGGTGCGGCTGGCCCCACTGGATCTTGCGCTTGTTGCGCCGGGACTCCGGAGCGACGTAGGCCTCGATGCCGATGATCGGCGTGACGCCCGACTTCTTGGCCGTGTGGAAGAAGTCGTACGCCCCGTGGAGGTTGCCGTGGTCGCTCATGGCGATGTGTGTCATGCCCATCTCGTTGCAGGCATTGAACATGTCCTTGAGCCGCGCGGCACCGTCCAGCAGCGAGTACTGGGTGTGGACGTGCAGGTGCGTGAACGGCGGCTTTGACACGGCTTCGGCCTCCAAGAAGAACAATCGTCGACAGGCTGCGGACAGTCTGGGGGGACAGCGTCGAAGTCTATGCCGGGCCACTGACACTCCGCGGGGGATCACACGTACCTTCATCCGGGGTACTCGGATCCCATGGCGTCGGCGTACCTTCGTCGACGGAATCCGGGCACTCCGGCGGTCCGTCGTCCGTTGGAGCTGGACGGACGGACCACTTGTCCCCGGGACGGCGCGCCCGTCCCCCCATGTCACGCACCACCTGCACCAGGAGGCACCCAGCGATGTCGGTCCCGCAGCTCAGCGCCGAGCAACGCGGCGAGCAGATCCTCGCCGTCTTCGACACCGCCTTCGGCGAGCTCCTGGCCGCCGACCCGGCCGCGTTCCGCGTGAAGTTCCGCAAGATGGCAGCCTCCGCATTCGCGTTCTACCGGGGCACGGCGGGCCTCTTCTACCACGACCTGGACCAGGAAAAGCGGGGCGGTCCGTACCTGGACGAGCGGACCTCCCGGGTCTGGATCCACGGCGACCTGCACGCCGAGAACTTCGGCACGTACATGGACGCCCAGGGCCGCCTGATCTTCAATGTGAACGACTTCGACGAGGCGTACGTAGGCCCCTTCACCTGGGACCTCAAGCGCTTCGCGGCCTCCGTGGCGCTCATCGGCTACGCGAAGGCGCTCAGCGACGAGCAGATCACCGAGCTGGTCAAGGTGTACGCGGCCGCCTACCGCGAGCGCATCCACGCCCTGGCCACCGGCGCCAAGAGCGACGAGGTGCCCCCCTTCACGCTGGACACCGCCGAGGGCCCGCTGCTGGACGCGCTGCGCGACGCCCGCTCGCTGACCCGCTTCGGGCTGCTCGACTCGATGACCGAGATCCGTGACTTCGAGCGCCGCTTCGCGCCGGGCGGCGGCTCCATCGAGCTGGACGCGGCCACCCGCTACAAGGTGCTCGCCGCGTTCGACGGCTACCTGGAGACGCTGCCCGAGTCGTCGCTGGCCCGCCCGGACTCGTACCGCGTGAAGGACGTCGTCGGCCGCCGCGGCATCGGCATCGGCTCGGCCGGCCTGCCCTCGTACAACATCCTTCTGGAGGGCGCCACCGACGCCCTGGAGAACGATGTTGTGATCTACATCAAGCAGGCCCAGACCCCGGCCGTCTCCCGGCACATCACGGACTCCGCGATCCGCGAGTACTTCCAGCACGAGGGCCACCGCACGGTGATCTCGCAGCGCGCGCTCCAGGCGCACGCCGACCCGTGGCTGGGCTGGACCGAGCTGGACGGCGCGGGCCAGCTGGTCGCCGAGGTCTCGCCGTACGCGGTGGACCTGGACTGGGGCGACATCGACGACCCCGAGGAGATCGCCTCGGTCGTCGCCGACCTCGGCCGGGCCACGGCCACGATGCACGCGGCGGCGGACGACGAGAGCGGCCACTCGGAGCTGGTCCCGTTCTCCACGGAGCGGGCCATCGACGCGGCGATCGCGGCCGACGAGGACGGCTTCGCGGGCCTCCTGGTGGACTTCGCGCACAGCTACGGCGCACGCGCGCGCGGCGACCACCAGATCTTCGTGGACCTGTTCCGCAACGGCCGGATTCCGGGCCTGTAGGCACGCCGACGACGGACCCACAACGCTCCCGTAACGCATAGGAACCCTTTAGGGGACCCTTACGGGAGCGCGTGGGAGACTCTCCTCCGCCATGGACATATCCGGGACCCAGTTCAGAGCCGTGCGCGCGGCGCTGTTCACGGCCTTCGTCGTGACGCTCAGCACCGCGTCGCACGTTCTGCTGTCCCGGGCGCCGCTGCCGTTCACGACCGTGGCCGCGGTCGCCGTCGGCATCTACGTCACCGCGTACGCGGTGGCCGGCCGCGAGCGCGGCTTCGGCCGCATCGCGGCGCTGCTGATCCCTCTGGAACTGGCCGCCGACACGGTGTTCACCACCGGCCAGCACGCCTGCTACGGCAGGGCGGGCGGCCCGATCGCCGGCCCGCTGCGCGCGGTCGGCCTCGACGTGCTGTGCCGCGGCGGTGCCGTCGGCACCCCGCTGGCCCAGGTGACCGGCGGCTCCGGCCGTGCCTCCGCGCTGCTCGCGCACGCCGACCCTGCCGCCGCGTGGCTGCTGCTTGCCGCGCACGTCGGCGTCGGCCTCCTCGCGGCCGCCTGGCTGCGCCGCGGTGAGCGGGCGCTGACCCAGCTGCTGCGCGCGATGGCCGCGACCGCGTTCCGTCCGCTGCTGGTGGCGGTGGCCGCGGTGTCGGTGCGGCCGGCTCCGGTACGCCGGCTGCCGCGCCCCGCGCCGCGCGCGGCCGCCGCCCGCGACCTGATCCTCGTGCACTCCCTGGGACGGCGTGGACCGCCGTGCTCGAGCTCCCGCTCTCTGGCCCTCGCCTGAGCGCGGCATCTGAGCACAAGCAGTCCCCCACACGTATCCCGCGTACGACGTGTGCGCGTCCCACATGGAGATCATCAAGATGAGCAAGCGAAACAGCCAGGCGGCGAAGAGCGCGGCCCGGGAGCGGCTGCGCCTGGAGCGCGAGAAGCAGGCCAAGCGTGCCAAGGCCAAGCGGCAGGTCATCGTGGCCTGTTCGGTGGTGGCCGTACTGGCCGCGGCGGGCGGCATAGGCTACGCCGTCGTCCAGGCCAACAAGCCCAGCTACTGGGACGGTCTGAAGGACGCCAAGGTCGTCACCCCGGCCAACACCACAGGCACGAAGGGCACCACGGTCGTCATCGGCAAGGACACCGCCAAGAAGACCCTCAAGCTCTACGAGGACCCGCGCTGCCCGGTGTGCGCCCAGTTCGAGCAGACCGTCGGCTCGACCGTGAAGAAGGACATCGACGACGGCAAGTTCAAGATCCAGTACATCGGCGCCACGTTCATCGACAACAAGGACAACGGCCAGGGCTCCAAGAACGCGCTGAGCGCCCTGGGCGCCGCGCTGAACGTCAGCCCCGAGGCGTTCCTCGAGTACAAGACCGCGCTGTACTCGGCGAAGTGGCACCCGGACGAGACGACCGACAAGTTCAAGGACGACGCCTACCTCATCAAGGTCGCGAACACCGTTTCCGCGCTGAAGGACAACACGAAGTTCCAGGACGCGGTCAAGAAGGGCACCTACGACGCCTGGGCGATGGCCATGTCGAAGACCTTCGACACCAACAAGGACGGCGTGACCGGCACCCCGGGCTTCGTCATGGACGGCAAGCAGCTCACCGCCGACAACAAGGGCACCCCGCTCCTGACGGTGGCCGACTTCAACAGGGTGGTGGACGCGGCTCTCAAGGGCTGACGCCAACTGGGAAACCGGCGGCTCTGAAGGGCTGACGCCGGCTGGGAAACCGGCGGCTCTGAAGGGCTGACGCCGGCTGGGAAACCGGCGGCTCTCAAGAGCTGACGCCAACTGGGAAATCGGCCTCCGCATGAAGAGCGGGCGAACTTCCGGGATTCGCCCGCTCTCGTGCATACCGATCAGTAACCTGATCGGTCGTGACCAGTCGATACAGATCATCCGAGGCAACCCAGGGCCTCAACTCCCTTTCGCCACGCCGCCGTACGGTCGTCAAGGCCGCGGCGGCGACCGCTGTCCTGGCAGGCCCGCTCGCCGCCGCTCTTCCGGCCCGCGCCGCCACGGACGCCCCCGCCTTCCTGCACGGTGTCGCCTCCGGTGACCCGCTGCCCGACGGCATCCTGCTGTGGACCCGGGTGACGCCCACCGCCGAGGCGATACCCGGCTCCGGGCTCGGCCCGGACACCGAGGTGAGCTGGATGGTGGCGAAGGACAAGACGTTCACCACCGTCGTCGCCAAGGGCTCCACCACCGCGACGGCCGCCTCCGACCACACCGTCAAGGCCGACATCCGCGGCCTGGCCCCGGCCACCGACTACTGGTTCCGCTTCTCGGCAGGCGGCACCGACTCCCCGGTGGCGCGCACCCGCACCGCGCCGGCGGCGGACGCGGCCGTGTCGGGCCTGCGCTTCGGCGTCGTCTCCTGCGCCAACTGGGAGGCCGGCTACTTCTCCTCCTACCGCCACCTCGCGGCCCGGAACGACCTCGACGCCTGGCTGCACCTCGGCGACTACATCTACGAGTACAAGTCCGGCGAGTACGCGGCCCGCGGCACAGTCGTCCGCCCGCACGCCCCGACGAACGAGATCCTCACCCTCGCCGACTACCGCACCCGGCACGGCAAGTACAAGACCGACCCGGACCTGCAGGCCCTGCACCTCAAGGCGCCGGTCGTCGCGATCTGGGACGACCACGAATTCGCCGACAACGCCTGGTCGGGCGGCGCGGTCAACCACACCGAGGGCGCCGAGGGCACCTGGAGCGCCCGTCAGGCGGCCGCCAAGCAGGCCTACTTCGAGTGGATGCCGGTCCGCCCGGCCGTCGCCGGCACCACCTACCGCCGGCTGCGCTTCGGCAAGCTCGCCGATCTGTCCCTCCTCGACCTGCGCTCCTTCCGCTCACAGCAGGCGGCCACGGCCAGCGGCTCGGTCGACGACCCGGACCGCACGATCACCGGCCGCACCCAACTCGACTGGCTGAAGGCCAACTTGAAGGCGTCCGACACCAAGTGGCGGCTGGTCGGCAACTCGGTGATGATCTCGCCGTTCTCCTTCGGCTCGCTCTCCGCCGACCTGCTCAAGCCGCTCGCCAAGCTGCTCGGGCTGCCGCAGGAGGGCATCGCCGCCAACACCGACCAGTGGGACGGCTACACCGACGACCGCCGTGAGGTGCTGGCCCACCTGCGCTCCAACGCCATCGGCAACACCGTCTTCCTCACCGGTGACATCCACATGGCGTGGGCCAACGACGTGCCGGTGGACGCCGGGACCTACCCGCTGTCCGCGTCGGCGGCCACCGAGTTCGTGGTCACCTCGGTCACCTCCGACAACCTCGACGACATCGTGAAGGTCCCCGAGGGCACGGTCTCCGCCATCGCCGCGCCGATCATCAAGGCCGCCAACCGGCACGTCCACTGGGTCGACACCGACCGGCACGGCTACGGCGTCCTGGACATCACCGCCGACCGCGCGCAGATGGACTACTACGTCCTGTCCGACCGCACGAACGCGAACGCGACCTCGTCGTGGGTGCGTTCGTACCGCACCCGCACGGGCACGCAGAAGGTCGAGCGCACCTACGACCCGGTGTAGCCGCGCCCTACAGGCTGTCGAGGAAGCCGAGCGCCACCCGCCAGGTGGCCTCGGCGGCCTCCTCGTCGTAGTCCGGGAGGTCGGGGTCGGTGTAGAGGTGGCCGGCCCCGGCGTATCTGTACACCTCGACGTCGGCGCCCAGCCTTCCCATCTGCAGGTACCAGGAGCTCAGCCAGTCGTCCGTCTCGAACGGGTCCGGCTCGGCCACGTGCAGCTGGACCGGCAGCTCGTCCACCGACGCGCTCTGAGCGATGTCCGACGTGCCGTGCAGGAGCAGCAGCCCGCGGGCCTTCTCGTCACCGAGCGCCAGGGTCTGCGCGATGGAGGCGCCCAGCGAGAACCCGGCGTACACGAGCCCCCGATCCGAGTAAGGCGCGGCCGCCAGAACGGCCCGCTTCAGCAGCTCGTCCTTGCCGATCTCCTCCTTGAAGGCCATGCCCTCCTCCACGGTCTCGAAGGTGCGCCCGTCGAAGAGATCGGGCGTCCACACCTCGTGTCCCGCGGCGCGCAGCCGGTCCGCCGCGGCGCGCACCGCGGGCCGCGGCCCGTAGGTCGAGTGAAAGAGCATGATGTTCATGAGCCCCATGGTGCCAGCCGGGACCGACAACGCCGGGCCGGACCATTCCCTGAACCCGGGCTGGGACCACATGTTCATGACGGCCCCCGGCCGGATACGGTCGGAGGCATGGAGACCGTACTGCGCCCGCTGATCGTCATCGGTGGCTCGGTCGTGCTCACGCTGCTCATCGGATGGGCCGTGGACCAGCTGCTGCGACGGGCCGACCACCGACACCACGAGGCCACCCCGCTGTGGGGCCTGCTCCGCCGCGGCCGAGTCCCCCTCATGCTCGTGCTGTTCGCGGCCCTGCTCAGAGGCTCGTACGACCAGGCGAAACTGCTGATGGAACACCGGGTCGGCATCGGCCGGACCCTGACACTGATCCTCATCGGGTCCGCCGCATGGCTGGTGGTGCGCATCGCGACGGCGATCGTCGAGACCTCGTACACCCGCTACGCCACCGCCCACCGCGATCCGGCGAGGGTCCGCCGGGTGCGCACGCAGGTGACGCTGATCCAGCGCGTGGTGTCCGCGATCGTCGCCGTGGTGGCGATCGCGTCGATGCTGCTCACGTTCCCCGCGATGCGTGCCGCCGGTGCCTCGCTGCTCGCCTCGGCCGGCATCCTCGGCATCGTCGCCGGTGTCGCCGCGCAGTCCACGCTCGCCAACCTCTTCGCCGGGCTGCAGATCGCCTTCGGCGACATGGTGCGCCTCGGCGACACCGTCGTGGTGGACGGCGAGTGGGGCACGGTCGAGGAGATCACGCTGACGTTCCTGACGGTACGGACGTGGGACGAACGCCGGATCACCATGCCGGTCTCGTACTTCACCTCCAAGCCCTTCGAGAACTGGTCGCGCGGCACCCCCCAGATGACCGGCATCGTCTTCTTCCACGTCGACCACTCCGCGCCCGTGGAGGCGATGCGCGAGAAACTGCGCGACATCCTGCGCGAGTGCCCGGCCTGGGACGGCCGCGACTACGGACTGGCCGTCACGGACTCGACGCCCAACACCATGCAGGTACGCGCCCTGGTCACCGCGAAGGACGCGGACGACATCTGGACGGTACGGGTCACGGTCCGCGAGCAGATGATCCGCTGGCTGACCGAGAAGCACCCCTACGCACTCCCCCGCGTCAACACGACGGACGCGGCACTGCCGCCGGGCCGGGCACCGCGTGCGGGGCGCGGCGAATCGGACGGAGCGGACGGGGCCGCAGCCCGTGCGGACCACGGTCGGACCGCGCACGAGCCTCCGCGGACGGGGCCGGGCCGCGGTTGACCCTCCGGCCGGACGGGCCCGGGCCGTGGTTCCCCCGGTTTCCGGAGGGGTACGGGGCTCAATGCCCGCGTTCCGCGCCCCCGTTGACCTGGATCACCTGCGCGGTGATGTGTCCGGCGCCCGGGGACGCCAGCCAGTGAAGAGTCCCGGCGACGTCCCCGGGCGTACCGGCCCGCCCCGTCGAGGTCTCCGCGACGAGCCGCTCCCGCCGGGCCTGCTCGATCTCGCCGCCGAAGAACCCGGTGTCCTCGACATAGCCGGGCGCCACCACGTTCACGGTGATGCCCCGCGGCCCCAACTCCCGGGCCAGATCGTAGGCGTACGGGTGCAGCGCAGCCTTGGACGCCGCGTACGCGCCGCTGCCGGATCCCCGGTAGGCGGCGATGGAACTCAGGAACAGCACCCGTCCGCCGGGCGAGGCCAGCCGCTCCCGCAGGGCCTCCGTGAGCAGGGCCGCGGTCAGCGTGTTGAGCCGGAAGTTGACGGTCCAGTTGTGCGCGACGGCTTCGAGCGGGTCCTCGCTCTCGACCTTCGGCTCCAGATTCCCGGCACCTCCGGCACTGTGCACCAGCACGTCCACGGTGCCGAACTCGTCCCCCACGAACTCGGCGACACCGCGGACACTGTGCGGATCACTCAGATCGGCGGCGTACGTGAGCGCTCCGGGCACCCCGGCCTTCTCCAACACCTCGGCCCGCCGCCCGAGCAGCAACACCCGATCCCCGTCGGCCGCGAAGGTCTGCGCCGTCGCGAGCCCGATCCCCGAACCACCACCGCTGATCACAACGTTGCGCGCCATGATCCGATCTTAGGAGCGACAGCCGCCGACGGCGAGAAAGCGCCACGGGAGACCCGCACATCCTCGGCCAACCGGAAACGGGCGGTGCGCGTGTGGGAGATCCCCGTCATCGCAGGCTGCGCACGTCCAGGTGTCGCAGCACCCGGTCCACGATCTCCGGATCCGCCCCCGGCTCACTCCGCGCCGACAGCACCTCGTGCCGGGCCGCGCTCATCATCTCCCCCTGGATCCGCCGCATCCTCTTGACCCGCCGAGCCCGCTGCTCGTGCGCCTCCCTGCGCTCCTCGTCCCCCACGTCGGGACTGATCCGCACCCCGATGTCGAAGGCCCGCCGCAGCAACTGCTCGGACACCTCCTCCGGCAGCTCCTCGACCTGCTCGATCTCCTTCAGCCTCCGCTTCGCGGCCTTCGCGGCCCGCATCGCCAGCTCCTTCTCGAAGGCCTTCTCGACATCCGTGTCGGCCCGGACCCCGAGCTTCCTGACCAGCCAGGGCAGCGTGAGCCCCTGCAGCACGAGCGTCGCCATGATCACCCCGAAGGCGATGAACACGATCTCGTCCCGGTCCGGGAACGGCGACCCGTCGTCCATCTTCAGCGGAATCGCCAGCGCCAGGGCCACGGACGCGACCCCTCGCATCCCCGACCACCACATCACGACGGTCTCCCGCCACGAGGTCGGAATCTCTTCGTCGTAGTCCCGTTTCGCGTGCAGCCGTTTGGTCAGCCAGGTCGCCGGCATCAGCCACGCCAGTCGTACGAGCACCACCACGACCACGATCGCCGCGGCCCACCCCAGCATCTCGCCCCAGCGCCCCGCCGCCGTCCTGATCGCGTTGTGCAGCTCGAGACCGATCAGCCCGAACGCGACCCCGGTGACGAGCGTGTCCACCACGTCCCAGAACGTGTAGCCGGCGAGCCGCGTCATGACGTCGTCGGCGTCGGTGGCGTACTCCGCCAGGAACAGCGCCGTGGTGAGCACGGCGAGCACCCCGGACCCGTGCAGCTCCTCGGCCAGGACGTAAGAGGCGTACGGCACGATCAGCGTCAGTCCGATCTGCAGCGTGGCGTCGCCGAGCAGGTCCATCAGCTTGTTCGCGACCCAGCCGAGCGCCACCCCGATGACGAGCGCGACGACGGCGGACAGGACGAGGTCGAGCCCGGCGCGCCACGGCGAGAAGGTCCCGCTGACGGCGGCGGCGATCGCGACGTGGTAGAGCACGATGGCCGTCACATCGTTGAAGAGCCCCTCCCCCTCCAAGATGGACACCAGCCGGCGCGGCAGCCCGAGCTGTCCCGCGACGGCGGTCGCCGCGACCGGATCGGGCGGTGCCACGAGGGCGCCGAGCGCCACGGCGGCGGCGATCGGCAGCCCCGGCACGATCGCGTTGGCGACGACCGCCACGACCGCGGTGGTGACGAACACCAGCGCCACGGCCAGCAGGAAGATCGGCCGTTTGTTGGCGGCGAACTGTCTCCACGACGTCCGTCGCACCGAGGCGTAGAGCAACGGCGGCAGCAGCAACGGCAGGATCAGGTCCGGCGGGATGTCCACATCGGGCACGAAGTCCAGCACGGCCAGCACGATCCCGAGGAGCGTCATCAGCACCGGCGCCGGCAGCCGGAGCCGGTCCCCGACCGGGACGCTCACCACGGCCCCGAGCAGCAGTATGAACAGCAGGGCCAACTGATCCACGGTCAGCGCTCCGGCGAGGTCTAGACGATCAAGGGCGGCCAGACCTCCAGCGTGCCACGCGCCGATTCCTTCCGCCGCGACGGCGAGCGGCCGGGACGGCGGCTTCCGGCGGCGCCGAGTGCGGGGTCCGGGGCGGCAGCCTCATGAAGACGGGCAGGCGGGCGAGAACGAAATCGCCCGCCGCGGGCGCCCTCCATTGCAGAGAGCGCCACGTCTGTTACAGAGAGCGCCGCATCGCCCGGTGCGGAATGCCCGCGTCCGGGAACTCCTCGCCGTACGCCACGTACCCCAGCCGCTCGTAGAACCCCAACGCGTGCGTCTGTGCGTGCAGGTCCACCGCGGCCAGTCCACGCGCGCGTGCCGCGTCCTCGATGGCGCGTACGAGGGCGACGCCGACGCCGAGCCCGCGCGCCTCGCGCGTCACGGCGAGCCGACCGAGCGAGCCGACCGTCGGGTCGCCGTCGGTCTTCGCGGCAGCCGCCTCGCCGTACAGGAGCCGTCCGGTGCCGAGCGGCGCCCCGTCCTCCCGGACGGCCAGCACATGCAGGGCGACGGCGTCGTACGCGTCGTACTCGATGTCCTCGGGGACGCCCTGTTCCCCGACGAAGACCTCCTTGCGCACCGCGAAGCACGCCTCGCGGTCGGCGGCGTCCTCGGCCACCCGCAGCGCGTAGGAGCCGCTCTGCGCCCCGTGGGACGCGCTCACGCGTAGCTCTCCTCACGCACCTTGTCGAGCGCCTTCTGCAGGTCCTCGGGGTAGTCGCTCTCGAACTCCACCCACTGCCCGTCGCCGGGGTGCTCGAAGCCGAGCCGCACCGCGTGCAGCCACTGCCGGGTGAGGCCGAGCCGCTTGGCGAGCGTCGGGTCCGCGCCGTAGGTCAGGTCGCCGACGCAGGGGTGCCGGTGGGCCGCCATGTGGACGCGGATCTGGTGGGTGCGCCCCGTCTCCAGCTTGACGTCGAGGAGCGAAGCCGCGCGGAACGCCTCGACCAGGTCGTAGTGCGTGATCGAGGGCTTGCCCTCGGCCGTGACCGCCCACTTGTAGTCGAGGTTCGGGTGGCGTCCGATGGGCGCGTCGATGGTGCCGCTGGTCGGGTCCGGGTGGCCCTGCACGAGCGTGTGGTAGCGCTTGTCGACCGTGCGCTCCTTGAACTGGCGCTTCAGCGACGTGTACGCGTACTCCGACTTGGCGACCACCATCAGGCCCGAGGTGCCTACGTCGAGGCGGTGCACGATGCCCTGGCGCTCGGAGGCTCCCGAGGTCGAGATCCGGTATCCGGCGGCCGCGAGACCACCGATCACGGTCGGGCCCGACCAGCCGGGGCTGGGGTGCGCGGCCACGCCGACCGGTTTGACGATCACGACCACGTCATCGTCGTCGTGCACGATCTCCATGCCCTCGACGGGCTCGGCGACGACCTGCACGGGTGCGGGCGCCTGCGGCATCTCGACCTCGAGCCAGGCGCCGCCCTGCACCCGCTCGGACTTGCCGACCACCGAGCCGTCGACCGTGACCTTCCCCGCCGCGGCAAGCTCGGCGGCCTTCGTGCGGGAGAAGCCGAACATGCGGGAGATGGCGGCGTCGACGCGCTCGCCCTCCAGACCGTCGGGCACGGGCAGGGTGCGGATCTCGGGAATCGTGCTCACCCGTCGAGTATGCCGGACGGGTCGGACACCACCTGACCACAGCCCGAACATCAGTGCCCGCGCAGCGCCGTCCGCGGGGTCAGTCGCGGTGGACGGTCCCGTCGGGGTCGAGCCCCCGGAAGGACAGCAGCACGATCAGGATGCCGCCGCAGACGATCGCCGAGTCGGCCAGGTTGAAGACCGCGAAGTGCTTGGGCGCGATGAAGTCGACGACCGCGCCCTCGAAGACGCCGGGCGAGCGGAAGATCCGGTCGGTCAGGTTGCCCAGCGCACCGCCGAGGAGCAGGCCCAGCGCGATCGCCCAGGGCAGGCTGTAGAGCTTGCGCGCGAGCCGTGCGATGACCACGATCACGGCCGCGGCGATCACCGTGAAGATGACCGTGAAGGCCTCGCCGAAGCCGAAGGCCGCGCCCGCGTTGCGAATCGCCTCGAACTTCAGCCAGTCGCCGATGATCTCGATCGAGTCGTGGTGCTCCAGCTTCGCGACCACGATCATCTTGCTCACGAGGTCGAGGGCGTACGCCAGCACGGCGACCGTGAACAGGACAGCGATCCTGCGCTTGCCCTTCGGCCGCTCGTCCGCGGTCGGCGTCTCGTCCACTCCGGAGTCCGCTCCGGAGACCGCGCCTGAGTGCGCGCCTGCATTCGCGCCGGACCGCTCGCCCGTGGCCGACTCGTCGGATCCGGACCGGTCGCCCGAAGCCGCGTTCCCTTCGGACTGCTCCGGACCGGCCCCCGCCGCGCCTGGGATGTCCGGCGTACCGATGATGCGCTCCGCCTCTGCCACGTGAGTGAGTCCCTCGACCTAGGTTCCTGACTGAGGACGAGGGTACGGCACACCCCCCGGGGCCCACGTGCTCAGGAGCCCTCCCGCGCCCTTCGGTGATGGCGTTCCCGCTTCCGCTCAACCGTGGGCTCAATAACGCCGTTCCTGCTTCTGCTTGCACTCGACGCACAGGGTGGCGCGCGGGAAGGCCTGCATCCGCGCCTTGCCGATGGGGTTGCCGCAGTTCTCGCAGAGTCCGTACGTGCCCGCGTCGAGCTTCTCCAGGGCGCGCTCGGTCTGGATGAGCATCTCGCGGGCGTTGGCCGCGAGGGCCATCTCGTGCTCGCGCGTGATGTTCTTGGTGCCGGTGTCCGCCTGGTCGTCGCCCGCGCCGTCGCCGGAGTCGCGCATCAGGCCCGCGAGCGCCTGCTCGGACGACGAGATCTCGGTGCGCAGCCGCAGCGCCTCCGACTGCAGCTCCGCGCGCGCCTCCCCGACCTCTTCCGGGGTCCAGGGGTCCTCACCCGGGCGCACAGCGAGCTCGCCGGGCTCCGCCGCGGCGATCCGCGCCTTGGGGACCGCGGTGGGCTTCTTGGCCGCCGTGGCCGTGCCAGGAGTCTTCTTCGCAACCACCGTCGTGGCTCCCGTCGTCTTCGCGGCCTGGGCCGCGCCCTCGGCCGCGGAAGCGACCGTCTTCTTGGCCGTACTGGTGCTCTTCGTGGCCGCGCTCCTCGCACCGGCCCTCTTCGTGGTGCCGCCCTTCGCCCCGGCGCCCTTCGCCTGCGCCGTCTCCTCCGGGACGGTCTGCGTCGCCGCGGCCTTGGTCCCGGCGGCATTCCTGGCCACCGCCTTCTTCGCCGCCGTCTTCTTCGCCGCGGCCTTCTTGACGACCGACTTCGTAACCGCCGTCTTCGTAGCAGCCGTTTTGGTAGCGGTCGTTTTGGCAGCGGCCTGTTTGGGGGCTGCCGTCTTCGAAGGGGCCGCCTTGGTCGTCGCAGTCTTCGTAGTGGCCGCTTTCTTGGTGACCGTCTTCGTAGCGGCCGTCTTCTTGTTCACCGTCTTCGTGACGGCCGCCTTCTTGGTCACCGTCTGCGCAGCGTCCGTTTTCCTGCTCGCGGCCTTGGTCGCCGCCTTCGTCGCCGTCTCGGAAGCCGTTTTGGAAGCCGTCTTCACCGGCTTGGCCGCGCCCGTCGCGGGCGCTACCTGCGTGCTCTTCTTCCCACCCACATCCTTGGCCGCCGGACCCGTGGATCTGCCGGACGCCGACTGCTGTACGGCGGTCTTCTTCGCCACCATGGCCGCGGCCCCTTCACATATTGTGATTTCGCTCGCGAATCGTGCTGGGACGATAAATCGACTTCTGGCTCGCGGCAACGGGGCACGCCCTCCATTCGCCCGCCCCGCGGGTCCCGCGTGCCAAGCCTGCATGCGTTGTGCCCAGCTCCCCGCCCGGTAATCCGCCGGGCCCCGCGTCCCAGCATCCGGACACCCGGGCCTCGCCATTCGGGTCACCGCGCAGGCCGCCGGGGCACCCCGGAAAACCGGTCGGCCGCTGTCCCCGCGGCGCCGTACACTGGGCGGAGCGAGAAGCGTGGATGGGGACGAGTAGCGGCGTACGCAGCCAAGAGCGACCCGGGGACGGTGGAAGCCCGGGGGCGAGCGCGACGCGAAGATCACCCCGGAGCCGCCGGCAGAACACCCCGCAGGGGCCAGTAGACCCGGCATCGCGACCCCAATGAGGGGGTTCACCGGTGCACACGGGCACCGGGGAGCCAAGGAGGGTGGTACCGCGGGAGCGCGCCGCACACGGCGTCCGCAGCAGCTACGAGGTAGCAGCACAGGCTCTCGTCCCTCCGGACGGAAGGCAGAAAGTCCGCCGGAGGAAGCTCGCCGATGAAATCGCCGCAGTACCGCCAGGTGCCCGCCCAGGTCGACCTGCCCGCCCTCGAGCACGCCGTGCTCGACTTCTGGCGCGAGCAGAAGATCTTTGCCAAGAGCCTTGAGCAGTCCGAGGGCCGCCCCGAGTGGGTGTTCTACGAGGGCCCGCCCACCGCCAACGGCATGCCGGGCGCCCACCACATCGAGGCCCGCGTCTTCAAGGACGTCTTCCCGCGCTTCCGCACCATGCGCGGCTACCACGTGGCCCGCAAGGCCGGCTGGGACTGCCACGGCCTCCCGGTCGAGCTCACCGTGGAGAAGGAGCTCGGCTTCACCGGCAAGCAGGACATCGAGGCGTACGGCATCGCCGAGTTCAACGCCAAGTGCCGCGAGTCCGTGACCCGCCACACCGACGCCTTCACCGAGCTCACCAACCGCATGGGCTACTGGGTCGATCTGGACGACGCTTACCGCACGATGGACCCCGAGTACGTGGAGTCCGTCTGGTGGTCGCTGAAGGAGATCTTCAACAAGGGCCTGCTGGTCCAGGACTACCGCGTCGCCCCGTGGTGCCCACGCGACGAGACGGGCCTGTCGGACCACGAGCTGGCGCAGGGCTACGAGACGATCGTCGACCCCTCCGTGTACGTCCGTTTCCCGCTCACCTCCGGTCCGCTCGCCGGTCAGGCCGCGCTCCTGGTGTGGACGACCACCCCCTGGACGCTGGTCTCCAACACCGCCGTCGCCGCGCACCCCGAGGTCACCTACGTGGTCGCGACGAACGGTGAGGAGAAGCTGGTCGTCGCCGCGCCGCTCGTCGAGAAGGCTCTCGGCGAGGGCTGGGAGACCACCGGCGAGACCTTCACCGGCGCCGAGATGGAGCGCTGGACGTATCAACGTCCGTTCGAGCTCGTGGAGTTCCCCGAGCCGGCCCACTACGTGGTGAACGCGGAGTACGTGACGACCGAGGACGGTACGGGTCTGGTCCACCAGTCCCCCGCCTTCGGTGAGGACGACCTCAAGGTCTGCCGCGCGTACGGGCTGCCCGTCGTGAACCCCGTCCGCCCGAACGGCACCTTCGAGGAGGACGTCCCGCTCGTGGGCGGCATCTTCTTCAAGAAGGCGGACGAAAAGCTCACCGAGGACCTCCAGGCCCGCGGGCTGCTCCTCAAGCACGTCCCGTACGAGCACAGCTACCCGCACTGCTGGCGCTGCCACACGGCGCTCCTCTACTACGCGCAGCCGTCCTGGTACATCCGCACCACGGCCGTCAAGGACCGCCTTCTCGAGGAGAACGAGAAGACCAACTGGTTCCCGGAGTCGGTCAAGCACGGCCGCTTCGGCGACTGGCTGAACAACAACATCGACTGGGCGCTGTCCCGCAGCCGCTACTGGGGTACTCCGCTCCCGCTGTGGCGCTGCGAGGAGGGCCACCTCACCTGCGTCGGCTCCCGCGCCGAGCTGTCCGAGCTGACGGGCACCGACCAGTCGAATCTGGACCCGCACCGTCCGTTCATCGACGAGGTCACGTTCGCGTGCCCCCAGGACGGCTGCGGGCAGACGGCCACGCGTGTGCCGGAGGTCATCGACGCCTGGTACGACTCGGGTTCGATGCCGTTCGCGCAGTGGGGCTACCCGTACAAGAACAAGGAGCTCTTCGAGAGCCGCTATCCGGCGCAGTTCATCAGCGAGGCCATCGACCAGACGCGAGGCTGGTTCTACACCCTCATGGCCGTCGGCACGCTGGTCTTCGACAAGTCGTCGTACGAGAACGTGGTCTGCCTCGGCCACATCCTCGCCGAGGACGGCCGCAAGATGTCCAAGCACCTGGGCAACACTTTGCAGCCGATCCCGCTGATGGACCAGCACGGCGCGGACGCGGTCCGCTGGTTCATGGCGGCGGGCGGCTCCCCGTGGGCGGCGCGCCGCGTGGGCCACGGCACGATCCAGGAGGTGGTGAGGAAGACCCTCCTCACCTACTGGAACACGGTCGCCTTCCAAGCCCTCTACGCCCGCACCTCCAACTGGGCGCCCAGCGAGGCCGACCCGGCGCCGGCGGACCGCCCGGTCCTCGACCGCTGGCTGCTCTCCGAACTCCACGCGCTCACCGACCAGGTGACGCTGGCCCTGGAGTCGTACGACACCCAGCGCGCCGGAAAGCTCCTCTCGGCGTTCGTCGACGACCTGTCCAACTGGTACGTGCGCCGCTCGCGTCGTCGCTTCTGGCAGGGCGACAAGGCCGCGCTGCGCACGCTGCACGAGGTCGTGGAGACGGTCACGCGCTTGATGGCCCCGCTGACCCCGTTCATCACGGAGCGGGTCTGGCAGGACCTGGTCGTCCCGGTCACGCCGGGCGCCACGGAGTCCGTGCACCTCTCCTCCTGGCCGGAGGCGGACCTGTCCGCCATCGACCCGGAGCTGTCGAGGCAGATGGTGCTGGTACGCCGTCTCGTGGAGCTCGGCCGTGCCACGCGCGCGGAGTCGGGCGTGAAGACGCGCCAGCCGCTGTCCCGCGCGCTGGTCGGAGCGGTGGGCTTCGAGACGCTCGACCGCGAGCTGCACGCGCAGATCACGGAAGAGCTGAACGTGAGCTCCCTCGCCTCACTCTCCGAGGTCGGCGGCTCATTGGTCGACACCACCGCCAAGGCGAACTTCCGCGCGCTCGGCAAGCGCTTCGGCAAGGGCGTCCAGGCGGTCGCGAAGGCCATCGCCGAGACGGACGCGGCGGCGCTGTCGCTGGCCCTGCGCGAGGGCACGGCGTCGGTGGAGGTCGACGGTGAGACGGTGACGCTGGCCCCGGACGAGGTGATCATCACGGAGACCCCGCGCGAGGGCTGGTCGGTGGCGTCCGACTCGGGTGCGACGGTCGCGCTGGATCTGGAGATCACGGAGGAGCTGCGCCAGGCGGGCCTCGCCCGTGACGCGATCCGGCTGATCCAGGAGGCCCGCAAGAACAGCGGCCTCGACGTGGCCGACCGCATCGCGCTCCGCTGGACCTCCACGGACCCGGCGGTCATCGCGGCCCTGTCCGAACACTCCGGCCTCATCGCCGACGAAGTCCTCGCCACGGACTTCGCCCAGGGCGAGGCCGACGACGCCTACGGCGCCCCGTTCACGGACGACTCCCTGTCCCTGACGTTCCGCCTCCACAAGGCGTAGCACCCGGGGGGCGGCGCGGGGTTCTCTCGCCCCCGCCGCCCCTGCCCATTCCCGTCCCCTGGGGGCTGCCGCCCCCAGACCCCCGCTTAAAAGATTGCGCAGTTCCCCGCGCCCCTTTTCAGGGGCGCGGGGAACTGCGCGAACGGGGTCTGGGGCGGAGCCCCAGGTACGGGATGGGCAGGGGCGGCGGGGGCGAGAGAACCCCGCGTCAGCCCCCCACCGGCACACCACAAGGCCCGGGGCCGCAAGAAATCTGGCGGCCCCGGGCCTTCGGCGTTGCGTACCACGTACAGATGCCCCAGCGACCGCACAAAAGGGCGGGGCCCCCGGAATCCGGGGGCCCCGCCCTGAACGCTGCCGACGCCTAAGGCGTACTAATGGCCGTCAGTTGTCGTCCTCGTCGATGAGGAACCCACGCATCGGCGAGGGCGCCTGCTGCATCGGCGACGGCCCCTGAGGCCGCACCGGAGCCATCGGCTGGGTCATGGCCGGAGACATCTGCTGCTGCCCACCGTAGGAAGGCGCGGCCTGTGCCGGGCCGCCACCCATGCCCTGGTTGCCGCCGTACGACGGCGCGCTGGCGCCGGCCGGGGCCATCGAGGGCGCGGAGGGCGACGGCAGGGAGGCCGTGGCCGGGGCGCGCGGCGGAGCGAGCGAGTCGTCCGCCTGCGTCTCCAGCTGGCGCAGCTGCGACTCCAGGTAGGACTTCAGCCGCGTGCGGTACTCGCGCTCGAAGCCGCGCAGGTCCTCGACCTTGCGCTCCAGCGTGGCGCGAGCGGACTCCAGGGAGCCCATCGCGACGCGGTGCTTCTCCTGCGCGTCCCGCTCCAGGGCGTCGGCCTTGGCACGGGCGTCGCGCTCCAGACCCTCGGCGCGGCTGCGGGCCTCGCCGACGATCTTGTTGGCCTCGGAACGGGCCTCGGCGATCGCCTGGTCGGCGGTCTGCTGAGCCAGCGAGAGGACACGCGCGGCGCTGTCGCCACCGGGGCCCTGCTGCGGCATCTGCGGGCCGTGACCGCCCATGGGGCCACCCATGGGACCGCCCATCGGGCCACCCATCTGCTGCTGCATCTGCGGCTGCATCTGGCCGTGACCCTGGCCCATCGGCCCCTGGCCCATCGGGCCCTGGCCCATCGGGCCCTGACCCTGCGGACCGCCCTGCCCGCTGGGGCCCGCGGGCAGCTGCGGCGCACCGCTCGGCAGCTGGGGCGGACCACCCATGGGGCCACCCATCTGCTGCTGCGGCGGGCCCGATATGCCGGCGGGCACGGGAGCGCCCGGACCTCGCATGCCCTGCGGCGGGCCCTGCTGCTGGTCCTGCTGCTCGGGCGGCTTGCGCATGCCCTGCTGCTGGTTCTGCGCGGCCGCGCGCGTGGCAGCGGCCAGCTTGGCGCGCAGGTCCTCGTTCTCGCGGAGCAGTCGGGTCAGTTCGGCTTCGACCTCGTCGAGGAAGGCATCGACCTCGTCCTCGTCATAGCCTTCTCGGAGGCGGACGGTCGTGAACTGCTTGTTCCGCACGTCCTCGGGGGTCAACGGCATCTCTTCACCTCAACGTAGTCGTCGGCATTCGGCAAGACCGTATCGTTCACAGCCGGCTCACGACGGAGATCAGGATGTAGACGATGATCATCAGTACGAAGAAGGACAGGTCGAGCGCCACGCCCCCGAGACGCAGCGGCGGAATGAACCGCCGCAGAAGCTTGAGCGGTGGATCGGTGACAGTGTAGGTGGCCTCGAGAACGACCACCATCGCCTTGCCGGGTTGCCATGAGCGGGCGAACTGGAAGACGTAGTCCATGACCAACCGGAAGATCAGCACGATGAGGAAACACATCAGCGCGATGTAGAGAACCTGCCCGACCACGCTCATGATCCGTGCTTCCCTCTCCCCTGTTTTCGTGCGTCATTCCGGTCCTGCGTCTCAGCTCTGGTTGAAGAACCCGCCCTCTGCGATGCGGGCCTTGTCCTCCGCCGTGACATCGACGTTAGCAGGCGACAACAGGAACACCTTCTGCGTCACCCGCTCGATGCTGCCGTGGAGACCAAACACCAAACCGGCCGCAAAGTCGACAAGTCGCTTCGCATCTGTGTCATCCATCTCAGTCAGATTCATGATCACCGGGGTGCCCTCACGGAAGTGTTCCCCGATGGTACGGGCCTCGTTGTAGGTCCGGGGGTGCAGCGTGGTGATCCGGTACGGCTCTCGCTCGGACACGACCTTGGGCATGATCACCGGGGCATTCTTCTCCAGGCTTTGACGTTCTTGTGTGATGGATGCCACGGGGGCGATTCGCGCCGGACGCCCGGATTCCGCGGCGAGCGAAGCCGAATGCGGCACCGGATCGCGTGGCGCCGGAGGCTGCACCACTCGTACCGATTCGTCCCTTTGGGACTGGTGTGCCTGATGTGACTGGTGCGGCGGCTCATGCCGCCGACGGTCCCGCTCGGGCTCCGGGTCAAGCTCGGGCTCGAAGTCGTCGTCGGGGTCGAATCCCCTGCCGTCGTACCCATCGTCCTCCACGAGGCCGAGGTAGACCGCCATCTTGCGCATCGCGCCGGCCATGCTCTGAGTCCTCCGCTCTGTGGTGGATCGGCTGACGACTTGCCAAGTGCCCGCGATCCACGAGGTCGTTATGCCCGCCTGTGGCGGTAATGACCATATTTTCTGCTGTGGTCCGACTTCTTGGCGACGTTACCCGAGCCTGGGTCGGACTCCGAGTACCGCAGTACCGACGCGTACATGTGTCGCTCCGGCTGCCACGGCCTGTTCGAGGTCCGTACTCATACCTGCCGAGACCATGTTCGCAGCCGGATGGGCGCGGCGCAGGGCAGTCGACAAATCCATCAGCCGCTCGAACGCCGCCTGTTGGCGCCCCGCGTACGGTCCGGTGAGCGGCGCGACGGTCATCAGCCCGTCGAGCCGGAGCCCCGGAGCCCGAGCGACGAGGTCGCCCAACTCTTCGATTCCGCCGACTCCTACGCCTCCTCGCTCACCCCGGCCACTCTCCTCCGCGTCCAGCGCGACCTGAATGAGACAGCCGACTTCGCGCTCCGCCCGCACCGCCTCCTTCGACAGAGCCGTGACGAGCTTGGAACGATCGACGGACTGCACGAGATCCGCGTAACCGACCACGGAACGCACCTTGTTGGTCTGCAACTGGCCGACAAAATGCCACGAGAGGGGCAGATCCGAACACTCCGCGGCCTTGGGCGCCGCGTCCTGGTCCCGGTTCTCGGCGACATGGCGCACACCGAGTTCCGACAGGATCCGCACATCGCTCGCGGGGTAGGTCTTGGTGACCACGATCAGGGTCACCTCTTCGCGCTTGCGTCCGGCGGCGATGCACGCCGCCGTGATGCGCTCTTCCACTTTCGCCAGATTTCCGGCGAGTTGAGCCTTACGGTCTGTCATGCCCCATCAGTCCAGCCAGACATAACCGGCGAGCCGCCCGGTGGTGCGGTCGCGACGGTACGAGAAGTGGTCCCCCGATTCGAGCGTGCACACCGGCGACTGCTCCCGGTCGCGCACCCCGAGCCGTTCCAACTGTGCGTGCACTCCGGCGGTCACGTCGACCGCGGGCGTGCCCCAACTGGTCTCGGCGTACGCCGCGGGTTCGACGGCGGCGACGTCGGCGCGCATCTGCTCCGGCACTTCGTAGCACCGCCCGCAGACGGCGGGGCCGGTGCGGGCGACGATCCGGGCGGGCTCGGCGCCGAGTTCCGCCATGGCCCGTACGGCGGCGGGGACGACCCCGGCGACCATGCCGGGCCGCCCCGCGTGTGCGGCGGCCACGACTCCGGCGACCGGATCGGCCAGCAGCACCGGTGTGCAATCGGCGGTGAGAACGGCGAGGGCGAGCCCCCGCCGCGCGGTGACGATCGCGTCGACCGACGGAATCTCCGCCGAGCGCCACGGCCCGTCGACCACCGCCACCTCCGGCCCGTGCACCTGGTTCATCCAGACCACCCGGGCCGGGTCAAGACCGAGTGCCTTGGCGGCCAGTTCTCGATTGGTCCGTACGGCGTCGGGGTCGTCGCCGACCGCTCCGCCGAGGTTGAGCTCCTCGTACGGAACGGCGCTCACCCCGCCCCACCGGTCGGTGAAGGCGAAGTGCGCGCCGCTCACTGTGCTCGTTTCGGAGCGCTGTCCTATCACTTCAGGAAGTCCGGCACGTCCAGCTCTTCGGCCGCGCTGTCCGAGTAGGCGCGGGACGGCGGGACCGGCGGGGAGACCTGGATCTCGTTGACCGGCTCCGGGGTCGGCTCCGGCGCCTCCTTCGGCGTGACGCTGCCGAGCGAGCCGAAGGACGGGCGGCTGTCGGAGGACCGTACCGGCGTGGGCTCGTCGCGCTTGGCGGACGACGCCCCAAGGACGTTGTCCCGCTTGGCCGGCGGCTGGCCGCCGTCGAAGCCGGCGGCGATGACGGTGACCCGCACCTCGTCGCCCAGGGCGTCGTCGATGACCGCGCCGAAGATGATGTTGGCCTCGGGGTGTGCGGCCTCGCTGACCAGCTGGGCGGCTTCGTTGATCTCGAACAGGCCGAGGTCGGAGCCGCCGGAGATGGAGAGCAGGACGCCGCGGGCGCCGTCGATGGAGGCTTCGAGGAGCGGCGAGGAGATCGCCATCTCGGCCGCGGCCACCGCGCGGTCGTCGCCGCGGGCCGAGCCGATGCCCATGAGCGCCGAACCCGCCTCGGACATCACGGACTTGACGTCGGCGAAGTCGAGGTTGATCAGACCGGGCGTGGTGATGAGGTCGGTGATGCCCTGAACACCGGAGAGCAGGACCTGGTCCGCCGACTTGAAGGCGTCGAGGACCGAGACCTGGCGGTCCGAGATGGACAGCAGCCGGTCGTTCGGGATGACGATGAGGGTGTCGACCTCTTCGCGGAGTTCGGCGATGCCGTCCTCGGCCTGGTTGGCCCGGCGCCGTCCCTCGAAGGTGAACGGGCGGGTGACCACACCGATGGTGAGGGCGCCGAGCGAGCGGGCGATGTTGGCCACGACGGGTGCGCCGCCGGTACCGGTGCCGCCGCCTTCACCGGCTGTCACGAAGACCATGTCGGCCCCCTTGAGGACCTCCTCGATCTCCTCGCGGTGGTCCTCGGCGGCCTTGCGGCCCACGGCCGGGTTGGCTCCGGCGCCGAGTCCGCGGGTCAGTTCGCGGCCGACGTCGAGCTTGACGTCGGCGTCGCTCATCAACAGCGCCTGCGCGTCGGTGTTGATGGCGATGAACTCGACGCCCTTGAGACCGACCTCGATCATCCGGTTGATGGCATTGACACCACCGCCGCCGACACCGATGACTTTGATGACTGCGAGGTAGTTCTGCGGTGCTGCCACGTCGAAGGCCTCTCGCCTCGAGTTACGTGTCGTCGCCTCGCACGCTCGCGATCCGACGACTGATGCCGAATGGGACGGTCCGAACGCCGACCCGAACCCTAACGCTGAAGTTTAGGGTTACCAGTGTGTCTGTTCCTTGGACTCTTCCGAACAGGACACTAAGTCGACAAGTGGCGCACGTTCAACGAACACGCCGAACCTCCCGTTTTTCTTTTCACCCTATGTGATCAGGCGTAGCGCTGCCCAACCAGGGTGCTGGCCTGCGCGGATGTGCGTCAACTCCCCGATGACGCAGGGGCGGTGGGAGCACTCACGTCGAAGTGCCTGGCGCTGGGCGCGGCTTTCATGAGAGCGGTGAGCGTCCTGGCCTTCGTTCGGCCCTTCTCGCCACTGCCCCACTCGACAGTGCGGCCGCCCTCCAACTCCAGCGAGATGGAGTCGTAGGAACGGACCTTGAGGGTACGAGTGTCACGGGCGACGGCGGCCGGAATGTCACCGGCGACCCGCACCGCCTCACGCACCAGTCGGTCGGTGCCGAAGCGGCGCAGCTCCGCCGACCGGGACACCGTCAATTCCAGTGCGGGCACGCCCTTCGGAGCGTCGGAAACCGTGGCGAATCGCACGCCTTTGGCGTCCACTTCGATGAACTTTGCGCCTTTTCCGACAATCAGGACCGGAGTGCGTTCGGTCACTTTCAGACCGATTCCATGCGGCCAGGAACGGACGACATCAACCGAGTCAATTCGGGGCAATTTCCGGCGCAGTCGTTCCTCAATGGCGTCGGTGTCGACGGAAATCAGTGGGGATCCGACCGGAACATCGGCCGCTTCTCGCACCTGCTCGGCCGTCAGCACCCGCATCCCGGAAGCCGATACGCGCTCCACGCGCAGCCACCGCGAGCCGTACAGGACCCAGACCGAAGCGGCGCCGGCCAACACCATTGCGATCAAAAGGATGATGAGCATACGAGGGCGACGCAACCGCCCGAGACGGGGCGGCCGGGGCGGGCCGGACTCCAGCTTCTGCCGTTCGCCGCGCTCGGCGGTGTTCGGTCCGGCCACGCTCCCTGCCTTCCCTCATGCGGTGCTAGTGACGGCGAGAGGCGATCGCCTCGTACACCATGCCGACGAGCAGGTCGTCGGCGTCCCGGCGGCCGAACTCACTGGCGGCACGGGACATCTCGTACAACCGGTGCGGGTCGGCGAGCACGGGCAGCACGTTCTGCTGCACCCACTGGGGCGTCAGTTCCGCGTCGTCGACAAGGAGGCCGCCGCCGGCCTTGACCACCGGCTGGGCGTTCAGCCGCTGTTCGCCGTTGCCGATGGGCAGCGGGACGTAGGCGGCGGGCAGCCCGACGGCGGAGAGTTCGGCGACGGTCATCGCGCCCGCACGGCAGAGCATCATGTCGGCCGCGGCGTACGCGAGGTCCATCCGGTCCACGTACGGTACCGGGATGTACGGGGGCATCCCCGGCATCTGGTGCACCTGCGGCAGTTCGTTCTTCGGGCCGACCGCGTGCAGGATCTGGATGCCCGCCTGCTGGAGGTACGGAGCCGCCTGCTCGACCACCTCGTTGAGGCGGCGGGCACCCTGCGAGCCGCCGGACACCAGCAGGGTCGGCAGCGCGGGGTCGAGGCCGAACGCGGCGCGCGCCTCGGGGCGTACGGCGGCCCGGTCGAGGGTGGCGATGGAGCGGCGCAGCGGGATGCCGATGTAGCGGGCGTCGCGCAGTTTGCTGTCCGGCGTGGAGACGGCGACCCGGGCGGCGTACCGCGAACCGATCTTGTTGGCGAGGCCTGGGCGGGCATTGGCCTCGTGGATCACGATCGGCACGCCGAGGCGCTTGGCCGCGAGGTAGGCGGGCAGGGCGACATAGCCGCCGAAGCCGACGACCGCGTCCGCCTTGGTGCGCTCCAGGATCTGCTCGGCCGCCTTGATCGTGCCGCGCAGCCGTCCGGGGACGGTGATCAGCTCGGGCGTGGGCTTGCGCGGCAGCGGGACGGCGGGGATCAGCGCGAGTTCGTAGCCGCGCTCGGGTACGAGTCGGGTCTCAAGTCCGCGTTCCGTGCCCAGGGCCGTGATCCCCACGGTCGGGTCCTGCCTGCGCAGGGCGTCCGCGAGGGCGAGCGCGGGCTCGATGTGGCCGGCGGTCCCCCCGCCGGCGAGTACGACATGCACCGAAATTCACCGCTCTCCGGACGAACGCGCCGCGGCGCGCCGTCGCATCGTGTTCCATCTCCGAGGCCCCGCGGCCCCCACGGAGCCTCTCACCGCAGCCCGCTTTCTACCAAAGCGGGGTTGCCGCATCGCAAGCGCCGCCCGCGCAGCGGGCTCGTCGCGTGCGAAGGCGATCAGCAGCCCGATGGCGAACATGGTCGGCAGCAGGGCGGAACCCCCGTAGGAGAACAGCGGGAGCGGGACTCCGGCGATCGGCAGCAGACCGAGCACCGCACCGATGTTGATCACGGCCTGGGCCGTGATCCAGGTGGTCACGCCTCCCGCGGCATACCTCACGAAGGGGTCCTCCGTGCGTCCGGCCACGCGGATACCCGCATAGCCTAGAGCCGCGAAGAGGGCGAGCACCGACAGCGTCCCCGCGAGGCCCAGTTCCTCACCGGTGACGGCGAAGATGAAGTCGGTGTGGGCTTCGGGCAGTTGGCCCCATTTTTCCACGCTCGCACCGAGTCCGGAACCGAAGAGCCCGCCGGAGGCGAGCGCGTAGATCCCGTGCACGGCCTGCCAGCACGAGGTGACTCCGGTGCCGGGTTCGGTGGCACCGATGCAGGAGAACCGGGCCATGCGGTTCGGGCTCGTCTTGATGAGGATCACGCCGAGCGTGCCGGCGACGGCCAGCACGCCCACGAACAGCCGGGTCGGCGCACCGGCCAGCCACAGCAGGCCGAACAGGATCGCGGTGAGGATGATCGCCGTCCCCATGTCGCCGCCGAGCATGATCAGCCCGAGCAGCATGAACGCCACCGGGACGAGCGGCACCAGCATGTGCTTCCACTGCGTGAGCAGCCGCTTGTCCTCCTTGCGGGCGATCAGGTCGGCGCCCCACAGCACGAGGGCGAGCTTGCCGAACTCGCTGGGCTGGATCTGGAAGGAGCCGCCGAGGGAGATCCAGTTCTGATTGCCGTTGATCGCGAGTCCTATCCCGGGCACCTGCACCAGGATCATCAGGAAGACCGACCCGGCCAGCATCGGATACGCCAGCGCCCGGTGCAGCTTCACCGGCATCCGCGAGGCGACGAGCAGCAGCACCCCGCCGATCGCGGCCGCCAGGAACTGCTTGCGGAAGAAGTACGACCCGGGCAGCGACAGCTGCAGCGCCGTGATCTGCGACGCCGAGTACACCATCACCAGGCCGAGCACGGTGATCAGCAGACTGCCACCGAGGATCAGGTAGTACGCGGTCAGCGGCCGGTCCCAGGCCTTGCGGGCGCGGGTGTAGAGACGGCCTACGGGGTTGTCGCGCGACGTCCGGGCGACGGGGGACCGCCCGGTGGCCCGCTGCACGGGAGGTCGGCCTGTACGACTACTGGGCATCGGCGGCACCTGCCACGCTGAGGGAGGCCGTCCCGCCGGGGGTTCCCCCGGGCCGTTCAGGCACTGGAGGAGGGACGGGCCGGCACAGCGCCGTACCACCGGCCGAAAGCCGCCTACGAAGCGCCGACCACGATGGCGTCACGCGTCCCTCCCAAGGGTCCCGGGCGCCCCGGACCAGCTCCGACCCGCCGTCAGGCGTTCGCGGCGCCGAGTTCGCGGACCGCCTCCGCGAACGCGTCCCCGCGCTTGTTGTAATTGGCAAACATGTCCATCGAGGCGCAAGCCGGGGCCAACAGCACCGTGTCACCGGTGTGAGCGAGCCCCCGCGCCTCCTGAACCGCCGCGAGCATCGCCCCAGTGTCGGTCCGCTCAAGGTCGACGACGGGTACTTCCGGCGCGTGTCGCGCGAGCGCTTCCCGGATGAGGGCACGGTCCGCACCGATCAGGACGACGCCCCGAAGCCGCTGTGCCGACTTGGCGACCAGCTCGTCGAAGGTCGCGCCCTTGGCGAGCCCGCCCGCGATCCACACGATCGACTCGTACGCCGCCAAAGAGGCTTCCGCGGCATGGGTGTTGGTGGCCTTGGAGTCGTCGACGTACGCGACCCCGTCCACGTCGGCGACGTGCGCGATGCGGTGGGCGTCCGGCTCGAAGGCCCTCAGCCCGTCGCGTACGGCCTGGGCGGGCACCCCGAAGGCGCGCGCCAGGGCCGCCGCCGCAAGGGCGTTGGCGATGTTGTGCGGGGCGGGCGGATTGACGTCCGACACCTCCGCCAGCTCCTGGGCGTTCTTCTGCCGGTTCTCGACGAAGGCGCGGTCGACCAGGATGCCTTCCACGACGCCGAGTTGGGACGGCCCCGGCGCGGCGAGCGTGAAGCCGATCGCCCGGCAGCCCTCCTCGACGTCCGCCTCGCGCACCAGGTCCTCGGTGGCCTTGTCGGCCGCGTTGTACACGCAGGCGACCCGATTGCCCTCGTAGATACGGCCCTTGTCGGCGGCGTACGCCTCCATGGAGCCGTGCCAGTCGAGGTGATCGGGCGCCAGATTCAGTACGGCGGCGGAGTGGGCGCGCAGCGAGGGCGCCCAGTGCAGCTGATAGCTGGAGAGCTCGACGGCGAGGACGTCGTACTGCTCCTCGCCGAGGACCGCGTCAAGCAGCGAGACGCCGATGTTGCCGACCGCAGCCGTACGCAGTCCGGCCGCCTTCAGGATCGAGGCGAGCATCTGGACGGTCGTGGTCTTGCCATTGGTGCCGGTGACCGCGAGCCAGGGCGCGGCGTCGGGGCCGCGCAGCCGCCAGGCGAGCTCGACGTCGCCCCAGACGGGGACGCCCGCCTCGGCGGCCGCGGCGAACAGCGGCTTGTCCGGCTTCCAGCCCGGCGCGGTGACGATGAGCTCGGTGCCCTCGGGCAGGGTCGCGCCGTCACCGAGGCGCACGGTGATGCCGAGCGCCTCCAGCTCCGCGGCCTGGGCCCGGGCGCGCTCGTCGTCGCCGTCGTTGACGACCGTGACGACCGCGCCGAGGCCGTGCAGGACCTTGGCCGCCGGGATGCCGGAGACGCCGAGCCCGGCGACGGTGACGTTCTTGCCCTGCCAGTCGGTCACTTCTTGGCTGCCCATCCTGCGTAGAAGAGGCCCAGACCCACGATGACGCACATGCCCTGAATGATCCAGAACCGGACCACCACAAGGACTTCGGACCACCCCTTGAGTTCGAAGTGGTGCTGGAGCGGAGCCATGCGGAAGACGCGCTTGCCGGTCAGGCGGAAGGAGCCGACCTGGATGACGACCGACATGGTGATCAGGACGAAGAGACCGCCGAGCAGCGCGATCAGGAACTCCGTGCGGGAGCAGATCGCCAGACCCGCGAGCGCGCCGCCGAGAGCCAGCGACCCGGTGTCGCCCATGAAGATCTTGGCGGGCGAGGTGTTCCACCACAGGAAGCCGAAGCAGGCGCCCATCAGCGCGGAGGCGACGACCGCGAGGTCGAGTGGATCACGTACTTCGTAGCACGCGGCCGGGTTGGTCAGGGTCGTCGCGTTGGCGCAGGACTCCTGGAACTGCCAGACGCCGATGAACGTGTACGCGCCGAAGACCATCACGGAGGCGCCGGTGGCGAGACCGTCCAGACCGTCCGTGAGGTTCACGCCGTTCGACATGGCGAGGATCATGAACAGCGCCCAGACCACGAACAGCACCGGGCCGATGGACCAGCCGAAGTCCTGGACGAAGGAGAGCTTCGTGGAGGCCGGGGTGTTGCCGCGGTTGTCCGCGAACTGCAGCGAGAGCACCGCGAAGGCGATACCGACGGTCAGCTGGCCGGCCATCTTCGCCTTGGCCCGCAGACCCAGCGACCGGCGCTTGACGATCTTGATGTAGTCGTCGAGGAAGCCGACCAGGCCCATACCCGCCATCAGGCCGAGCACCAGCAGTCCGGAGAACGTCGGCGGCTTGCCGGTGATCACCTTGCTGAGGAAGTACGCGATGAGCGTCGCCAGGATGAAGGCGATACCACCCATGGTCGGTGTACCGCGCTTGGCGTGGTGCTCGCGCGGGCCGTCGTCGCGGATGTACTGGCCGTAGCCCTTCCGGGCCAGCAGCTTGATCAGCAGCGGGGTGCCGACCAGGGTCAGGAAGAGGCCAATGACTCCTGCGAACAGGATCTGCTTCATCATCGGGCGGCAACCTCACCCTCAACGCCGCTGTCGAGCAGCGCTTGCGCCACCCGTTCGAGCCCGACCGACCTGGACGCCTTCACGAGTACGACGTCCCCTGGGCGCAGTTCACTGCGCAACAGGTCGACAGCCGCCTGTGCGTCGGACACGTGCACCGACTCCTCACCCCACGAACCCTCGTTATATGCGCCCAGTTGGAGCCAGGACGCTTCCCTGCCCCCGACCGCGACGAGCTTGCTGACGTTGAGCCGGACGGCGAGCCGCCCGACCGCGTCGTGCTCGGCGAGCGCCTCGTCCCCGAGCTCGGCCATCTGACCGAGCACCGCCCAGGTCCGCCGCCCCTTGCCCATCGCCGCGAGCGCGCGCAGGGCGGCTCGCATGGACTCGGGGTTCGCGTTGTAGGCGTCGTTGACGACCGTCACGCCGTCCGGGCGCTCGGTGACCTCCATCCGCCAGCGGGAGAGGGAGCCCGCCTCGGAGAGCGCGAGGGCGATCTCGTCTGCGGACATGCCCAGCTCATGGGCGACGGCGGCCGCGGCGAGCGCGTTCGACACGTGGTGCTCACCGTACAGGCGCATGGTCACGTCACTGCACCCGGAGGGTGTGCGAAGGCTGAAGGAAGGCTGTCCAGTCTCCGTGAGACGGACGTTCTCGGCGCGTACGTCCGCTTCGTCGGACTCTCCGAAGAGAATCACGCGGGCCTTCGTACGGGACGCCATCGCGCGTACGAGGGGATCGTCGGCGTTGAGGACCGCGGCGCCGTCCTCGGGGAGCCCTTCGACCAACTCGCCCTTTGCTTGCGCGATTTGCTCGCGGCCGCCGAACTCGCCGATGTGGGCGGTGCCGACATTGAGGACGAGACCGATCTTCGGCGGGGTGAGGTCCGCGAGGTAACGGATGTGGCCGATACCGCGCGCCCCCATCTCCAGCACGAGGAACCTGGTCTCCTCGGTGGCGCTGAGCGCGGTGAGCGGCAGCCCGATCTCGTTGTTGAGCGAGCCGGGCGTGAAGACCGTCGGCGCCTTGCTCCTCAGGACCTGGGCGATCAGGTCCTTGGTGCTGGTCTTGCCCGCGGAACCGGTGAGGGCCACGAGGGTCGCGCCGAGCCGTTCGACGACATGCCGGGCGAGAGCGCCGAGAGCCGCCTGTACGTCCGCGACGACGATGGCGGGCACGCCGACGGGTCGGGACGCCAGTACGGCGACCGCACCGGCGTCCACGACCGCCTGGGCGAAGTCGTGGCCGTCCACGCGCTCGCCGACGAAGGCGACGAAGAGGCTGCCGGACTCCACCTCACGGGAGTCTCTGACGACCGGTCCGGTGACCTGTACCGCCGGATCCGGTATGTCGTACGTCTGCCCGCCGACGACTGCTGCGATCTCGGCGAGAGAGAGGGCGATCACAAGTTCATCCCTGGGTCTTCTGGATAGCTTCGCGAAGCACCTGGCGGTCGTCGAAGGGACGCACCACCCCGGCGATGTCCTGGCCCTGTTCGTGGCCCTTTCCCGCGACCAGCACGGTGTCACCCGGCTGTGCGCGCGCGACGGCGGCGGCGATGGCCGCGGCCCGGTCCTCGAAGACCTGGACCTCACCGCGCTCGTGCGACGGCACCTCGGCGGCGCCCGCGAGCATCGTCGCGAGGATCGCGAGGGGGTCCTCGGAGCGAGGGTTGTCGGAGGTCAGTACGGCGGTGTCGGCGAGCCGGGCCACGGCCGCGCCCATCGGCATCCGCTTGGTCTTGTCTCGGTCGCCGCCGCAACCGAGCACCACGTGCAGACGACCGCTCGTCACCTTGCGCAGGGCGCGCAGGACCGATTCGACGGCGTCCGTCTTGTGGGCGTAGTCGACGACGGCCAGGTAGGGCTGGCCCGCGTCCACGCGCTCCAGGCGGCCCGGGACGCCCGGCACGGCCGCGATGCCGTCGGCGGCGGTCTGCGGGTCGAGCCCTGCGACGGCGAGGGCGACGATCGCGGCAAGGGTGTTCGCCACGTTGAAGGGGCCCGCGAGCGGCGACCTGGCGGTGATCCGCTCGCCCTTGGGGCCGATCGCGGTGAACGTCGAGTCCATAGGGCCGACTTCGACGTCCTGGGCGCGCCAGTCGGCGTCGGGGTGCCCCTCGGCGGAGAAGGTGACGACCGGGACGGTGGCCTCCTTGGCGAGCCTGCGGCCGTACTCGTCGTCGAGGTTGATGACGCCGAGTTTGCTGCGCTTCGGTGTGAACAGCTGCGCCTTGGCCCGGAAATAGTCCTCCATGTCGGAGTGGAACTCCATGTGTTCCGGGCTGAGGTTGTTGAAGACGGCGATGTCGAAGACGCAGCCGTCCACGCGGCCGAGGACCAGCGCGTGGCTGGAGACCTCCATCGCGACCGCCTCGACCCCGCGCTCGCGCATGACCGCGAACAGGGCCTGGAGGTCGGTGGCTTCGGGGGTGGTGCGCTCCGACTTGATCCGCTCCTCGCCGATGCGCATCTCGACAGTGCCGATCAGACCGGTGGAGCGGACCGTCTTCAGGCCGCCCTCGACGAGATACGCCGTCGTGGTCTTGCCGGAGGTGCCGGTGATCCCGATCTGGAGCAGGTCGCGCCCGGGGTGGCCGTAGATCGTGGCCGCGAGCTCGCCCATCCGCCCGCGCGGATCGTCGACGACCAGGACCGGGAGGCCCGTGGCGGCGGCGCGCTCGGCGCCGGTCGGGTCGGTCAGCACGGCAACGGCACCGAGGCCGGCCGCCTGGGTCACGAAGTCGGCGCCGTGCAGGCGGGCGCCGGGCAGCGCGGCGTACAGATCGCCGGGGCGCACGGCCCGCGAGTCATGGGTGATGCCCGTGACCTCCGCGGTCGACGCCGGGGCGGCGGCACCCAGCTGATCGGCCAGTTCCGCGAGGGGTGCGGCGGAGACGTGAACCGGTCGTGGCGGCCCCGGATATGTCACAGGAACGCCCTTCTGGGTGGTTTGGGACTGATCAGCGTGTGGCACGGCGGTGAGCGTACCGGGCGCACCCCCGCCGGAGCGAAGCGAGGGGTTTGACGGGGGCTGGTTCCCGGAGGCCGGGGTGATCGTTGTCACGAGCTGTTCCTGGTCCGTTGTGCGTGGGGGCTGATCAGGGCGTGCGGTCGCAGTGGATCACGGCTGGAAGCTGACGGGCAGGTTCGCGGCCTTCGCCCCGGTGGGCGGGACCTGGAGGGTCTTCAGGGCGAACTCCATGACCTGCTTGTAGATGGGTCCGCAGGTCTGGCCGCCGAAGTAGCTGCCCTTGGTGGCGTTCTGAATGGCGCAGTAGACGGTGATTCTCGGGTTGTCCGCGGGGGCGAATCCGGCGAATGACGAGGTGTAGCCGTGGTACTTGCCGGTGGCCGGATCCACGCGGTTGGCCGTACCCGTCTTGCCCGCGACTCGGTAGCCGGGGATGCGCGCCTTGATGCCGGTGCCCTGCTCGTCGTCCACGACGGACTCCAGCATCTGGGCGAGGGCCTTCGCCGCCTTCTCGCTCACGACCCTTGTCTTCTTGGGCTGGGCGGCGGGGGTGAAGCGGCCGTCGGGCCCCTTGGTGCCGCGCACCAGCGTCGGCTCGATGCGTACGCCGCCGTTGGCGATCGTCGAGTAGACGGAGGCCGCCTGCATGGCGTTGATCGACACGCCCTGGCCGAAAGGAATCGTGTACTGCTGCGAGGTCGACCAGGTGTCGGGGGGCGCGAGGATGCCCGCGGTCTCACCGGGGAAGCCGAGCCCGGTGTGACTGCCGATGCCGAACTTGCGCAGATACGAGTAGAGGACCCGGTTGGCCTCCTTCTGCGTCTTGCCGAGCTGTCCGGTCGCCAGGATGGTGCCGATGTTGCTGGACTTGGCGAGCACGCCATTCAGCGTCAGGTACCAGGTCGGGTGGTCGACGTCGTCCTGGAAGAGCCGGTCGCCGCGGTGCAGCCGGTTGGGCACGACCACATGCGTGTCGGGCGTGGCGACGTTCTCCTGGAGGACGGCGGCCATCGACATGAGCTTGGCGGTGGAGCCCGGCTCGTAGGCGTCCTGGAGGGCCGCGTTGCCCATGGCCGCCGAGTTGGCCTGGGAGAGGTCGTTCGGATCGAAGCCGGGCGAGTTGGCCATGGCGAGGACCTGGCCGGTCCGGGTGTCCTGCACTATCACGTACCCGCGGTCCGCATGGGACTTCTTCACCTGCTCGGTGATGGCGTTCTGCGCGGCCCACTGGATGTCCCGGTCGATGGTCAGCTCGACGTCGGAGCCGGCCACGGCAGGCGTCTCGGTGGAGCCCACGGTGGGCACCTGACGGCCGCCGGACTGGGCGTAGCGGATCTTGCCGTCCTTGCCGGCGAGCTCCTTGTTCAGCTGCTGCTCGATGCCGCCGCCGCCCTTGCCGTCGGCGTTGACCCAGCCCAGTATCCCGGCGGCGAGATCACCGTTCGGGTACACACGCTTGCTGGCCGGGACCGCGAGGACGCCCGCGAGGACGTTGACCGTGCTCTTGTCCGTCTCCGCCTTGGCCCCGAGCGTGGTCTTCAGGTCCTTGATCTGCTTCCAGACCTCGGGGGTCTGGCGGTGCGCGAGCAGGGTGTAGCGGGTGTTCTTCGCCTTCAGCTTCTTGGCGACGGCGTCCATGCTCTGGCCGAGAATCGGGGCGAGCAGCGCCGCGGCCTGCTCGGGCGCGTCGGTCACCTTCGTCGCCGTCTGCGTGAACATCGTCGGATCGGCCGTGATGTCGTACGCGTCCACGCTCGTCGCCAGCTCCACGCCGTTGCGGTCGGTGATCCCGCCGCGCTCGGCGGCCAGGGTGCGTCCGACGTACCGGTTCTGTTCCGCCTTCGCGGCATACGTGCTCGCGTCCACGGCCTGTACCTGGAGCAGCCGTACGACGAAGGCGACCATCACCAGGGTCAGCGCGAGGCTGACCATGCGCAGGCGCGGGCGGGGGCTGCCGAGCCGGATGACGCGCGGGCCGCTCGGCCGGGGTGCGCTCGGGCGGCGTGCGGGGCGGGCACCGGGGCCCGGGCGGCGCTGGCCTCCGGGGCGTACGGGCCTGGCGGGGCCGGGCACGCGGCGGCGCGGCGGTTCCCTGTCGGACACTTCCGTCACCTGCCGGGGATCGTGGAGGGCTGTGCGGACGGGGCGGGGGCCTGGATGGAGGGGGCAGCCGCGGACGGCTGCGTGGCAGGCGTCGGGGCGGGACTCGGGGTCGGGTACGGGGCCGGGGTGAGGGCCTCGGGCGCGAGGACCATCGGGATGGATGCGGAGGACTGCTGGGCGGGGCCCGGGACGCCCTTGACGGTGCCGTCGGGGTTGAGGAAGGCCGGGTCGCCGCCGGGGACCATGCCCAGTTCGCGGGCGCGGCGCTGGAGGGCGTCGGGGGCGGAGTAGGCGTCCACGTCCCGCTGCAGGGCCTGCTCCTCGTCGGTGAGGCTCTTGGTGTCCTTCTGCAGGTCGTCGAGGCGGAACGCCCCCTCGCTGAGCGCGGAGTTCAGCACGAGTAGCCCGATGAGACCGCCGCCGAGCAGAAGCACGACCAACAGGACGAAGGGGGTGCGGGCGGCCTGTCCGGCACCGACCGGCAGCAGCCGTGCGAGCCGGGCGGCCCGCCCCCTGAGCTCCGGTTTCCTGCTCACGCGCCCTCCCTGCGGGTCTGGTGTCCCGACTGCACGGTCGCCTCGCGGGTGTGGCCTCCGGACCGCACGATTGCCTCGGGGGTGTGGCCTCCGGGCCGGAGGGTCGCCTCGCGGGTATGTCCTCCGGACCGCACGCTTGCCTCGCGAGTTTGACTTCCGGACTCACTGAGCCATCGCGAGTTCGGATCCCCAACCAACAGCATTCTGCGGGTTTGGATATCCAACCCACAGCACCTCGCGAGTTCGGGTTTCCGACTCACGCGCCCTCCCTCCCCCCGCGCCTCACTCGGCGTCCTCGCGGATGCGCTGCGCCCCCCGCAGCCGGGCGGGAGCCGCTCGTCGGTTCTCGGCGACCTCTTCCTCCGTGGGAAGTTCGGCACCGCGGGTGAGCAGCTTGAGCCGGGGCTGGTAGCGCTCGGGGACGACCGGCAGGCCGGGCGGCGCGGTGGTGGCGGCGCCGGCCGCGAACACGTGCTTGACCAGCCGGTCCTCCAGCGAGTGGTACGACAGCACGGCGATGCGGCCACCGACGGCGAGAGCCTTCACGGCCGCCGGAATCGCCCTCTCCAGGACGCTGAGTTCGCCGTTGACCTCGATGCGCAACGCCTGGAAGGTGCGCTTGGCGGGGTTGCCGCCGGTGCGCTTGGCCGCCTGGGGCAACGAGTCACGGATCAGCTCGACGAGCCGCGCGCTGTTGCTGAAGGGCTCCTTCTCGCGTTCGCGCACGATCGCGGACACGATCCGCTTGGCCTGCTTCTCCTCGCCGTACGCGCGCAGGATCCGCACCAGTTCGCCGGCCGGATAGGTGTTGAGCACCTCGGCCGCGCTGATGCCGGTCGTCTGGTCCATGCGCATGTCGAGCGGGGCGTCCTGCGCGTACGCGAACCCGCGGTCCGCCTCGTCGAGTTGCATGGAGGAGACGCCGAGGTCGAACAGCACGCCCTGGACGCGCGGGATGCCCAGGCGGTCGAGCACGTCGGGGAGTTCGTCGTAGACCGCGTGCACGAGGGTGGCACGGTCGCCGAAGGGGGCGAGCCGCTCCCCGGAGAGGCGCAGCGCCTCCTTGTCGCGGTCGAGGGCCACGAGCCGGGCCCCGGGGAACCGGGTGAGCATCGCCTCACTGTGACCGCCGAGTCCCAGGGTGCAGTCCACGACGACGGCTCCCGGCTCGGTGAGGGCCGGGGCCAACATGTCCAGGCACCGCTGGAGCATCACCGGGACGTGTCGACTCTGGCTCAAGGGGCCCTCTCAGGTCCGGCGCGGCGTACGCACCGCCGGGTCCCCGCCCGCTCGAGAAGGGGAGGCCTGCTGGCGCCGGGTGAGTGGCGTCAGCCGACCGGGAGCGGGAGGAGGCCGAGCCGTACGTACGCGCCGCGCACGCGAGGAGACGCCGGAAAATCGCCGGGTCTCCGGGGGATAACACCAGCAGGGAGAGCCTCGCCTCCCGCTTCGCGTCACTTTAGTCCACGGTGTCTCGCGGTCAATCAACCGGCATGCGCGTCGCGAGGCCGGACGCGTGCGAAGCGGTAAATCGGAAAGAATCACTCGGAAGGGTGCACTTCCGCCACCCGTGTGGGTTACCTCACAAGAGGACACGATGACGTTGTTTTTCCGATCTCACAACAGGACCGGACCCCACGTGACCAGTACCGTCATAGCTATGACGACCTCTGCATCCGTTCCCACCGAGCCCGAAGACGCCATAGCCAGTGATGGCACCGTCACGGACCGCCTCGTCGAGGCGAACGAGCAGTACGCCGCCGCCTTCACCGACCCGGGGATGGACGCTCGTCCCGTCCTCCACGTCGCCGTGGTGGCCTGCATGGACGCCCGGCTCGACCTGCACGCCGCGCTCGGCCTGGAGCTGGGCGACTGCCACACCATCCGCAACGCGGGCGGCGTCGTCACCGACGACGTGATCCGCTCGCTCACGATCAGTCAGCGGGCGCTCGGCACCCGCAGTGTGGTCCTCATCCACCACACCGGCTGCGGCCTGGAGTCCCTCACCGAGGACTTCCGGCACGAGCTGGAGATGGAGGTCGGCCAGCGCCCCGCCTGGGCGGTCGAGGCCTTCCGGGACGTCGAACAGGACGTACGGCAGTCGATGCAGCGCGTGCGCACCTCGCCCTTCCTGCTGCACACCGACGATGTGCGCGGCTTCGTCTTCGACGTGCACTCGGGCCTGCTGCGGGAGATCGACCCCGCCTGACCGGCTGCGCCGGACCCCCGCTCGTCGCCCCTTGACGCCTCGTGGGACTCTCTCTTCACGAAATAACCCCTGCCTTCCGGCGCCCAAAGGGCCGTAAGACCTGACATATCGCGGCCAGTTATCCACAGGCGAGTGACACGAACCGGTAACGGCAACAAGAATGCGGGTGTGGCGTCACGCGGAACTATTCGCGCGTGGTGTCCGTGTTTCGGGGTGGGCCGGTCCGCACAGGGCGGCCCGAGAACGGGCCGAGGAGGGCCGGGTGACGACCTATGACGATCGAGCGAGCCTTACGGATCTGACCGCCACTGTGGAGCGTGTCCGCAGTTCGGTGGAAGGAGTGATCGAAGGCAAGCCTGAGGTCGTACGGCTTTCGCTGACCGTGCTGCTCGCCGAGGGGCATCTTCTGATCGAGGATGTCCCGGGCGTCGGCAAGACCATGCTCGCCAAGGCACTGGCGCGGTCCATCGACTGCTCGGTGCGGCGTATTCAGTTCACGCCCGACCTGCTGCCCTCGGACATCACAGGTGTGTCCATCTGGGACCAGCAGCGCCGGGACTTCGAGTTCAAGCCGGGCGCGATCTTCGCCCAGATCGTGATCGGCGACGAGATCAACCGCGCCTCGCCCAAGACGCAGTCCGCGCTCCTGGAGTCGATGGAGGAGCGCCAGGTCACCATCGACGGGCAGACCTACGAACTGCCCAGCCCCTTCATGGTGGTGGCCACGCAGAACCCGGTCGAGATGGAGGGCACCTACCCGCTGCCGGAGGCCCAGCGCGACCGCTTCATGGCCCGCGTCTCCATCGGCTACCCCAGCGCGGACGCCGAGTTGCAGATGCTGGACATCCACGGCGGGGTGAACCCTCTGGACGACCTCCAGCCGGTGGCGCACGCCCACGAGATCGTGAAGCTGATCGACGCGGTCCGCACGGTCCATGTCGCCGACCCGGTGCGGCGCTACGCGGTGGACCTGGTCGCGGCCACGCGCACGCACCCCGACCTCAGACTCGGCGCCTCGCCGCGTGCCACGCTGCACCTGCTGCGCGCGGCGAAGGCGTCCGCAGCCCTCAGTGGCCGGGAGTTCGCGCTGCCTGATGACATCCAGGCGCTTGCCGTGGCAGTCCTGGCCCATCGCCTCCTGCCCACGGCCCAGGCGCAGTTGAACCGTCGCACGGCCGAGCAGGTCGTCCAGGAGATCCTGCAGCGCACCCCGGTGCCCGCGGCTCCCCAGCAGCAGGCCGGCTTCACGATGGGCCGCGGCACGACCGCCTATGGCCAGCAGCCGCCCCGGAGGCTGTGATGACGCAAGGGGGCACGGGGCACACCGCCGAGGAGGACAAGGGCGGGCTGCGCACCGCGCTCGCCGGACTCACCACGCGCGGGCGCTCCTTCCTGGCCGCCGGAGTCGCCGCCGCGATCTGCGCGTACGTCCTGGGGCAGAGCGATCTGCTCCGGGTCGGCCTGCTCCTCGCCGTCCTGCCGCTGGTCTGCGCGACCGTGCTGTACCGCACCCGCTACCGGGTCGCGGGCAGTCGCAGGCTCTCCCCCGCGCGCGTGCCCGCCGGTTCCGAGGCCCGCGTCCACCTGCGGATGGACAATGTCTCGCGGCTGCCCACCGGACTGCTGATGCTCCAGGACCGGGTGCCCTACGTGCTCGGTCCGCGGCCCCGCTTCGTCCTGGACCGGGTCGAGGCGGGCGGCCGCCGCGAGGTGTCCTACCGCGTGCGCTCGGACCTGCGCGGCCGCTATCCGCTGGGACCGCTGCAGTTGCGGCTCACCGACCCCTTCGGGATGTGCGAGCTGACCCGCTCCTTCTCGACGTACGACACCCTGACGGTCATCCCGCGCGTCGAGGCGCTGCCGCCGGTGCGACTGACCGGGGAGGCGAAGGGGTACGGCGACGGACGGCAGCGCTCGCTGGCGCTGGCCGGCGAGGACGACATCATCCCGCGCGGGTACCGCTACGGCGACGACCTGCGCCGGGTGCACTGGCGCCTGACCGCGCGCTACGGCGAGTTGATGGTCCGTCGCGAGGAGCAGCCCCAGCGCTCCCGTTGCACGGTGCTGCTCGACACCCGGGGCAGCGCCTTCCAGGGCGCGGGCCCGGACTCGGCCTTCGAGTGGGCCGTCTCGGGCACGGCGTCGACGCTGGTGCACATGCTCGAACGGGGCTTCTCGGTACGGCTGTTGACCGACACCGGCAGCTCGGTGCCCGGCGAGGGCGCCGACGGGTTCGCGGGCGCCAGCCAGGAGTCGGCGGACGCGGCCGGGCTGATGATGGACACGCTCGCCGTCATCGACCACTCGGACGGCACGGGCCTGTCCCGGGCGTACGACGTGCTGCGCAGTGGGAACGAGGGGCTGCTGATCGCCTTCCTCGGTGATCTGGACGAGGAGCAGGCGACGGTGCTCGGCAAGATGCGCCAGCGCAGCGGCGGGGCCGTCGCCTTCCTGTTGGACAGCGGGACCTGGGTGCGGGAACCGACGGACATCCCCGGCCCGTTGGACCAGAGCGAGGACCGATTGCGCATGCTGCGCGAGGCGGGCTGGACCGCCGTGATGGTGCCACGGGGGGCGGGGCTCGCCGACCTGTGGCGGGAGGCGGACCGACAGCGCACACACATGGCGTCGACGGGGAGTACGGCTGGGGGTGATGGCTCATGAGCGGGCGCGCGCGACTGGCACTGTGCGCGGCGGCGGCCACGCTGATGGCTGCCTGCGCCCTGCTGCCGCTGGTCGACCCGGCGACCTGGATCTTCCAGGCGGCCTTCCTGCTGGCGGTGCAGACCGGGGTGGGCGCGCTGACCCGGCGGGTTCCGCTGGCCCGGCCGCTGACCGTGGCGGTGCAGGCGCTGGTGACGCTGATGCTGCTCACGCTGTCCTTCGCCCGGCAGCAGGCCGTCATCGGGATCGTCCCGGGACCCGAGGTCTTCCACCAGTTCGGCGTCCTGCTGCAGGCGGGCACCGACGACGTCGGTCGGTACTCGATCCCGGCGCCGCTGTCCGACGGCATCCGGCTGATGCTGATCGGCGGCGTCCTGGTGATCGGGCTCGCGGTCGACGCGCTCGCGGTGACGTACCGCAGCGCGGCCCCCGCCGGACTGCCGCTGCTCGCGCTGTACTCGGTCGCCGCGGGTCTCTCCGGTGGCGGCGCCGCATGGCTGTGGTTCCTGCTCGCGGCCGCCGGCTATCTCATGCTGCTGCTGGCCGAGGGCCGCGACCGGCTCTCCCAGTGGGGCCGTGTCTTCGGCGGGGCGCCCCGAACACCAGGCCCCGACTCCGCGGGCGGCGTCGTCGCGCCGGTTCGCACCGGGCGGCGCATCGGCGCGGTCGCGCTGGGCATCGCCCTGGTGGTGCCACTCGGCCTGCCCTCACTCGACGGCGGCCTGCTGGGCAGCGCGAGGACGGGCGTGGGCACAGGCACCGGGGGCGGTGGCACGATCTCCGCGGTGAACCCGCTGGTCTCGCTCCGCGACAGCTTGAACGTGGACGAGGACCGCCAGGTCATGTCCTACCGCACCAACACCGAAGACACCCAGGACCTGTATCTGCGGATCGTCTCCCTGGACGACTTCGACGGCACGGCCTGGAAGCCCGCCCAGCGGCACATCCAGGATGTGCCGGACACGTTCCCGACGCCGATCGGTCTCGGCAGCGACGTCCAGCGGGCCTCGATCCAGACCCGTATCTCGGCGGCCGACTGGTACGCGCAGGACTGGCTCCCGATGCCGTATCCGGCCAGCAAGGTGAAGATCAAGGGCAGCTGGCGGTACGAGCCCGTGGGGCGCACCCTCGTCGGAGACCACGGCCAGAACACGCGCGGCGCGCAGTACGAGGTCACGAGCCTGATCGTGCAGCCGACGGCGGCGCAGCTCGCGAGCGCGCCGGAGCCGTCGGCGGCGCTGAAGCGCGAGTTCACCAAGGTGCCGGGGTCGTTGCCTCCGGTGGTGGCGGCGACCGCGCGCAAGGTCACCGAGGGCTCGATCAACCACTACGAGCAGGCGGTCAAGCTCCAGGACTACTTCGCCGTCAGCGGCAACTTCCGGTACGACACCCAGGTGCAGGTCGGCAGCGGCTCCGCCGCGATCGCGCGCTTCCTGAAGGAGAAGGAAGGCTTCTGCGTCCACTTCTCCTTCGCGATGGCCGCGATGGCCCGGACGCTGGGGATACCGGCCCGCGTGGCGGTGGGTTTCACCCCGGGCTCCCCGCAGGCCGACGGTTCGATGTCGGTGGGGCTGCGGGACGCGCACGCCTGGCCCGAGCTGTACTTCGAGGGAGTGGGCTGGACCCGCTTCGAGCCGACCCCGAACCGGGGCACGGTGCCGCAGTACACCCAGACGGAAACGCCCGGCACCAACGTGCCGAACGTGCCGAAGCCGACGCTGTCGTCCTCCACGGCGCCCTCCACCGCGCCGTCGGCCAGCGAGAGCTGCACGGCGCAGCAGCGGAAGCTCGAGGCCTGCCCGAGCCAGTCCTCGCCGGCCGCGGTGGGCTCCCACGACGACAGCTGGCCATGGTTCAAGATCCTTGGGCTGACCTTGGCAGGCCTCCTGATCCTCGGAGTGCCCCTGCTGCCGATGCTGTGGCGGATGCGGATACGGGCCGTGCGGCTCGGCGGGCACGGCCGCACCGATGCCGACGCGGCGGCGTACACGCTGGGGGCCTGGCAGGAGGTGACCGATACGGCGTGGGACTACGGGATCGCGCCGGACGAGTCGCAGACGCCGCGCAAGGCCGCCGCGCGGATCGTTCGTCTCGGGGGTCTCGATCCGACGGCGTCGGACGCGGTGCACCGGCTGGCCGCGGCCGTGGAACAGGTGCTCTACGCCCCGCATCCGCGACCGGTGGCGGGCCTCGCGGACGACGCGCGGCGCATCGCCGACGCCCTCCGCACCTCCGCGAGCCGCGGCGGCCACCTCCGCGCCCTCCTCGCGCCCCGCTCAGCCGTCCGCGTGGCCTGGGCCGCCTCGGCCCGCTGGACGACCCTCAGGGCCCGACTGGTGGCCCGCAGGGAGACCTTGCTCCGCCGCCCTTCGAGCCAGAACGGCTAACGCCGGCAAGCAACCGTGCCGCCCCTGCCCCTACCGGGCGGGGGCGGTGCGCTGACCGCCACCACTGCACTTGGCCGATGGCGCACCGACGGCTGCGGCGGGCGCCGTCGCTTCCCCCTTGCGCTAGCGCTACTGCTGTGGGCAATCGTCCCGCAGGGCGATGGAGGTCCCCCCGCTCAAGCGAAGCCGAGAGTGGAGGAGGGTGGGCACAGCCACCAGCGCCGGGGGCCGTTGCAACCAAGGTTCCCGGCACCGGGGGTGGGAGCGCTTACCGGCGCTTACAGGGTGCCGCTCTCTTTGGGACGGGTGCCGCCCCCTGGCGGCACGCAGGCCCACAGCTATGACGGATGAGACAGCTGGCGGCGGCACGCATGCCCACGGCGAGGGAGAGTGACGACGGTGCCGGGGGTTTCAGGGCATGTGCGAGGGGGTGTCCACCCGGGTCCGGGTGGACACCCCCTCGCAGATGTCTTCGGCTACGGCGCCCGAAGGGCTACTGGCCCTGTTCGTCGCGGCGGCGCTGCCAGCGTTGTTCGATGCGGTCCATCAGGGAGCGGCGCTGTCGACCCTGGCGGCGAGCGGCCGGTGTGCCGGGCGCTGCCGGCTGTTCACCCGGCTTGGGAGCCTTGCGCCAACCGGTGACGGCAAGCACCGCACAGCCCAGCATGACGAGGAACCCCACCACGCTCAGCCAGATCTGAACTGCGACCATTCCGGCCATGAGGAGCGCGATACCCACCAGGAAGCCCGCGACCGCCTGGTAGACCCGTCGCCGGGTGTACGTACGCAGCCCGCTTCCCTCAAGCGCTGTCGCGAACTTGGGATCTTCGGCGTACAGCGCTCGCTCCATCTGCTCGAGCATTCGCTGCTCGTGCTCCGAGAGCGGCACGGAGTCCTCCTCATCGTGCAGTCGCCGGGGCGACCGGGGGTCCCCTTCAGGATAGGCAGGGAATCGCCCCCGTGAAACCCGCCCCTCTACGCCAATTCGCCAACCGGAACCCGCCATGGCACCCCGATCCACTGAGGCGTGCATTCCCCAGCGAACGGTCCGTCATGCCGGACGGTCTCCCTCGATCATACGGCGCCGAGCACCCGATCGGGGTGTCTGTGGCGTACTCCATCTGCCGACAAGCCCCTGATCAGCGGCGCACCACGGGAGGCGCTCAGCCCTCGGCAGCCCCCTGCGCCTCACCGAGCACATGGAGCTGCGTCGCCACGGAGTGGAACGCGGCGAGCTCGGCGGCCGCCGCCTCCAGCTTCAGCAGTGCCTCCAGGGCCCCCGGTTCGGTGTCCACGAGGACCCCGGGAACCAGGTCGGCGAAGACCCGGACGCCGTGCACGGCAGCGACGCGCAGGCCCGCGCCCTCGACCAGGGCGGTGAGCTGTTCGGCCGTGAAGCGGTGGGGTACGGGATCACCCTCGCCCCAGCGTCCGTCCGGGTCATCGAGTGCCTGCCTGGCCTCCTTGAAGTGCCCGGCGAGGGCGCGGGCCAGCACGGCTCCGCCCAGGCCCGCGGCGAGGAGGCTGAGCACGCCCTCGGGCCGCAGCGCGTCCACCACGTTGCGCACGCCCTCGGCCGGGTCGTCCACGTACTCCAGGACGCCGTGGCAGAGCACCGCGTCGTAGCCACCGCGCTCGACCACGTCGAAGAGGCCGTGCGCATCGCCCTGGACGCCCTGTACGCGGTCGGCGACGCCGGCCTCGGCGGCCCGGCGCTCAAGCGCGAACAGCGCGTTCGGGCTGGGGTCCACGACGGTGACGCGGTGACCGAGGCGGGCCACCGGCACCGCGAAGTTGCCGCTGCCGCCCCCGGTGTCGAGTACGTCGAGGGACTCCCGCCCCGTGGCCTTGACCCGGCGGTCCAGGGCGTCCTTGAGAACCTCCCAGACCACGGCGGTACGGAGAGAAGCGCGGGGGCGCATCGGGTCCGACACGGCAGTTGACTCCTCGGCGCGGCACCGCCTCTTGAACGGCGGAGCGATCTTCGGGGCCTCCCGGTGGGGAGACCGCGGGCGCCTCCACCCTATTGCCTCCGCCGCCTTGGCCGGTCCTCCGTCTCACGCGGCGGATCGCGTGGTGGGCGCACGGCCGCCGATACGTCGGTCCGCGGCTCCCGCCCCGGTCAGCCCGCGTCCGGCACCTCCTGGTCCGTGTCCTGTCGGGGCTGGGGCAGCACGGGTTGCAGCACGAGCATCCGCTCGACGAGGCGCAGGAACATCGCCACGTCCCGTATCAGGTCGTCGGCGTCTCGGCTGCCGGCCGCGCCCTGGATGCCCGCCTCGGCGCGGGCGCGGCGGGTGGCTCCTGAGGCGAACAGGGCGCTCCACTCGGTGAGTTCGGGCGCGATTTCGGGGAGCACTTCCCAGGCGCTCCGGATGCGGGCCCGGCGTCGTGCCGTGGGCTCCGGGCGCCCCCGCGCGGCGAGGACGGCGGCGGCGGTGCGCAGGGCGGCCAAGTGGGCCGTCGCATACCGCTCGTTGGGCGTTTCGAGGGCCGTCGCCTCTTCGAGCCCGGCGCGGGCCTGGGCGAGCAGATCGAGGGCGGCGGGCGGGGCCGTGGCCCGGCGCAGCACGGGGTGCACGTCGCTCGCCGGGCCGGTCAGTGAGGGGGCAGGGCCGGTGGCGCGGCGCCGGTGGGCGGCGGCTGCGGAAGAGCTGGCCATGACGAACCTCCTGTCGTCTGTGTGACGGCACTGTGGCCGTATGTGCCCATCGTGAGGTATGCCACTGACAATCCGTTCTGACCTGGCCTTTTGCTTCGATCGAAGGTTCGAGGTAGTTTTTGCACTGACCAGTCAGTTCAAAAATAGTTCCAGGGGGATGGGGAAGCTGTGGACAGTCCGCACGGACTGGGCGTCACGGCCGAGGACTTCGGGCTCGAGGGACCCCGCGGCTGGGCGTTCCGCGGGGTCTGCGTCGACGCGGAGCCCGGCTCGCTGATCGCGATCGAGGGGCCCTCGGGATCCGGCCGTACGTGCCTGCTGCTCGCGCTCACGGGGCGGATGAAGCCCACCGAGGGGACGGCCACCGTGGGTGGGTCGAGGCTGCCGAAGCAGATGACCGCCGTACGCCGGGCGAGCGCGCTCGCGCACGTACCCGGCGTCACGGACCTCGACCCGGCCCTGACCGTCGGAGAGCACCTGAGTGAACGGGCGCTGCTGCAGCGGCAGTTCGGGGACTCCGTGCGCGGACTGCTGCGGCCGCGTGCGGAGCGGACCACCGAGGCGAAGCTGCGGATCGACACCGCTCTGGCCGCCGCGGGGCTCGACCGGGAGACCCTGCCCAAGGGCTCCCGGACCGCCGTACGCGACCTGGAGCGCCTCGAAGCCCTGCGGCTGTCCGTCGCGCTGGCCCTCATCGGCCGGCCGGGGCTGCTCGGTGTCGACGACACCGACCTCAAGCTCTCGGACGCCGAACGGGCCGAGGCCTGGGCCCTGTTGACGTCGCTCACCGAGACCGGCACCACCGTCGTGGCGGTGTGCAGCGAGGCCCCCGAGGGCGCCACGGTCGTCAACCCGCAGAAGAACCCGCCGAAGGACCAGCAGCAGAACCAGAAGAAGGAGACGGCCGATGCGCTCGCCGAAACTGGCCGCGCTTGAGCTCAGGCGCTTCGGCCGGGGCAAGCTCCCGCGCGCCGCGCTGGCCGCGCTCCTGTTGCTGCCGCTGCTGTACGGCGCCCTCTACTTGTGGTCGTTCTGGGACCCGTACGGCCGCCTGGACCGCATCCCCGTGGCGCTCGTGAACGACGACAAGGGGGCGAGCGTCGCGGGCAAGAAGATCGCGGCGGGCGACGACATCACCAAGGGGCTGCGCGACAGCGACACCTTCGAGTGGCACGAGGTGAGCGCCGCCGAGGCCCGCGAGGGCGTCGAGGACGGCACGTACTACCTGTCTCTGACCATGCCGGGCGACTTCAGCGAGCGGATCGCCTCCAGCTCCGGGGACATGCCGCAGACGGGTGCGCTCCAGGTGCGCACGAACGACGCGAACAACTACATCGTCGGGCAGATCTCCCGGACGGTGTTCAGCGAGGTGCGCACGGCCGCGTCCACCAAGACCTCGCGGTCGTTCCTCGACAAGATCTTCATCTCGTTCTCGGACATCCACGGAGCGACAGAGAAGGCCGCCAAGGGCGCCGACAAGCTCAAGGGCGGGATCGGCAAGGCGAAGAAGGGCTCCAAGGATCTCGCGGACGGTCTGCAGGAGGCCAAGAAGGGCAGCGGAAAGCTTTCCGGGGGCCTGAAGAAGCTCAACAAGGGCGCGGGCGACCTGGAGGACGGTTCGCGGCAGGTCGCGGACGGCACGCAGTCGCTGGCCGACAAGGTCAACGGGGTCGCGGACAAGGTGGGCCCCTTCCTGAAGGACAACGAGAAGTCGATCGGCGACACGGCTCAGCTCGTCGCCGACTCCGCCGCGGGGATCCGCCACAACCTCGACACCCTGGTGGAGACGGCCCCGGCCGCGGCCAAGGGCGCCCACACGGCCTCCACCGCGCTGAACGCCGTCTACAAGGCGCGCTGCGAGACCCTGCCGATCCCCGACGCCGCGTGCCCCGACCTGAAGAAGGCCAAGGAGGCGGCCGCGGACGTGGCCAAGGTCGCCGACGACGTGAACACGCTGATCGACGACCAGGACGGCGATCTGGACAAGCTCGACAAGAACCTGGCCACGCTCCAGAAGCAGTCCCAGGCCCTCGCCGACCGCTCGCCGCACCTCTCCGAGGATCTCGACGACGCCGTCGCCAAGATCAACAAGCTGAACGAGGGCGCCGAGAAGGTCGCCAAGGGGACCAGGAAGCTGCACACCGGGCTCAGCACGGCCAAGACCGGCGCGGGGGACCTCGACACGGGCGTCGGCAGGCTGAAGACGGGCGCGAGCGACCTCAACGGGGGCATGTACAAGCTCGTCGGCGGCTCCGGGAAGCTCGCCGGCGGACTGCACGACGGCGCCGACCAGATCCCCGACTACGACAAGCGGGACCGCGAGCAGCGCGCCCAGGTCATGGCCGACCCCGTGCAGCTCGCCTCCAGGGACCTGCACAAAGCGCCGAACTACGGCACCGGCTTCGCCCCGTACTTCATCCCGCTGTCCCTGTGGGTGGGCGCGATGGTGGCGTACATGCTGATCCAGCCGCTCAACCGGCGCGCGCTCGCCGCGGGCGCCTCGGCGTGGCGCATCGCGCTGGCGGGCTGGCTGCCGGTGGCCGCCGTAGGAGTGCTGCAGACGGCGGCCCTGATGTCCGTGCTCCACTGGGCGATCGGCCTGGAGATGGCGCGGGCGGCCGGCACGGTGGGCTTCCTGTTCCTGGTGACGGCATGCTTCGCGGCGATCGTGCAGTGGCTGAACGCACGCTTCGGAGCGGCGGGCAGGATCCTCGTCCTCGCCCTCCTGATGCTCCAGCTGACGTCGGCGGGCGGCACGTACCCCGTCCAGACCAGTCCGGGCTTCTTCAACGCGATCCATCCCTTCTTGCCGATGAGTTACGTCGTCGAGGCCCTCAGGAGGCTCATCACGGGCGGCGGCCTTGGGCCTGTCTGGCAGGCGTGCGCCGTCCTGGTGGCCTTCACGGCGGGCGCCCTCGCGCTCACCGCCCTGTCGGCGCGCCGCAAGCAGGTGTGGACCCTCGACCGGCTGCACCCGGAGCTGAGCCTGTGACCGCTCACCCGACCGCTCCTGTGACAATCGGGGCCATGGAAAGCAGCAGCACCACGGCGGGCGGCGGCGGCCGTCGCGAGGCGACCCGGCAGAAGCTCTACGAGGCGGCCGTCACCCTGATCGCCGAACAGGGCTTCTCCGCCACCACGGTGGACGAGATCGCCGAGCGCGCCGGGGTCGCGAAGGGCACGGTCTACTACAACTTCGCGAGCAAATCCGTCCTCTTCGAAGAGCTGCTGCGGCACGGCGTGGGACTCCTCACCGCCTCCCTCCGGGAGGCGGCCGAGGCGACCGCGCGCAGCGGCGGCAGCAAGGTCGACGCACTGGACGCGATGATCCGGGCCGGGCTCGTCTTCATCGACCGCTACCCCGCCTTCACCCAGCTGTACGTGGCCGAGCTGTGGCGTACCAACCGGACCTGGCAGTCCACGCTGATGGTGGTCCGGCAGGAGGCGGTCGCGGTCGTCGAGGGCGTCCTGCGCGACGGTGTGGCGAACGGCGAGCTCAGCGACGAGATCGACATCCCGCTGACGGCGTCCGCGCTGGTCGGCATGGTCCTCGTGGCTGCCCTTGACTGGCAGGCCTTCCAGCCGGAGCGCTCCCTGGACGACGTCCACGCGGCGCTGTCCCGGCTGCTCCAGGGGCGCGTCAGCGGCAACCGCTGAAGCACTGAGCGCGTACGAAAGCGCCGGTCCGATGTGGCCGCGTCCCCCGCGGGCCACTTCGAACCGGCGCTTCGCCGTACTCCCCCGTGCTTCCCCCGTACTCCCCCTTGGGTCCCCGTTCGGTCGTCCCCGGGTTCCCCCCGTGCCTCGCTCCCGCCGACCGCGTCGGCGGAAGGAGCGGCCAAGGGCGCGAGATCCGTTCCGCCGCCCCGTGTCGGCGGTACCGGAGCCGCGCCCCCTTCCGTGCCTCCACTCTCTCGTTCGCGCAGGTCGGGCCCATCCGCGCGCGTACTCATCTCACTCACTAGGTACGAATACTCAGTCCTGCGCACTCATGCCCAGGACGCACCGTTGTCGACTGGTTACGATCGCGTCCGTGTCCGTACTCCCCCTGGTCTTCACCAGCGGCTGGGCCAGCGGCATCAACGCTTACGCGGTGGTGTTGCTCCTCGGCGTCTTCGGCGCGACCGGCCTGAGCGACGACGTCCCGGAGTCCCTTCAGCGCCCTGAGATCCTGGTCACAGCGGGCGTTCTCTTCCTCTGCGAGGCGGTCGCCGACAAGATCCCCTACGTGGACTCGGTGTGGGACTCGGTGCACACCGTGATCCGTCCGGTGGCGGGCGCCTGGGTCGGGGTGCTGCTCGCCGGGCAGAGCGGTTCGCTCTCGGATCTGGCGGCGGGCGCGATCGGCGGCTCGACGGCGCTCGCGAGCCACACCGTCAAGGCCGGGACGCGGATGGCGATCAACACCTCGCCGGAGCCGTTCAGCAACTTCGTGATGAGCACCGCCGAGGATCTCGGCGTCGCCGGGATCCTCACCTTCGCGATGTTCCACCCCGAGGCCGCGGCGATCATCGCGGGCGTCCTGCTGCTCGCCGGCCTGGTGCTGCTCTTCTTCCTCGTCTCACGGATCAGGCGGTTCCTGCGCCGCAGAGCCCAGCGCCGGGAGGAGAGACGGCTGGCGGCGCGGGCGGGAGCACCACCCGACTGACCTCCGCGGACGGGACTGTCAGTGGCGGCCGATAAAGTCCCTGGCATGGCACGAATTGCGGTGATCGGCGCCGGGATGGGCGCGATGGCGACCGCCGCCCGGCTGGCCGTCGCGGGCCACCGGGTGGTGGTGTACGAGCGCGCGGCGACGTACGGCGGTGCGGTGGGCCGCTTCGAGCGCGACGGCTTCGCCTTCGACACGGGCCCGGGGCTGTTGCCGCTGCCCGCGGTCTACCGCGACCTGTTCGTCAAGACGGGCAAGCAGCCGCTGGAGGAGTGCGTCGAGCTGGTCCAGGTGGACCCCTCATCACGGCATCTCTTCGCCGACGGCACGCAGGTATCCCTGCCGAACGCCTCGCGCGCCGGAGTAGTCACCGCGCTGGACGAAGCGCTCGGGGCGGGCGCGGGCAAGCGGTGGGGCGACTTCCTGGTGCGGGCCCGCGAGGCCTGGGACCGCACGCGCCGTCCGCTCCTGGAGGAGCCGCTGTGGCCCAACTGGTCGGTGCTCGCCGACCGCGAGCCCTACCCCTCGGTGCCGCACAAGAAGCTCCTGCGCACCCGCCGGGCCACCACCCTCGCCGAGGTCGCCGCCTGGGAGCTGCGCGACCCACGCCTCACGGCCCTCCTGGAGAGCCACGCCCTCGCGTACGGGCTCGACCCGCGCACCTCCCCGGCCGCCGCCGCCGTACTGCCCTACATGGAGCACGCCTTCGGCACCTGGTATGTGCGCGGCGGCATACGGGAGTTGGCGCGCGCGGTGTACGAGCGGTGCCTCGCCCGCGGAGTCGAGTTCCACTTCGAGGCCCGCGTCGAGCGGATCGTCGAGAAGGACGGCCGGGCGGCCGGCGTGGAGCCGGCTGGGGGCACCTCCCAGGCATTCAGCTCTGGGGGAGGCACTGTCGCGGACGCCGACTTCGTGGTCGCGGGCGTGGCGCCCGGCGTGCTGGACAGCCTCGTCCCGGGGACGGCGATTCGCGGGGCCGGCGAGGTCTCGCCGCAGCGCGGGGCGCCGAGCCGGCTGACCGTGCTGCTGGCGCTGCGAGGTGGGCGGCCCGAGGGGGTGGCGCATCGGACGGTGGTGCATGCGGCCGACCGCGAGGACGAGTTGGGCCGGCTCTTCGGCGAGCGCCCGGGACTCCCGGCCGCGCCCACCGTCATGGTGTCGCGCCCCGACGACCCCGCGCTGGTACCGGACGCCGAGCACGAGGCGGTCACACTGACCGTCACCGTGCCGTCGGGCCTGCCGGTGTCCGAGTCGGAGGTGGAGCGGGTCCTCGGCGTCGCCGAGCGCGCCATACCCGACCTCCGCGACCGCCTGCTGTGGCACGAGGTCCGCACCCCGGCCGACATCGCGGAGGCAACTGGCGCGGACGGCGGCGCGGTTCCCGCCCCGGCGCTCGCCGCGGCGGACGGCCGTCTGCTGCACCCGTCGAACGGCACCCGTATGCCGGGGCTGTTCGCGGCGGGCGGCTGGGCACACCCCGGCGGCGGGCTCCCGCACGCGGGCATGTCGGGCGCGTTGGTGGCCGGACTGATCGTGGAGGGACCGGAGTTCCGGGGCTCGCAGTGAGCATGTCGCTGCGCTGACGGACCGTCGGTCACTGGGCGCCGACAGCCTCAGCAGTCCAGGCTGGAGGCCTCAGTACCGGTACTGCTGCTCGTCGTACCCGGTGCCGTTGCCGTTCCCCTGGTACGGATACGGCTGCTCGGGCGGGAGTTCGCCGCCGTACGGGTCGTCGGTGGTGCGCTGCTGCGGCACCCAGACGCCGTCGGCCGGGGTCTCGCCGCCGTAGGTCCCGGTGGCATACTGGTCCTGGCCGTAGCCCTGCTGCTGCACGTACTGCTGCTGGTCCCCGCCATACGTGGTGTCGTACGAGGCTCCGGTGTAGTTCTGTGTGCCGATGTACGGGTCGGAGTAGGCGGCGTACTGCTGCTGGCCGTTGTCGTAGGCGTACTGCTGCTGGTCGTAGCCGGAGTAGCCGTCGTACGCGTAGGCCTGCTGGTCCTGGGACTGCCCGGCCGTCGCGTAGGCCTGCTGGTCCTGGGACTGGGCGGCGGCAGCGTAGGACTGGTCGCCGGCCGCCGCGTACCCGGTGTCGCTGTAGATGCCGTACGAGCCGGTGTCGTCGGGCAGCGGCTGCGGCTCGTACACGGCGGTGGTCTCGGCGGCCGCGGGCTCGCCGGATCCCGGCGGCGTGAACCGGTCGGACGGTGCGGGCGAGAAGACGTCGTCCTCACCGGCGTACTCGTCGTCCTGCTGATAGGCGGCGCCGCCGGTCGCTTCGAGGTCGGAGACCTCCAGCGACGGGTCCTGGTACTCCGGCTCGCCGCGGCGGCGCTTGCTGGGTTTGCCGGGCGCGGAGCGGCCGTTGATGGCCCAGCCCTGGGCGAAGCCACGGCGGAACGACAGGGTGACGTACGTCTGCCCGACCGCGAAGGCGGCCGCGCCCAGGCCGATGACGACCACGGAGGGCATCAGCACGCCGAGGACCACACCGAGGAAGCCGACGAAGGCGAGCAGCCGGTAGCGCAGCCGCGCCTTGTACTGCAGCAGCACCTCGCCGAGCAGCCACAGCGCGACAATGCCGAACGCGATATAGAGGACCGTCCAGCCCATGTACGCCCCTCTCCCAGTGGCCGCTACGCAGTCTGTCGTACGCGAGTGCGACCGGTCTAGGCCCGCTGTGGGTGGTGCAGGCCCAGATTCTCGTAGATTTCCAGCGTCGCCGTGGAGTTGTTGAGCGTAATGAAGTGCAACCCGGGGACTCCCTCGGCCAGCAGCCTCGCGCAGAACTCCGTCGCGAACTCAATGCCAATGGAGCGTACAGCCGCCGGATCGTCTTTGGCTGTGAGGATCCGCTCTTTCAGGGCGTCCGGGAACGAAGCGTTGCTGAGCTTCGGGAGCCGCTCCAGCATCTTCACGCTCGTCACCGGCATGACCTCGGGGATGACCGGGGTCTCGCAGCCGGCCGACGCGACGCGGTCGCGCAGGCGCAGATACGACTCCGGGTGGAAGAACATCTGCGTGATCGCGTAGTCGGCGCCTGCGCGGCACTTGTCGACGAAGTGCGCGACGTCCAGGTCCCATTCGGTGGACCGCGGGTGCATCTCCGGGAAGGCCGCGACGCCGACGCAGAAGTCGCCCGACTCCTTGATGAGCCGGACGAGTTCGGCCGCGTAGGTCAGGCCCCGCGGGTGCGGGACCCACTCGCCCATGGGGTCGCCGGGCGGATCGCCGCGGACCGCGAGGATGTTGCGGATACCGGCGTCCGCGTACTGACCGATGATGTTGCGCAGCTCGGCGATGGAGTGGTTGACCGCGGTCAGGTGGGCGACCGGGGTGAGCGTCGTGTCGACGACGATCTGCTGGGTCTCCTTGACCGTGCCCGCGCGCGTGGAGCCGCCGGCTCCGTAGGTCACGGAGACGAAGTCGGGAGCGACGGCCTCGACCCGGCGGAGGGCGTTCCACAGGTTCCGCTCGCCCTTGGGGGTCTTCGGCGCGGAGAACTCGAACGAGTACGTCTTCTTGCCGGTCGCGAGCATGTCGCGCACGGTGCGTGCGCGATCAGTCCTGGTGGAAGCAGATCCGAGGGCCATACTCGCAGGTTAGCCAGGGGGCGCCGGTCCCCCAACCGGACCGATGTGATTTGTCGGATTTGTCGACTTCTTGTCCACCCCTCGGACAATTCTCGGACGCCTGTGCGGGACGGCTGTGCGGGACGGCCGCTCCGGACGGTCACCGGATGACTATGCGTGACGAAGCCGCTTCGCGAACTCTCCCGCCGCCGCGCCCGGGTCGTCCGCCTCGGTGATCGCCCGTACGACGACGACACGCCGGGCGCCCGCCTCCAGCACCTCGTCGAGGTTGCCCAGGTCGATACCGCCGATGGCGAACCAGGGACGGTCGGTGCCCAGCGAGGCCGTGTGACGGACCAGATCGAGCCCGGGTGCGTGGCGGCCCGGCTTGGTCGGGGTGGGCCAGCAGGGGCCGGTGCAGAAGTAGTCCACGCCCTCCTGGACGGCGGCGGCCGCGGCCTCGGACTCGGCGTGGGTGGAGCGGCCGATCAGGATGTCGTCGCCGAGGACGGCGCGGGCCGCGGGGACCGGGAGGTCGCCCTGGCCCAGATGCAGTACGTCGGCGCCGATCGCGTGGGCGACGTCCGCCCGGTCGTTGACCGCGAGGAGCCTGCCGTGGCGTGCGCAGGCGTCCGCGAAGACCTGGAGGTGCTCCAGCTCCTCGGCCGCCTCCATGCCCTTGTCGCGCAGCTGCACGATGTCGACCCCGCCCTCAAGGACGGCGTCCAGGAACTCGGCGAGGTCTCCCTGGCGCTTGCGGGCATCCGTGCACAGGTAGACGCGGGCGTCGGCGAGCTGGGCGCGTGCGGTGGCGGCGGCGTTCTCGGGCATGCGTGTATCCCCCGTTGTCGGTGCGTACGGACCACGGTGGACCGGTGGCCTTGCGGCGCGCGTACGGATCACGATGGCCCGGTGGCCTTGCGGCGCGTACGGACCACGATGGCCCGTGGCCTTTCGGCCCGGTGCCGGCCGTGGTCCGTACGCCGGACGGTTGTCAGGTCAGACGGCGAGCGCCTGGGCGCGGCGCTTCACCTCCGTGCCGCGATTCTCGCTCAGAGCCTGCGCGGGGGTGCCGGGCAGGGTCGGGTCGGGGGTGAAGAGCCACTCGAGCATCTCTTCGTCGGTGAAGCCGTCGTCCCGCAGGAGCGTCAAGGTGCCGGACAGGCCCTTGACGACCTTGTCCCCGTCGATGAAGGCGGCGGGGACGTGCAGCGCGCGGTTCTCACCACGGCGTACGGCGATCAGCTGGCCCTCCTTGACCAGCTGCCGGACGCGGGTCACCTCGACGCCGAGCTGTTCGGCGATGTCGGGGAGGGTGAGCCAGGCGGGGACGAGAGCATCGATCTTTGCGTCAATCTCGGTCACGGGACAAGCCTGCCATCCCGGACTGACACTCGGTACCCGAGTCCCGCCCGGGCCGGGGTCCCACGCTCGTGCGATCGGGTGGGTTTCGGCCGCTCGGCACCGCCGGAAAGCGCGGTCGGGGGGACGCCCCGTCACGCCGAAACGATCGCGGGGCTCCGCCGAACCGGTGCATCCTCCGGTGGCGTAGAAGTCTCGGCTACGCCGCCGTCGCCGCCTTCAGCGGTTTCGACGGGTCCGTCAGAAGTTCCGGGTTCATCGGGGTGCCCGCCTCGATGAGTCGGCGGCCCTGGGCCAGATCCCTCGGTCGGCCCACCGCCAGCAGGGCGACCAATCGGGTGTCGCGGAGCCAGCAGACCGTCCAGGCGGCGCCGGAGGGGTCGCCGCGCCAGAGGGTCGTGTCGGCGGGGGCGTGGTGGCCGACGTACTGGACGAAACGGCCGAACTGCTCGGACCAGAAGTACGGGACGGGGTCGTACGCGGCGGGGGCCTCGCCGATGATGTTCGCGGCGACCGTACGCGGGCCCTGCAGGGCGTTGTCCCAGTGGTGGACCAGAAGGCGGTCCTCGTACCTTCCCGAAGGGAAGGAGGCGCAGTCACCGACCGCGTAGACGTCCGGTACGGAGGTGCGCAGATGGTCGTCGGCCACCACCTCACGGTGGGCGCCGAGCGCGATCCCGGAGCCGGCCAGCCAGGCGGTCGCGGGGCGTGCGCCGATTCCGACGACCACGGCGCCCGCGGGCACCCGGGAGCCGTCGTCCAGCACCACCGCGCCGGGCTCGATGCGCTCCACGCGCGCGTGCGTACGCAGCGAGGCCCCGCTGTCCGCGTACCAGGCCGCCATCGGCGCGGCCACCTCGGCGGGCAGCGCGCCGGCGAGCGGCCGGTCGGCGGCCTCGACGACCGTCACCGCGCACCCCGCCTCGCGCGCCGCCGTGGCGAACTCGGCGCCGATCCAGCCGGCCCCGACGACCACGATGTCGTGCTGCTGGGCGAGGACGGGGCGCAGCCGCTCGGCGTCGTCCAGGGTGCGCAGCAGATGGACCCCGGGCACGCCCTCCGCGCCTGGCAGCTGAATCGGTTCCGCGCCGGTCGCGATCACCAGGACGTCGTACGGCTCGGGCCCGGTCTCGGTGTCCAGCTCATGGTCCTCGGGGCGTACGCCGAGCGCCTCGCGTCCGAGCTGCAGTTCGATGTCCAGTGCCTCGAAGTCGACGTCGAAGGCGGAGCCCTCGGCCTTGCCGAGCAGTACGGCCTTGGACAGCGGCGGCCGGTCGTACGGCTGATGGGGCTCCGCGCCGATCAGCGTCACGCTGCCGGTGAAGCCCTGTTCACGCAGGGCGACCGCGGTCTGCACACCGGCCATGCCCGCGCCCACGACGACGACTCGCTGTGCCGTACGCCCCTGCGCCTGCGCCTGCGTCTGCTCGCTCACCTGATCACCATAGACAACTGACAAATTGTCAGTCAGGGGACGTGCTCAGTGACCTGTTGCACATTGCACGTCCCTCTTCCACCGCTCACCCGTCCACTTCTCCCGCTTTTTCCACTTCTTCCACCACGCTCGTCCCGCTGCCCGTCTGCGACTCCCATTCCCAGGTCTCCTCCAGGCGTACGCGCCCGTCGGGCAGTTCGACCACGCGGGACACGCAGTGCCCCGACGAGGTGCCGCCGTCGCGCTTCAGCTGCACGTACCGGAAGTCGAGGCGGTCACCCTCACGAGTACCCACGAGATGTCCGCGTACGACATCGCCGCCCGCGTACTCGGCGCAGATCTCGCCGTCCTTCTCGTGGTACGTGAACCGGGTGCGGGTGCCCACCTGACCTGGTGCCTGGTCGGCGACCGGGGCGAGGACGAGGCCGTCGAGCGAGCGGGGCATGGGCGGAGGCTCCCTTACTGAGACAGCCGGCGGCGGGCTAGGGTGGCCAACGTAAAGCACTCGCGGGAGCCCGGACGCACCGGGCTGAGAGGGAGGCTGGGACGGCCTCCGACCGTACGAACCTGATCCGGGTCATGCCGGCGAAGGGAGGGGCTGGACGCCCATGTCGCCTACACGTACGTCAGACGTCCTCGTCATCGGGGGCGGAATCATCGGGCTCGTGACGGCCTGGCGGGCCGCGCAACGCGGGTTCACCACCGCCCTCGTGGATCCCGAACCGGGCGGCGGAGCGGCCCAGGTCGCGGCCGGAATGCTCGCCGCCGTCACCGAACTGCACTACGGCGAGCAGACCCTGCTGGGCCTCAACCTCGCCTCCGCGCGCCGCTATCCGGACTTCGCCGCCGAACTCACGGAAGCCACGGGCCAAGACCTCGGCTACCGCCAGTGCGGCACACTGGCCGTCGCACTGGACGCCGACGACCGCGCCCATCTGCGTGAACTGCACGCCCTGCAAAGCCAGTCGGGGCTCGACTCGGAGTGGCTGAGCGGGCGCGAGTGCCGCCGTCTGGAGCCGATGCTCGCACCCGGCGTACGCGGCGGTCTGCGGGTCGACGGCGACCACCAGGTCGATCCGCGCCGACTCGCCAAGGCCCTGGTCACGGCGTGCGAGCGGGCCGGAGTGGTGTTCCACCGGACCTGGGCGGAGCGGCTGAGCGTCGTACGGGACCGTGCCGCCGGAGTCGTCACCACGGACGGCACCGAGCCGGCCGCGGGCCAGATCGTGCTCGCCGGGGGCAGCCTCAGCGGGCGTCTGGCGGGCGTTCCCGACGACGTCCTGCCGCCCGTGCGCCCCGTGAAGGGGCAGGTGCTGCGGCTGACCGTGCCGAATCGGTACGCGCCCTTCCTGAGCCGTACCGTCCGCGCCGTCGTGCGCGGGAGCCAGGTCTATCTGGTGCCGCGCGAGAACGGCGAGCTCGTCGTGGGCGCGACCAGCGAAGAACTGGGCTGGGACACGACGGTGACCGCGGGCGGCGTGTACGAGCTGCTGCGCGACGCCCATGAGCTGGTCCCCGGGATCACCGAGCTGCCGCTCACGGAGACCCGGGCGGGGCTGCGCCCCGGCTCACCCGACAACGCGCCGCTCCTCGGACCGACCGAGCTGGACGGCCTCCTCCTCGCCACCGGGCACTACCGCAACGGTGTGCTCCTCACGCCCATCACCGGTGACGCGATGGCGCACGTGCTGACCACCGGTGAACTCCCCGACGTGGCCCGCCCCTTCACTCCACGGCGCTTCGGCGCCGCCGCCCTCACGGAGCAGCCCGCATGAACATCTTCGTCAACGGAGAGCGGCAGCGGATCGCCTCGGGTACCGCTCTCGACACACTCGTCGCGGCCCTCACCGCCGCTCCGTCCGGCGTGGCCGCCGCCCTCAACGAAACCGTCGTCCCGCGCGCGCAGTGGTCGTCCACTGCCCTCTCCGAGGGAGACCGCGTCGAAGTCCTCACCGCCGTCCAAGGAGGCTGACCCATGGCCGACGATCCCTTTGTCCTCGGTGGTACGTCCTTCTCCTCCCGGCTGATCATGGGTACGGGCGGTGCGCCAAGCCTCGACGTGCTGGAGCGCTCTCTCGTGGCGTCCGGTACGGAGCTGACGACGGTCGCGATGCGGCGCGTGAACGCGTCCGTGCACGGGTCGGTCCTGTCCGTGCTCGACAAGCTCGGCATCCGCGTGCTGCCGAACACGGCGGGCTGTTTCACCGCGGGCGAGGCCGTGCTGACCGCACGTCTCGCGCGCGAAGCGCTCGGCACGGACCTGGTCAAGCTGGAGGTCATCGCCGACGAGCGCACGCTGTTGCCCGACCCGATCGAGCTGCTCGACGCCGCGGAGACGCTCGTCGACGACGGGTTCACCGTGTTGCCGTACACGAATGACGACCCCGTCCTGGCGCGGAAGCTGGAGGACGTCGGCTGCGCCGCGATCATGCCGCTGGGCTCGCCCATCGGGTCCGGGCTGGGGATCCGGAACCCGCACAACTTCCAGTTGATCGTGGAGCACGCGCGCGTGCCGGTGATTCTGGACGCGGGGGCCGGTACGGCGTCGGACGCGGCGCTCGCCATGGAGCTGGGGTGTGCGGGTGTGATGCTTGCCTCAGCGGTGACGCGGGCGCAGGAGCCCGTCCTGATGGCGGAGGCCATGAAGCACGCGGTGGACGCGGGGCGGCTCGCGTATCGCGCGGGCCGGATTCCTCGGCGGCACTTCGCCGAGGCGTCGTCTCCTGCGGAGGGCTTGGCGCGCCTGGATCCCGAGAGGCCCGCCTTCTAGGCACCCGGCCCAGCGGGGGTCTCCCGCCCACGCACCACTCGTTTCCGGTTGGCTGGGAAGTGCGGGTCTCCTCTGGGGCGATCTCGCCGTGCCCGGCCGCGGCCGGGCTCGCGGCGGCGGGGCCTCTCTTCGACGTCCGCGCATGCGTGCGATGTGCGTCACAGGTCGGCTGCAGTCGCGCTCCGGTATCGGCCGAACGGGGCGTCGTGACAGTGGCGGCTCGTACACTCACCTGCGTGGATACGACCCTTCAGGACCCGCTTGTCGGGCAGGTGCTCGACGGCCGCTATCGCGTAGACGCACGGATCGCGGTCGGCGGGATGGCCACGGTCTACAGGGCCCTGGACACCCGTCTCGACCGCGTGCTCGCGCTCAAGGTGATGCACCCGACGCTGGCCGCCGACGGCTCGTTCGTCGAGCGTTTCATCCGCGAGGCCAAGTCGGTGGCCCGGCTCGCGCACCCCAATGTGGTGCAGGTCTTCGACCAGGGGGCGGACGGGTCGTACGTCTATCTGGCCATGGAGTACATCGCCGGGTGCACCCTGCGCGACGTACTGCGCGACCGCGGCGCCCTGCAGCCGCGGGCCGCGCTCGACATCCTGGAGCCGGTGCTCGCCGCCCTCGGCGCCGCGCACCGCGCCGGATTCGTGCACCGCGACATGAAGCCGGAGAACGTCCTCATAGGGGACGACGGCCGGGTCAAGGTGGCGGACTTCGGTCTCGTACGGGCCGTGGACACCGTGACGAACACGACGGGGGCCGTCCTCGGCACCGTCTCGTACCTCGCTCCCGAGCAGATCGAGCACGGCACCGCCGACCCCCGCGTCGACGTCTACGCGTGCGGGGTCGTCCTCTACGAAATGCTCACCGGCGACAAGCCGCACTCCGGGGACTCCCCCGCCCAGGTGCTCTACCAGCACCTGCACGCGGACGTGCCGCCGCCGTCGGCCGCCGTGCCGGGGATGCCGTACGAGCTCGACGAGCTGGTCGCCACGGCGACCGCCCGCAATCCCGAAGTGCGCCCGCACGACGCGGTGGCGCTGCTCGGCCAGGTGCTTCAGGCGCGCGCGGGGCTCACCGCCGAGCAGCTCGACGCCGTCCCGCCGGGGGCCCTCGCCATGGGCCACGACAACGCCGAGGACCGTACGAGTGTGATCCCGCGCTCGCTGTCCGTACCGCGGCCGCTGCCCGTGAACGAGGACGACGAGAACGGCGCACTCAACCGGACGAGCCGGTTCGAGCAGAGCAGTCCGTTCACGTCCGGGCAGGCCGCTCCGTCCCGGCGTGCCGCGCGGCCCCGCCGCGGGATGCTGGCGATCGTCGCCGCCATCGTGCTGGTGCTGGGCCTCGGTGCCGGCGTCTGGTACATCAACTCCGGCCAGTTCACCAAGGTCCCGCCGATCCTCGCGAAGACCCAGACCGAGGCCAAGGACCGGCTGACGCAGGCCGGGCTCGATGTCGGTCAGGTCAAGCACCAGTACAGCGACACCGTGAAGCGCGGCACCGTCATCAGCACCGACCCCGAGGTCGGCGCCCGGATCCGTGACAACGACTCCGTGACGCTGACCATCTCGGACGGCCCGGAGACGGTGAAGGTGCCCGCCCTGAAGGGCTTCGCCCTGTTCAAGGCGAAGGAAGTGCTGAAGGGCGACGGCCTCGCCGCGGGCATGGTCACCCGGGAGTTCAACGAGGACGTGCCCAAGGGCTTTGTGATCAGCACGGATCCGGCAGCGGGCACCGAGCGACACGCGGGTTCGGCCATCGCGCTCGTCGTCAGCAAGGGCAGCCCGGTGGAGGTGCCCGAGGTCACCGGCGCGTCAGTGGAGGACGCCACGGCGGAGCTCGAGGACTCGGGTCTGAAGGTGAAGATCTCCTCGGAGCGGGTCAACTCGGAGTTCGACAAGGGCCAGATCGCCGAGCAGTCGCCGGCGGCGGGTCGCGAGGTCGCCACCGGCGACACGGTGACGCTGACGATCTCCAAGGGCCCCGAGATGGTCGAGGTCCCGGACGTCGTGGGCGACAGCGTGGACGACGCGAAGCAGAAGCTGGAGGCCGCCGGGTTCAAGGTCAACGAGGACCGGGGTCTGCTCGGGCTCTTCGGGGACCACGTCAAGAGCCAGTCGGTGGACGGCGGCGAGACGGCGCCCAAGGGCTCGACGATCACCATCGAGATCCGCTGAACCCCCGGGACCGGGACCGTCGGCTTAGAGATCCACTGAACCCCCGGGACCGGGACCGTCGGCTTCGAGATCCACTGAACCCCCGGGACCGGGACCGTCGGCTTAGAGATCCACTGAACCCCCGGGAGCGGGACCGTCGGCTTCGAGATCCGCTGAACCCCCGGGACCCAGGCCACCGGCTTCGAGATCCGCTGAGCCCCCGGGACCGGGACCGTCGGCTTCGAGATCCGCTGAGCCGTCGGGACCGAAGCCGCGGCTTCGAGGTCCGGCGACGGGACGCCGGGGAGCACGTGACACCCTGAAGGGTGTGACCAGCAAGCAGCTCCGCAACCCCGTCGGCGGCCATGTCCCGGTGGCCGGCGGTCTCAACTCCGTCGGCCTCTCCTATGCCCGCGATCTCCAGGCCGAGACCGTCCAGGTCTTCGTCGCCAACCCGCGCGGCTGGGCGACGCCCGCCGGAAACCCGAAGCAGGATGAGGAGTTCCGCGCGGCCTGCGCCGCCGAGTCGATCCCCGCGTACGTCCATGCCCCGTATCTGATCAACTTCGGCTCGCACACCGAGGCGACGGTCGAGAAGTCGGTGGAGTCCCTGCGGCACTCGCTGAGGCGCGGGCGGGAGATCGGCGCCCTGGGTGTGGTCGTGCACACCGGAAGCGCCACGGGCGGCCGGGAGCGGTCCGTCGCCCTCAAGCAGGTGCGTGCGCACATGCTGCCGCTGCTCGACGAGCTGACCCATGACGACGACCCCTATCTGCTCCTCGAGTCGACCGCCGGGCAGGGCGCCTCCCTCTGCTCCCGGACCTGGGACTTCGGGCCGTACTTCGAGGCACTCGACGCCCACCCCAAGCTGGGCGTCTGTCTCGACACGTGCCACATCTTCGCGGCCGGCCACGATCTGACCGGGCCGAGCGGCATGCACCAGACCCTCGACCTGCTGGTGGACACGGTCGGCGAGGGCCGGCTCAAGCTGATCCACGCCAATGACTCCAAGGATGTGGTCGGCGCCCACAAGGACCGCCACGAGAACATCGGCTCCGGCCACATCGGCGAGGACCCGTTCCGTGCCCTGATGACGCACCCCGCCACCGAGGGCGTACCCCTGATCATCGAGACGCCCGGCGGCAAGGAGGGGCACGCGGCGGATGTCGAGCGCCTGAAGAAACTCCGCGACGGCTGAGTCCGACAAAGCCCATTGAGGAATACCCCTAGGGGGTATACGGTTCCTGCTCTAGCAGCAACCGTTACTCGGCGTTGGGGGCCCTCATGCAGCACGACACACACGCGCAGAACGAGCACGAGCACGACACGCATGCGCACGCGCAGCACGAGCACGACACGCACGCGCATCCCGAGGAGCACGCGCACACTCACGACATGGGCGGCAAGGTCACCTGGTCCATGGCGGCCCAGGCCACCCTGCACTGCCTCACCGGCTGCGCCATCGGCGAGGTGCTGGGCATGGTGATCGGCACCGCGTTCGGGTGGGGCAATGTGCCGACGATGGTGCTGGCGATCGTCCTCGCCTTCGTCTTCGGCTACTCGCTCACGTTGCGCGGAGTACTCAAGGCCGGCGTCGACTTCAGGACGGCGTTCCGGGTCGCGCTCGCCGCGGACACCCTGTCCATCGCGGTGATGGAGCTGATCGACAACGGTGTGATCGCCCTGTGGCCGGACGCGATGGACGCGCAGTTGGCCGACCTGCTGTTCTGGGCCGCGCTCGCCATCTCACTGGCGATCGCCTTCGTGGTCACGACGCCCGTCAACAAGTGGATGATCGGCCGCGGCAAGGGACACGCGGTGGTGCACCAGTACCACCACTGATCAGCGGCCGCAGCAGGAGTCAGAGCTCGGGGCCGTCCCCGGGCTCCTCCTGGTAGGAGTAGCGCTGCTCACGCCAGGGGTCGCCGATGTTGTGGTAGCCGCGCTCCTCCCAGAAGCCGCGACGGTCGGCCGTCATGTACTCGACGCCGCGGACCCACTTGGGGCCCTTCCAGGCATAGAGGTGCGGGACGATGAGGCGGAGCGGGAAGCCGTGTTCCGCCGTCAGCAGCTCGCCGTCCTTGTGGGTGGCGAAGATGGTGCGGTCGGAGGCGAAGTCCGACAGGCGGAGGTTCGAGCTGAATCCGTACTCGGCCCAGACCATGACATGAGTGACGGTGGGCGCGGGCGGGGCGATCTCCAGGATCGTACGGGCGGGGATGCCACCCCATTCGGCCCCGAGCATGCTGAACTTCGTGACGCAGTGCAGATCGGCCACGACGGACGCGTACGGCAGGGCCGTGAACTCCTCGTGGGTCCAGCAGTGCTTCTCGCCGTCGGCGGTGGCGCCGAAGACCCTGAACTCCCAGCGTTCGGAGCGGAACTTGGGTACGGGCCCGTAGTGCGTGACCGGCCAGCCGCGCTGAAGTCGCTGCCCCGGCGGAAGCTCCGACTGCGCCGCTTCTCGAGATTCACGCTCCACCGGCTGACCCATGACTCCATCCTGACAGACCCGGGACAGTGCACATGACCAGCCCTGGTCGGATTCGGGCAACTCCTACTAAGCGTGCACTTACTGGACGGCCTTGTGTGCCGGTGCAAGGATGCGGCCCAACCTGCCCAGTCCCCCGCTTGGAAGGAGCCTCTGCGATGCAGGGCGACCCCGAGGTCCTCGAGTTTCTGAACGAACAGCTCACCGGCGAGCTGACGGCGATCAACCAGTACTGGCTGCACTACCGCATCCAGGACAACAAGGGCTGGACGAAGCTCGCCAAGTACACGCGTGAAGAATCCATCGATGAGATGAAGCACGCGGACAAGCTCACCGAGCGCATCCTCATGCTGGACGGCCTGCCGAACTACCAGCGGCTGTTCCACGTACGGGTCGGACAGACGGTCACCGAGATGTTCCAGGCCGACCGGCAGGTGGAGGTCGAGGCAATCGACCGCCTCAAGCGGGGGATCGAGGTGATGCGCACGAAGGGCGACATCACGTCCGCGAACATCTTCGAGTCGATCCTCGAGGACGAGGAGCACCACATCGACTATCTGGACACCCAGCTGGAGCTGATCGAGAAGCTCGGCGAGGCGCTCTACATCGCGCAGCAGATCGAACAGCCGGACAGCTGAACAGCCTCTAAGCGGCCTCGTCCAAAGAGGCAGACACCCGGACCTCGGAGAGCACCGGCCTGCCCTCGTCCGCGAGCTCACGGCGCGGGCACGCGCCCCGGCCCAGCAGGGCCTGAATCCGGCGGACGCACGAACCGCAGTCCGTGCCCGCCTTGCACGCCGACGCTATCTGGCGGGGGGTGCAGGCACCGTCCTCCGCGTGCCTCTTCACCTGCGCCTCGGTGACACCGAAGCAGTTGCAGACGTACACGCGGTCCACCTCCCGACGGGATTCCTAGTCGCGCCATCCCGATGATCGGTGAGGCTAACCTAACCTTACCCGTCTCCCCTGGACCGCAAAAGTGCGAAGGGGCGCGGATCGTATGTGATCCGCGCCCCACTTCACATGCCGGTAACAGCCGATACGGCTGCTGATCTGCTACTGGTCCCGGTACATCTCGGCGACCAGGAACGCCAGGTCAAGGGACTGGCTACGGTTCAGGCGCGGGTCGCAGGCCGTCTCGTAGCGCTGGTGCAGATCGTCGACGAAGATCTCGTCGCCGCCGCCCACGCACTCGGTGACGTCGTCACCGGTGAGCTCGACATGGATGCCGCCCGGGTGCGTGCCCAGACCCTTGTGCACCTCGAAGAAGCCCTTGACCTCGTCGAGCACGTCGTCGAAGCGGCGGGTCTTGTGGCCCGATGCCGCCTCGAAGGTGTTGCCGTGCATCGGGTCGGTCACCCAGGCCACGGTCGCACCGGAGGCGGTGACCTTCTCGACCAGCTCGGGCAGCTTGTCGCGGACCTTGTCCGCGCCCATCCGCACGATGAAGGTGAGGCGGCCCGGCTCGCGGTCCGGGTCGAGGCGCTCGATGTACTGCAGCGCGTCCTCGGCCGTCGTCGTGGGGCCCAGCTTGATCCCGATCGGGTTGCGGATCTTCGAGGCGAACTCGATGTGCGCGCCGTCCAGCTGACGGGTGCGCTCACCGATCCACACCATGTGGCCCGAGACGTCGTACAGGTGGCCCGTACGCGAGTCGACCCTGGTCAGCGCCGACTCGTAGTCGAGGAGCAGCGCCTCGTGCGAGGAGTAGAACTCGACGGTCTTGAACTCCTCCGGGTCGGTCCCGCAGGCCCGCATGAAGTTCATCGCGTTGTCGATCTCGCGCGCCAGCTGCTCGTAGCGCTGGCCGGAGGGGGACGACTTCACGAAGTCCTGGTTCCAGGCGTGCACCTGGCGCAGGTCGGCGTAGCCGCCGGTGGTGAAGGCGCGCACCAGGTTGAGCGTGGAGGCGGAGGCGTTGTACATCCGCTTCAGGCGCTCGGGGTCCGGGATGCGGGCCTCTTCGGTGAAGTCGAAGCCGTTGACGGAGTCGCCGCGGTAGGTCGGCAGCGTCACGCCGTCGCGGGTCTCGGTCGGCTTGGAGCGCGGCTTGGAGTACTGGCCGGCGATACGGCCGACCTTCACGACCGGCACCGAGGCGGCGTACGTGAGCACGGCGCCCATCTGGAGCAGGGTCTTGAGCTTGTTGCGGATGTGGTCGGCGGACACGGCGTCGAAGGCCTCGGCGCAGTCGCCGCCCTGGAGCAGGAACGCCTCGCCCTTGGCGACGGCTCCCATCCGGGCGCGCAGCTGGTCGCACTCGCCCGCGAAGACGAGCGGCGGATACGACTCGAGGTCCGCGATCACATCGCGCAGAGCCTCGGCATCGGGGTACTCGGGCTGCTGCGCCGCGGGCAGGTTTCGCCAGGTGTTGCCAGCGCTCGCGCTGGACTTAGCGTTCACGGTCACCTCCACAACATTACGGGGTCGTGTCGGGCGTCCATTCACGTGCTCATCAAGTGAGACGCGGCGCGCTCGATCGGGGCGCTCCGGGCGGCCGTGCGACAGGTACCCGCGCCGCCCGGAGCAGGCTCGTTCCTAGTCCACGTTGAGCCGGTCGCGGTCGATGGCGATGGTCACGCCGCCGTGGGTCTCGGTCGTGTCGCCGACGTACTGGTGGATGCGCTGGTGCTTGGCCCACAGGGACGCGGGGACCGACGGATCGTCGGTGGTCGACTCGTAGTTCCAGCGGGCGAAGTGGATGACGTCGGGCAGGGTGGCGCCGTCGCGGTGGGCCACCAGGTCGGTGATCAAGGACGAGGTGTTGCCGTAGGCGCCGGAGCGATAGCCGAGCTTGTGCAATCGCTCGGTGAAGGCGCCGAGATAGGCGAGGACCTGGGCGGTCACGGTGCCTCCGGGCTGGTAGTGCTCCAGGTCGTCGTAGATCACCGTTCCCTTGCCGAGCCCCAGCGCGGCGGCCTGCCGGGACGCGTCGTCGGCCGCCGCCGTGCCCTGTGGCACCGGGTCGGTGATCTCCGCGCAGCCGCCCCCGCAGCTGCCGCCGTCCGAGGTGGGCTGCCGGCCTACGTACAGCGGGATGAACCGCCAGCCGGCCGCGTACTGCTTCCGCACCCACTCGGCGGTGAGGTTCGGCTGGGCGCAGGCGCGGTTGATCCCGCCGATGTAGATGCCTACGGCGCCGTAGCCGGACGCCTTGTGCCAGGCGTCCATGGCCTTCTGGCTCGGTGCGGTACAGGAGTCGAAGCCCTCGCCCCGGAAGGAGGTCGCGTCCTTGGCGAGGGGCGCCGCGGCGGGTGGCGGCTCGGCGGCCGGTGCGGCGACGGGCAGATCGGCGCTGCGAAGGATGTCCTGGATCTTCGTACGGTCGTCCCCGTACGCGGCCGTCACGGCGATGCGGTCCGCGGTGACCCGGTACGTACCGGCCGTGCGGTTCTCGGTGGCGCCGCCGGCGACGGCCTGGGGGCTCCCGGCGGCGGGTACGGCGCTCTCGGCGCCGGTGGCGGGCTGGATCACGAGCGCCTCGGTACGCCCCCGTACGCGCGCCGGGCAGCTCTGTCGTTCGCCCGGCGCACCGAGGTACACGACGTGACGGTCGAAGCGGACACAGGCCTCCGGGTGCTTCTCCAGGTCCACGACCCACCAGGATGCGGGCACGGTGAAGACGTGGCCCCGGTAGGTGACCTGGGTGGTGTCGTCGGAGGAGCGCGGGGCCGACTGGGCGGCGCCGGGCAGGCCGGCGGCGAGGGCCGCGGCCGCGGCGCACACGGCGAGGGCGCGTGCGCCGCTCCGGCGAGGCATGGGTGAACGAGCTGCGTGAATGACTCTCTCCTCGGTCGGATCGGTCGGGCTACCTGGCCATGAATGGCCGGTGCACGAGCGGTCCGAACCCCGTACGCGAACGGTTCACGCTGTTGCCGGGCCCACACGTCGGGTAAGGTGCGGCGCATGTTCGCGCAATCGATCCAGAACTGGTGGTGGACCGCTCGTCCGGCGGCCCACTGACTGCGCGTACGCAAGACTTCGCGAAGGCCGCCCGAGGGGCGGCCTTCGGTGTTTCCGGAGTCCGTTCCTCTCTGACTGAGTCTCTGAGTGAGAAGGAACAGGACCCGTGAACCTGCTCGACCTCCTGGACGATCCCCGTCCGTTCGCCCTGCTGCGTCGCCGCACCCCCGGCCACGACCATGACGTGGTCGAGGTGCTGCTCGGCCCGGTCACCACCCACGACCGCCTCGCCGACATCCCCGACGAGGGCCTCGCGCTCATCCCCTACCGCCAGATCCGGGAGCGCGGCTTCGACGTCCGCGACGACGGCACGCCGCTGGCGGTACTCACCCCAGAGGAGACGTACGAACTGCCCCTGGAACAGGCCCTGTCCCAGCTGCCGTCGCACGAGGTGCGCGTCGAGGGCGGGGGCTTCGACGTCGCCGACGAGGAGTACGCCCAGATCGTCGGGCGGGTGCTGCGCGAGGAGATCGGGCGGGGCGAGGGTGCGAACTTCGTGATCCGGCGTACGTACCAGGGGGAGATCCCGGGGTTCGGGAGGGCCGACGCCCTCGCCCTGTTCCGTCGGCTCCTCGTCGGTGAGCGGGGCGCGTACTGGACGTTCGTCGTGCACACCGGGCAGCGCACGCTGGTCGGGGCCAGCCCCGAAGTGCACGTCCGGATGTCCGGGGGGACCGTCGTGATGAACCCGATCAGCGGCACGTACCGCTACCCGGCCGAGGGCCCGACGCCCGAGGATCTGCTCGCCTTCCTCGCCGACGGCAAGGAGATCGAGGAGCTCTCGATGGTGGTCGACGAGGAGCTCAAGATGATGTGCACGGTCGGCGACATGGGCGGGGTGGTGATCGGTCCGCGGCTGAAGGAGATGGCCCATCTCGCCCACACCGAGTACGAGTTGCGGGGGCGTTCCTCGCTGGATGTGCGCGAGGTGCTCAAGGAGACGATGTTCGCGGCGACCGTCACCGGGTCGCCGGTGCAGAACGCGTGCCGGGTGATCGAGCGGCACGAGGTCGGCGGGCGGGGCTATTACGCGGGTGCGCTGGCCCTCGTCGGACGGGACGCGGGCGGGGCGCAGACGCTCGACTCCCCCATCCTCATCCGCACCGCCGACATCGACGCGGACGGGAGGCTGCGGGTGCCGGTGGGCGCCACACTCGTACGGGGATCGGATCCGGCGGGCGAGGTCGCCGAGACGCACGCGAAGGCGGCGGGGGTGCTCGCGGCGCTGGGAGTGGTGGAGACCAGGCCGCGCGAGGAACGCGTACGGCCGAAGCTGGGCGACGACCCGCGTGTGCAGGCGGCGCTCGACGGGCGGCGGGCCTCGCTCGCGCCGTTCTGGCTGCGGATGCAGGAGCGGGCCGACTCGCTGCGGGGACATGCCCTCGTCGTGGACGGCGAGGACACCTTCACGGCGATGCTCGCGCATGTGCTGCGGTCGAGCGGTCTAGAGGTGACGGTTCGGCGCTACGACGAGCCGGGGCTGCGCGAGGCGGTTCTCGCGCACGAGGGGCCGGTCGTGCTGGGGCCCGGCCCCGGTGACCCCTCGGACGTGACCGATCCCAAGATGCGGTTCCTGCGGGAGCTCACCGCCGAGGTGATCCGCGGTCACCGTCACGGCGTGCTCGGGGTCTGCCTCGGCCATGAGCTGATCGCGGCCGAGCTGGGCCTGGAGATCGTCCGCAAGGAAGTCCCGTACCAGGGTGCGCAGACCGGGATCGACCTCTTCGGGCGGATGGAGACCGTCGGCTTCTACAACAGCTTCGTGGCGCGGTGCGACGAGGAGACCCTCGCGGAGTTGTCCGCGCACGGCATCGAGGTCAGCCGCGGTGACAGCGGCGAGGTGCACGCGATGCGCGGCCCGGGGTTCGCGGGGGTCCAGTTCCACCCGGAGTCGGTGCTGACGCTGAACGGCGCGGCGGTCGTGAGCGAGCTGATCGGTCAGCTGCGGGGCACCAGCACGTTGTCGGAGCGGCGGCCCGCGGTGTAGTCGAGGACGTTCTTGACCGTGGCCTCGATGATCTGGCCGACGGCGTCCTCGGTGTAGTAGGCCTGGTGGGACGTGACCAGGACGTTCGGGAAGGTGACGAGGCGGGCCAGGGTGTCGTCCTCGATGGCCTCCAGGGACTTGTCGAGGAAGAAGAGGCCCGCCTCCGCCTCGTACACGTCGAGGCCGACGCCCGTGAAGCGGCCCTCGCGCAGCTCGGCGACGAGGGCCTGGGTGTCGATCAGGCCGCCGCGGCTGGAGTTCACCAGGATCGCGTCGTCCTTCATCGCGCGCAGCGCGGCGGCGTCGATCAGGCGCTGGGTCTGCGGCATCAGAGGAACGTGCAGGCTGATCAGGTGGGACTCGGCGAGGAGTTGCTCCTTGGGGACGTACTTCATGCCGAGTTCGACGCAGGCCGGGTTCTCGGCGACGTCCCAGCCGAGCAGGTTCATGCCGAAGCCGTCGGCGATCCGGGTGAACGCCTCGCCGATCTTGCCGGTGCCGAGGACGCCCGCGGTGCGGCCGTGCATGTCGCGGCCCATCAGCCCGTCGAGGCGGAAGTCGAAGTCGCGGGTGCGGGTGGCGGCGCGCACAATACGGCGGTTGACGGCCATGCCGAGGGTCCAGGCGAACTCGGCGACGGAGTACGGCGAGTAGTACGAGACCCGGGCGACCGTCATGCCGAGGCGCTCGGCGACCTTGAGGTCGATGTTGTTGAAGCCGGTGGAACGCTGGGCGACCAGCTGGGTGCCGCCGGCTGCCAGGGTCTGCAGGACACGGTGGCCGAGGCCGCAGTTGACGCTGGTGGAGATGGCCTCGTAGCCGGCCGCGATGCGAGCGGTGTCCTCGGTCAGGAAGACGTCGAGACAGTGGACCTCGTGGTGGCCCGCGAAGGCCTTCTCGAGCAGGGGCTTCTCGTCGGCCTGGACACCAAAGGCGAGGATCTCCACGCTTCCTCCCGTTCTGCGGGGCTATGGGCCGAATATACGGCCCATAGCCCCCGTGCGCCGGGCTGCCGCGGTCAGCCGAAGAAGACCCCGACCTCCTCGTAGAGCTTCGGGTCGACCGTCTTCAGCTTGGCCGTGGCCTCCGCGATCGGGACGCGGACGATGTCCGTGCCACGCAGGGCGACCATCTTGCCGAAGTCGCCGTCGCGGACGGCCTCGATGGCGTGCAGCCCGAAGCGGGTGGCGAGCCAGCGGTCGAAGGCGCTGGGGGTGCCGCCGCGCTGGACGTGTCCGAGGACCGTCGTGCGGGCCTCCTTGCCGGTGCGCTTCTCGATCTCCTTGGCCAGCCATTCGCCGACCCCGGAGAGGCGCACATGCCCGAAGGAGTCGAGGGACTCGTCCTTGAGGACCATGTCGCCGTCCTTGGGCATCGCCCCCTCGGCGACGACCACGATCGGCGCGTACGAGGCCTTGAAGCGCGAGGTCACCCAGGCGCACACCTGGTCGACGTCGAAGCGCTGCTCGGGGATGAGGATGACGTTGGCGCCGCCGGCCAGGCCCGAGTGGATGGCGATCCAGCCCGCATGGCGGCCCATCACCTCGCAGACGAGGACGCGCATGTGCGACTCGGCGGTGGTGTGCAGGCGGTCGATCGCCTCGGTCGCGATGCCGACGGCGGTGTCGAAGCCGAAGGTGTAGTCGGTGGCGGACAGGTCGTTATCGATGGTCTTCGGTACGCCGACGACGGGGACGCCGTACTCGTCCGTGAGACGCGCGGCGACGCCGAGCGTGTCCTCGCCGCCGATCGCGATGAGCGCGTCGACCTCCTGCTTGGCGAGGTTCTCCTTGATACGGCGGATGCCGTTCTCCTGCTTGAGGGGGTTGGTGCGCGAGGAGCCGAGAATGGTGCCGCCGCGCGGCAGGATGCCGCGCACGGCGGAGATGTCGAGCCGAACGATGTCGCCTTCCAGTGGTCCCCGCCAGCCGTCCCGGAAGCCGACGAAGTCATAGCCGTACTCCTGCACGCCCTTGCGGACGATGCCCCGGATGACGGCGTTGAGCCCGGGGCAGTCGCCGCCTCCGGTCAGTACTCCGACCCGCATGGAAAGTCCCTTCGCCGCGGTTGCCTGATGGACTCACGCTAATAGTGATGCAGGTCACTTCGGCATGGTGCGGAAGGTCAATTCCAGTGAATTGTGCGGGTGTTGATCAGTCACCTTCACTCGAAGGTGTGAGTGCGTGAGGTTTACGCCTCGTCAAGACCGCGTTCTATGGCGTAGCGCACCAGCTCCACGCGGTTGTGGAGCTGCAGCTTGCCCAGGGTGTTCTGCACATGGTTCTGGACCGTGCGATGGGAGATGACGAGGCGCTCGGCTATCTGCTTGTAGCTCAGGCCCTTGGCGACCAGCCGGAGCACCTCGGTCTCGCGGTCGGTGAGTTGCGGAGCCTTGGGCTCGTCGACGCCCGCGGCGGGGGCCGGTTCGGAGGCCAGCCGGCGGTATTCGCCGAGGACCAGACCCGCGAGGCCCGGGGTGAACACCGGGTCGCCGACCGCCGTACGACGCACCGCGTCGATCAGCTCCTCCGTGGACGCCGACTTGAGCAGATAGCCGGTGGCGCCGGACTTCACCGCCTCCAGAACGTCGGCGTGCTCGCCGCTGGCCGACAGGACGAGGACGCGCAGGGCCGGGTTGGCGCCGACCAGCTCCTTGCAGACCTGGACGCCGGGCTTGGCGGGCAGATTCAGGTCGAGTACGAGGACATCGGGCGCGGCGGCCTGGGCGCGGCGCACGGCCTGCTCGCCGTCGCCCGCGGTGGCGACCACGTCGAAGCCGGCCTCGGCCAGGTCGCGGGCGACGGCGTCGCGCCACATGGGGTGGTCGTCGACCACCATGACCTTGATCGGGCCCTGCCGCCGCACGTCCTTCGCCTCCGCCGTCCCCGTCATCGCTGCTCCGCCGTCTTAGTCGTCGCCGTCGTCCCCGTCATCGTCGTCATCGCCGTTTTGCCGCCTTCGTCTTCCCCGCCGTCTCCGTCATCGCCGTTCCGCCTTGCCCCGTGAAACCTTCGGAACCTTCAGCTCGACTTCCGTGCCCTGCCCCGGGACCGAGATCAGCTCGGCCGTGCCACCCAGCTCGCGCAGCCGTCCGCGGATCGACAGGGCGACGCCGAGCCGCCCCTCGCCCTCGGCCTGGGCGAGCCGGCCCTCCGGGATGCCGGGGCCGTCGTCGCGTACGGTCACGATCACCGCGTCCGGTTCGTCCTCGACCAGGATCCAGGCCCGGGCCTCCGCGCCGGCGTGCTTGCGGACATTGTCCAGGGCGGCACCGACAGCGGCGGTCAGCTCTTTGGCGGCGGCCCGGGCGAGCGGCACGGGCGCGCCGGGCTCGGAGAGGGTGACGCGCGCGGTGGCGTACTGGGCGAGCAGTGAGCGCAGGTCGAGGGGGCCTTCTTCGTCGTCGGGTTCGTCGACGGCTCGTACGACGGCACCGAGGGCGGCGTCCTCCGACACCCGCGAGACGGGAACCAGGCCGCCCGAGACCAGCGTGCGCAGCGCCACCTCCTGCTCGCCGGCCATCCGGCCCAGCTCCGCCGCCTCACCGCCGAGCGCGGACGCGCGCCGCTGCACCATGGCGAGGACCTGGAGGACGCCGTCGTGGATGTCGCGGGCCAGCCGCTCCCGCTCGCGGGTGGCGGCCTCGATCTCCAGGGCGCGGGCGAGGGTGCGCTCGGAGGCGCGGGCGACCTCTACGACGTATCCGATGGCGATGGACGCGACCCAGACGAGGATCACGTTGTGGACGGTGTCGCGGGTCGGGGCGCCGCGCTCGACGATGTTGACGGCCGCGACCAGCGTGGAGGCGAAGGCCGCCCAGCGCCAGCCGCCCTTGATGGCGAAGGCCAGGACGGATCCCGCGGTCCATATCGACGGCAGGGTCGGGCCGTCGGCCTCGATCCGCGAGGAGGCGTCGGCGACCCGGGTGAGCAGGATGCCGGCGAGCGCGATGGTGAGGTCGGCGGTGAGGAACCGCTTGGTGCAGCTGGCCGCGTTCGCGACCCTGGGGAGGGTCGCCAGGGTCCACACGAACAGCAGCGCGTAGAACGCGATGGCCACCCAGGGGCGGGCGAACTTGTCGTACGCGGTGGCGAAGAGGCCGATCGCGTACAGCATCGTCAGGACGCGGTACGCGGTGAGCGCACGCCACAGCGGCTGCTCGACCGACATCCTCATCACGCGCTCGCGCTTGGCCATCTCCCCCACCCCACCCCCACTCCCGCACGTCCTGACGGACGCGTCTAGGAGCCGGACCGTTCCCTGTCCGCCTGCTCCGCTTCCTTGGCGGCCTGCTTCTCGGCCAGTTCCTTGGCCGCTTGCTTCTCGGCTTGCGCGAGGGCGGCCTTCGCCGCCTTCTCCGCGTCCTTCTCGGCCTTCGCCGCCTCCGCGATCTGCCGCTTGGCGGCCGTCGCGTACATGTCGACGTACTCCTGGCCGGAGAGCTTCATGATTTCGTACATGACCTCGTCGGTCACCGCGCGGAGCACGAAACGGTCGTGCTCCATGCCCTTGTACCGGCTGAAGTCCAGCGGCTTGCCGATGCGGATGCCCGGGCGCATCAGCTTGGGCATCACCTTGCCCGGCGGCTGGATCTTCTCGGTGTCGATCATCGCGACCGGGATGACCGGCGCGCCGGTGGCGAGCGCCACGCGCGCGAGACCGCCGGGCTTTCCGCGATAGAGGCGGCCGTCGGGCGAGCGCGTGCCCTCCGGGTAGATACCGAACAGCTCACCGCGCTCGATGACGTCGATACCGCTCTTGATGGCCGCCTCACCCGCGCCGCGCGCTCCGGAGCGGTCCACGGGGAGCTGGCCGACGCCCTTGAAGAAGGCGGCGGTCATCCGGCCCTTGATGCCGGGCGTCGTGAAGTACTCGGCCTTCGCGATGAAGGTCACCTTGCGGTCGAGAACCGCGGGCAGGAAGAACGAGTCCGAGAACGACAGATGATTGCTCGCCAGAATGGCGGGGCCCTCGGCGGGGATGTTCTCGAGGCCTTCCACCCAGGGTCTGAAGGCGAGCTTCAGTGGCCCTCCGATGGAAAACTTCATTGCGCCGTAGATCAACCGAGTGCCTCCTGTGTCGTAGCTCAGACCTTAACCCGGAGCACTGTCAAAGGACCCGACGACCCTGGTCGGTGTCAGTGCGGTCGCGTACGGTGAAGTACGCCTCGAAGCCTCGGGGGTTCCGTTTCGCCCGCTTCTATGAACAGGAGACCGAAGGTGCCGGTCCTTCCTGGAGCCGAGCCGTTCCGCCGCGAGGGCGGAGAGGTCGGCGTCCTTCTCTGCCACGGCTTCACCGGGTCCCCGCAGTCGCTGCGGCCCTGGGCGGAGTATCTGGCCGAGCGCGGCCTGACCGTCACGCTGCCGCTGCTGCCGGGGCACGGGACGCGCTGGGAGGACATGCAGCTCACCGGCTGGCAGGACTGGTACGCGGAGGTGGACCGGGAGCTGCGCGCCCTGCGGGAGCGCTGTACGCAGGTGTTCGTCTTCGGCCTCTCCATGGGCGCCGCCCTCGCACTGCGCCTCGCCGCCAAGCACGGTGACGAGATCAGCGGCATCGTGGTCGTCAACCCGCTGAACAAGGTGCACGGCCCGGCGGCACACGCCCTTCCGGTGCTCCGGCACTTCGTACGGTCGACGAAGGGCATCGTGAGCGACATCGCGAAGGAGGGCTCCGAGGAGCTCGGGTACGACCGGGTGCCGCTGCACGCCGCGCACTCGATGCGGAATTTCTGCGCGATCGTCGATGGCGAGCTGCCGCAGGTCACCCAGCCGATAGTGCTGCTGCACAGCCCCCAGGACCATGTCGTGTCCCCCGCCGACTCGGCGCGCGTCCTTGGCCGGGTGTCCTCCACGGACGTGACGGAGATCCTGCTGGAACAGAGCTACCACGTCGCGACGTTGGACCACGACGCGGACCGGATCTTCGAGGAGAGCTACGCGTTCATCGCCCGGCTCGCGCCCAGTGTCGGCAAGGAGTCCGGCGCGGGTCAGGTGGGTCAGCAGGAAGGGACGGCCACCGGTGGCTGAGCACGACGCGGAACGCGGCGATTCCGAGGAGAAGGGCGTGCCCCTCGACGGGCCTCTCGGCGAGGAGCAGAGCGTGCCCTTCGACGAGGACGCCGCGTGGCAGGCGATCGTCGCCGGGTACGGCGAGGAGCCGCCGGACCCGCCCGGCGCGAAGCCGTACAAGTCGGTGGAGGACCTGGCGCTCCTCGACCCGGAGACGAACGACGGCAACAAGGACGACCCAGGGTCCGGACCCGGAGCCGAAGCCGGTTCCGGGTCGGGAGACAAGCCCTCCCCACCCCAGTCCCTCGGCAGCTCGGTCGCCTTCGCGCCCGGTGTCGGCGGCCCGCGCGACTACGAGGCGCCCGAGCCCGCCGACGACGACTTCGACGAGGACGACGAGGGCCACTTCGTACCGCCCGAGCCGCCCCCGCTGCCGACGGCCGACACCACCGCCAAGTTCGCCTGGCTCGGCGTCATCGGCGGCCCCATCCTGCTCCTGCTGGCCGTCCTCCTCGGCTGGGACATGACCTGGTGGCTCACCACCCTCGGCATCGGCGGCTTCCTCGGCGGCTTCGCCACGCTCGTGATGCGCATGAAGACCGACGACGAGGACGGAGACGATCCCGGGCGGGGCGCGGTGGTCTGACCCCGCCTCAGGACGCGGGCACTCTGAGGGCGGCCAGCACGGGCAAGTGGTCCGTGGCCGCCCTCAGGTCTGTCTCCAACACGCCGGGGAGGCCCAGCGGCACCCCACAGCCCAGGACCTCCACGCCCTCCGTGGCGAAGATCGCGTCGATGCGCTGGTGGGGGTCGGTGGGGGTGGAGGTGTACTCCGCACCCCACGGGCGGGTCGCCCAGCCGTCCTGAAGGGCACCGGCCAGGCGCTTGAAGGTGGGACCGTCCGGGCGTTCATTGAGGTCACCGCCCGCGACGGCGTGCGGCATGCCAAGGCCTGCGAGACGGTCGAGGAGCATGCCGCCCTGCGCGTACCGCTCGTCCTTCTGCAGCGAGAGATGGCAGCTCAGCACCCCGAGCCGGGCGCCGCCGAACCGTACGACAGCGGTGGCGAAGCCACGGCGGTGCAGGCCGGGGGTGAGGGGGAGCAAGACGTCCTCGGTGCGCTCGACGGTGGCCCGCAGGGAACACAGGAGCGCGGGGCCCGCTGCCGGCGCACCGCCCGAGAGAATCATCTGCCCGGACGCCGCCGCGAGCCGGGCCAGTTTCTTGCGCCAGCGGAAGAAGCGGGGCGCTTCCTGGACCAGGACGAGGTCCGCTTCGCAGGCGCTGATCACCCGGGCCAGGGCAGCGGTGTCATCGCGCATCGACCGAATGTTGTAACTGAGCACGCGAATGACGGCCGAACCGTCGACTTCGGTACGGGAGTTGGGCAGCGGACTGGCTGAGGGGCTGGTCGGCATGGCGATCAAGATACGACAGCCAGAAGAACCACACGAGGGACAACCCGCAGCCACCCCCCACACAGAGCGACCACACCAGCACGAACCGCACACGGAAAGCCTCCCACGGAAGGCCGCGCAAGTACGAACCGCACACGGGACAACCCGCAGCCGCCCCCGCACGGAAGGGGCCGTGCCGGTACATCGAATGCCCGTATCCGGACGGATCCCCGGCAGAGGGCTCCCTGGGAACCCCCGGCCGATCCGTTCGGATACGGGCGGATGTACCGGCGCGGCCCCGACCCACGACGCACGGCAGGCGCCCCACGCACCGGCGGACACCCGCCCGACAGGGCAAGGCAGGGCAAGGCAAGGCACTGCACGGCACTGCACGGCAGTGCACGGCACCCAGCACGACAGGCCGCCGTACCGCATGCCGTGCCGGCTGCCGACGGGTCACATGATCGGGTCGGGCTCCCGTGCCAGGTCGGCGGCGCCGACCAGACCCGCCTTGTTGCCCAGCTGAGCCGCGATGACATCGGCGACCGGCCGCCAGTTGCCGCCCACCAGCCAGCGCTTGTACGACTTGCGGATCGGGTCGAGGACCAGCTCGCCCTCGTCCGAGAGACCGCCACCGACGATGAAGGCGGACGGGTCGAAGAGCGAGGCAAGGTCGGCGAGGCCGGCACCGGCCCAGCGGGCCAGCTCGCGGTAGGAGTCCACCGCCACCGGGTCGCCCTGGCGCGCGGCCACCGAGATGTGCTTGCCCTCGATGCCGTCGGGGGTGCCGTTGCCCAGCGCGAGCAGGATCTCCGCGTTCTCCGGAGTCGCGTTGGCGCGCTGCTTGGCGTAGCGGACGAGGGCGCGCCCGGAGGCGTACTGCTCCCAGCAGCCCTGCGAGCCGCAGCCGCACAGCAGCCCGTCCGGCACCATGCGGATGTGGCCGAACTCGGCGGCCACGCCGAAGTGCCCGCGGCGCAGCTTGTTGCCGATGATGATGCCGCCGCCGAGGCCCGTGCCCAGGGTGATGCAGATGACGTTCCGGTGGCCCTTGCCCGCGCCGAACTTGTACTCGCCCCACGCCGCCGCGTTCGCGTCGTTCTCGACGACGACCGGCAGCCCCACACGCGCCTCGACCTCGGCCTTGAGCGGCTCCTGCCGCCAGTCGATGTTCGGCGCGAAGTAGACCGTCGAGCGCTGGCGGTTCACGTATCCGGCCGCACCGATGCCCACGCCGACGATGTCATGGCCTGCGCGCGCACCCTCGACAGCAGCGGCGATGGCGTCCACGATGGCCTGCGGCGTGGTGGGGGTCGGCACCTTGTGGGTCGAGAGGATGTTGCCTTCCTCGTCGACCACACCGGCCGCGATCTTCGTGCCGCCGATATCGACGCCGATGGTGAGTCCCATGAATCCCTCAGTTTCGGTCGAGCCCCGCTACGGCCAACCGTACCCGAGGGGCCCTCAGTCCAGGTCGATGTGCTCCCCTGGACCGGTCCCCTCGTCGCGGGGGCCCGTGTCCCGGCTCGTCCAGCGTCGTTCCTGTGCCTCGACGGCCGAGCGATAGGCGGCGAGCAGCTCGGAGCCGGCGGCCGCGAGGTGGTCGAACACATCCGGATTGCGCTCTATCACGGGCTCGACGGCGGCCTTGGCCTGCTGCACGACCTGGTTGACCATCTGCTGGGCCGTGCCGGAGGCGACCGCGCCGAAGAGCGGCGAATTCAGCCCGGACAGCTTGTCGGCGACGGCCTCGACGAGCTTGCGCAGTTCCTCGGCGGCCGAGCCCGGCGGTGTGCCGTACGCGGCGCGGCGGCGGGCCTTCTCCGCCGCGAGGTCCTCGGCACAGGCCTTCGCCCAGGCGTCGGCGTCGGTCGTGCGCGCCTCTTCGGCACGCACCTCGTCGCCCGCTTCCTCCTGAGCGGCGTCGAATGTGGGGCGCTCTTCGCTCATGGCGGACTCCTGCCTACGGTTCGTGCCTTCGACGTTACCCGAACGGGGGTACACCGTTCACCGTGTCCGCCCCCACACAGGGGAGCGGCTCGGTCATCTCGTACGCGGCCACAGATCCGGATCCGGCGCGAAGCGGACCCTCAGCTCGCCCTCGCGCAGCGCGGCGCCGGCCACGGTGCAGCGGCGCAGGGCCGACGGGAGCGCAACGATGCGGCGGAACTGCCCTGCCGTGACCACGAGTTCGTCACCGCGCCGGATGAGATCCAGTTCCTCGCGTATCGCGCCGGGCAGCGGGATGTGCCACACGAGCACGCCGTCGTCGGCCAGGTGGTCGATGACGGGCCACTCGACCGGGGGCGGAGCCTGGTTGACGCCGGGCACGGGGAGCGCGGCGAGGTCGTGGACGCCGCGCGGGTCGTGGCCGAGATGCGGGACCTCGTGGAGGGCGTACGTCTCCTGCCACTCGTCCAGTGCCTTGCGCTGCTGGGCCGCGAGGGACGCCAGCCAGGTGTCGTTCGTGGCGCCGGGCAGGACGCGGCTCGCGACCAGGGCGTCGACGGACAGTCCGCGCAGGGCGAGGGCGGTGACGGCGGCGCGTACGGCGTCGGTGCCAGTCGGGCCCGGCTCGGCGACCAGTCGTACGGTCGTGGCGCGGTCCTCGACGACCGCCTCCGCGGCGGCCAGCTCGATGTCCCAGCGGGCCGCCGTCTCGTACAGCCACTCCGCGGGCATCGGGACGCCCGCGAGCCGGCCGAGGACGGGGCGCAGGGCGCGGGCGGCCTGGCGCTCCGGCGGGAGCAGGCGGCGCAGGTAGCGGCGGAGTTCCTCGGGGAGGGCGAGGAGGGCGAGTGCCTGGGGGGCCGGGGGGAGGTCCACGACCAGGAGGTCGTACCGCTGCGACATCGCCGCGTCGCGCAGGGCGCGGAGCAGGGCGAGTTCCTCGGCGCCGGGGAGGGGCGTGACTTCCTCGGCGTCCAGGCGGGAGGCGCCGAGCAGGTCCAGGGCGGTTTGCGCGCGCTGCTGGAACGCGGTGAGGTCCTCGCGGAAGCGGGCCGCCGCGTCGGGGCGCCAGGCGGTGAGGCCCGGGGCCGCCTCCACGGGGGTCGCGCCCGTGGGTACGCCGAGGGCGGCACCGAGGGTGTCCGTGCGGTCGGCGCCGAGCACCAGGGTGCGGGTGCCCTCGCGGGCTGCCTTCAGCGCGGTGGCCGCGGCGACCGTCGTACGGCCGGTGCCGCCTTGGCCGGTGATCAGGATGGTGCGCATGGGGGTGAACGGTACCTCCGGCGATGGGGCACTGGGTTTTTCGCCCCCTCCGCCCCTGCCCGTCCCGAACTCGGGGGCTGCCGCCCCCAGACCTCCGCATCGGCCTGAACGGCCTCGTCCTCAAACGCCGGACGGGCTGAAAGACTGCCGGGTGCCTGGGGGTGGGGCGCTGCCTCGAACGCCGGACACACGCTGGAAGATCAGGCCTCGCCCGACTCCACCCGCTTCTTCAAGCCCGCCAGTGCCCGGTCGATGATGACCTTCTCGGCCTTGCGCTTGATCATGCCGAGCATGGGGATCTTGACGTCGACGGTCAGCTGGTAGGTGACCTCGGTGGCGCCGGCGCCCGCGGGCTTGAGGATGTAGGAGCCGTCGAGGGAGCGGAGCATCTGGGACTTGACCAGGGTCCAGGAGACCTCGTGGTCGCCGGTCCAGGTGTAGCCGAGGGTCTGGTCGTCCTTGATGGCGCCGGCGTCCATGACGAGGCGCACCTGCTCGGCGCGGCCCTGCTCGTCCGTGGCCAGCACCTCGGCCTCCTTCACCTCACCCGTCCAGTCCGGGTAGCGGGCGAAGTCGGCGATCACCGCCATGACGTCAGCCGGTGCCGCCTCGATCGTGATGCTCGAACTGGTGTGTTCCGCCATCGCGGTGGCTCCTCCAGATGCGGTCCGGTGAGGGAGGGTGGTGCGCACGTGTATGCAGCGTGAAGGCTACCGCGCACCGAGCGGGGTGCCGTCACCGCGTCCGACCCGGACGCGAGTCGGGACCATCACCGCGTCCGACCCGCACACGAATCGGGACCATCACCACCCCCGACCCGCACACGAATCGGGACCACCACCACCCCCGACCCGCACACGAATCGGGACCACCACCACCCCCGACCCGCACACGAATCGGGACCACCACCACCTCCGACCCGCACACGAATCGGGACCACCACCACCTCCGACCCGCACACGAATCGGGACCGTCACCGCCTCCGACGGGACGGGGGTTGGGACCTCACCGCGTCCGACCCGGACGCGGCTGGGACCGTCACCACTCCAGCACCCACGGTCTTCCCGACCCCGCGAAGTGCCCCACGTTCACGCACTCCGTCACCCCGATCCGCATCCTCCGCGCCAGCGGCTGGTGGACATGGCCGAAGAGCGAGTAGCGGGGGCGCGTGCGCCGGATCGCGTCCAGGAGTGCGCGGGACCCGCGCTCGAAGCGGCGCGCCACCGTGTCGTACACCAGCTCCGGCACCTCCGGCGGGATGTGCGTGCACAGCACGTCGACCTCACCGACCGCCTCGACCTTGGCCGCGTACTCCTCGTCGTCGATCTCGTACGGCGTCCGCATCGGGGTCCGGAGGCCGCCGCCCACGAAGCCGAAGACCCGGCCGCCGATCTCGACACGCTCACCGTCGAGCACGGTCGTGCCGGGGCCGGCGTACTCCTGCCACAGGGTCGGCATGTCGACATTGCCGTAGGTCGCGTACGTCGGTGTCGGGAACGCGGCGAACATCTCGGCGTACTGCTTGCGTACCGCCTTCTCGATGGCCGCGGCCCGGTCCGTGCCGATGCCGGACCAGAGCTGGGCGCCGAACTCGCGCGCTTCCGCGAAACGGCGGGCGGTGCGCAGCTCGACGATGCGATCCGCGTTCTCCTGGCCGAACAGGTCCGGGAAGATGCCGCGCGAGTGGTCGGCGTAATCGAGGAAGAGGACCAGGTCACCGAGGCAGATCAGGGCGTCCGCGCCGTCACCGGCTCTGGCCAGGTCCCGTGCGTTGCCGTGCACGTCACTGACCACATGAATGCGCGTCCTCGGGTTACCGACCGGTGTGGATGCCATGACGATCAAGCGTAGGCCTGTGGGGCAAACGTGAATAGAGGCGGCCGGACCTGGGGTTACTGGCTAGTCAGTAAGGGGGTGGACTACTGTGCGCGAAGGAACGCCAACACGTGTGACGCACAGAACATCTCGCCGGAACCCCCTGTCGAAGAAGCCATACCGGCGGGTAACGTCCGGGCCGTCCAGTCGTACTCAGGATTTCAACAAGTGATCTCTTGAGTACTTGCCCGAGCCTTGGACCGCACCGTCGCATCACACAGAGTCGTGGCGCCGGCGCCCTATGAGGAGCAGCAGTCTTGCGCGAGTTCAGCCTTCCGGCTTTGTACGAGGTCCCTGCGGACGGCAACCTGACCGACATCGTCCGCAGAAACGCCGCGCAGCATCCCGACGTAGCCGTCATCGCCCGCAAGGTGGGCGGCACTTGGACGGATGTCACCGCCACCGCCTTCCTCGCCGAGGTGCGGGACGCCGCCAAGGGCCTGATCGCCTCCGGCGTCCAGCCGGGCGACCGGGTCGGCCTGATGTCCCGTACCCGCTACGAGTGGACGCTGCTCGACTTCGCGATCTGGAGCGCGGGCGCGATCACCGTGCCGGTGTACGAGACCAGCTCCGCCGAGCAGGTGCAGTGGGTCCTCGGCGACTCGGGCGCGACCGCCTGCATCGTCGAGCTGGACACGCACGCGGCCTCCGTGGAGTCGGTGCGCGACCGGCTGCCCGCCCTCAAGCACGTCTGGCAGATCGAGGCCGGCGGCGTGGAGGAGCTGGGACGCCTCGGCAAGGACGTCAGCGACGCCACCGTCGAGGAGCGCAGCTCGCTCGCCAAGGCCGACGACCCGGCGACCATCGTCTACACGAGCGGCACGACCGGCCGCCCCAAGGGCTGTGTCCTCACCCACCGCGCCTTCTTCGCGGAGTGCGGCAACATCGTGGAGCGGCTGCGCCCGCTCTTCCGCACGGGCGAGTGTTCCGTCCTGCTCTTCCTCCCGCTCGCCCATGTCTTCGGGCGGCTCGTGCAGGTCGCGCCGATGATGGCGCCGATCAAGCTGGGCTGTGTCCCGGACATCAAGAACCTCACCGACGAGCTGGCCGCGTTCCGGCCGACGCTGATCCTCGGTGTGCCGCGCGTCTTCGAGAAGGTCTACAACTCGGCGCGTGCCAAGGCGCAGGCGGACGGCAAGGGCAAGATCTTCGACAAGGCGGCCGACACGGCGATCGCGTACAGCCGCGCCCTGGACACCCCCTCCGGCCCGTCGCTCGGTCTGAAGATCAAGTACAAGACCTTCGACAAGCTCGTCTACAGCAAGCTGCGCGCGGTGCTGGGCGGTCGCGGCGAGTACGCGATCTCGGGCGGAGCCCCGCTCGGCGAGCGGCTCGGCCACTTCTTCCGCGGCATCGGCTTCACGGTCCTGGAGGGCTACGGCCTGACGGAGTCCTGCGCGGCCACCGCCTTCAACCCCTGGGACCGTACGAAGATCGGCACCGTCGGCCAGCCGCTGCCGGGTTCCGTGATCCGCATCGCGGACGACGGCGAGGTGCTGCTGCACGGCGAGCACCTGTTCCAGGGGTACTGGAACAACGAGGGCGCGACCGCCGAGGCCCTCGCCGACGGCTGGTTCCACACCGGTGACATCGGCACCCTCGACGAGGACGGCTACCTCCGGATCACCGGCCGCAAGAAGGAGATCATCGTCACCGCGGGCGGCAAGAACGTCGCCCCGGCCGTGATCGAGGACCGCATCCGCGCGCACGCGCTGGTCGCGGAGTGCATGGTGGTCGGCGACGGGCGCCCGTTCGTCGGCGCGCTGGTCACCGTCGACGAGGAGTTCCTGGGCCGCTGGGCCGAGGAGCACGGGAAGCCGGCCGGCTCGACCGCGGCGTCACTGCGCGAGGACGCGGACCTGGTCGCCGCGATTCAGGACGCGGTCGACGACGGCAATGCTGCCGTCTCCAAGGCGGAGTCGGTGCGCAAGTTCCGGATCCTCGCCTCCCAGTTCAGCGAGGAGTCGGGGCACCTCACGCCGTCACTCAAGCTCAAGCGGAATGTGGTGGCGAAGGATTACGCCGACGAGATCGAAGCGATTTACCGGGGCTGACGCCCCAGCGGCCGACCTCCCGCCGTAGGGGCGGGGGTTTCGGTACGGCTGACCGGCCGCGAGTGGTTGCTCGCGCAGTTCCCCGCGCCCCTTCAGGGGTGCGGGGAACTGCGCGATCAGCCCCCACCGACCCACAGTCGCCCGAAGCCGGCCGGCGGCACCCCTGTAGGCGCTACAACAGCTCCCGCAGCCGCTCAGCCAGCAGATCCCAGCGCCACTTCTCCTCCACCCACTGACGCCCCCGCTCCCCCATCCGGCGGCGCAGCTCGGAGTCCCCGAGAAGGGTGATGATGCGGTCGGCCGACTCGTCCGGCGACCCTCCGCGTACGACCCAGCCGGTCTCACCGTCGAGGACGGCGTCCGGCGCCCCGCCCGAGTCGCCGGCGACGACGGGCAGCCCGGTGGCCGACGCCTCCAGATACACGATGCCGAGACCCTCCACGTCGAGCCCGCCCCGGCGCGTCCGGCAGGGCATCGCGAAGACATCCCCCGCGCCGTAGTGCGCGGGCAGCTCGGACCAGGGCACCGCCCCGGTGAAGCGGACGGACTGACCGACACCGGTGTCGTACGCGAGCTTGCGCAGCTCCTTCTCGTACGGCCCGCCGCCGACGATCAGCAGCACCGCGTCCGGCTCCTTGGCCAGGATGCGCGGCATGGCGAGGATCAGCGTGTCCTGGCCCTTGCGCGGGACCAGGCGGGAGACGCAGACCACCACGGGGCGGTCCGTCAGGCCGAGGCGGGCGCGGATCGCGTCGCCGCCGGAGCCGGGGTGGAAGGTCTTCTCGTCGACGCCGGGCGGCAGTTGGACCATGCGGGACGCGGCCTCGGGGGTCAGCGCGGAGGCGATCCGCGAGCGCGTGTACTCCCCGAGGTAGCTGATCGTGTCCGTGGACTCGCCGATGCGGCGCAGCAGCCCGCGCGCGGCGGGCAGCTGTGCCCAGCCCGCCTCGTGGCCGTGCGTGGTCGCCACGAGCCGTCGCGCGCCCGCCCTGCGCAGCGCGGGCGCCATCAGGCCGAGCGGCGCCGCCGCCCCGAACCACACCGACGTACAGCCGTGTTCGCGCAGCAGCCCGACGGCACGCCGGGTGGCGCCCGGGGTCGGCAGCAGCATCGTCGTGCGGTCCCGTACGACGGTGAAGGGCTGTTCGGCGTCGAAGGCGGCGGTCGCCTCGACGCCCTCGCGGCCACGCTTCCACGTGGAGGCGTAGACGACGAGCTGCTCGGGGTCCAGGCGCAGCGCCATGTTGTGCAGGAACGCCTGGATGCCGCCGGGGCGGGGCGGGAAGTCGTTCGTCACGATCAAGGTCTTGTGCATCGTGTTCGACAGTATCGAACCTATACTCACAGGTCCGCATGGCCGCGCTTGATGGCTCGCGCACAGGGCGGCGCGCGATCATGACTCCGCGACATCACGGCAGCGAAGTACATGGGTTCGGGACGGACAAGGGCCAGGTGGGCATGACGGGCGCAAGGGGGGCGAGGCTCCCGTTCGGAGTGCTCGCACTCATGGGAACCTGGGGCCTGACCAGGCTGGCCCTGCTGCTCTTCGTGTACAAGGTGTACGTCTTCCCCGGCCCGGATGTCACGAGCGACGTCTCCGTGATCTACCAGGGCTGGTACGAGGTCCTGCGGCACGGCACCTTCCCGCTCGACGACGTCACCTGGCAGTACCCGCCTGCCGCCGCGCTCCCGATCCTCTCCCCCGCCCTGCTGCCCTTCCTCGACTACGCGCATGCCTTCTATCTGCTGGCCTTCCTCGCCGACTTCGTGGTGTTCGGGCTGCTCCAGTACGCGGGCCTGCGCTCCGGCAAGACGATGCGCGGCGCCTGGGTGTGGGTGATCGGCGTACCGCTGCTCGGGCCGACCGTGTACGCCCGCTACGACGTGATGGTGACGGCCGTCGCGGTCGCGGCCCTGCTCGCCGGGGCGCGCCATCCGCGGGTGATGGGCGCGCTGGTGGGCTTCGGCGCGATGCTGAAGGTGTGGCCGGTGCTGCTGCTCGTCGGGGCCGTCCGGCGCCGCGCGTGGGCCGCGGCTGCGCTGACCGCCGGCGGGATCGCGGCGCTGTTCGCCATGGCGATGCCCGGCGCCTTCTCCTTCCTCACCTTCCAGCGCAACCGCGGCACGGAGGTGGAGTCGCTCGGCTCCCTCGTCTTCCATGTGGCCCGGCAGCACGGCTGGAACGGCCAGGTGCTGCTGAACTACGGCTCCGTGGAGTTCCTCGGCCCGTACGTCGACGTGGTGAGCACGGTGGCCCTGGTGCTCACCGCGGTCGCGCTCGGCTGGCTGCTGATGTGGCGACTGTGCGCCAAGCGGTTCCTGCCGCACACGCTCGCCGACGCCGCTTTCGTGGGCGTGCTGATGTTCACGACCACCAGCCGGGTCATCAGCCCGCAGTACATGGTCTGGCTGGTCGGGCTCGCGGCGGTCTGCCTGTGCTTCCGCGGCAGCCGGATGACCCTGCCCGTCGTTCTGGTGCTGGCCGCGTGCTTCGTGACCGTCCTGGAGTTCCCGATCTGGTTCTCGCACGTCGTGTCCAGCAACCCGCTCGGCGTCACTCTCCTCTTCGCGCGCAACGGTCTGCTGGTGATCGCCACGCTGCTCGCCGCCCTGGAGCTGTGGCGGGGCACGGTCTCCGAACCGGCCGCGGCACTCCCCTCTCAGGCCGCCCGCACCAAGGAGAGCCTGGCGTCCTCCTGACGCCTGACCCACACCAGGAGCGCGGCGCACTGCACCGTCATGGACAGCGCGAGGGCGAGGCAGATCCCGGGCAGCCCGAACCCCGACAGGGCGTAGGCGAGCGGGAGTTGGACCGCCGTACCGACCACGGTCACCCGGAGCAGCAGCGGCGCTCCCCCGCTCCCCTCGAAGACCCCGCCGAGCGCGATGAAGCAGGCCATCAGCAGCAGGTAGGGCCCGACGCAGCGCAGGAACAGCACGCCCTCGTGCGCGACCCCGGGTCCGGCGCCGAAGGCACGCATGATCCAGGGGGCGAGGAGACCGAGCAGGGAGGCGGCGAGCACGCCGACCGCTCCCGAGACGAGCACGGCCTGTCGCCCGATGGCGCCCCGCTCGTCCCCGCCCGCGCCCCGCGTGTGCGCGGTGTGGATCGAGGCGGCCTGCCGTACCGAGTAGAAGGCCATGGTCGCGATGTACATGACCTTGTACGCGATCGAGTACGCGGCCACGGCCGTCACCCCGAGCCGGGCCACGATCGCGACCAGGACCAGCGCCCCGCCCTGCCGCACGGTGAAGTCGGCGGACATCGGCAGCCCGGTCGTGAGGGTCCGGCGCAGCGCCGCACCGGTGGTCTCCGAGGGCGGGACGGCCGCCGCCTCCCGCAGCAGCTCGTTCCCACGCAGCGCGCGCAGCCCCACGGCCAGGGCCACACAGCGGCACAGCACCGTGGAGGCGGCGGCGCCCTCGACGCCGTACGCGTGGATGAGCAGCGGGTCGAGCCCGAGGATCAGTCCGTTGGCCAGCAGGGCGAGCCGCATCGGGGTGCGGGTGTCGCCGGTGCCCTTCAGGATCCCGTCGACGAGGTTCTGCGCGAAGAAGACGGCGATGCCCGGCAGGGAGATCGCGAAGTAGGCGACGGCGAGCGCCAGGGCTCGCCCGTCACCGCCCAGCACGAGCCGGGCCAGCGGCTCCCGCAGCAGATACCCGCCCACCGCGACCACCGGCGTGACCGCCGCGCACAGCGCCCATCCTCCGCGTACGGCCGCCCGGACCGCCCCCGGATCCCGTGCGCCCCTGGCGTGCGAGACCAGGACCGTCGTCCCGGAGGCGAAGACCAGGGCGACGCCGAGGAGCACGTTCTCGGTGTTGGTCGCGACCGCGACGGCGGCCACGGCGGCTCCGCCGAGCCGGGAGACCCAGACGGTGTTGATGATCCCGGCGGCGACGGAGGCGAGCAGGGAGAAGTACACGGGGTGGGCGAGAGATATGAGCTGCTTTCGGTGGACGTTCACGCATGACTCCCTCGGCACGAGTTTTCTTGGCCGCCTCGATACGAACTACCTCGACACGAGCCGCATCGATACGAGCTACCTCGCTACGAGCTATCTCGTTTCGAGGTAGCTCGATAAGAGGTATCATGCACTCAAGAGACCCGCAACCACCACGGAGCCGCCGCATGCTGGAGCTGTCGATCCTCGGCTTCCTCTTCGAGGAGCCCTTGCACGGCTACGAGCTGAAGGAGCGCATCAAGGCCCTCAGCGGCCATGTCCGCCCGGTCAGCGACGGCGCGCTCTACCCCGCGATCACCCGCCTCGTCGCCGCGGGAAAGCTGGACCAGCACACCGAGCCGGGCAGCAGCGCGGCCCCGCGCCGCATCCTGTCGCTCACCGACAAGGGCCGCGAGGAACTCCTGGAGCGGCTGCGTCACCCCAAGCAGGCCGAGATCACCGACCACGTGCGCTTCAACACGCTGCTGGCGTTCCTGCGCCACCTCCCCGACCCCCGGGAGCAGGCCGCGGTCCTGCGCCGCCGCCAGGAGTTCCTTCAGACGCCCGCGAGCTTCTTCTACCGGGACGGCGAACCCGTACGGGCGGAGGAGACGGACGACCTCTTCCGGCAGGGCATGCTGCGGGTCGCTCGGGCGACGGGCGAGGCGGAGCGGAAGTGGCTCGCGGAAGCGATCGCCCAGCTCGATCGGCGGAGTTGACCTCTGGACGGCGGAATCAGCCGAGTTGACCCCTGGACCGCGGAATCAGCCGAATTGAGCCCTGGACCGCGGAATCAGCCGAATTGAGCCCTGGACCGCGGAATCAGCCGAGTTGAGCCCTGAGATAGTCCCGCCACTGCTCGGTGAACTTCTCCGGCGTCGTGTGCAGCACGTCGCGCAGCGCGCCCTCGACCGCCCCGGCCCGTTTCTCGTGGTCGCCCACCGCCCGGTAGAAGTCGTTCAGCCGGACCTCGCCCCAGCGGTCGGCGATCAATCGGCAGGCCATCCAGCCGCCCTCGTACGCCTGCGCCAGCCGCGCCGCGTCCCCGGTGAACCCGAAGTCCTTGTCCTCCGGCAGTGCGGCCGGGACATGCCCCTCCACGACGGCGCGCTCCAGCTCCGGCGCGACCTGCGCGGCCGTCCGCCCGCTGCCGCGGTAGCCCACCCAGTCCGCGTATCCCTCGGAGAGCCACAGGGGCGTGGCCGCCGTGGTGTGAGTGCGGGTGGCGACATGCGTCGTCTCGTGGGTGAGCACGACCTGTTTGCCGAAGTCGCCGAGGACGCTGTACGCGTCGGGGTTGACGATGATCCGGTCCGCGGGCGCCCGCGCCGAGCCGCCCGCCTCGCCGGTGGTGACCGCCGCGATCCCCCGGTAGCCGGACGCCGGAGCGCCGAGCAGCCCCGCCATCGCCTGCAGCGACTTCGGTACGAGCACGACGACGTGCCGCGACCAGTCGGCGCCCCACGCCTCCGACACGGCGGGCACGGCGTGGTCCGCGAGATCCGCGTACGCGCGAAGGCGCTCGCCGGACTGGCCGACCCCCAGGACGAGGCTGTGCTCACCGCGTACGACCGTCACGGCCCCTTGCTCCCACAGCTGCTCAGTGGCCTTCTCTGCGGGCTCGTCGGAAGCGACGTACCAGGTCCCCCCGCCGCGGGTCAGGCGGAGGGTGCGGGCGGCGGTGACGGGCGCGGTGTCGTAGCCCTTGATGCGGTAGCGCAGCTCCGCATCCGCCGTGGCGCGGTCGCCGGAGCGGTGCAGGGCGGTCAGGTGATACGACCAGGACGCCAGCGGGACATCGCGCAGATTCCCGAACTCGGTGTCGGCGGTGGCCGGTCGCCCGGTGGCCCGGTACGCCGGCTCGTCCCGGTCGAGGACCGCCGCCGCCCGCTTGTCGAGCACCCGCTGCACCTCGGCCGTCGTGGTGTCCGACGGCGCGCGGCCGCCGCAGCCGACGAGCACGGCGAGCAGCAGCACCAGGGAGAGCACCGCTCTCGACGCACGCCTTCGACCAGCCACGTTCCCGATCGTACGGCGGCTTCGCCCATGGGTCAGACCCGCGTCACGGACGCGATCGGCATCATGCCCACCGGGTCGTAACGCACCGGGGCGCCCGGGTAGGGCGCGTGGATCACCTGGCCGTTGCCCATGTACATCGCGATGTGGCTCGCGTCCGAGCGGTAGGTGACCAGGTCGCCGGGCTGCGCCTGGGAGAGCGGTACCTGGTGTCCGGCGTACTGCTGGGCCTGCGAGGTGCGCGGCAGACCGACTCCGACCTGCGCGTACGACCACTGCACGAGGCCCGAACAGTCGAAGCCGCCGGGCCCGTTGGCACCCCACACGTAGGGGCGGCCGAGCGCCGAGCGGGCCGCGGCGACGGCGGCGGCCGCCCGGGCCGAGGAGGGGACGACGCCCCCGAGGTCGGGCATGTCGGCGCGCGCGGAACGCGACGCCCGGTCGTAGGCGTCACGCACGGCGTCCGGCAGCGAGTTGAGCAGCTGCTGCGCCTTGGCCAGTTTCCGCTCGACGATCCGCTTGTTCTGGGCGACGGCCTTGCGGCTGCGCTCCAGCTCCGCGAGTTTGCCGGTGGCCTCCTCGCGTTTCTGGGCGAGGTCGCGCATGGCGAGCTGGAGGTCCTTGAGTTCACCGGCCTGGTACACGGTGATCCGGTCAAGGGCGGCGGCCTTGTCGAGGTAGTCGCCCGGGTCGTCGGCGAACAGCAGCGCGAGCGAGGCGTCGAGGCCACCGGTCCGGTACTGGGCTCCGGCGAGCGAACCGAGCGCGTCCCGCATGGTGTTGACGCGCTCCTGCTGCCGGGCGATCTCGTCCTGTGCCGTGCCGACTTCCTTGCGCAGCGAGTCGGCGCGCTCGTCGGCCTTGTTGTACGCCTCGGTGGCCTTCTCCGCCTGTGCGTACAGGCGGTCCACCTCGGCCCGGGTGTCTTCCTGCGGTGCTGCGGCGGCCGGCAGGGCGCCGAGTGCCGCGGCCGCGGCGGACATCACGCAGACGGCGAAACCGGCGGCGCCGGCGCCCCGGTCGAAGCCGGACGGTGCAAGGCGGCGATGGGACCCCACGGGTAGCCGCTCTCCCTTCCGCTGACAGTCCCCCGGAATTGGGGGAAACGCGCCAGACAGTAGCCGTGCGGCTGCGCACCGACCAAAGCCCTCCTGCGGGCACACAAAGGGACGCCCCGCCGGAGACGCAGGTCACCGACGGGGCGTGGGGTCAGCAGGAGGTGCCGCGATTCGCCCGTTTGGGCGGAGCTGCGAGGGGTCCCTGGGCCCCTTCAGGAGGTGTGCGTCAGATCCGGACGCCGAACTGGAAGGGCATGTTGCCGATCGACTCGTAGCGGACGACCGCGCCGGTGTGCGGGGCGTGCAGCACCTGGCCGTTGCCCGCGTAGAGGCCGACGTGGTGGTAGTCGCCGTAGAAGATGACCAGGTCGCCGACCTGCAGGGCGCTCTGCGAGTAGATGCGCGTACCGGCGTTGGCCTGCGCCTCCGAGGTCCGGGGTATGGAGACACCGGCCTGGGCGTACGCCCACGAGGTGAGGCCCGAGCAGTCGAAGGAGCTGGGGCCGGAGGCGCCGTAGACGTACGGCGAGCCGATCTTGCTCTGCGCGGCGGAGAATGCGGCCCCGGCGCGCCCGGAGCCCTTGCTGTTGCCGAGGTCGACGCGCTCGCTGGCCCGGGTGGCGCGCTCCTGCTCGGCGGCCGCGAGGGCCGCCTTCTCCTTGGCCGTCAGGGTGTTGAGGAGCTTCTGGGCCGAGCCGAGCTTGGCCTGGACTTCCTTCTTCTTCTTGGCCAGCTCCGCCCGGGTGTCGGCGAGGTCCTTGAGCTTGTCGGAGGCTTCCTTGCGCTGCTGGGCGAGCGAACGCTGCTTCTCCTGGACCTTCTTGAGCGCCTCGACCTGCTGAGCGCTCAGCTGGTCCATCGTGGACGCCTTGTCGAGGTAGCTGTCCGGGTCGGAGGAGAGGAAGAGGGCCACGGAGGGGTCGATGCCTCCGGTGCGGTACTGGGCGCTGGCCATCGAACCGAGGCCGTCGCGCAGCTCGTTGAGCTCTTCCTGGCCGCGGGCGACGTTGTCCTGAAGGGCGCTGATCTCCTTCTGCAGCTTCGCCTGCTTCTCCTTGGCCCCGTCGAGCTTCTCGGTGGCCTTCTCGGCCTCCTCGTAGAGCTTGTCGACCTTGGCCTTGACCTCGTCCTTGCTCGGCTTCTCGCTCGGCGCGGCGTTGGCGACGTTCGCGCTGAGGGCCACGGCAGCTGCGGCGGCGGTGGTGAGCACGGTCACACGGGTGCGGCTCGGCTGCTTGGGTCGACGGTGGGACGCCACGAAGGCGAGCTCCTTCTTCCTCCAGCCGCCTGCCGAATGCGCCGACGGGCGGTGCCCCTCCGCCGTCACTCCCAATGAGTGATCACCCGAGCGGAGGTTCGAGGCCTGACCCTAGTGACCTTCTTGTGATCAGTTCAAATCCTCATAGGAAAAATCTCGGTCACCGAGTGCATTCTTTGCCGACAACTCACGTGCAGTAATGCGCGCTTGACACTACGTTGCGTGAAGGTTTCGCCAATTCGGGCATCACGCCCGGACGTTACGCATGGGACTTACGTTGCCAATGAGACGTAGGCCCCAGATGGTCAACCGCGCGAAAAGCGCTTGAGGAGCACCGCCGAAGCGACCGGCCGCGCACCCGCCTTGGCGATGCCGTCGGCCACCTCACGGTCGGTGGAGACCACGATGACCGGCCGCCCGGGCGGCTCGGCGCGGACCAGCTGACGGATCAACTCGTCAGCGGTGACACCGGGCTTGGAGAACAGCACCCGCACCCCGCGCGGCGGCGCGAGCAGCACGGGCGCGGCCAGCTCGGCCCCGTCGAAGACGCACGTCACCTCGGCACCGGTCTGCGCGGCGAGCTGCGAGAGCTGCCCGAGCAGCCTCAGACGCTGCTTCTCGAGCGGCATCTGCGGATAGCCGGTCTTGGTGACGTTGTAGCCGTCGACCACCAGATGCGCCTGCGGCAGCGCGAGCAGCTGGTCGAGGATCGCCGGGTCGTTTTCGGACAGGGCGCGGGCGGCGATGTCTTTTGGTGTCATCCGTCCCGGTTCGACCGCATCGACGGTCTCCGCCGGCCGCACCGACACGGGCGGCAGGGCGAGTTCGCGCCGCAGCCCCTGAGTGGCCTCCAGCACGGTGTCGAGCAGCAGCCGTACCCGCATGTCCTCGACGCTGCGCCCCTCGCGCGCCGCGCGCCGCGTCGCCTCCAGGGCCGCCTCGGCCTCCCCCAGCCGCGCCTTGAGCCGCCGGGTCTCGCTCTCGGCGGCGGACACCTGGATCTGCCCCTCGGCCCGTACGGCGTCCATCTCGGCCCGGAGCTTGCGCAGCGCCGCCTCGCCGCGCTTGACGTCACTGAGGGCGCCGCGCAGTTTGCGGTGAAGCGATTCGGCTTCCTTCTTCGCCGACTCCAGGTCCGTGCGCAGCCGTTCGGTCTCGGCCTTCGTCTGGCCGCGGGCCTCCGCGAGCTCCTCGCGCAGCCGCTCCAGCTCGGCCCGGCTCTCCTCGCCGGCCCGCTCGGCGTCCGCCCGCAGGGCCTCCTCGCCCGCGGCGGTCACCAGCTTCACCCAGCCCGCGGGGCGCAGCACATAGGCCGCGGCCGCCACGTCCAGCGGATCCGCGGCCGGGGGCGGCGCGCCCGAGTCGAGGGCACCGGTGAGCTCCGGCTGAGCCTCTCTCAGCTTCTCGGCGATGCGCTGTCTGAACAGCGGGTCGGTCTCCAGAGCCGCGGCCATGGCGTTACCGGCGAACTTGGCCCGGCGATTAGGAGCGAACCGGGCGTACTGCCGCAATTGGACAGGAAGTTCGGCGACGGTCAACCCGCCGAACCCGTCCGAAACAATCTGGACGACTCTTCTGCGCACACCATCGGGCAGCGGACGGTCGAGCACCTCAGCGGTGCCGTCGTCCGGCTCCCCGCCTGTGGTCTCCACCATCAGTCACCCCAATACCTGTGCGGGGCCCGCTCCCTCAGGAGCCGGCACCCGGCCTGTCCACGAGTTCCACCTGATCCACCGCGTTGCACCAACGGCAGCGGACCGACTCGATGGTCTCACTGACCACCTCGCGCTCCTCGACCTTCGGCTCACCGGCCAGGTCGAGGTGCACATACTCGACGACCTTCGACGAGCGGGTCACGTCAAAACGCGTGAGGTTGCCGCAGAGCGTGCAGCGCCAGCGAGTCTTGGCGTCCGGCAGGGGAACCGTCATGTGGCAGTCGCTTTCCTTCTAGTGTCCGTCCAGCGCCAGTCTCCCTGGTGCATGTGGCTCGTAACCCTACGGCCTGGCGGGTACCCGACGCTCGGCCGTCCGCGGCGGCGAGGCGGTCTGTCCGCATGGCTCCCGTTACGCCATGCTCTGCACCATGATCAGCAAGTGGACTACGACGGTCGGCAGAGCGATGCGAGGACAGTCGGCGCCGGTGACATACGGCCTGATCGCCCTGTGCTGCCTGATCTTCGTGATCGGCCCGGCGGCGGGCCTCAATCCGGCGTACGGCACCGGAGACGAACTGCTGGTCGCCCAGCGGGCCTACTTCCGGCGCTGGGGCGTGCTGCCCGCCGAACTCTTCGACGGCGCGCCCCGCGAGGCGCTCACCCCGGCCACCGCCCTGTTCATCCACGGCAGCTGGCTCCACCTCCTGGGCAACATGCTCTTCTTCTACGTCTTCGGAGCGATGGCGGAGGAACGCATGGGCCATGTGCAGTTCGCCCTCTTCTACGTGGGCTGCGGCTATCTCGCCCTGCTCGGCTACGCGGCCGCCAACGCCGAGTCGCAGCAGTCCCTGGTCGGCGCCTCCGGAGCGATCTCCGCGATCCTCGGCGCGTTCCTGTACCTGTTCCCCAAGGCCCGGGTGACCAGTCTCTTCCCGTTCCTCTTCTTCCTGCCGCTGCGCTTTCCCGCCTGGGTGGTGCTGCCGTTCTGGGTGACCCTGCAGTGGCTCGCGGCCGGCCGCGACACATCGGGCCCCGGGGTCGCCTATCTGGCCCACCTGGTGGGCTTCTCACTGGGGTTCGTCTTCGCGTGGGTCCGATTCGGCCGTACGACTGCTGTGTCTTCCCGGGGGCCAACCCCCGGACCCCCGGCAGAACAACCTGGCCAACTGGACCGCGAGTAGGGTGAGAGCCTCAGCAGCGGCACCCGAGGGAGAGAACCAACCGTGATCACCGCGATCGTCCTCATCAAGACCAGCGTGGACCGGATCCCCGAGATCGCCGAGTCGATCGCCGCGCTGGACAGTGTCAGCGAGGTCTTCTCCGTCACCGGTACGTACGACTTGATCGCCATGGTCCGGGTGAAGGAGCACGAAGACCTGGCGGACGTCATCCCCGGCCGCATCAGCAAGATCCCGGGCGTCGAGGCCACGGACACGCACGTGGCCTTCCGCACGTACTCCCAGCACGACCTGGAAGCGGCGTTCGCCATCGGCCTCGACGGCTAGTTCTTCGCCCCCGCCGCCCCAAACCCCGTTCGCGCAGTTCCCCGCGCCCCTAAAAGGGGCGCGGGGAACTGCGCAATCTTTTAGCGGGGGTCTGGGGGCGGCAGCCCCCAGGTACGGGACGGGCAGGGGCGGAGGGGGCGAAAAAACCCTCAGACGGCCGGGACGCAGCGGCCGTCCTCCGTGCGGTACTGCCACCGCGCACCGTCCCGGACCAGTTCCTTCACGGCGCGCACGAAGCGCTCCACGTGCTCGTCGGGCGTCCCCGCCCCGAAGCTCACCCGGATGGCGTTGAGGGACTTCTCGCCCGGCGCGGCCTCGGGCGCACCGCACTCGCCCTGGGCCTGCGGATCGCTGCCGAGGAGCGTGCGCACCAGCGGGTGGGCGCAGAAGAGCCCGTCGCGGACACCGATGCCGTACTCGGCGGAGAGCGCGGCGGCGAAGTGCGAGCTGTTCCACCCCTCGACGACGAAGGAGATGACCCCGACGCGCGGGGCGTCGTCGCCGAAGAGGGAGAGGACACGCACCTCGGGCACCTCCGCGAGCCCCGCGCGGACCGTGTCGATCAGGTGCCGCTCCCGGGCGACCAGCGTGTCGAACCCGGCCTCGCTCAGCGCCTTGCAGGCCGAGGCGATCGAGTAGGCACCGATGACGTTCGGGGACCCGGCCTCATGACGGGCGGCCGTCTCGTGCCACTCCACGTCCACTCCCCCGTCCTCCCGCCGCGACACCTTGCGGCTGGCCCCGCCACCCGCGAGGTACGGCTCGGCCTCGCGCAGCCAGTCGGAGCGGCCGGCGAGGACGCCGGACCCGAAGGGCGCGTACAGCTTGTGACCGGAGAAGGCGACCCAGTCGACGTCCAGGTCACGGACGGACACCGGGTGGTGCGGGGCCAGCTGCGCGGCGTCGAGGACGATACGGGCGCCGTGTGCATGGGCGGCGGCGGCGAGCTCACGCACCGGCCACAGCTCGCCGGTGACGTTGGACGCGCCGGTGACGCAGACGAGGGCCGGGCCGTAGGGGTCGCGATCGGCTAGCGCGCGCTCCAGGGTCGCGACCGCCTCGTCGGGCGTGCGCGGGGCGTTCAGGTACGTCACCCGGGCGTCCCGCCAGGGCAGCAGCGAGGCGTGGTGCTCGGTCTCGAAGACGAAGACCTGGCAGTCAGCCGGAAGCGTGGCGGCGAGCAGGTTGAGCGAGTCGGTGGTGGAGCGGGTGAAGACGACCTGGTCGCCGTCCCGGCAGTCGAGGAACTCGGCGACGGCCTTGCGGGCGTTCTCGAAAAGGTCGGTGGACAGCTGCGAGAGGTAGCCGGCGCCGCGGTGGACGCTGCCGTAGTACGGGGCGTACGCGGCCACGTCGTCCCACACCCGCTGCAGGGCCGGGGCGCTGGCGGCGTAGTCGAGGGCGGCGTAGGTGACCTCGCCACCGGTGACGAGCGGGACGGTGACATCCCTGCCCAGAACGGGCAGCGGGGCACAAACGGTCTGGTCGGCGACAGTGGTGGAGACAGACATGGCGAGCTCCTGTGAGAGGCGCGGGGAATCACCACGCGAGCGGGTACACGGGGGTACGGCTCAGCGCGGGAAAGGGTGAAAAGGGGTATGCGGAGGCGGGGCTCTACGCCCTATCGCATTCGCTTGCTCACAGAAGGCTCCCTCGAACGACCAGGACCCCTGGGCTGTGTCCACTCAAAAGAGGGCGAGGGGTCCGCGCTTGCCGTAGACCTCGCTGCCTACGGCCTGGTCTTCACCCGGGGCACCCCGCCACGGACGGAGGGTTGCCGGACAGTCGGCCGGGGCCTCATGACTGTCGCTCATGACCTGGTACAGCATCCTGCCACACGATCTTCGGCTCGCAACCCCCGTGTCCGGATACCGGGACGCCGGGCGGCCTCTTGGGGGTTTCTTCGCCCCCTCCGCCCCTGCCCTCCCCCACTCTCGGCTTCGCTCGAGCGGGGGGACCCCCATCGTTCCCGGGGGCTGCGCCCCCAGACCCCCGCTAAAAGATTGCGCAGTTCCCCGCGCCCCTTAAAGGGCGCGGGGAACCGGCGGTCACGCCCGCTACGCGTTGCTGGCCGCCACCCACCGGTCGAGGGTCTTCTTCGCGGCCCCCGAGTCGATGGCGTGCGCCGCCTTCTCCATGCCGGCGCGGAGCTGGTCCGCGAGCGGCCCCTCGCCCGGCGACAGGGCCACGAGCGCCGCCGCCGCGTTGAGCAGCACCGCGTCCCGTACGGGCCCGGTCTCGCCGTTCAGGAGGCGACGGGCGACGTCCGCGTTGTACGACGCGTCGGCGCCGCGCAGGGCCTCCACCGGGACGAGCTCGATGCCGACGTCGCGCGGGTCGAAGCGCTCCTCGGTCACCTTGCCGTCGCGGACGACCCAGACCCTGGAGGTCGACGTGGTGGTCAGTTCGTCGAGGCCGTCGTCGCCGCGGAAGACCAGCGAGGAGTTGCCGCGCTCGGCGAAGACACCCGCCACGATGGGCGCCATGCGCGGATCCGCGACACCCACCGCCTGCGCCCTCACCCGCGCGGGGTTCGTCAGCGGACCGAGGACATTGAACGTCGTCCGGATCCCCAACTGCCCGCGCGCCGCCGCCACATGACGCAGCGCCGGATGGAACTTCACCGCGAAGCAGAAGGTGATCCCGGCCTCCTCGGCCACCTCGACGACCCGCTTCAGGGACAGCTCGAGGTTGACGCCGAGCTTCTCCAGGACGTCCGAGGAGCCGGACGCCGAGGACGCCGCCCGGTTGCCGTGCTTGACGACCTTGGCGCCGGTCCCGGCGACCACGATCGCCGACATGGTGGAGATGTTGACGGTCTTGGCACCGTCGCCGCCCGTACCGACGATGTCGACGGTCGGCCCCGGCACCTCGATCACATTCGCGTGCTCGTACATCGTCCGGACGAGCCCGGTGATCTCCTCGACGGTCTCGCCCTTGGCCCGCAGCGCCACCACGAACCCGGCGATCTGCGCGTCGGTCGCCTCGCCGCGCAGGATGCGGTCCATCGCCCAGGCGGTGTCGTCCGCGCTCTGGTCACGTCCGTCGAGGAGGCCGTTCAGTACCACGGGCCAGGAACGGCCCGCCGCGATGTCGCCTCCAGCGGGGTTCACAGCGCTCATAAGCCGCTCCTGGGTCCGTCCCGGAAAGGGACTCCTGTAGATGGGACCACCCTATCCAGCCGGAGGGACGGCAAAGAGCCCCCGTCCAGGCAATGGACGGGGGCTCTTGCCGTGGCGATCAGTACAGATCGGTCAGCAGATCAGTGGTGGCCGTGGCCGCTCGTGATCTCCTTGTACTCCTCGACCGTGGGCTTGGGGATCTGGTTGTTGTCCCCGTAGTAGCCCTTGCTGAGCTTGGCGCGCAGCCTCTGCGTGCCCTTGACCTTGCGCTCGACACCGTTCTCGTCGACCGTCGGGCCGATCTCGGCCGGCTTGTACTGCTCGTGCGCGGTGAGGGTGTGCAGCGCGTCCTGGCTGAGCGGCTCGTGCACCTCGATGAACTCACCGTGCGGCAGGCGCTTGATGATGCCCGACTCGCGGCCGTGCAGCACCTTGTCCCGGTCGCGGCGCTGGAGGCCGAGGCAGATCCGCTTGGTGGCGATGAAGACGAGCACCGGCACGACGAAGAACGCGATCCGGACGAACCAGGTGATCGAGTTGATCGACAGGTGGAAGTGCGTGGCCCAGAGGTCATTGCCACCACCGACGAGCAGAACGAAGTACCAGCTGATCCAGGCGGCACCGAACGCGGTCCGGGTCGGGACGTTGCGCGGGCGGTCCAGGATGTGGTGCTCGCGCTTGTCGCCGGTGACCCAGGACTCGATGAACGGGTAGACCGCGATCGAGACCAGGACCAGCGGGAAGATCACCAGCGGGATGAACACACCCAGGACGAGCGTGTGACCCCAGACGTTGACCTCCCAGCCCGGCATGACACGGATCAGGCCCTCGGAGAAGCCCATGTACCAGTCGGGCTGGGCGCCCGTGGAGACCTGGTCCGGACGGTAGGGGCCGATGGCCCAGATCGGGTTGATCGAGGCGATCGCCGCGATGGCCGCGATGACACCGAAGACCAGGAAGAAGAAGCCTCCGGCCTTGGCCATGTAGACCGGCAGCAGCGGCATGCCGACGACGTTGTTGTTCGTCTTTCCGGGGCCCGCGAACTGCGTGTGCTTGTGGTAGAAGACCAGGATCAGGTGGCCGACGACCAGGCCGAGCATGATGCCCGGCAGCAGCAGGACGTGCACCGAGTAGAAGCGGGCCACGAAGTCGCCGCCCGGGAACTCGCCGCCGAAGAGGAAGAACGACAGGTACGTGCCCACGATCGGCACGGACAGGACCGCGCCCTCCATGAAGCGGACACCGGTGCCGGACAGCAGGTCGTCCGGGAGCGAGTAACCGGTGAAGCCGGTGAACATGCCCAGGACGAACAGCAGGAAGCCGAACACCCAGTTGACCTCACGCGGCTTGCGGAACGCACCCGTGAAGAACACGCGCATCATGTGCACGAACATGCCGGCGAGGAAGATCAGCGCCGCCCAGTGGTGGATCTGCCGGATCAGCAGACCACCGCGCACATCGAAGGAGATGTGCAGGGTCGAGTTGAACGCCTCGGACATCAGCTGTCCCTGCAGCGGGACGTAGCTGCCGTGGTACACCACCTCGTTCATCGACGGGTGGAAGAACAGCGTCAGATACACACCCGTGAGGATGATGATGATGAAGCTGTAGAGGCAGACCTCACCCAACATGAACGACCAGTGGTCGGGGAAGATCTTGCGCATGTTGGCCTTGGCCAGGGAGTAGATCCCCAGGCGGCCGTCGGCCCAGTCGGCCACCCGCTCACCGGCGGGCGCCTTCTCGCGCGAGCGCGAGTCGGAGGTGGTGGTAGTGCTCATCCGCGCTCCCAGAATGCAGGACCGACGGGCTCTTCGAAGTCGCCGAGCGCCTCGAGGTAGCCCTCGTCGTTCACGCCGATGCGCAACTGCGGCAGAGCGTGACCGGCCGGGCCGAAGATGACTCGGGCACCGTCGGAGAGGTCGAAGGTGGACTGGTGGCACGGGCAGAGGACGTGGTGCGTCTGCTGCTCGTACAGGGAGATCGGGCAACCGACGTGGGTGCAGATCTTCGAGTAGGCCACGATGCCCTGGTAGGACCACTCGAGTTCCTGCTTGTCCTTGATGTTGTCCGGCTGCAGCCGGACGATCATCAGGGCCGCCTTGGCGATCTCCTTCTGGAAGTCCTCGTCGTGCTCCTCCAAGCCCTCGGGCTTGACGAAGGTGAGCGAACCGACGGCGACGTCCGAGGGACGCAGCGGCTCGTTCGTGTTCATGTTGACGAGCAGCTTGCCCTTGGACCAGAGCGTGTGGCGCAGCTTCGTGCCGGGCAGCGGACCGAGGTCGCGCAGCAGCATGACGCCGGAGAGCGGGAACAGGGCCAGCGCGCCGAACATCGTGTTGCGGATCAGCTTGCGGCGGCCGAGCGCGGACTCCTTGGCGCCCTGCTTGAAGTCGGCCAGGACCTTGGCCTTGACCTCGGGCTCCGCCTCGATCGGGTGACGCTCGTCGGCGATCTCCATGTCGGACATCAGGGTGCGGGCCCAGTGGACCGCGCCCGCGCCGATCGCGAACAGCGCGATGCCGAGGGTCATGCCCAGCGCGAAGTTCAGCGCGCTGATGTGCCCGAGCGGGAAGACGTAGATCGACTTGTCGTTCGGGATCGCCACGTACGAGGCGATGAAGGCGACGGTCGCCAGCATCGACAGCGTGAACAGCATGGCGACCATGCGCTCGGACCGCTTGGCGGCCCGCTCGTCGATGTCCTGGACACGGTGCTCATGGGGCGGCAGCCCCGGGTCCGCGAACGGGTTGGTCTCGTCCGCGACGGCTACCGCGTGACCGTGCTCGTCGGTGGCCCGCTCAGCGGGCACGTTCTCTTCTGGAATCTCTTGGCTACTCATGACTTCTTGGCCTTTGCGGTCCGAGCGGCGACCCAGACGGCGACGGCGACCAGGGTGCCGAGACCGAAGATCCAGCCGAAGAGGCCTTCACTGACCGGCCCGAGGCCGCCCAGTTCGAGACCGCCGGGGCTCTCGGTGTCGTCACCGTTGACCGCGTCGAGGTACGCGATGATGTCCTGCTTGTTCTTCGTCGACAGCGTGGTGTCGGGGAAGGACGGCATGTTCTGCGGGCCGGTCTGCATGGCCTCGTAGATGTGCTTCGGGTCGACACCCTCAAGGTCCGGCGCGAACTTGCCGTGCGTCAACGCACCGCCCTTGCCGGTGAAGTTGTGGCACTGCGCGCAGTTGGTGCGGAAGAGTTCGCCACCCTTGGCGACGTCCGCGCCCTCGGGGCTGACCTGGCTCTTCGTCGGGATCGACGGACCGGCGCCGAGCGAGCCGATGTACGCCGCGAGCAGGTCGATCTCGGCCTGCGAGTAGATGACCTTCTTCTTCGGGATCTGCGCGCCCGGCTGCTGGGCCGGCATGCGGCCGGTTCCGACCTGGAAGTCGACCGCGGCGGCGCCGACGCCCACGAGGCTCGGACCGTCGGAGGTGCCCTGACCGCCGGTGCCGTGGCAGCTGGCGCAGCCGACGGCGTAGAGCTTCTTGCCCTCGTCGATGGCGAGGGACTGGGCGGTTTCATCGGCCTGCGCCTTGCTCGCGGGTGCGAACGCGGCGTACAGCCCCCCGGTGGCCGCCAGCGCGAGGAGTAGGACGACGACCGCCGCCAGCGGATGGCGTCGTCGTGCGGAGAGCTTTTTCACGGATTACCCCGGTGTCAGGATCTTCTGCGTCGATGCTTCTGGATGTTTCGGGCGTGGGCCCGATTACTTGATCATGTAGATCGTGGCGAAGAGGCCGATCCAGACGACATCGACGAAGTGCCAGTAGTAGGACACGACGATGGCGGCGGTCGCCTGCTCATGGGTGAACCTCCGGGCCGCGTAGGTGCGGCCGAGGACGAACAGGAAGGCGATGAGGCCGCCCGTCACGTGCAGTCCGTGGAAGCCGGTGGTCAGGTAGAACACCGAGCCGTACGGGTCGGAGGAGAGCGAGAGCCCGTCCTTCTTGACCAGTTCGGTGTACTCGAAGACCTGACCGCCGATGAAGATCGCACCCATGATGAAGGTGACTGTGAACCACATCCGGAGCTTCTTCACGTCCCCGCGCTCGGCGGCGAACACGCCGAGCTGGCAGGTCAGGGAGGAGAGCACCAGGATCGTGGTGTTCGTCGCCGAGAACGGGAAGTTCAGGCTGGACGCCATTTCCTTCCAGTGTTCTGGCCCGGTCACCGATCGCAGGGTGAAGTACATCGCGAAGAGGGCCGCGAAGAACATCAGCTCGGAACTCAGCCAGATGATGGTTCCGACGCTGGTGAGGTTCGGCCGATTGACCGACGGGTGCGCGTGCCCGGTTTCTACTGTCGTTGCTGTCGCCACGACCGACATTATGTCGGTCGCTTATCCCGCCCTCACCCCGGGGGGTGCCGTTCGGAGTGTTGACGGGGTCTGTCCAGCCCGTATGGCCCATCGAAGCCCTGTCCGAACCGGTGTTGACGAGGTGTTCAAGGGAGTAGCATCCGCGCCATCGGTACCAGTGGTTCCCGACCAAAGACGCGGAGGAACAATGCAGCCGACCGCCACGGTGCTCGTCTACAGCGACGACTCCAACACCCGCGAACAGGTGCGGCTGGCGACCGGGCGCAGGCCCGCTCCGGACGTTCCCACCGTCGAGTTCATCGAGTGCGCGACTCCCGGCGCCGTCATCAAGGAGCTGGACAAGGGCGGGATCGACGTCTGTGTGCTGGACGGCGAGGCAGTGCCCTTGGGCGGCATGGGGGTGTGCCGGCAGATCAAGGACGAGGTCTTCAACTGTCCGCCCGTGCTGGTGCTCATCGGTCGGCCCCAGGACGCCTGGCTGGCCACGTGGAGCCGTGCGGATGCGGCAGTGACGCTGCCGGTGGACCCGGTGGAGTTCGCGGCTGCTCTGGCCTCCCTGCTGCGTCGTAAGGCTCTTTTGGGTGCCTGAGGGCTCGGGCCCGTATGTGGTCCCGCGACTGCGAGCAGTATCCGGCTGGTCGCGCGCGTGTGGCGGAGCCCCACATGTCACAGCCCCGCGCCCCTTTCGGGGCGCGGTGGCGCGTGCCTGCCTCACACTGACTCGGGGCGCAGTCTGGCCCTGTCCTGCGGGGTCGGGCCCTCGGGAGTCCCGCCCACCAGGGCGCTGCCCTGGCGCCAGGTCTTCCAGTTGAGGTTCCAGTCGCCGAAGCCGTTGTCGAACGGGGCCATCGTGTCTCCGTTGGAGTTCTGGACCTTCACGATGTCGCCCTGGCGCACGTTGTTGAAGAACCACTCGGCGTTTCCGGTGCTCATCCCGGTGCAGCCGTGGCTGACGTTGGAATACCCCTGGTCGCCCACCGACCAGGGCGCCGCGTGCACGTACTCGCCGCTCCAGGTGACACGGGTCGCGTAGTACACGGGCAGGTCGTAGGAGTCCGCGCTGCCCTCGGCGATGCCGACGGTGGTCCCGCGCATCCGTACGAAGTACTGCTTCTCCAGGACGACCTTGACGCCGTTGCGGGTCTCGTAGCCGGGCTTGCCGGTGGTGACGGGGATCGTCTTGATCGCCTGGCCGTCGCGGTAGACCGTCATGGAGTGCGCGGAGGCGTCCGTGACGGCGATGAGGCGCTCGCCCGTGGTGAGCTGCAGGGACTTGGCGTTACCGCCCCAGAGACGGTCGGCGATCTTGATGCCCGCGAGGTTGCTGTGCGCCTGGATGGTGGCGTTCGTGGGCCAGTAGTCCTTGGGGCGGTAGTGCAGCGTCTTGTCGTTCACCCAGTGCCAGGCGCCCTCCACAGCGGGCACCGAGTCGACCTTGAGGGCGCGCTCGACGATCGTGCGGGCGGCCTTGTCCTTGACGGGGACGCTGAGTTCGGCGGTGACGGGCTGGCCGACGCCGTACTTGCCGGCCCCGGGCCCGAACTTCACGTCCAGCTGCTTCTTCGTCTTGGGTGTGGTGGTGTCGAAGTCGAGGACCTTGCGGCCGGGGGCGCCGCTTCCGTCCTCGGTGCTCACGCGCACCGTGTAATGGGCCCCTGCGGCCAGCGGCGAGGTGCTGTGCCAGCGGCTGCCGTCGGCGGCGAGTTCGCCCACGACGTAGCGGCCCGAGGCGTCCGTGGCCGTGACGTCGGTGATACGCCCGTCTTCGGTCAGGGCGATGATTTCCAGGGGCTTGTCGGGGTCGACCTTCTGGTTGCCGCTGCTGCCGTTGAAGGAGATCAGTCCCGCCGCGTCGTACGGCTTCGCCGAGAGCGGGTGGTCGTCTCCGCCGCAGGCGGTGACGCCCACGCCGAGGGCGACCACCAGCGTGGTGCAGCTGACGACCGTGCGGATGCGCGGTGAGTGGTTCATGGTTCCACGCTATGAAGGCCCGTCAACTAAGGCACGGTGAGTCACCCGTGTGACGTACATGACGTGTGGCAAACGAGGGAGCCCGGACACTCCTGGCGGAGTATCCGGGCTCCCGGGTGTTTCGCGCGTGCTACTGAGTGCGGTTCTCACCGTGGTAGTACTCGAAGACCCAGCCCCACAGGCCGATCACGATGATCGGGGCCGAGAAGTACAGCAGCCACCAGCCGAAGACGACGCCCAGGAAGGCGAGCGCCCCACCGACGCCGAGCGCGAGCGGCTGCCAGCTGTGCGGGCTGAAGAAGCCCACCTCGCCGGCCTCGTCGGCGACGTCCGCGTCCTTGTTGTCCTGTGCCAGCGCGTCGACCCGCCGGGCCGTGAAGGCCAGGTAGTAGCCGATCATCACGCTCAGCCCGAAGGCGAGGAAGAGCGCCGTCGTACCGGCCGGCTCCTTCGACCACACGCCATAGACGATCGCCATGACGAGGATGAAGGCAGCGAGCCAGAGGAACATCTTGCCTTGGACCTTCACTTGCCGGCCTCCTTGCCACCAGCCAGAGCCGACGTCCCGTGACCGGCGTTCTCGAGCTGGTCGAGAGCGGCGATCTCCGGGTGGTGCAGGTCGAACGCCGGGGATTCACTGCGAATCCGCGGCAGGGTGAGGAAGTTGTGCCGCGGCGGCGGGCACGAGGTGGCCCACTCCAGCGAACGGCCGTAGCCCCACGGGTCGTCGACGCCGACCGGCTTGCCGTACTTGGCCGTCTTCCACACGTTGTAGAGGAACGGCAGGATCGACAGGCCGAGCAGGAACGAGCTGATCGTCGAGATCGTGTTCAGCGCGGTGAAGCCGTCGGCCGCGAGGTAGTCCGCGTACCGACGCGGCATGCCCTCCGCGCCCAGCCAGTGCTGGACGAGGAACGTGCCGTGGAAGCCCACGAACAGCGTCCAGAAGGTGATCTTGCCGAGGCGCTCGTCGAGCATCTTGCCCGTCATCTTCGGCCACCAGAAGTGGAAGCCGGAGAACATCGCGAACACCACGGTGCCGAAGACCACGTAGTGGAAGTGCGCCACCACGAAGTACGAGTCCGAGACGTGGAAGTCCATCGGCGGCGAGGCCAGGATGACACCGGTCAGACCACCGAACGTGAAGGTGATCAGGAAGCCGGTGGCCCAGAGCATCGGGGTCTCGAAACTCAAGGACCCCTTCCACATCGTTCCGATCCAGTTGAAGAACTTCACACCCGTTGGCACGGCGATGAGGAACGTCATGAAGGAGAAGAACGGCAGCAACACACCGCCGGTGACGTACATGTGGTGGGCCCACACGGTCACGGACAGACCGGCGATGGAGATGGTGGCCGCGATGAGGCCCATGTAGCCGAACATCGGCTTGCGTGAGAACACTGGGATGACTTCGGAAATGATTCCGAAGAATGGCAGGGCGATGATGTACACCTCTGGATGGCCGAAGAACCAGAAGAGGTGTTGCCAGAGCAATGCCCCGCCATTTGCCGCGTCGAAGATGTGGGCGCCGAACTTGCGGTCCGCCTCCAGGGCGAACAGCGCCGCCGCCAGAACGGGGAAGGCCAGCAGCACCAGCACCGCGGTGAGCAGCACGTTCCACACGAAGATCGGCATGCGGAACATCGTCATGCCGGGAGCGCGCATGCAGATGATGGTGGTGATGAAGTTGACCGCGCCGAGGATGGTGCCGAAGCCCGAGAAGGCCAGACCCATGATCCACATGTCGGCGCCGATGCCCGGCGAGCGGACCGCGTCCGACAGCGGCGAGTACGCGAACCAGCCGAAGTCGGCCGCGCCCTGCGGGGTGAGGAAGCCACCCACCGCGATGGTCGAGCCGAACAGGTAGAGCCAGTAGGCGAACATGTTCAGCCGCGGGAACGCCACGTCGGGCGCACCGATCTGCAGCGGCATGATCCAGTTCGTGAAGCCGGCGAACAGCGGCGTCGCGAACATCAGCAGCATGATCGTGCCGTGCATCGTGAACGCCTGGTTGAACTGCTCGTTCGACATGATCTGCAGACCCGGTCGGGCGAGTTCGGCGCGCATGAGGAGCGCCATGACGCCACCGATCATGAAGAACGCGAACGACGTGACCAGATACAGCGTGCCGATCGTCTTGTGGTCAGTGGTGGTGAGCCACTTGATCACGACGTTGCCGGGCTGCTTGCGCCGTACCGGCAGCTCGTTCTCGTACGAGTCTTCGGCTTCGGCGGCACCCTGGGGTTCGTTGAGGATGCTCACAGGTTGTTCGTCTCCCGGTTCTTCTCGTGGCCCGTCTGCTCAATGCCGGCCGGGACGTAACCGGTCTGACCCTTCGCCGCGAGCTCCTTGAGGTGGGCCTCGTAGCGCTCGGGGGAGACGACCTTCACGTTGAAGAGCATCCGGGAGTGGTCGACGCCGCAGAGTTCGGCGCACTTGCCCAGGAAGGTGCCCTCCCTGTTGGGGGTCACCTGGAAGGAGTTGGTGTGGCCCGGGATGACGTCCTGCTTCATGAGGAACGGCACCACCCAGAAGGAGTGGATGACGTCACGAGAAGTGAGAACGAAGCGGACCGTCTTGCCCTTGGGAAGCCACAGGGTCGGACCGGGGTTACCCGTCTGCGGGTTCCGCGTGCCGGGTGTGCCGACGTCGTAGACACCGCCGGCGTTCGCCGGGAAGTCCTTCTTGAACCGGTCCGGAATGGCGGCCAGGTTCGGGTTGATCTTGGCGTTCCCGGTGGAACCGGGGACGTCCGCGATGTAGTTGAAGCCCCAGCTCCACTGGAAGCCGACCACGTTGACCGTGACGTCGGGCTTCGGGGAGAGACTGAGGAGCTTCGTCTCGTCGCGGGCGGTGAAGTAGAACAGCACCGAGACGATGATGAGCGGGACCACCGTGTACAGCGCCTCGATGGGCATGTTGTACCGGGTCTGCGGAGGAACCTCGACCTTGGTGCGGCTGCGCCGGTGGAACATGGTCGCCCACAGGATCAGGCCCCACACCAGCACGCCGACGGCGAGCGCGGCCGCCCAGGACCCCTGCCACAGCGAGAGGATCCGCGGAGCCTCTTCCGTGACCGGGGTGGGCATACCAAGGCGGGGGAAGTCTTCCCAGTTGTACGAGCAACCGGTGGCTGTCGCCAGGACCAGGCCCGCAGTCATTGCCTGCAGCAGCTTCCGCCGCATCGGGCGCCGCGGCGAGCGGTCGGAGCCGTTGGGACTCACGTAGCGCCTTCCCGAGAGTCTCGCCCGCGCTACTGGCTGCGGCCTTCTCGCTGGTCGGTCGCCGCCCTGCGTCGGGCAGGGGTTTGGATGTTTATGCGGACCAAACCCTACTGGACGCTATTTGGGGTCGCGCGGGGAGGGTGCCCAACGCGCCGCCAGGCACCCCGAAGGGGTGGAATGCCCGGCTCCGGGTGCCTTCTGACGGGGGGTTGGGGCGCCTGGCAGCCCGGGGGGCGCGGCGAACACGGCGACTGCGGGTCGTCTGTGGTCGATCGCGCTCACGCGGCGGAGCCGTACATGTCACAGCCCCGCGCCCCTTATGGGGCCCGGAGGATTTAGCGTTGCTGTGTGGTCTACTTCGATGCCGCTTCTGGCGCTCCCCTTCATTCCGTTGCCCGGCAGGCTCTGCAGGCCTCGTTCGAGGAGGGATGGGCCGATCCCGCGCGGCTGTACCGGGAGGGGCGACGGGCGCGGTTGCTGCTCGACGCGGCGCGGGAGGCGGCGGCCGAGGCGGTGGGGTGCCGGGTGGACGAGCTGGTCTTCACCACGTCGGGGACGCGGGCGGTGCACGCCGGGATCGAGGGCGCTCTGGCCGGTCGGCGCCGCGTCGGACGCCACCTGATCGTGTCAGCGGTCGAACATTCGTCGGTGCTGCATTCGGCGGACGTCCATGAGGCGGCGGGCGGATCGGTGACACAGGTCCCGGTCGACCGTGCGGGCCGGGTGTCCCCTTCCGCGTATGCGGACGCCCTGCGCCCCGACACCGCCCTCGCCTGCCTCCAGTCCGCCAACCACGAGGTGGGCACGGAGCAGCCGGTGGCCGCGGTGGCCGAGACCTGCCGGGCGGCGGGCGTGCCCCTGCTGGTGGACGCGGCGCAGTCGCTGGGCTGGGGGCCGGTCGAGGGCGACTGGTCCCTGTTGACGGCGAGTGCCCATAAATGGGGTGGCCCGTCGGGGGTCGGGCTGCTCGTCGTACGCAAAGGAGTGCGGTTCGCTCCCCAAGGGCCCGCGGACGAGCGGGAGTCGGGGCGGGCCGCCGGCTTCGAGAACATCCCGGCGATCGTGGCCGCGGCGGCTTCGCTGCGGGCGGTGCGGGCGGAGGCGGCCCAGGAGGCGGTACGGCTGCGGGAGCTGACGGAGCGGATCCGGGCGCGGGTACCGCAGGTGGTGCCGGACGTGGAGGTGGTGGGCGATCCGGCCCATCGGCTGCCCGGCATCGTCACCTTCTCCTGTCTCTATGTCGACGGAGAGGCTCTGCTCCACGAGTTGGACGCAGAGGGTTACTCCGTCTCGTCCGGATCGTCCTGTACGAGCAGCACGCTGACGCCGAGCCATGTGCTCAAGGCGATGGGTGTGCTGAGCGAGGGGAACGTACGGGTGTCGCTGCCGCTCGGGACGGCGGAGGCGGACGTCGAGCGGTTCCTGTCGGTCCTTCCGGGGGCCGTGACGGGAGTGCGGGAGAAGCTCGGCGCACCGTCGCCCGCGACGGCGGTGCGCGAGGACGTCCTCGTCGTGGACGCCCTCGGCAAACGCTGCCCGATCCCCGTGATCGAGCTGGCGAAGGTCATCGGTGACGTGCCGGTGGGCGGCTCGGTGCGGGTCCTCTCGGACGACGAGGCGGCACGGCTCGACATCCCCGCGTGGTGCGAGATGCGGGGGCAGGAGTACGTCGGGGAGGAGCCGACGGACCGGGGCTCGGCCTATGTCGTCCGCCGGGTGACGTAACCGGGGGCGCCGCGGCGCGGCGCCCCCGAAGGTGCGGGGCCGTATCGATGTGCGGCTCCGCCGCGTGGGTGCGACCAGCCCCCGCGGACCCGCGGCCGACGGCGGCCCCGCAGGGACAGACGCATGGTCCCGGCAGGATCAGGCCAGGTGCTCCTGGACCTCCGCCGCGGCCTCATGGCCGTACGCCTTGGTGAAGCGGTCCATGAAGTGGGCGCGGCGCAGCTGGTACTCCTGGGTGCCGACCGTCTCGATGACCAGCGTGGCGAGCATGCAGCCGACCTGGGCGGCGCGCTCCAGCGGGACGCCCCAGGCGAGGCCGGAGAGGAAGCCCGCGCGGAACGCGTCGCCGACGCCCGTGGGGTCGGCCTTGCGCTCCTCCTCCGGGCAGCCGACCTCGATGGGCTCCTCGCCCGCCTGTTCGATACGCACACCCTGCGCGCCGAGGGTCGTCACACGGTGGCCGACCTTGCCCAGGATCTCCTCGTCCGTCCAGCCGGTCTTGGACTCGATGAGCCCCTTCTCGTACTCGTTCGAGAAGAGGTACGTCGCTCCGTCCAGCAGTATCCGGATCTCGTCGCCGTTCATCCGGGCGATCTGCTGCGAGAAGTCGGCGGCGAACGGAATCGTGCGGGAGCGGCACTCCTCGGTGTGGCGGAGCATCGCCTCGGGGTCGTCCGCGCCGATCAGGACCAGGTCGAGACCGCCGACCCGGTCCGAGACGGCCTTCAGCTCGATGAGGCGGGCCTCGCTCATCGCGCCCGTGTAGAAGGAGCCGATCTGGTTGTGGTCGGCGTCGGTGGTGCACACGAAGCGCGCGGTGTGCAGCACCTCGGAGATGCGGACCGAGTCGGTGTCGACGCCGTGGCGGTCGAGCCAGGCGCGGTACTCGTCGAAGTCGGAACCCGCCGCACCGACCAGGATCGGCCGGGTGCCGAGCTGGCCCATGCCGAAGGCGATGTTCGCGCCGACCCCGCCCCGGCGCACGTCGAGGTTGTCGACCAGGAAGGAGAGGGAGACCGTGTGCAGCTGATCCGCGACCAGCTGGTCGGCGAATCGGCCGGGGAAGGTCATGAGGTGGTCGGTGGCGATGGAGCCGGTGACTGCGATACGCACGGCTAGGACACGCTCCTGCGAGGGGAGGGGATTGACAGTTCACGCTACCCGGTCCGTGGGCGCCTGCTGAAGCGGGCAAAACTACCCGATAGTAGATCTTTCTTCGTGAGGGGAACGGTGCATACGGTTCCGGTATGACGAACCTCAAGGTCCACGGCTCCGCTCCGCTCGACCTCGAAGGCGATCTGGCGTCGCTGCGCGGCGACTGCGCCCGGATGGCCCCGCACTGGACGGCTCCCGCCAAGGTCACTTCCCGCCCGGTGTCTCCGTCACGCATCCACGGGGTGACCGTGCCGCCGACGTCCGCGCGGCTGCTGGACGCGATGTCCGACTACGGCGACTGATCCCCGTACGGCCGATCGGGCGGCGCCGAACGGGGGAATTCGGCGAGCGCTCGCGGGGAACCGCGCGCTCCCCCGCTGCGTCCCATCGCTGTCCCCCGTAATGGGGATGCGGTATACGACCGTCAGTGCCCATATTTGACAGGGCCGGGTCATGGGACAGCAGTGGAGCCGAAGGAGCGATGCGGTGAGCACCGAGCGACCCGACAACGACGCGACCGATCCCGCCGAGGGTCCTGCCGTGGGTCCCGCCGAGGGCGCCGAGCCGGGCACGCCGCGCCGTCGGCATTCTCCGGTGATCGTCGCCTCGGTCGCCGCCGCGGTCCTGCTGGTCGGGGGCGGCGGGGCGTACTTCGCGACCACCGCGTCCGGCGGGAACGGCCGAAGCGGCTCCGGGGCCCCCGGCGGCGACGGCACTCCCCCGCCGCTGGCTCTCGACGGCTACTCCGAGGGCACCACGAGCGGTACGGGCGGCACGAACGGCATCGCGCCCGGCGAGCCCAACCCGTACGGCGCGACCTACCACGCGGACGGCAAGCTGCCGGGCGGCCCGGACTCGGCGCCCGTGTACTGGGCGAAGGGCGACGTGACGAAGGCGGAGGTGGCCCGGCTCGCGAAGGCCCTCGGCGTGGCGGGCACGCCGAGGCTGGTCGGCGACGGCTGGACGGTCGGCTCCACGAAGGACGGTTCGGAACCGAACCTGCGAGTGAGTCTGAACGCGCCGGGCACCTGGACCTTCAGCTCGTATGTGCCGGGGACCGACAACTGCCCGAAGGGCAAGCGCTGTGTACCGGTCGGGTCCAGCGGCCTGGCGGGTCTGCGCCCTGGGGCGGTGAGCGAGGAGGAGGCCAAGAAGGCGGCCGCTCCGGTGCTGAAGGCCGTCGGCCAGGACGACGCGAAGCTGGACGCGAGCCAGCTGATGAGCGACGACCAGGTACGCGTGGTGAACGCTGACCCTGTGGTCGGCGGGCTGCCGACGTACGGCTGGACCACCGGTCTCCAGGTCAACTCCGAGGGCAAGGTCTTCAGCGGCAGCGGCCAGTTGAAGGCGCCGGTGAAGGGTGACACCTACCCCGTCATCAGTGCGCGGAAGACCTTGGACCTGATGAACGGGTCGGCGTCCGCGTCGGGCGGCGGGCGCAAGGGCATCGGCGGCTGCGCCAGCCCCGTACCGCTGAAGGACCGGGACGAGATGCCGTGCGAGCACTCGACGGTGACGCCGGCGCCTCAGACGGTGACCGTCGAGAAGGCCACCTTCGGGCTGGCGACGCACTACGCGAACGGGCGGCAGACGCTGGTGCCGTCCTGGCTGTTCCAGGTACGGACGCAGGGTGCGGACGACAGCTTCACGGTGACGCATCCGGCCGTCGACCCGCAGTATCTGACCTCACCGACGGCCCCCGGGCAGCCGTCCGTCCAGCCGAGCCCCACGCCGACCGCGCCGGGCGACGAACCGACCGCGGCGCCGACGTCGCGCGACGTCAAGGTGCAGGGCTACACCGTCGACGGGAAGGACCTGACGGTCAGCTTCACGGGCGGGGTGTGCGCGGACTACTCCGCTTCGGCGAGCGAGAGCTCGGACAAGGTGACCGTCACGGTGACCGAGAAGCCCTGGCCGGACAAGATCTGCATCCTGATCGCCAAGATCTACGAGAAGACCGTCCACCTGGACAAGCCGCTCGGCGACCGCAAGGTCGTGGGATCGGACGGCAAGGAGATCCCCGAGGGGAAGGTGCCCGGCGCCTCGCTGCAGTCGCCGTCGGGCGCTCAGAAGTCGGTGCAGCCCCAGTAGCTGCCGCGGCGCTCCGGATACGCGAAGGCGGCGTCCCTGTCGGAGGGGGACGCCGCCTTCGTACGCGTTCAGCCGTACGTGCTCAGCCGTGCGCCGCGGGCTCGGCGCCGGTGAGCCGGGGGCTTAGCTGAAGGAGTCGCCGCAGGCGCAGGAGCCCGTCGCGTTCGGGTTGTCGATCGTGAAGCCCTGCTTCTCGATGGTGTCCACGAAGTCGATGGACGCGCCGCCCAGGTAGGGGGCGCTCATGCGGTCGGTGACGACCTTGACGCCGCCGAAGTCCTTGACGACATCGCCGTCGAGGGAGCGCTCGTCGAAGAAGAGCTGGTAGCGCAGGCCGGAGCAGCCGCCGGGCTGAACTGCGACGCGCAGCGCCAGGTCTTCGCGGCCTTCCTGGTCGAGCAGGGCCTTGACCTTGGCAGCGGCGGCGTCGGACAGGATGATGCCGTCGCTCACGGTGGTGGTCTCGTCCGATACGGACATCTGCTTCTCTCCCGGGTTGTACGGAGACTGCTTGCCGACGATTGCAACCGGCGGGGCCGCGGATTCATTCCGGGCCGAGCGCTTGTCTTTTGCCTTCGCTCTTCATGCTCGCACATGCGCCCAGACACGAACACCGACCTGTGGACAACCCCACGGACAACCCGGCCGACACCTGTATGTCACCCGCCGTAGAGGCGACCGGGATTCACGTCACATCGACGCTATGGACATCGTCAACGTGACGTGAAGGGGTTATGATAGATAGCGTCAATTCGACGAAAAGGCATCGTTCCGCCGGGCCCGCTTCCCTACGAGCCCGGCGAGCCGCAGAACAGAAAGGGTGCGTGTCGTGACCACCGCCCAGACCCAGGAGCTCGACGTACAGCCGACGCCCCTCGCCCTGCTGCTGCTCGGCCGCGAGGCCGACCCGAGGAGCGAGCGGGGCGTCGAGTGTCCCGGCGACCTGCCCTCGCCGTCCGACCCGGACCTGGTGGAGCGCGCCCGCGCGGCCAAGGAGAAACTCGGGGACAAGGTCTTCGTGCTCGGCCACCACTACCAGCGCGACGAGGTCATCCAGTTCGCGGACGTCACGGGCGACTCCTTCAAGCTGGCCCGGGACGCGGCCGCGCGCCCGGAGGCCGAGTACATCGTGTTCTGCGGTGTGCACTTCATGGCGGAGTCGGCGGACATCCTGACGGGCGACGACCAGAAGGTCGTCCTGCCGGACCTCGCCGCGGGCTGCTCGATGGCCGACATGGCCACCGCCGAGCAGGTCGCCGAGTGCTGGGACGTGCTCACCGAGGCCGGGATCGCCGAGCAGGTCGTGCCCGTCTCGTACATGAACTCGTCCGCGGACATCAAGGCGTTCACGGGCAAGCACGGCGGCACGATCTGCACGTCGTCGAACGCCCAGCGGGCCCTTGAGTGGGCCTTCGAGCAGGGGTCGAAGGTGCTCTTCCTGCCCGACCAGCACCTCGGCCGCAACACCGCGGTCCGCGACATGGGCATGTCCCTCGACGACTGCGTTCTCTACAACCCGCACAAGCCGAACGGCGGGCTGACGGCGGAGCAGCTGCGGGACGCGAAGATGATCCTGTGGCGGGGTCACTGCTCGGTCCACGGCCGCTTCTCGCTGGACTCGGTGAACGACGTCCGCGAGCGGATCCCCGGTGTGAAGGTCCTCGTCCACCCCGAGTGCAAGAACGAGGTCGTCGCGGCAGCCGACTACGTGGGGTCCACGGAGTACATCATCAAGGCCCTCGAGGCCGCCCCGGCCGGCTCGAAGTGGGCGATCGGTACGGAGCTGAATCTCGTACGGCGGCTCGCGAACCGTTTCGCGCCCGAGGGCAAGGAGATCGTCTTCCTCGACAAGACGGTGTGCTTCTGCTCGACGATGAACCGCATCGACCTGCCGCACCTGGTGTGGACCCTGGAGTCCCTCGCCGAGGGCAACCTGGTCAACCGCATCGAGGTGGACCGCGAGACGGAGCAGTTCGCCAAGCTGGCGCTGGAGCGCATGCTGGCGCTCCCGTAGCCACGGGGGGCTGCTCGCCGTAGGCGGGCGCGGGGCCTCGGCCGCTGCGCGGCCAGGCTCGTCCCCATCCACCCGCCCCCTCCGGGCTGTTGGGGGTACCGCGTCCCCCCCCCACGCCCCCGGCAACGGCGGAGGCCCGGCCAACACCACGTGTCGGCCGGGCCTCCGCCGTTCGCTAGACGCCCGCGGGTTCGGGCTCCTCGGACTCCGCCCCGGCCGGCTGGGACGGCGCCCCGGTCTTCTTCGCCCGCTTCGCCGCCTTCTTCTTCGCCCGGCGCTCCTTGCGGAGTTCGATCACCGTGTACAGCGTCGGGACCAGCAGCAGCGTCAGCAGGGTCGACGTGATCAGGCCGCCGATGACGACCACGGCCAGGGGCTGGGCGATGAAGCCGCCCTCGCCGGTGACGCCCAACGCCATGGGGAGCAGGGCGAAGATGGTCGCCAGAGCCGTCATGAGGATCGGGCGCAGCCGGTGACGGCCGCCCTCGATGACCGCCTCGACCGTGCCGTAACCCTGCCGCCGGTACTGGTTGATCAGGTCGATCAGCACGATCGCGTTCGTCACCACGATGCCGATGAGCATCAGCATGCCGATCATCGCCGGAACGCCCATCGGGGTACCGGTGGCGACCAGCAGACCGATAGCGCCCGTCGCCGCGAAGGGAATGGAGACGAGCAGGATCAGCGGCTGGACCAGCGAGCGGAAGGTCGCCACCAGCAGCATGAAGACGATCGCGATCGCCGCCAGCATCGCCAGGCCCAGGGACGCGAACGCGTCATCCTGGTTCTGGGACACCCCGCCGATCTCCGCCGTCGCACCCGCGGGGAGCTTCAGCGCCTTCAGCTTCGAGGTGAGATCGGCGCTGACCGCACCGGTGTTGTCGCCGGTCGGCTTCGCGCTGATCGTGGCGGCCCGCTGACCGTCGATCCGGGTCATCGAGACCGGACCGTCGACCAGCTTCACGTCCGCGATGTCACCGAGCTTCACGGCACCCAGCCGGAGCTTCTTCAACTGGGCCAGCGTCTCGGCCGGCTTCGCCGACCTGATGACGACGTCCCGCTCGGTGTCGTCCAGGATCGCCTTGCCGCTGGTGGTGCCGCGGACCGCCTCGGCGACGGCCGCGCCGAGCGTCGTGTCGTTGAAACCGGCCGCCGCGGCCTTGGAGTTGGCCTTGACCGAGATACGCGGCACGCTCTGCGCCAGGTCGCTGGTCACGTCCGTGACGTCGTCCAGCTTGGCGACCTCGTCACGGACCTGGTCGGCCGCCTTGCGCAGCACGTCCGCGTCGGCCGCCTTCACGACGACGCTCAGGTCCTGATTGCCGAACCCGTCTCCGGCCGAGACCGTGGTCGTACCGATCCCGGAGAGCTTGCCGAGACCGTCCTCGATACGGCTCTGGACATCGTCGTACGACGCCGAGTCGTCCAGCATGACCTGGTACGAGGCCTGGTTGGTGTCCGTACCGCCGCCGAAGGCTGCCATGAAGCCGGAGGAACCGATCGTGACCTGGTAGTCCTTGACGCCCTTGACGCCGTCCAGCAGCTTCTCGACCTTCTTCGCCTGCGCGTCGGTGGCCGCCAGGCTGGTGCCCGGCTTCAACTCCTGCTTGACGGTGAGGACTTCCTGGTCGCCCTGGTCGAAGAAGTTGGTCTTCAGCAGGGGCGCCATGCCGAACGTGCCGACGAGGATCGCGCCCGCGATGAGCACGCTCGTCAGACGGCGGCGGGTCGCGAAGCGCAGGACGGGAACGTAGAAGCGCTGCAGACGGCTGCGCGCCTCCTTCTCCTCCGCCTTGCGCCGGGCCTCGTCCGCGTCGGCCGGGGTGCCCTTGGGGGCGCGCAGGAACCAGTACGACAGGACGGGGACGACCGTCAGCGAGACGAGCAGGGAGGCGAGCAGCGCCGCCGTGACCGTCAGGCTGAAGGAGCCGAACAGCTCGCCCACCATGCCGCCGGTCAGGCCGATCGGGAGGAACACCGCGACCGTCGTCAGGGTCGACGACGTGACCGCGCCCGCCACCTCACGGACCGCCTTGAGGATCGCCTCCTCGCGCTCCTCGCCGTAGCCGAGATGCCGCTTGATGTTCTCCAGGACGACGATCGAGTCGTCGACGACGCGGCCGATGGCGATGGTGAGCGCGCCGAGCGTGAGCATGTTGAGCGACAGGTCGCGGGTCCACAGCACGATCAGGGCCAGGACCACCGACAGCGGGATCGAGACCGCGGTGACCAGCGTCGAGCGGATCGACGCCAGGAAGACGAGGATGACCAGGACCGCGAAGAGCAGGCCCAGGGCGCCCTCCGTGGTCAGGCCGTCGATGGACTTCGACACCGCCGGACCCTGGTCGCTGACGACGGTGATCGTCGCCCCGGTCCCCAGGTCCTTGCGCATGCCGGGCAGCTTGTCCTTGACCGCGTCGGAGATGGCGACCGCGCTGCCGTCGTGGTCCATGGTGACGTTGACGGCGAGGCTCGGGCGGCCGTCGGTGCGCGTGATGGAGTCGGCCTTGGCCTGCTCCTGCTTGACGCCGGCGACGGCACCGAGGCGTACCGGCTTCTTCCCCTGGGCGCCCGTGACCATCAGGTCCTCGATCTGCTTCAGGGAGGTGAAGCCGCCGCCGACCTGGACGGTGCGGTTGCTGCCGTCCTCGTCGAAGGAGCCGGCGGGGACGGTCGCGCCGCCCGCCTGCAGGGCCTGGCCGAGGGCGGCGGAGGTGAGGCCGGCCCTCGCCATCTTCTTGTCGTCGGGGGTGACCGTGACCTGGACGTCGCGTACGCCGTCGACCGTCACCTGGCCGACGCCGTCGATGTCCTTCAGGTCGGGCACGACGGTCCGGTCGAGCTGGTCGGACAGCGCCTGCTGGTCCTTGTCCGAGGTGACGGCGAGGACGACGGTCGGGATGTCGTCCGTCGAACCGGCGATGACCTGCGGGTCGACGTCGTCCGGGAGCTGGACGCGCGCGCGGTTGACGGCCTGCTGGACGTCGGCGACGAGCTGCTTGGTGTCGTTGCCGTAGTCGAAGGACGCCATGATCACGGCGTTGCCCTCGCTGGCCGTGGACGTGACACCGGTGATGCCGTCGACGGCTTCGAGGGTGTCCTCGATGGGCTCGACGACCTGCTTCTCCACCACATCGGGAGACGCGCCCTGGTACGGCGCGAGCACGGAGACCATGGGCAGTTCGATGGTGGGCAGCAGCTGCTGCTTGAGCTGGGGGATCGCGATCGCTCCGAAGGCGAGCGCGATGATCGAGATCAGCCCTATGAGGGCCCGTTGCGCGAGGCTGAATCTGGACAGCCAGGACATGGGTGGCGGGTCTCTCTTCTGTGGCTTGAGCGGAACGTGGAGCAATGGGGCGAGCACATGTGAGCGCCCCACGTCACACCCTGAGCCATGGAAAGGGCCCGATCCGTAGCCCCTGAGTCCATTTCCTTATGCCGCTCCTACTCCAGGCGCAGTACGCCCGGGTGGAGCTCAGTCCACCCTTGGACGGACCAGCCCGGACTCGTACGCGATGACGACCAGTTGCGCCCGGTCGCGCGCGCCGAGCTTCGCCATGGCCCGGTTGACGTGCGTCTTCACCGTCAGCGGGCTGACTTCGAGCCGCTCGGCGATCTCGTCGTTGGAGTGCCCGCCCGCGACCTGGACGAGCACCTCGCGCTCGCGTCCGGTGAGCGCGTCGAGCCGCTCGGCGCGGGCCGGATCCCGCTCCTCGTCCGCACCGTCGCCCTGCGCGAGGAACTTGGCGATCAGCCCCTTGGTGGCCGCCGGGGACAACAGCGCCTCTCCACCCGCGGCAATCCGAATCGCGTTCAGCAGCTCCTCGGGCTCGGCGCCCTTCCCGAGGAACCCGGACGCGCCGGCCCGCAGCGACTGCACCACGTACTCGTCGACCTCGAAGGTCGTCAGCATGACCACCCGTACGTGCGCGAGCCCCGGGTCGGCGGTGATCAGCCGTGTGGCGGCGAGCCCGTCGGTCCCGGGCATCCGGATGTCCATGAGGACGACGTCGGCGCGCTCGTCCCTCGTCAGCCGCACCGCCTCCGCGCCGTCGGACGCCTCGCCGACGACCTCCATGTCGGGCTCCGAGTCGACGAGCACACGGAAGGCGCTGCGCAGCAGTGCCTGGTCGTCGGCGAGCAGGACACGGATGGTCATACGGGGTCCCCCATGGCAGGCGTGCGGTTCTTGACCGGAAGGATCGCATGGACCCGGAAGCCGCCTCCGTATCGGGGACCGGCCGTGCAGACACCGCCGAGCGCGGTGACCCGCTCGCGCATGCCCAGCAGCCCGTGCCCGCCGCCCTCCTGTGGCCCGTCGTCCTGCCCGGGCCCGTTGTCGAGCACCGTGACTTCCACATTCGGTCCCACCCGGACGACGCTGACCTCGGCCTTCGCCTCCTGGCCCGCGTGCTTCTGCACATTGGTGAGGGCCTCCTGGATGACGCGGTACGCGGCGAGGTCGACGGCGGCGGGGAGGGTGGTGCCCTGGTCGCAGCGGGCGACTTCGACGGGGAGGCCGGCGTTGCGGAAGGTGTCGGCGAGTTCGTCGAGCCGGGCGAGGCCGGGGGCGGGTTCGGTGGGGGCCTCGGGGTCGCCGGACTGGCGCAAGAGGCCCACGGTGGCGCGGAGTTCGTTGAGGGCGGAGCGACTGGCCTCGCGGACGTGCGCGAGGGCTTCCTTGGCCTGGTCCGGCCGCTTGTCCATGACGTGGGCGGCTACGCCCGCCTGGACGTTCACCAGGGCGATGTGATGGGCGACGACGTCGTGCAGATCGCGGGCGATCCGCAGCCGTTCCTCGGCGACGCGGCGGCGGGCCTCTTCCTCGCGGGTGCGTTCGGCGCGTTCGGCGCGCTCGCGGATGGCGTGCACGAAGGCGCGCCGGCTGCGTACGGCGTCGCCCGCGGCGGCGGCCATGCCGGTCCAGGCGAAGATGCCGAGGTTCTCCTGGGCGTACCAGGGCATTGGTCCCGCGGGCATCGCGACCGCCGTCAGGACCGTCATCGTGATCAGTCCGACGCGCCAGGTCGTGGGGCGGTCGGTGGCCGACGCGACGGTGTAGAGGGCGACGACGGCGGACATCGCCACCGGGGCTCTGGGGTCGCCGGTGGCCAGCTCCACCAGGGAGACGGCTCCCGTGGCCGCGAGGACCGTCATCGGGGCGCGGCGGCGGAAGACCAGGGCCGCGGCGCCGAGCACCATCAGAGCGAGGCTGAGGGCGTTCGGGGTGCGGGCGCCCCAGGTCGCGCCGTTCTCGCCGTGCGGGTCGACGAAGGAGCCGGCGACCATGCAGGCGAGGACGCCTGCGGCGAGGGCGGCGTCCAGGGCCAGGGGGTGGGCGCGCAGCCAGTCCCTCGTCCGCTCCAGAGTGCTCACTCCGTTTACGGTACGGGGCCCCTGCGGGGCTTGGAACGGGTGCTACCGGGTACCGCGAAGCAGGTTTTCGCCCCCTCCGCCCCTACCCGTCCCGTACCTGGGGGCTGCCGCCCCCAGACCCCCGCTAAAAGATTGCGCAGTTCCCCGCGCCCCTTTTCAGGGGCGCGGGGAACTGCGCGAAAAACCCGTCAGCCGGGGATCAGGCCCTCGTCGCTCAGCATTTCGCGGACCTCTTCGAGGGTCGCGTCCGGGGACGGGAGGATCAGTTCCGAGGGTTCCAGCGCGTCGTCGGGGAGCGGAGCGCCGAGGCGGCGTACCGATTCCAGGAGAGCGCACAGCGTGCGGCGGAAGCCGGACTCGTCACCGCTCTCCATCTCGGCGAGCAGCTCGTCGTCCAGTTTGTTCAGTTCGGTGAGGTGGCTGTCGTCCAGCCTCACCTGCCCCTCCCCCATGATCCGTACGATCATGTCGCCCTCCTCAGGCGTGGGACCCGATCAGTCGGTCACTCGCTCACTGCTTGTCGAAGCGCGGAGTGTCCTGCGGCTGCGACGGGGACTGCGACTGCCCGGTACCGCCCTCGATCGCCTGCTGCGGCGAGGACCCACCGGCCAGCTCCGCCTTCATACGCTGCAGCTCCAGCTCTACATCCGTACCACCGGAGAGCCGGTCCAGCTCGCTCTGGATGTCGTCCTTGGCCAGCCCGGACTGGTCGTCGAGGGCACCGGAGGCCAGCAGCTCGTCGATGGCGCCGGCGCGCGCCTGGAGCTGCGCGGTCTTGTCCTCGGCACGCTGGATCGCCATGCCGACGTCGCCCATCTCCTCGGAGATGCCGGAGAACGCCTCGCCGATACGGGTCTGCGCCTGGGCCGCCGTGTACGTCGCCTTGATCGTCTCCTTCTTGGTGCGGAAGGCGTCGACCTTCGCCTGGAGACGCTGGGCCGCGAGGGTGAGCTTCTCCTCCTCGCCCTGGAGGGTCTGGTGCTGCGTCTCCAGGTCGGTGACCTGCTGCTGGAGGGCGGCGCGGCGGGACAGCGCCTCACGCGCCAGGTCCTCGCGGCCCAGCGCGAGCGCCTTGCGGCCCTGGTCCTCCAGCTTGGTGGACTGGCTCTGGAGCTGGTTCAGCTGCAGTTCGAGGCGCTTGCGGCTGGTCGCCACATCCGCGACGCCGCGGCGCACCTTCTGCAGCAGCTCCAGCTGCTTCTGGTACGAGTAATCGAGGGTTTCGCGCGGGTCCTCGGCCCGGTCAAGGGCCTTGTTCGCCTTCGCGCGGAAGATCATCCCCATACGCTTCATGACACCGCTCATGGGCTTCGCGCGCCCCCTTCTGACGGACTCCAGCTCCAGGTACTGCAACAGAACCCACAGTACGGGCCCTGCATCCATTACCGCACTGTTCGGGGACGGATGCGCTCATCCCCAAGGACGACTGCGTACGGCACCGCTCCGGCGTAGGGAGTAGGTGGACCTCGGGGTCCCCGGCCCCGCCACCCGGCAAAGCCGCGCGCAACGTCCCCTCTGTCCCACTACAGACGCACGGTGTTGCCAGATCGTTCCCCACTCGAACGACGTCCATGCCCCCGAACCCCGTACCCTTGGGTTTTGTGTTCCGTAGCCGTGCCAAGGAAGAGAAGGCCCCCGCCGACAAGGCGCAGGTGACCGACTCCAAGCAGACCCGTGACCCGCAGGCCCCCAAGGGCCGCCCCACGCCCAAGCGCAGTGAGGCCCAGACCCAGCGTCGCAGCGTGGCCACTACGCCGACGAACCGCAAGGAGGCGGCCAAGCGGCAGCGCGACGATCGCCGTGCCGCGATGGAGCGACAGCGCCAGGCGCTGGCCAGCGGTGACGAGCGCTATCTGCCCGCCCGCGACAAGGGGCCGGTGCGGAAGTTCGCCCGCGACTTCGTGGACTCGCGCTTCTGCATCGCCGAGTTCTTCCTGCCGCTGGCCGTGGTCATCCTCGTCCTGAGCATGGTCCGCGTGGGCTCGCTGCAGAACATCGCGCTGCTGCTGTGGCTCGTGGTGATCGTGATGATCGTGGTGGACTCGATCGGTATCGCGATCCGCCTGAAGAAGCAGCTCAACGCGCGCTTCCCCGACGTGCCCAAGAAGGGTGCGGTCCCCTACGCGCTGATGCGCACCCTCCAGATGCGTCGACTCCGGCTTCCGAAGCCGCAGGTCAAGCGCGGAGAGCGGCCCTGAGCACGACGTCTTTCTCCGGGGGCGCGGCGGACGCCTGGCTGAACAAGCTGGGCGGCCTGCGTGATGTCGTACGACAGGAGCTGGTGGCCCGGCAGCTCGACGAGCAGATAGCCGCGCGGTTCCCGGTGGGCCTGCGGCTGCGGATCCTCGACGTCGGGATGGGCCAGGGCACGCAGGCGCTGCGCCTTGCCCGGGCCGGGCATCAGGTGACCGGTCTGGAGCAGGACGCGAAGATGCTCGCGGTGGCCCGGGAGGCGCTGGCCGCCGAACCCGAGGGCATCCGTGGACGCGTACGGCTCATCGAGGGCGACGGCCGGGAAACCGGCGTCCACTTCCTGCCGGGCAGCTTCGACGTGGTGCTGTGCCACGGCGTACTGATGTACGTCGAGGAGCCGGACGCGCTGCTGGCCGGCCTGGCGCGGATGCTGGCCCCCGGCGGGCTGCTCTCGCTGCTCGTGCGGAACGCCGACGCGCTGGCCATGCGGCCCGGGCTGTCCGGGGACTGGGCGGCGACGCTCGCCTCGTTCGACACGACCGCGTACACGAACCGGCTCGGTCTCGACGTCCGCGCCGATCGGCTCGCCACGCTGACGTCCACGCTCGCGGGGATCGGCGCGCCGTTGCACGCCTGGTACGGGGTGCGGGTCTTCACGGACACCGCGGCCGACGGGGCGCCGGTTCCGCCGGATGCGGAGAGCCTGCTGGCCGCGGAGGAGCGGGCCGGGCGGACAGATCCCTATCGCCAGGTGGCGGCGTTGCTGCACCTGTGCGGAGTGCGTGGCTGAGCGACCCGTTCGGGTGCGCATCACACGTCAGGGCATCCGCCGAAAAGGGACACTTCGGGCATGGATGCTCCCTGTACGCCTACCCGCCCCCGCGCCCGTACTCGCACCCTCCGGCTCCTTGCGTCCGTAGCCGTTCTCGCCTGTTCGGCGGCCCTGCTCGCCGGCTGCACCGACGAATCCTCGTCGTCCAAGAAGGACGGTGCGACGACGACGCAGGCCGCTGTCCCCCAGGTGTCCAATGACCTCCAGGACGACTACCTGAAGGTGATCAAGGAAGTCCTGCCGTCGGTGGTGCAGATCCAGGCGAGCCATGATCTGGGGTCGGGCGTGGTGTACGACGACAAGGGGCACATCGTCACCAACGCGCACGTGGTCGGCAACGAGAAGACATTCAGGGTCACGACGGCCAACAACGAGGACGCACTGACGGCGACGCTCGTCTACGCGTACCCGGAGCAGGATCTCGCCGTCATCAAGCTGGACAAGATCCCCGAAGGACTGAAGGCGGTGACCCTCGGGGACTCCTCGAAGGTCGAGGTCGGCCAGATCGTGCTGGCGATGGGGTCGCCGCTCGGGCTCTCGTCCAGCGTGACCCAGGGCATCGTCTCGGCGACCGGACGCACCGTCAGCGAGGGCACCACCGGCGGCGGTACGGGGGCCACCATCGGGAACATGGTGCAGACCTCGGCGGCGATCAACCCCGGCAACAGCGGCGGCGCGCTGGTGAATCTCGACGCTCAGATCATCGGCATCCCCACACTCGCCGCGACCGACCCCGATCTCGGCGGCAGCGCGGCGCCCGGCATCGGCTTCGCGATCCCCGCGTCGCTGGTGAAGACGATCGCCGACCAGATCATCAAGAACGGCAAGGTCACCGACTCGGGACGGGCCGCGCTCGACATCACGGGCCGTACGGTCGTCAACGACAACTACCAGCCCGCGGGGGTCGCCGTGGTCGCGGTGAAGAGCGGCGGCGCGGCCGACAGGGCGGGCATCCAGCCCGGTGACGTCATCATCAGGGTCGGCGACACCGACATCACGACGATCATCTCGCTCTCCGAGGCCCTCGCGGCCCAAAAGCCGGGCGACAGGACGAAGGTGACGTTCTTGCGGGGCGGAAGCGAGAACACGGTCGTGGTGACGTTGGGGGAGATCTGACGTCGGGCGACCAGCGGCTTTCGGGCTACCGCGGTGGGCGACCAGCAGCCGTCGGGCGACAACGGTGGGCGAGGAGCGCGGGGGGCGGGCGGCCGCAGTGGGCGGGTTGCCGGGGTCGGGCCCCGGCAACCCCGACCGGCCTACTCCGGTTCGGCGTGCAGGCTCATCGGCCCGTAGATCTGCGTGCTGTCCTCGAAGAGGAACACCTGGTCCGCGCCGCCCTCGAGCAGGTCCTTCCACACCTCGCCGATCCAGGACTCGGCGTCCCCCTGCGTGGTGAACTCCTCGGGCTGCACCGCGGGTTGGACCTCTGTCCCGTCGGACTTCTCGAACCGCCACGTCCATGCCGCCATGTACGCCTCCAGGGTGTGAGCACACTGCACAGCAGGAGCCGGACAAGATCCGGCTCCTGTCCGAAGCCTAGCCGGACGCGCAAGACCTGCGGCGACACGTAAAAATCAACCTCGTGGAACTGACTCTGCTCGGCACCGGTGCCCCCGAGGGCCTGCCCCGCCCCGACTGTCCCTGCGCGGCCTGCGCGACCGCGCTCGGCGAGAACGCGCGGGCGGCCACCGCGCTGCTCGTGGACGGCACGCTGCTGCTCGACCTCACGCCCGGCGCGGCGTTCGCGGCCGCCCGCGCCGGGCACTCGCTGGGCGGCGTACGGCAGGTGCTGCTCTCGCATCCGCACGACGGGCCCGCGGTCGAGGTGCCGGCCGGGCTGCCACAGCCCGGGCGGGTGCCCGACGGGCGTGAGTTGGCGCTGCTCACCGGGCACCGGGTGCGGGCGGTGCCGATGGACGCGCCCGGCACGGGGTACGCGGTGACCGGGCCGGACGGTCAGCGGCTGCTCTATCTGCCGCCGGGCGCGGCGCCCGCCGGGCTCGACGCGAACGGTGACACGTACGACATGGTGCTCGCCGATGTGGTGGGGCGCCCCGACGGCCTGGCGAAGCTGCGGGCGGTCGGCGCGGTCGGGCCGACGACGGACGTGATCGCGGTGCACCTCGACCACGACGTGCCGCCGGGGCCCGAACTGCGGCGGCGGCTCGCGGCGGCGGGCGCGCGGGCGGTGCCGGACGGGACGACGCTGGACGTGGGCGTCTACGAGGACGTACCGGATGTGCCGCGCCGCACGCTCGTGCTCGGCGGCGCGCGTTCGGGCAAGTCGGTGGAGGCGGAGCGGCGGCTCGAGGCCTTCCCCGACGTCCTGTACGTCGCGACGGGCGGCTCCCGCAACGGGGACATCGAGTGGGCGTCACGGGTCAGCGCGCATCGTGAGCGGCGCCCCGGCTCCTGGCGCACCACCGAGACCTGCGACCTCCTCCCCCTCCTGGCGGAGGACGGCCCTCCCCTGCTCATCGACTGCCTGTCCCTGTGGCTGACGGACGCGATGGACTCCGTGAACGCCTGGGACGACGCGGAGTGGGCGGGCGGCGGCGAACGCGCGTTGCGCGCCCGCGTCGAGGAACTCACCACCGCCGTCCGCAACACCCGCCGCACCCTCGTCGCCGTCTCCAACGAGGTCGGCTCCGGCATCGTCCCCGCCACCGCGTCGGGGCGGCGCTACCGCGACGAACTCGGGCGGCTGAATGCGGTGTTCGCGAAGGAGTGCGAGCACGTGCTGTTGGTGGTGGCCGGGCAGGCGCTGTCCCTGCGGGGTTGAGAGGGCCGCGGAGCGGGCCGATGCCGAGCAGCGGAGCGGCACAAGGCCTCACCGCCGCGCGATGATGCGGAACGCGTTGGAGAAGCGGGTGCGGCGGAAGAGGGGGGCGAGGGCGTGGTCCAGGGCTGAGGTCGTGGCCAGAAGGGGGCTGGACGCTCGGGTCAGGGCCGTGTGCAGCGTGCGCTGGAGCGGGCTCGGCGGCGTGGGCCGCCAGGGCGCGTCGAGGTCGGGCAGAACGCGACCGAGGGCCAGAGCGAGGGCGCCCGCGAGGTCGTACGGGATGTGCGGTTCGCGACGGTCCGTCGCGACGATCGCGCAGCCGAGGGACTCGAGTTCGCCCAGCAGGTTGGGCAGCGGCATGAGGTGGAGGTGGCGCGGCTGGCCGTACGACACCCACCACTTGCCCAGCAGCGCGCCGAACGCGCAGTCGGGGTCCGGGACTTCGACGAGGAGGTGCCCGCCGGGCCGCAGCACCACCATGGCGGCGCGCAGTTCCTCGCGCGGGTCGGGCGTGTGCTCCAAGTGGTGGAACATGCTGACGACGTCGTAGCGGGCGCGCAGCCGCTCGGCGATGTGGGAGTCGGTGAGCCGGCCCTGGTGCGCCTCCTCGACGCGCCCGGCCGCCCGCGCCTTCGCGACGCGCCGCGTGGCGTCGAGCCCGTCGAAGGCCGTGTACGGGTGGACCGCCTTGGCGACGGCCGGGAAGTGCCCGTGCCCGGTGCCGACGTCGAGCCAGCTCTCGGGCTCGGCGTACGGCAGCATCGCGCGGGCGGCGGCGCGGTGGCGTGCGCGGCTGCCCCGGGCGCCGAGGAGCCGCTCGACGAGGCCCTCGTGAGCGCCGCCCCTCAGGTCCCGGTGATAGAAGGCCAGCCCCTCCGCCGTGAGCCGCGGGTTCTGGAAGGCGTGGGCACAGTCCCCGCACTCGTCGACGACGAACGTGCCGGGCTTGCGCTGCACCAGATCCGGCGTACGCAACCGGGTGTGCAGCCACCTCGAGCCGCACCAGGGGCAGTCGTCCCGGCGCGGTTCGTGGAACCGTTCGGTGCCCTGGGCGAGTTCGGCGGCGTAGGCGGCGCGGCGTTCGGCGATCGACTGCGGGGTGGGGGGCATGGGCACTCCTGGGGGACGCGGGGCCGTGGGGGCGGCTGGAGGACCTGAGTGAGGACTACCGGGCCGTACGACAATCCGACACAAACGGTACGTAGCGGAACGCGATCCGGGGTGCAACGACGTGGCGCGGACGTGTTCGATCGCTGCCGGTACTGTTCGGCGAATGAGCTCGCTTAATCTCGACGACTTCACCGATCTGATCGAGCGCCCCGACGGAGGCGTGCGCCGGGACGCCGAGGCGCGCCGGGAGCGCCAGATCGTGCCGCCCGGGGCACTGGGCCGCCTCGACGACCTGGGTGAGTGGCTGGCGGCGGCGCAGTCCGCGGTGCCTGTGCGGCCGATCGAGCACCCGCGTGTGGTGCTGTTCGCGGGCGACCACGGGGTCGCCGCACTGGGCGTGTCGGCGCGGCCCGCGGGCAGCGCCGACCAGTTGGTGCGGGCGGTCCTGGAGGGCGCGAGCCCGGCGGCGATCCTCGCCCGGCGGCTCGGCGTGCCGGTGCGCGTCATCGACATGGCGCTGGACTGCGAGCCGGAAGGGCTGCCCGACGAGGTCGTACGGCATCGGGTGCGACGTGGTTCGGGACGTATCGACGTCGAGGACGCGCTGCCCCTGGAGGAGGCGGAGGCCGCGTTCCGCGTGGGCGTCGCGATCGCGGACGAAGAGGCGGACTCCGGTACGGATCTGGTGGTGCTCGGCGACATCAGCGTCGGCGGGACCACGGCGGCCGCCGTGCTGGTCGCCGCGCTGTGCGGAACCGACGCGTCCGTCGTCACCGGGCGGGGCGGGCAGGCCATCGACGACCTCGCGTGGATGCGCAAGTGCGCCGCCGTGCGGGACGCCCTGCGGCGGGCCCGGCCCGTGCTCGGGGATCAGCTGCAACTGCTCGCGACGGTCGGCGGGGCGGACCTCGCGGCGATGACCGGGTTCCTCTTGCAGAGCGCGGTGCGGAAGATGCCGGTGATCCTCGACGGCGTCGTCTCCGCCGCGTGCGCCCTGGTCGGGCAGCGGGTCGCCTTCCGCGCGCCGGACTGGTGGCTGGCCGGCCAGAACAGCGGCGAGCCGGCCCAGGCGAAGGCGCTGGACCGGATGGCCCTCGAGCCGCTCCTCGACCACGGGGTGACCGTCGGCGAGGGCGCCGGCGCACTGCTGGCACTCCCCCTGGTCCAGGCGGCGGCAGCCTTGGCGGCCGACCTGCCGGAGGCCCCCTCCCCCGAGGCGAAGCCCGAGAACGAGGACTCCGACGAGGACGAGTAATCGCCCGACGGTTGGCCCGGGACCCCCGAAATCCGCCGCCACGGCGCTCGGCCGATGCGGCGGATTCTCCTTGCCCGGAAGCAGGGGCGGCAGCGACGGCGACCGGCAACGGCGGGCAATAGGTCGAGGGCCACCTCGGCAGCAGACCGAGTCGAGTGGGCGGACGGGCGGGAAATACCCGGCGCGGAGCGCTGTCGATCCCACCGTGGAGCGGCGCGACGGCAGCCGTGAGAGGGCACCTCGGCAGTCGGCCGAGTCGGGCGGGCAGGAGAACACCCGCGCGCAGCGCCGTAGATCCCGCCGCGGAGCAGCGCGACGGCAGCCGTGAGAGGGCACCTCGGCAGTCGGCCGAGTCGGGCGGGCAGGAGAACACCCGCGCGGAGCGCCGTAGATCCCGCCGCGGAGCAGCGCGACGGCAGCCGTGAGAGGGCACCTCGGCAGTCGGCCGAGTCGGGCGGGCAGGAGAACACCCGCGCGCAGCGCCGTAGATCCCGCCGCGGAGCAGCGCGACGGCAGCCGTGAGAGGGCACCTCGGCAGACGGCCGAGTCGGGCGGCCGGGCGGGAAACACCCGGCGCGGAGCGCCAAGGATCCCGGCGCGGAGTGGCGAAGAGCTCACCACAGAGCCCAGCCGCAGCGCAGACGTATCAGCAGCCGCACCCCTCCCCCGCACACACCACCCCGCCCCATATCATCGCGCTTTATGGGAGATGCCCGAATTGCCGCCGAGCGGGAGCGGGCGTCGGCCCGCCAGGGGGACGGGGACCGGCGGTCCACCGCTGCCTCAGGGCGCGCCGCCGCCTTCGCCGTCTGGTATCTGCGTGCCGTCACGTTCATCAACTTCCTGAGCGCCGCGTGGGTCTCGCTCGGGCAGGACGTGCGCCGGCACAACACGGAGAACTACTTCACGCCGTACCTGCTGACGGCAGGCTTCGCCTCCGGTGTGTTCACGATGTTCCTCGCCATCACCATGCGGCGGCGCAAACGGGCCGCGTGGATCCTCAACTTCGTCCTCAGCGGGCTGTTCCTGCTGCTGTTCGCCGTGGCGATGGCGTTCCCGGAGATCCGCCAGTACGCGCAGAACTGGATCTCGCTCGTCCTGACCGCCGCGTTCGTCGCCTCGCTCGTCGTCGGCCGCCGGGAGTTCTACGCGAAGGGCGACCGCTCGAATCCCAAGCTCGCCGCGGTCGTCGCGGTCGGCGGGCTGCTGGTCACCTCGCTGCTCGCCACACTGCTGGTCACGGTCACCAACCACGCCCATGACGCGCACCGTTCGACCTTCCCGGACCGCTGGCGCTACGGCACTCTGCGGCTCGTCTCGGTCGCCGCCGACGACTCCCACTTCCCCGGGATCGCGACGCCCAACTGGGTCAACGTCACCATCAACGTGTTCAGCACCCTGCTGGTCCTCGCCGTCTTCTACGCGGCCTTCCGCTCCCGCCGCGCCGTCGACCCGCTCACCGAGGACGACGAGAAGCGGCTGCGCGCGCTGCTGGAGAAGAACGGCGACCGGGACTCGCTCGGCTACTTCGCCCTGCGCCGTGAGAAGAGCGTGGTCTGGTCGCCGACCGGCAAGGCCGCGGTGGCGTACCGCGTCGTCGGCGGGGTCTCGCTGGCCTCCGGCGACCCGATCGGCGACCCGGAGGCATGGCCCGGCGCCATCGAGCCCTGGCTCGCCGAGGCCCGCGCGCACGGCTGGATCCCGGCGGTGATGGGCGCGAGCGAAGAGGCGGGCACGATCTACTCCCGGCACGGCCTCGACGCCCTCGAACTCGGCGACGAAGCCATCGTGGAGACCGCCGAGTTCACCCTCGCGGGGCGGGCGATGCGCACCGTCCGGCAGGCCTACAACCGCGTCAAGCGCGCGGGCTACCAGGTGCGCATCCGGCGCCACGAGGACATCCCGGCCGAGGAGATGGCGTATCTCCTCATGCGCGCCGACGACTGGCGGGACGGGGCGACGGAGCGCGGGTTCAGCATGGCGCTCGGGCGGCTCGGCGACCCGGACGACGGACAGTGCGTGATGCTCGAATGCACCGATGCCCAGGGTGAGTTGAGGGCGGTGCTGTCCTTCGTGCCGTGGGGGCCGCACGGGCTCTCCCTGGACCTCATGCGGCGCGACCGGGCCTGTGAGAACGGGCTGATGGAGTTCATGGTGATCGAACTCCTGCGACGGGCCCAGGAGATCAAGATCACTCAGATCTCGCTCAACTTCGCCATGTTCCGTTCGGTCTTCGAACGTGGCGCGCGCCTCGGCGCCGGGCCGGTGCTGAGGCTGTGGCGCTCGCTGCTCAGCTTCTTCTCGCGCTGGTGGCAGATCGAGTCGCTGTACCGCGCCAACGCAAAGTACCGGCCCATCTGGGAGCCACGGTTCCTGCTCTTCGAGAAGAGCGCGGACCTGCTGCGCATCGGTGTCGCGTCCGCGCGCGCCGAGGGGTTCCTGGAGGCGCCGGGACTGCCGAAGTGGCTGCACCGAAAGCACCTGGAGTCGCACAGATGAACACGCTCGCCCGCTGGGCCCGCGCCGAATGGGGACTGCTGTACGTCACCGTTCGCGGCGCGCTCGCCGAAAGGCGCCTGCGGGCGATCCCCATGACCATCGGCGCGGTGTGCCTGACGGCCGTGCTCCAGTTCGTGCAGAACCAGTCGTGGGGCTTTCAGTTCGTCCAGAACATCGGCTCCGTACGGGCCGAGGAGCCGCTCTGGGCGGCCCTTCTGCGCACCCCGCTCTCCTTGTTCGTACCGGCCCTGGATCTCCCGGTGTGGGGTGCGCTCGCGCAGATCCTCATCGTGTTCGGCATCGCCGAGATCTGTCTCGGCTGGTGGCGCACGCTCGTCATCGCGTACGTCGCCACGCTGGCCGGGACGCTCTACGCGCGCGTCGGCATCGCCCTTGGCCCGCACAGCCCGCTGGGTCTGCCCGGGTCGGACGCGCCGGTCGTCGACACCGGCCCGTCGGCGGCCGTGGTGGGTCTCGCCGTGTTCCTCGGCTGGCGCTATCGCGCACACATCACGGCGGGTGTGGTCGTCGGCGCCATGGTGGTCGAGGTGCTCCTCAAGGAGAACCTAGCGGGCAAGGAACACCTCGCGGCCATCGCCGCCGTGCTGGTGGTGTGCGGGATTTCCGCGCTGCGCCACCGGCTTCATCGGTGTCCGGGCAGGGGCCGGGCGAGTTCGTCGTCCGGTTTGCCGCCGATCCAGTCCTGAAACTTGCGACTTGGGCCCGCCCAGCGGCGGTCATGGCGGTAGGCGCGCAGTCGCGACCTGGCCCGGGCGCGCGGCCGTCGGCGATAGAGGCGTTTGGCCCACGGGGAGCCGGGCCGGGCCAGCCGGACCGCGCCGATGAGGGCGATGAAGGGGACGATCACGCCGAAGACGGCGGTGCGCATCTTGCCCTTGCTGAGGGCGAGCAGCGCGAAGAGGAAGTTCACCGCGACGGTCAGGATCACGCCTCCGCGGTCCTGCAGTTCCTGATCGCTGAGGTCGTTGACGCCGAACGGCGAGAAGCCGATGAGTGCGAGGCCGACGAGAGCCGCCGTGACCACCACGACCTCGACGCTCTGGCGGCCGGCCTCGGTCCAGTAGACGTCGTCGAGGTGCAGGATCAACGCGAACTCGTCGAGCACCAGGCCCGCGCCGATCCCGAACAGCACGGCGCTCAGGCCCGCGCCGAACCCGTACCGGCTGCTGGCCACCGCGCCGAAACCGCCGATCACCATCAGCACGACACCGGGCACGACGTGGTGGATGTGCAGGCCGCCGGCCTTCACATTGCCGAAGGGGCCCTTGCCCGCACGGATCAGCCGGACGATGACGCGGGTGATCACGAAGGTCAGCACGAAGGAGGCGAGTGCCAGCAGCAGTGGCAGCTTTCCCGGTTCGATGATGTTCCGGTACAACCAATGACCCATATGCGAACTTTATCCAGGTGTGCCGGGTGATGTTCGCGCCGGTCGCGTCGGGCCGACGTGCTTTTCCGGCCGGGGGTCCAGGGGTTGCCCCCCCCGGGAGAACGCAGCATCCACAGCCGCTGTCCGCGCCCTCCGGGCACCCGAGTACTCTGCGCCGGTGTCCAAGACGGCGTCCAAGATCCCCCTGCCCGACGGCCTCCGCTTCGCCTTCGGCACCCTCACCGTGCTGCCCGTCAAGGTGACCCGCTGGGACCGTGAAGCCGCGCGCGGCGGAATGCTGTGCGCGCCCGTGGCCGGGCTGGTGGTCGGGGCGGGCGCGGCGCTCGTGGGTGTGGCGCTGCTCGCGATGGGCGCGGGCCCCATGCTTGCCGCCGTGGCCTCCGCCTCCGTACCGGCCGCGCTCACCCGGGGCCTGCATCTGGACGGCCTCGCCGACACCGCGGACGGGCTCGGCAGCGGCAAGCCCGCCGAGGACGCGCTGCGGATCATGAAGCAGTCGGACATCGGCCCGTTCGGCGTGATCAGCCTGCTGTTCGTACTGCTCGCCCAAGTGGCCGCGCTCTTCCAGGCGTACGACACCTCGTGGGCCCGGGGCGCGCTCGCCGCCGTCGTCTCGGCGACCGCGGCTCGCCTCGCCCTCACGCTGGCCGCTCGCACCGGAGTGCCCCCGGCCCGCCCCGAGGGCCTGGGCGCGGCGGTCGCGGGCACGGTCCCGGTGCGCGGCGCGCTGCTGGTGACGGTGGCCGTCGTCGGCGCGGCGGCGGGCGCGGGCGCGCTCGTCGGGACGTACGACCTCGTGCGCTGCGCGGTGGCGGTACTCGCCGCCTGCGCGGCGGCCGAACTGCTGCTGCGCCACTGCACGCGCCGCTTCGGCGGCATCACGGGCGACGTGTTCGGCGGCCTCGCCGAGACGGCGGCGACGACGGCCCTGGTCGTTCTGTCACTGGGCTGAAACGATCACCGGAGAACGGCACTCGTGCCCCTGCACCCCCACTAATCTGATCCGCCGAGCAGACAAAGGATCGTGATCGGGGGACGTCTGTGCCGAATCCGCTGCGACTGCCGAAACTTCGGCGGTTCCTGGCCTGGTTCATCGACTTCGCGCTGGTGCTCGCGGCGGCTTCCGCGCTCGCCGTGCTCACCTTCCACCGGATATCCGCACTCGTGACGGACGTGCCCGACCTCGCCGCGCGGGGCGGCTGGGACATCCTCACCTCGCGCGGCGATGTCATCGACGCCTCCGAGGGCTTCGGGCTCTCCCTCTGGCACAAGGTGGTCCGGGACGTGGAGCAGGCCTTCGGGCTGCTCGTCGTCGCCACCTTCCTCTACCAGTGGGCGGCGCTCGCCCTCACCGGATGCACGATCGGCAAGGCCCTGCTCGGCCTCAAGGTCACGCCGAGCCCCCCGCGCCGGGCGGCGCTGCGGGCCGCGGTGACGACGACGGCCGACGTCGCCGTGTACGCGCTGGCCTGCATCCTGCTGGTACAGGGCGAGTTCGCGCTCTCGGTGCTGGTGTGGGCCGTCGCCGTCGTGATCTTCTTCCTCAACGCCCTGCCCGTGCTCTCCCCGAGCCGCCGCTCCCTGGCCGACCGGCTGGCCGGCACGGCGGTCACCGGCCTCGGGCTCGCCATGCCCGGCGCCACGCCCCCAACTCGTACTTCTTGAGCATCGAGCTCGGTGGAAATGACGCAAAGCGGTGAGTGGCATGCTCACTGGAACACGATGAGTGTGGCTCGGGTCACCGGGAGTGAGGGGTGAGAGGTGGACGCGACGCCATCGGGCGGTGAACAGCCGCGGGAATGAGCGAAACCCGCCCCCGAGCGTAGGCTCGTCCCGGGTACTTACCTAAGCGACCCCCGGGGAAGTGCAGGCACGCCCCCACGCCGCCCGGCACGCACTCTCGCCAACCCGGCCAAAGGCTCAAGTAGCTCCGCTACGAGGACCTTCGTCCGGCACTCCGAGAGCACGCACCGAACGACGCGGGAACGCACCCGCACTTCCCTGAGGCCGCCACCCCGGTAGGGACCGCCCCCGCAGGCCGGATCTAGGGTCAGCCGTCGGGCCCGGTCGACCCACCCCACTCGGCCACAGCAACTTCAACGGAAGCGAGATTTCACCACCGTGACTGCTCTCACTCTCAGCACCGCCGCAGCGTCCGGTCTGCGGGCCGACGCGATCGTCGTCGGTGTCGCGAAGGGCCCCAAGGGCCCGGTCGTCGCACCGGGCGCCGAGGCCGTGGACAACGCGTACGACGGCTCACTCGCCGGAATCCTGGAGACCCTCGGCGCCACCGGGGCCGAGGGCGAGGTGACGAAGCTGCCCGCGCCCTCCGGTTTCAAGGCACCCGTCGTCGTGGCCGTCGGCCTGGGAGCGGTCCCGGAGAAGGACGACACGTTCGGCGCCGAGGCGCTGCGCCGCGCGGCCGGTGTCGCCGCCCGCGCGCTCGCCGGTGCCAAGAAGGCCGCCTTCGCCCTGCCGATCGCGGACGCCGCCGACGCCGGTGCCGTCGCCGAGGGCGCCCGCCTGGGCGCGTACGCCTTCGACGCGTACAAGGAGAACGGTAAGGACGCCAAGAACGGCAAGGCCCCGCTCGGCGAGGTCGCGCTGCTCGGCGGCAAGCCCCGCGACGCGGCGTACAAGGCGGCCATCGCGCGCGCCACCGCCGTGACCGAGGAGCTCAACCGCGCCCGCGACCTCATCAACACCCCGCCGAACGACCTCAACCCGGAGTCCTTCGCCGCCGTCGCCACCGCGGCCGGCAAGGAGCACGGCATCAAGGTGCAGGTGCTCGACGAGAAGGCGCTGGAGAAGGGCGGCTTCGGTGGCATCCTCGGCGTCGGCGTCGGCTCGGCCGCGGCTCCCCGCCTGGTCAAGCTGTCGTACACCTCTCCCAAGGCGACCAAGCACCTCGCCTTCGTCGGCAAGGGCATCACGTACGACTCGGGCGGCATCTCGCTGAAGCCCGCCGGGCACAACGAGACGATGAAGTGCGACATGAGCGGCGCGGCGGCGGTCTTCGCCGCCGTGGTCGCCGCCGCGCGCCTCGGCCTGGAGGTCAACGTCACCGGCTGGCTCGCGCTGGCCGAGAACATGCCGTCCGGGACCGCCACCCGCCCGGGCGACGTGCTGCGCATGTACAGCGGCAAGACCGTCGAGGTCCTCAACACGGACGCCGAGGGCCGTCTGGTCCTCGCCGACGCGCTGTGGAAGGCGTCGGAGGAGAAGCCGGACGCGATCGTCGACGTGGCGACCCTGACCGGCGCGATGGTGCTGGCGCTTGGCCACCGCACCTTCGGTGTGATGGCCAACGACGACGCGTTCCGCGCCTCGATCGTCGAGGCCGCGGAGGAGGTCGGCGAGGAGTCCTGGCCGATGCCGCTGCCCGAGCACCTGCGCAAGGGCATGGACTCCCCCACCGCCGACATCGCCAACATGGGCGAGCGGATGGGCGGCGGCCTGGTCGCCGGTCTCTTCCTGCGCGAGTTCGTGGGCGAGGGGATCACCTGGGCCCACCTCGACATCGCGGGCCCGGCGTTCAACGAGTCCGGCCCCTTCGGCTACACCCCCAAGGGCGGCACCGGTTCCGCGGTCCGCACCCTGGTCCGGCTCGCCGAACTGACGGCTGCGGGCGACCTGGGCTGAGGCCCTGACCAGTGAGAGCGGCCCCGGGTCCTGGTGACCCGGGGCCGCTCTCATGGTCGTACGAGGGTTTCGCCCTCGACGAAATCCGCAGGTTCCCACACATCCGCACCCCGTCGACGTGATGGATCAGACGTCTCACACACCGGCCCGGCGTCTCGATCGCCGCCGACAAGTGCGAAGATGGGTTCTCGGCAGGACAGGGCCCCCACCACAGGGCCGAAGAAGAGCGGCCGGACACCAGCCGCCGACCGGTCACTGGAGACCGGCGTGGCGCACATGCATGGAGGACGTGACGTGGCGAACGACGCCAGCACCGTTTTCGACCTAGTGATCCTCGGCGGCGGTAGCGGCGGTTACGCCGCGGCGCTGCGCGGAGCGCAGCTGGGCCTGGACGTCGCCCTGATCGAGAAGGACAAGGTCGGCGGTACCTGCCTGCACCGCGGGTGCATCCCCACCAAGGCTCTGCTGCACGCGGGCGAGATCGCCGACCAGGCCCGCGAGAGCGAGCAGTTCGGCGTGAAGGCCACCTTCGAGGGCATCGACGTACCTGCCGTCCACAAGTACAAGGACGGGGTCATCTCGGGCCTGTACAAGGGTCTGCAGGGTCTCATCGCGTCCCGCAAGGTGACGTACATCGAGGGTGAGGGCCGCCTCTCCTCCCCCACCTCCGTCGACGTGAACGGCCGGCGCATCCAGGGCCGCCACGTGCTCCTGGCGACCGGCTCCGTGCCGAAGTCGCTGCCGGGCCTGGAGATCGACGGCAACCGCATCATCTCTTCCGACCACGCGCTGGTCCTGGACCGCGTCCCGCAGTCCGCGATCATCCTGGGCGGCGGCGTCATCGGCGTGGAGTTCGCCTCCGCGTGGAAGTCCTTCGGCTCCGACGTCACGGTCATCGAGGGCCTCAAGCACCTCGTCCCGGTCGAGGACGAGAACTCCTCCAAGCTTCTTGAGCGCGCGTTCCGCAAGCGCGGCATCAAGTTCAACCTGGGCACCTTCTTCTCGAAGGCCGAGTACACCCAGAACGGTGTCAAGGTCACCCTCGCCGACGGCAAGGAGTTCGAGGCCGAGGTACTGCTCGTCGCCGTCGGCCGCGGCCCGGTCTCGGCCGGTCTCGGCTACGAGGAGCAGGGCGTCGCGATGGACCGCGGCTACGTCCTGGTCGACGAGTACATGCGGACGAACGTCCCGACCATCTCCGCCGTCGGTGACCTGGTCCCGACGCTCCAGCTCGCGCACGTCGGCTTCGCCGAGGGCATCCTGGTGGCGGAGCGTCTGGCCGGTCTGAAGACCGTTCCGATCGACTACGACGGCGTGCCGCGGGTGACGTACTGCCACCCCGAGGTCGCCTCCGTGGGCATCACCGAGGCCAAGGCCAAGGAGATCTACGGCGCGGACAAGGTCGTCGCTCTGAAGTACAACCTCGCGGGCAACGGCAAGAGCAAGATCCTGAACACCGCGGGCGAGATCAAGCTCGTCCAGGTGAAGGACGGTGCCGTGGTCGGCGTCCACATGGTCGGCGACCGCATGGGCGAGCAGGTCGGCGAGGCCCAGCTGATCTACAACTGGGAAGCGCTGCCGGCCGAGGTCGCCCAGCTCATCCACGCCCACCCGACGCAGAACGAGGCGCTCGGCGAGGCCCACCTGGCCCTCGCGGGCAAGCCGCTGCACTCGCACGACTGATCAGCCACCGGCTGTCCCCAGTCACCGCGTCGAGTAGGGCGCGACGACGACCACAGACTTCCGCACCATTCGTAAGGAGCAACAGAAACCATGCCGGTTTCCGTAACCCTTCCGGCGCTCGGTGAGAGCGTCACCGAGGGCACTGTCACCCGCTGGCTGAAGGCCGAGGGCGAGCGCGTCGAGGCCGACGAGCCGCTGCTGGAGGTGTCGACCGACAAGGTCGACACCGAGATCCCCTCGCCCGCCGCCGGTGTGCTCGCCTCCATCAAGGTCGCCGAGGACGAGACGGTCGAGGTCGGCGCCGAGCTGGCCGTCATCGACGACGGCACGGGCGCCCCCGCTGCCGCCCCGGCCCCGGCCGCCGCCGAGGCCCCGGCTGCCGCGCCGGCCGCCCCCGCCCCGGTCGCCGAGGCACCCGCGGCTCCGGCCGCCCCGGCCCCCGCCGCCGCGCCCGCCGCTCCGGCGGGCGGCGCCACCGGTACCGACGTCGTGCTGCCCGCCCTGGGCGAGTCGGTCACCGAAGGCACCGTCACCCGCTGGCTGAAGGAGGTCGGCGAGGAGGTCGCGGAGGACGAGCCGCTGCTCGAGGTCTCCACGGACAAGGTCGACACCGAGATCCCGTCGCCCGCCGCCGGCGTGCTGCTGGAGATCGTGGTCGGCGAGGACGAGACCGCCGAGGTCGGCGCCAAGCTGGCCGTCATCGGCGCGCCCGGCGCCGCTCCGGCCGCCGCCGCCCCCGCGGCTCCGGCTGCCCCCGCCGCCGCTCCGGCCGCGCCCCCGCGCGCCCGCCGCTCCGGCTCCGGCCCCCGCTGCTCCGGCCGCCCCGGCCGCTGCCGCCGCCCCGGCTCCGGTCCAGCCCGCGGCGGCTCCGCCCCCGTCGCGCCCGCCGCTCCGGCTCCCGCGCCGGTCGCCGCGCCCGCCCCCGTCACCCCGGCTCCGGCTCCCGCCGCGCAGGCCACCGACGAGGGTGCGTACGTGACCCCGCTGGTGCGCAAGCTCGCCGCCGAGAACGGCGTCGACCTGGCCGCCGTCAAGGGCACCGGCGTCGGCGGTCGTATCCGCAAGCAGGACGTCATCGCCGCCGCCGAGGCCGCGAAGGCCGCTGCCGCCGCTCCGGCGCCGGCTGCCGCCGCCCCGGCCGCCGCCAAGAAGGCGCCGGCCCTGGAGGTCTCCCCCCTCCGCGGCCAGACCGTCAAGATGCCGCGCATCCGCAAGGTCATCGGCGACAACATGGTCAAGGCCCTGCACGAGCAGGCCCAGCTCTCCTCGGTCGTCGAGGTGGACGTCACCCGCCTGATGCGCCTGCGCGCCCAGGCCAAGGACTCCTTCGCCGCGCGCGAGGGCGTCAAGCTCTCCCCGATGCCGTTCTTCGTGAAGGCGGCGGCCCAGGCGCTGAAGGCCCACCCGGCCGTCAACGCCCGGATCAACGTCGACGAGGGCACGATCACCTACTTCGACACCGAGAACATCGGTATCGCGGTGGACTCCGAGAAGGGCCTGATGACCCCGGTCATCAAGCACGCGGGCGACCTCAACATCGCCGGCATCGCCAAGGCCACCGCCGACCTGGCGGGCAAGGTCCGGGCGAACAAGATCACCCCGGACGAGCTGTCCGGCGCGACCTTCACCATCTCCAACACCGGCTCGCGCGGCGCGCTCTTCGACACGATCATCGTGCCGCCGAACCAGGTCGCGATCCTGGGCATCGGCGCCACGGTCAAGCGTCCGGCCGTCATCGAGACGGAGGAGGGCACCGTCATCGGCGTCCGCGACATGACGTACCTGACGCTCTCCTACGACCACCGCCTGGTGGACGGCGCCGACGCCGCCCGCTACCTGACGGCGGTCAAGGCGATCCTGGAGGCGGGCGAGTTCGAGGTCGAGCTCGGCCTGTAGTACTTCATCGCCTCAGCTTCATCGCTTGTGCGACGCCCCTGTCCGGGACCTTCCGGGCGGGGGCGTCGCGTCAGTGCGGCTTCAGCGTCTTGTCCGTCCACAGCACCAGCATCTCCACCCAGACGTTCGGGATCTCCGTCTGGTACGCGGGCGTCAAGTGCCGTGTCCGGTACGCCTTGAGGACGTCGTACGTGGCGTCGAGGCAGTCGCGGGAGCCGAGGTCGCCGGTCTTCGGGTCGACGCCGACGAGGAAACCGCGGCTCTCGACGGTACGGATCATGGCGCGCGCCGAGGCGACATCGCCGGCCGACGAGGACGTGCAGCGGTAACGGCTGTACGGGTGGGTCGACTTGCCGGGGTAGTGCGCGTCGCGGGACATGTCGCTGAGCATCTGCGCGTACGAGCCCTCGGCGTGCCAGGCGCCGATGTAGCCGCCGGGCGGGGTGTAGAGCGCGTTGGTCGGGTTCTCGACCGCGCCGTACTCCCAGCGGTCGGTGCCCGTGATGCGGAAGCCCCAGCCGGTGTGGCCGAACTTCTGGGCGCCGTCCGGCTTGACGAAGACGCAGGCGCCGCCGGGGCCCGCGGGCTGCCCGGCCGGGGCCGTACCGCCCGAACCCGTGCCGCCTGAGCTTGTGCCGCCCGAACCCGTGCCGGCCGAGGTGCCGATGGACTGCCCACCGCTCGGCTGCGCCGCCGCCCCCACGTCCGTCGGCTCGCATCCCGTCAGGCCCACGACCGTCCCGGCCACGACAGCCGCCATCGCCCAGCGCACCCCTCGTTTCCGTCCCCATCCGCTCATGCCATCCCCCTGGCGTTCACGGGGCGCCCCTCGCGGGAACCCCTGTGCCGACCCCCACGCCGTGCGGGCCTCGCGAGTTCACGGGGTGACACGGCCGTGACGCCTCCGGGCCCCGGCCGGTACGGGTCTTTACAGCCGCGGGCACTCTGACAGCGTGTAAGTCTCGTCTCACCTGCATGAAAGCGCCCCCGTGCGCCTCTCACCGGCGGGGGCGCGGCCTTATTGTCTAAACGTCAAACGCCCTTGGGGCCGGTGCGCCCCCTCCGTAAGGAGCCCTCATGACCGCGCCCGTCGTCCACTCGCTGCGCGAACAGATCCGCGAGCACATCGTGGAGGGGATCGTCAGCGGGCGCTGGAAGCCGGGCGAGCGGATCGTGGAGCGGCGGATCGCCACCGAGCTGGAGGTCAGCCAGACCCCGGTGCGCGAGGCGCTGCGCGAGCTGGAGTCGCTGCGGCTGATCGAGTCGGCGCCGAACAAGGGCGTACGGGTCAGAAATCTGACCGCCGCCGACCTGGAGGAGAGCTACCCCGTACGAGCCGGTCTGGAGGCCATCGCGGCGGAGCTGGCGGCCGAGCGGCTCGCCCAGGACTGCTCGGCCCTGGAGCCGCACGTCGCGGCGCTGTACGAGGCCGACCGGCTGTCGGACGGGACCGGTCAGGTGCGGCACACCGTGGCCTTCCACCGCGAGCTGGTGCGGGCCGCCGGGAACTCGGTGCTGCTGCACACCTGGGAAGGGCTGGGCATCGAGGTGTTCACCGCCCTGTCGATCCGGTGGCTCGGGACCGTGCAGCAGTCGTACGCGGAGGAGCACGAGGCACTCGTGGACGCGTTCAGGCGGCGGGATCCGCTGATCGCCGACCTCGTGAAGGCGCATGTGCTCGGCTGCGCCCCGCGCGCCTGACACAGTGGAGCGACTCCGCGCTCAAGCGTGCTCTCACCTGCGCAAACCTTCGATTTCAAGGCACCCGGTGCCTGTCTTGGAGGCACCCGGTGCCGACTTTCTCGATCTGAAGAGGTTTTGCCCCGCAACCCTTTGATCGATCATCGATCAGGGAGTTACAGTCACCGACGGGCCACGCGGCGGACGCCGCATGGTGTCACAGCACCAGAGCCCGCCGCCCTGTCCTGCCAAAGACCAAGGGCACCCCCGAAAACCCCTTACCGATGAGGGAACCCCCCTCCGTATCCGGAAGGCGGCGCAATGACCGACCCCACCGCAATCCAGCCGAGCGAGCTCGATCAGCTCCCGGACCGCGACCCCGAGGAGACCGCCGAATGGCAGGCCTCCCTGGACGCCGTCACCAAGGCGGCCGGGCCGCACCGTGCCGCGTACCTGATGCGCCGCACACTGGAGCGCGCCGAGGGCAACGGCATCGCGCTGCCCAAGCTGCTTGAGACGGACTACGTCAACACCATCCCCACCGCCGCCGAGCCCATCGTGGACGGCGACGAGGAGATGGAGCGGAAGATCACCGCGTGGAACCGCTGGAACGCGGCCGCGATGGTGACCCGGGGCAGCAAATACGGCGTCGGCGGCCACATCGCCACCTTCGCCTCCGCCGCCTGGCTCTACGAGACCGGCTTCAACCACTTCTTCAAGGGCAAGGAGGCCGACGGGTCCGGCGACCAGCTCTACATCCAGGGCCACGCCTCCCCCGGCATCTACGCCCGCGCCTTCCTCGACGGCCGGCTCAGCGAGCAGCACCTCGACCGCTTCCGCCAGGAGTCCGGCGGCAACGGTCTGCCGTCGTACCCGCACCCGCGCCGC